>PWMQ01000050.1 GCA_003558125.1 Natronospira sp. | reverse complement strand
GCGGAAAGGGCAGCCTGCGCTTCACCCCGCAGTACCCGCTCAAGAACAGCTGCCGAGGCTTTGAAATGGGGTTCCCTACGTTGCATGACATCCAGGATCACATTGGTATCCAGCGCGATCATCCCTGCTTTTCCCGCTGGTGCTCCCGGTACAAGGCCCGGGCATCCACCTCCGACGGAATCAGCCCCGTTATGGCGTCCAGCTCGGGTGGTGGCGAATAGGTCTCAAGCGCACGGATGCGGCGAAGGTAGCGATCAATCACTTCGGTCACACTCAGACCATGCCGGCGGGCATAGGCCTTGATAAAGGCTACATCCTCGCTAGGGAGACGCAGAGTCAGTTTGGTGGTTTCGGTGCTCATAGGGGCATTATACGGCATACTTTCACGTTTTGTACGGCAGAGGATTCGTTAAGACCAAGCCCTGAACTGTCGGTGACTCTAAAACAGACCCTGGACTCGCCAGGCACGGTTCCGGACCAGCGTCCGGAACATATCCGACAACCGCGCATCATCAGGCCACGACTCAGGCAATCACGGCAAAGCCATCATCTTCCGACCTGACCATATCCCTCCCCCAGATCATCCAACAAGGACACGCACCAACCCGATTATCAGCGATCAGTGACAAATCGCGTACTGCGCCCCCCGCCCGGCAGCTGCCGCAGACAGCTCTTGCCGCCGTTGCCAGCTAGGCATGAGCCGATTAGCCGAGTTATTCGGCTCAGCCGCCACCGCCGGTACCGCGTGAACTCAAGACCCCCAGCATCACCCCGAACACCACAGCATGCACGGCTGCCAGGAGCAGGCACAGCCCGGCCCAGACCGGCTGAACCAGATACTGGCAAAACTCGTAGGGAAGCAGCCAGAACACCCCCGCCACCAGATTCCGCGTGGCGTAGACGCGGGCATGGGAAAACAACCAGTCCAGCCGCCAGGGCCCGGCCAGCCCCGCCCGGGGCAGGAAGAAGGCCAGCAGGCTATCCACCGCGATCACCCGATGCCGGTCCCGTGAAGGCCAGCAGCAACGCCACCACCCCAATGACGATCGCCACCCAGTTCACCGAAAAGATTCCAGGCAACAGTGTCAGCCCCGCCAGCAACAGCCAGCCCGGCCGAACCCCGGGCTGATCCCACAGCCCGGCAATCACCGCACCGACCACCAGACCCACCGCCACTTCCAGATCCATAAGCGACCCTCCTTGATGGCAGGGTCCCAACACGGCGCGACAACTCGTGTCGCATCAAAGGGCGGTCCTTCCAAGCACCGCCACCGCCTCACGCCCAAGCAGATCGCCCCAGCGCCGATAGCCTGCCTCCGAAGGATGAAAGCCGTCCTCGCCGAACAGCGCTTCCAGGGGCTCGTCCCCATCGCCCGGCAGGGGCGCATAGGCCACATCGGGCATGGCAGCCGCCCAGGCCCTGGCCGCCTCGCCCAGACGATGGGCTCGCAGGCCAAGCACCTGGCGCGTGGGAGAAGGAATCGCCGGAAACCGCTGCATCGGCGGTACAGAGGCCAGCACCACCGGCACCGGCCCGCAACGCCGCCGCAAGGCGTCCACCACCCGGGTCAGATCCCGCCGCCAGCGCCGTGGCCCCATTCCGCCCCAACACCCGCCAGGCCACCGCTCGCCCGCTCAGCGCCGCCACCGTCTCCGCCGTCCACCGCGCCAGCCCCCGCGCCTGATCCGTCGCCCCCACCCCGGCCGCCGTCGACTCCCCCACCACCAGCAAGCGAAGCACCGGCGCCACCTTCCACCAGGTCACCCGGGCCTCGGTCCGGTGATTGCCATCCTTGTCGCGAAACGAGACGCTATCAGGCAAGGCCCACTCCACCCCCTTCAGCACTTCCGACAAGGCGGCCCCCAAAGGGCCTGACTCATCAAAGACCTCCGGAAACGCAGTCGGCCAGTCCATCCGCTCCCGCACGCCGCTCTTCTCAACCACCGCCATCGCTTCCGGCGACCAGGCCGCGTGCACCACCCGCACCCCGTCCAGCGCCAGCCAGAACGGCAGACCCTGAAACCAGGCCACATCGTCCGCCAACTGCGCCGCATGCCCCCGATAGGATTCCAGCGTCGCCGCATGCTGGCGATGATTCTTATCGCTACGAGGCCGAAGATAACCCCCACCTCGCGGATCCGGCGTGTGAAAGCCGATCGCATTGAACTCATGATTGCCCATGATGCAATGCGCACTACCGGCCGCCACCATCGCCCGGGCCGTGGCCACCACCTGCCGGGACTGATCCCCACGATCAATCAAATCCCCGACAAACACCGCCTGACGATCCGGATGCCGCCAGACGCCTGCGTCCTGACGATAACCCAGCTTCCGAAGCAGCCGCTCCAACGCATCCAGCTCACCGTGAACATGGCCAATCAGGTCATACATCGCTACCGCTCCCTTGGCTCCGTTGCTTGCACCGGAACCCATTGCCAACCGGGCCCATCATCGACCAGGGCACCAGGCCCTGACAATTTCATTTCATGAAACAAGCATTCCCGGCCTCGATGACCTATGCTTTAAGGCCGCCAACGGAAACTGAACAATGACAAACCATCGATTGAGCCGTTTGAAACCAGGCCTTCGGGAGAGCGCGATCCTGC
>PWMQ01000056.1 GCA_003558125.1 Natronospira sp. | reverse complement strand
TGATGCGGCCACGGATGTCGTAGGCCTTGAAAAAATTCATGCTTCACACCATTCCGATACGACGAAAGGCCGGCCTGACGGGGGGGTCCCCTGCCCCGCCAGGCCGGTGAGCAATTGGAAAGACTACCGTGTTTTCGGGCCCGTCAGGAAGCCCGGGATTCCGCCTGTTCGCGGGCATACCGCGTCAGATAATCCGCAAACGGACCACCCAGCTCCGGGTGTTTCAGCGCCATTTCCACCGTGGCTTCCAGATAGCCCAGCTTGTCGCCGCAGTCGTAGCGCTTGCCGTGGAAGTTGTAGGCGTAAACGGCCTCTTCCTGCTGGAGGGCGTCGATGGCATCGGTGAGCTGGATTTCATTGCCGGCGCCCCTGGGGGTGTTTTCCAGGTGGTGGAAGATACGCGGAGTCAGTGCGTAGCGGCCGATGACGCCCCAGTTGGAGGGGGCATTTTCCGGGGCCGGCTTTTCCACGATCCTGTTGAGGCGGCGGAGCTGGTCGCTGACTTTGTCGCCGGCGACGATACCGTACTTGTTGCTGTGTTCCTGCGGGATCTGCTGGACGCCGATGAGGCTGTGGCCGAGCTGGTCGAATTGCTCGCCCATCTGGGCCAGGCAGCCCTTGCCGCCGTTGTGGACGAGGTCATCGGCGAGGACCACATAGAAGGGTTCGTTGCCGACGATGTTCCTGGCGCAGAGCACGGCGTGGCCGAGGCCGAGGGCTTCGGCCTGGCGGATGTAGACGCAGTCCACATGGTCGGGGATGACATCACGGACGGCCTGAAGGCGATCGTGCTTGCCCTTTTTCATGAGCTCGTTTTCGAGCTCGTAGGCGCGGTCGAAATGGTCCGGGATGGGGCGCTTATTGCGGCCGGTGACGAAGATGATGGTATCCACGCCGGCTTCCACGGCCTCTTCCACGGCGTACTGGACCAGCGGCTTGTCCACCACGGGCAGCATTTCCTTGGGGCTGGCCTTGGTGGCAGGCAGGAAACGGGTGCCGAGGCCGGCGACGGGAAACACGGCCTTGCGGATGGGTGCTTGCATTGGGTGACTCCTCCCCTGACTTCCTGTCAGTGCGTTTAGCGAGGGTTGGCGCTCCTGGTCATTGCCCTCTTATGTTCAATCCTGGCGCCTCCCCTCAAGGCGCTTGCGAGCGCAATCGAGTATAGGGGATGCGCTTTTGGCTGTGTAGGCCTTGACGGGGTTCGATTTTCGTGGCTGGTCAGGGTCTTGGCGGGATTCTGCGCCGGTTGGGGCGGTTATTGCTATCCCCCGGATGGGGGGTGCCTGGAAAGGTGGGCCTCACGCGAAGGCGCGAAGACGCCAAGAAATTCAAAGGCGTTTTCCCGCGGAGGCGCTGAGGTGTTAATGGCTAGAGCAGGCGGGCCATGGCGGCGGCGTAGCGTCGGAAGTCTTCGAGGTTTTCGTGGGTATCGCTCATGGGGGCCACCTGCCGTGGGAGGGAATTTTTTCGCGATTGAGGGCTGATTTAAGGCTTGATCGCGGATGAATCCGCTCCTACGACCGGGCTGTGCCAGGCTGGCACGGGGGCGGGGTTTCGATGACTGCTCTGGGAAGCCGAGGCTGAAGCCTCTTCCACAGTGGGGGGCTCTGCCACAGGGGATTAGAGCTTCCAGTGGTTGCCGCGCATGGGGCGGAAGGGGGCTGAGCGGTGGAGGCGGGCGGCCTGGGTGGCGAAGCGGATGTAGCGCAGGCGGGCCTCGGGGGTGGGGGCGACGAAACGCTCGTCCTCGTCTTGCGGCGGCTGTTCCACTGGCCGCTCGGCGGCTTCGCGGAGTTGGCGGCGTTCTTCTTCAGTCAGCCTGGCCATGCCATGCCTCCAGTATCTTGAGCTGGTCCTGCTTGTTGAATAGGGCCAGATAATCGGCAATCAGTTCCCAGTCCGGCGCCCTGCCCTGGTGTTTGGCTGCCTGGAGCAGCAGGCGGATGTCGAGCCAGTCCTCGTCCGCCCGGTTCGGGTCGTTGGCCGCGGCCTGGATCTTGAGACCGATGAGGTCTTCTGTCTGCAACACCGGGATGCTCAAGCCGGGGCCGGCTTCCATGCGTTCCGCTCGCTCCAGCATGGAAAGAGAAGGCCCACGGAAGGCGTGCAGGATATCGATGCGGCCGAATTCGTCGGTCTCCGCCCGGTAGTGGGAGACATTCTCGGAGTGAAAGATCCGTTGATAACCCAATGCCGTGAGGATGGCGTGGGCCCGCTCAAGGTCCTGCTGCAGCAGGAGGAAATCCAGGTCCGCGGTGGCGCGCTGGACGCCGCGCATGGCCAGGGCGAAACCACCGATCAGCGCATAGTGGATGCCGTCCCGGGACAGGGCCTCGCTGAGCCGCTGAAGTACCTTGAGAAAGTCCATGGGCAGGGAGTTTAGCCTGTTTCGGGGGGCAAGGGACAAGCGGGAGGGCGGCGCAGGGGGCCAGCTGCCGTGGGAGCGAATTCATTCGCGATTTAAGGAACCTCTGATGAATTCATTCGCACCCGCAGTTGGCGCTGAGAGCGTCTGATTCAAGGCGCATTGCGCAGCACAGTAGCCTCTGTGCTACGGGCAAGCAATGCAACGCAGAAGCAGGCGCTCTCAGCGCCAACCCCTTGTGGGCCAACGGGATTTTC
>PWMQ01000098.1 GCA_003558125.1 Natronospira sp. | reverse complement strand
CCGATATCCGCAAAAGAAGTGCCGCAGAACCCCGACACTCCCACAATCTGAGCCTGCCTGTTACGGCCTGTCGCCCGACACCAAATCGGCCTCGTGCTCAGTCAGTCTCCTCTTATCCGCTAGTCCCGGTGTTGATGCAGATCAAGGAAGGCGCCGTTCAATGGAGCCCTTAGCAATCTCAGCGGTGAACCGGCACTCTTCCGGCACCCATCCCTGCCCAAGCGAGCGACGCGCTGATAGGGCTCCATACACCGCAAATTGCCTGTGTATAGCGCCCAAAAAGTGCCGCAATTTGGTCATCTCCCGGGAAGTTGCCATGATCGTCCGGGTTTGATGATTGACTGCGGAGCTGCTGATGTCGATTGAGCGAGCCAACCAGACGCGGCTGGAGCGTCGGGAGCTGTTTCCTGAGCTGCACTTTGCCGTCTATGCCAACCGCGCCCCTATCTCCCCCTTGAGCGGCAATGTCACAACCTGGCAGAAGGCCGGAAAACGGAGTGCTCATGACTGAATTCACATCCTTCTCTGCCTTGCTCGGCGGCGTACTAATCGGCCTCGCTGCCGTGCTCCTGATGGCGCTTTTCGGCCTCGGTTTGGCAATCTCCCAGATGATCAACCCACTCAAGGTGCTGGGCTTCCTTGATGTCCTCGGAAACTGGGACCCCAGCCTGGCCTTCGTCATGGTCGGCACCATTGCCGTCACCCTGCCCGGGTTTCTACCTGGTCCGCAAAATGGGCAAGCCCGTCTTCGCTCCCGGCCTCCAGTGGCCGGAGGGCCAGGACATCAACTGCCAGTTGTTGCTCGACGCGGGCCTGTTCGGGATCGGCTGGGGACTGGCCGGCTATTGCCCGGGACCGGGTATTGGCGCGATGGCATTGAGTATCCACGAGATGGCGTTCTACGAGCCGCTGATATTCACGGTCTCGATGCTAGTGGGCTTTCTTGCGTGGCACATACTCGACCGGAGAACCCGTCCGGCCACTGACGGCTAAAGCGGTACCTGCCGTCACTACTACCGGTCATCAAGGCCGCGATGCGGCCTGCTTCCCTGCTCAGATCAAACGCGCCGAGCGCAAAGGCCAGACCTTCAATATCGATCCAACCTCGCACCACCCGACCTTCCTGCATAATTTGCCGGGCTATCCGCCGCACCGTATTGGAAGGAATGGAAAGACTGATCCCCACACTACCGGCCGAGGGCCCAATCAACATGGAATTGATGCCGATAAGCCGACCCTGGGAGTTGAGCAAAGGACCACCGGAGTTCCCGGGGTTGATGGACGCATCGGATTGAATCAGGTCACGAATAATATAGCCGGATTGCAGTTGCACCGGCCAATTAAGCACCGATACAACGCCGACAGTCAGGGTACCTTCCAAGCCAAAGGGATTACCCAAGGTCAGAACCGACTGACCTACCTGGACCCTCCCACTGTCGGCAAAGGGCAACACGGTCAACGGCCATCCCATGGGATCGAATCGCAGCACAGCCAAATCCATCTCTGGGTCTGAACCTATCAGCTGGGCCGGATACAGACTGCCGTCGTACAGCGACACAATCAGTCGTTGAGCTCCGGCCCAACGACTGCGATAGGCGCTCAAGGTAGTCACGCTTACCACAGCCCGGTGGGTCCGGCGATGGACTTGAATCCTGGCCAATTCCTCCTGGGACAAGCCCTCTTCGATCAGGGGTGGCAATGGCTCTTCCTCCGGCACCCCGACCGTAAATGCCGGTGACATGGCATCGATGAATTCCGGAGCCGGGCTGACCTCCGAATAGCCAGCGCATCCGGACAGGCCCAACAGCAAAACCGGAAACAGGCTTAAGACAGGGCGCATGACAACTTCAGGCGGCATAATCAAAACATCAGAATAAGGGAACCTCAATCAAGACCACCCATCTTCAACTGATCATTCCCTCGGTGCAAGTCGATATGCGAGCCGGTCAGTTGCCGCCGACGGAAGACAATGGCGTGAGCTACCTTAAAGTCCCATTGAAGCAATTGGGCCCTGCGCTCGGCCTGCGTAACGTCCACGACTGAAGTCGAATCACCGCGCTTGACATTATTTTACTGAAGTCTGTTTTCCCGTCGGTTACGAACAGGAGATTGCCACCAAGCTGACCCTAGGTACTCAGTACTACGTGGAATGGCTGCAGGACTTTGTTGAACTGGAAGTCGGATTCCAGGGTGAGTCGGCCACCGTGCC
The DNA here is from genome assembly GCA_003558125.1 of Natronospira sp. Taxonomy (GTDB): domain Bacteria; phylum Pseudomonadota; class Gammaproteobacteria; order Natronospirales; family Natronospiraceae; genus Natronospira; species Natronospira elongata. Next base: position 8,525 of record PWMQ01000098.1, on the reverse strand, counting down.
AAAAGAATTCCGCCAAGTGATCACGCTGAGGCTCACCCAGCAGCTGATGCGGGACAACCTCACCATCGGACTAAAGGCCGACCTTCGGGACGCGTGAAAACACCATGCGAGGGGGTATCCCCCGCATGGAATATGCGTCAGCGGGATTACTTGCGCCGACCAGTAATAAGCAGGTACTCCCGCTCGATATGCAAGCCCGCCTCGGTGGCGTAGCGTCCATGGTAGGCGTCAACATCCTGCTTAAAGGCCGTCTGCTCGCTTTCGGACAGCTGCTTCATGACCTGTCGGATCGGGCCGAAGCCGCGGGCATACCATTGCCAGGCATCTTCCACCTTGTCGAAATAATGGTGATTCACACCCGGTTCAAACCAGAGTTCAAAATCTTGCCCCAGCAGCGCCCGGGCATGGTCGGGATCGCCCCAAGCCAGTGGTGACGGCTCCGGTGCCGGATCACCGCTATGCGCGCCGATCACGCCGAAGAAATCCTGGACCGCGCCCTCCGGTGCCCATACAGCCAGTGACAGAAGTCCCCCCCGGCGACACACCCGCGCCAGTTCGCGTGCGGCCTGCGCCTGATCTGCCGCAAACATCACTCCAAAAGTGGAGATCACGCCGTCGAAATGGCCATCGTCGAAAGGCAGCCGTTCGGCGTCAGCCTGCCGAAACCGGACCGCCGGTCGCAGGTGCGCCGACAGCGTCTCCGCCGCTTCCAGCAACTCGGAGGCGATATCCACGCCGGTCACATTCGCTCCGGCACGGGCCATATTGCGTGCTGTCCAGCCTGTGCCCGTCGCCACATCAAGAATCTCCTGACCGGGCCGCGGATTGAGTCGCTGGGCCGCATGGGCCAGCGCGTCTGAAACGCCGAAGCTGATATTGTCGTAATGGCTGCCGCCAAGATTCCAGGTACGGGCGGCGTCCTCGTGATGGGGCTGTACTGACACCCCGGGCCCACTCTCCATCGAATGCACCTGATTCATGATGACCTCCGTATAGCAGAAGCAATCGTGCTGGCCCTGCCGGGCCACCCGCCTGCGGGAATGGTCCTCGGCAACGCAATCGGCCACTAGACCGACTATCATAGTATATAGACCGATCGTCATATTTTGTCAATAATGGTAAAAAGAGGACCATGGGTAACGAAACCAGAAAGCGAATGCTCCAGACCACCTTGCGGCTGATCCAGCTGCGTGGACTGCACGGAGTGAGCCTGAACGATATCCTTGAGGAAAGCGGCAGCCCCCGGGGATCCCTCTATTTTCATTTTCCGGGCGGCAAGGAAGCGCTAGTGGCGGAAGCCATGCAAAGCGGGATCGAAGAAGCTTCCCAGGTGCTTAGGGAGTGCCTGGCATCGGCCTCCCATCCCGCAGACGGCGTCAAGGCATTTTTTCAGGCAGCGGCCGAGGAAATGACCCGCTCCGACTACGGCTTTGGATGCCCCGTCGCCCCTATCATCCTGGACTCGCCCCACGTTTCCACAAAACTGGCTGCTGCCTGTCGGGCCGCCATTGATGAGTGGACGGAAATGTATCGAGAAGCCCTTTTGGCTGGTGGCCTGAGCTTCGAAAGGGCTGGCCGAGTCGCCAACACGATCACCGCCAGTCTGGAAGGGGCACTGATCATGGCGAGAAGCCACCAGGATGCAACGCTTATCGTGACGGTAGGAGATGAAGTAGCCGACTTGATCACCCTCGCTGTCAATCGCTAAAGCGCATCCTACGCCCGGCCGGCCTGCCCCCGCGGCCCGCTTTCCAATGTCCTATAGCGTACATACCACCCTGAATCGTGATAGCATCCATTATGAGAAAACAAACCCGCTTCACCGGGGAACACAGCCCACCAAGAGGGGCGCATACCCATGTCCAATCAACCCGACCCCAGTCAGAATCATCTGCTCGCCGCTCTACCACCCGATGAATACGCGCGTATAGCACCGAATCTCGAGCTGGCCGACCTACGCCTCGGCGATACCCTCTGCGAACCCTACATTGAAATGCAGCATGTCTATTTTCCGGTGGACTCCATCGTCTCCCTGCTGTGCGTCATGGAAGACGGCGACTCGGCAGAAATCGCCATCGTCGGACACGAGGGCATTGTCGGCGTTTCACTCTTCATGGGGGGGGAAACCACGCCCAACCAGGCCGTGGTGCAATCCGCCGGCAAAGCCTATAAATTGCCGGGCCGCGCACTCAAGAGCGAATTCTACCGGGGAGGGCCCATGCAACACCTCCTTCTGCGCTACACCCAGGCCCTGCTGACCCAGATGGCCCAAACCGCTGTCTGCAACCGCCATCACAGCCTGGATCAACAGCTCTGCCGCTGGTTGCTGCTTAGTCAAGATCGCCTGCCTTCCAATGAACTGGTCATGACCCAGGAACTGATTGCCAACATGTTGGGGGTCAGACGTGAAGGGGTCACGGAGGCCGCCGGTCGACTACAGCAAGCGGGCCTAATCTCTTATCACCGCGGACACATCACCCTCCTGGACCGGCCCGGTCTGGAGAAGCGCACCTGTGAATGCTACGGTGTTGTCAAACGTGAATATGATCGACTCCTGGCGGAGAGACCATCCCGCTGAACTTTGTACGCTACCGCCCCGACACTGCCTCTCCCTTATGCCAGAGTTTCTCTTACGGGCCTGACCCAGGCCGCCTGTTCTGGCCACAGTGCATGCCCTGACTCCCGTACATCCCTGCCTCCCAGGGTTCGATCAATCACCAGGAGTCCTCCCAATGACGGCCCGCGTTGCCAGCAATCGGCTGCTTGCACTACTACCGCAAAGCGAGCGTGCCGAGATCTTGTCACAGTGTGATCAGCTGACTCTGGAGTTTGGTGAAACCCTCGTGGAATCCGGCGCGACCTACAGTCACGTGTACTTTCCACTCCGGGGATTCATCTCCCTGATAACCATCATGAATGAAAAACCGGCCCTGGAATCTGGATTGGTGGGTGCAGAAGGCATGCTTGGCGCCACCCTGGCACTGGGGGTTGGCAGTGCACCGACCCGGGCTCTGGTTCAGGGCGCCGGAACCACCTTGCGCATTGACGTGGCCGTTTTCACAACCCTGATCGAGCGATATCCGCGGCTACGCAGGATAGTAATGCATTACCTTCATGTAATGATCGAGCAACTGGCACAAACCTCGGCCTGTACCCGCTTCCACCTCGTAGAAGCAAGGCTGGCACGCTGGCTGCTGATGACTCGGGACCGGGCCAGAAGTGACAATTTCGATATCACGCAGCAATTTCTCGCCTGCATGCTCGGTGTTCGCCGCGTAGGAGTGACTGCTGCGGCCAGGAAAATGCAGGAACGGGGCTTGATCGACTACTGTCGCGGCCATATTGAAATACTCGATCGGCGTGGTCTGGAAGCCGCAGCGTGCAGTTGTTACAAAGCGGACCGAGCAGTCTATAGACGGATTATGGCGTAGTAAACGCCCGGGCGGCACGCTCATTGCCAACCTCCCCATCCCCTTTGGCAGTAAAGAAGCCGCAAGCATTCTCCTCTCTCGTCTTAGCCTGAAACATGGCGATATCTGCATGTTCAATCAAGGCATCCATTTCCTTTCCATTCGCCGGATACATGCTGATTCCGATACTTAAGGTGACTTTCACCTCATGGCCGTCAACCAACAGCGGGTTCAAAAATAAGCTAAGAAGCTTCTTTGCAGCCTGCTCGGCCGCTGACGCATCTGCCACATCCGCCAACAAGATCAGAAACTCATCTCCCCCTTGTCGGCATACCGTATCGGTATCACGGACCCCGTGAAGCAGACGATCGGCCACCGCCTTAAGAACATGATCACCGACCCTATGACCCAGGCGATCATTGATATTCTTGAAATTATCCAGATCGACAAACAGCATCGCAGCCTGTCTTTCATGACGGTTGGCCAGGCTGATGACCTGTCTGAATCGTTCCTCGAAGAGTGGCCGACTCGCCAATCCAGTCAGTGAATCATGACCGGCTAGCCACGCCATCTTTCGCGTCATTGAGAGGGACTGGTTGACATCGCGGAAAACGATCACCGCACCCGTAACCCGACCATATCGGTCATGTACCGGTGCCGCTGAATCCTCAATGCCGGTTTCACTGCCATCAAGGCGATGTAGGACGCAATTTGCCGCCAACCCCACGTTGGTATTTTCGGCCATGGCATGCAGAGCCGGGTTTCTGGCGCGTTTCCCACTGTCTCGATCAGTGATCTTGAACACGGCGGGCAGCGGTTTCCCAACGGCATTGGAGCTGGGCCAGCCGGTCAGTTCCTCGGCAACCTGATTGAGGTAAGTTACTTTTCCCTGAATATCGGTGACCAAAACCGCGTCACCGATGGACCCCAGCGTCACTCGAGCGCGCTCCTTTTCCTCGAAAAGGGCTTCATCCGCCACCCGCCAGGCCGCCTCGGTCGCTTTTCGACGCGTCACGTAGTGCAGTGCGCCCGGCAGCCAGTCCATATCGATTGCATTCTCATCCGGCTCCAGTTCATCGCCATCGATCTGTGCTGAATGGGTGCCGATCTCACTCAATGGCAGCACCAGTGAGTCGGGGGTTGCCAGGCGCAATTGCTTGAATACTTCGGGACCAGCGCAGTCAGGCAAGCTCATGCCGGCCAGGACAACCTCGATATCGCCCTGCGCCACTCGATCTAGTGCTAACGCAAGGTTCGTCACCCATTCAACACGGAAAACACCTTCTCCGGCACCTAGCAGAGCCTCCTCAACCAACCGCGCCACATCAATATTGGCCTCCACAAACAATACCGTTACCGGCTCAGCTCTCGATACCAGCGCTTGTGGGTGGTGATCCCGTTGAAGATTCACAATGTTACGCTCCCCGGTCATCTATCAACTCGATAAACTCGTAATGGGCGTTTGAATGTGTCCTTATCCCTGCAGAAACCCTGGCCACCAAGAATCTAAGGCAAAAATTTTGCTCTAAATTCCAGCCTATTGGCCGTTCGGGACCGTCTTCGGGAAATGAGCAATAAGAAACCAGCAATAGTTGCGCCAATTCCGGCGAGAAAGTACCAGTGATTCGGATCGAAAACTCGGCTCACCAGCGTTTCGTGAATCGTCACACTAGGGGTTTGCGTCGTACTGTATCCGAAGTACAGGAGCGTCCCAGCACATGCTAGAAAGACCAAGCCCAGCAACCGCCTGATATTCATGGCCAATTCCCCATTCAGGTAATCAAGATAGCCATCGCACCATGACACAGACGGCCCGTCTGTTCGGTAGCGCACCCAATGGATGATTTCCGGGCCGGGCACTCATACGGACGAAAAAACAATTCCCGCTATATACGACGGCCCTGAATCAGCCTGATCAGGACGACAACCACCGCTATCACCAGGAGGATATGTATCAAGCCACCCATTGTGGTTGAGGTAAAGAAACCAAGTAGCCAGAGGACAATCAGTGCGACAACAATAATCTCGAGCATTTTCTTCTCCTTTCAGCCATCAAATGGCGACTAGCTCCGCACACCGAATGTAACGAGCACCAAACCGCCGATGGCTGATGCGATTCCAAATATGAAGTACCAGGTCGTTGATTCAGTAAACCGACCCGTGAATGTTTCATGAACCTGCTCTCCCAAGCTCTGCGAGGCGGTGTAACCGAAATACAGTAGCACTGCCCCTACGACGAGAAGCACGATTCCCAATAACAGATTAATATTCATGATGATCTCCTTGTAAGCCAATATCTGTCCGCATCATGGCAACACTTCGGATCGCTGCGGTCTGTGCGGTGGCGCACCTATCCCACCATCCCCAGAATCAATTTATTCCATAACCCTTACCCAGTTACGTACGCTGCCGCACCGACACCGCAAGCCCGGTCTTCTACGCTTGGCTTTCGGAATTGGTTTCTGGATCAGAAGAAGGTCCGCTTCGGACCCTACGATCCAATCCACGCGGAGAATGACAATGCACACAACACTAGGACCATGCTTCTGGAAATCCATGAGCACTGTTTCGGTTCTGGCGGCAACTTTACTGCTTCTCACCGCCTGCGCCTCAGTGCCTGAAGCTCCTCCGTCGTCGCTGGCCGAGGCCAGGGATGCCATTGCCAGCGCCGAGCAGTCGGATGCCCGACAGTACGCCGGCGCCGAACTCGACGAAGCCAATCGAAAGCTGGCAATGGCAGAGAACGCCATGTCATCCGAGAAGCGGACCGAAGCGGATCAATATGCACAGCAGTCTCGCGTCACCGCGGAACTGGCCATGGCGAGGACCTCAGCCGCCAAAGCGGAGGACGTCAACCGTCAAATGCGCCGGGATGCAGAAGCTTTGAGTGAAGAACTGGAACGCACAGGAGGCAAGCAATGAATATTTCCATTCCACAGCCAACGACATATGGCCGGACCTGCGCGGCGATCATCCTATCCGTCCTATTCCTTGCCGGATGTGCAAGCAGCCCCGTGAGCCCGGACGGCGCCTCGGACGCCCGAAGCAACCTCACCGCCTTGCAGAATGATCCTGAACTGAGCAGTCGGGCCCGGGTTGAGATCCGACAGGCCGAAGAGGCCGTCAAACTCGCCGAGGAGCCATTGTCTGATTCCCAGGCAGCCTTGGGTGAGCACCGTGTTTATATGGCGGAACACAGGGTAGAGATCGCCAAGGCCAGAGCCGCTGCCAAACTGGCCGAGGATCAGCGTGCCCAGCTCGACCAAGACCGTAGTGATACACGTCTAACGGCACGTACTCGTGAAGCCGACCGGGCGCGGTCGGATGCTTCCAGAGCACGCAGCTCGGAGGCGGACATGCAACGACGTCTTGAAGAGCTGGAGGCCAAGGAAACGGAACGCGGCATGGTCATAACGCTGGGCGACGTTCTCTTTGATACGGGCAGCGCTCAGCTCCGTGGAGATGCCAACCACACCCTCAACAAGCTGGTGAGTTTCATGCGGCAGTATCCCGATCAGCGTCTCGTGATCGAAGGTCATACGGACAATGTCGGCGGTACTGCCCTCAATCAGAGGCTTTCACAGCAGCGTGCCGACTCGGTCAGACAGTATCTGACGCAAAATAACATCGCCTCAAATCGAATTTCGACCTCGGGCATGGGGCTTCATCGACCCATTGCCGACAACAACTCGGCCGCCGGACGGCAACAGAATCGCCGAGTGGAAATCGTCATCGAGTAGATGCAGGCCTCTTGGCGGTAGATCGCCAGGCAGGCAGCATCATTATCTGAGTCACGCGGTACGGCCTAACAGCCGTACCGTTTTTTTTTATGGGGAACACAAAACCGATCTTCCCCACTTTCGTGATGCTCCCTGGCTTGGCCTCGGGTCGGGAGACTGGCATGATCAGTCCCTCCCCTTCCTCCTGGCGGAGTCGATTGATGCACGATGCGAATGAATCCCGGGCAGCCTTGGGTAATCGGGCACTCTTTCCCGAGCTACGATTTGATGTCTATGCCAACCATGGGTCGGTTTCGCCCTTGAGCGAACCGGTACAGGCAGCAGTAAATGAAGTGCTGTCGGCACAGGCTCGTGAGGGCATGGGGATATTTCCGGCCGAGGTGGAGCGACGGGAGCGTGTTCGTGAGCAATTCGCCTCGCTCATCGGGGCGACTGGTGAAGATATCGGCCTGGTGGCGAATACCTCCGCCGGCGTGCTTGCCATTGCCCATTCCCTGCCCTGGCGGAGAGGCGATCGGGTATTGGTATTCCGGGGGGAGTTCCCCACCAATGTAACCCCATGGCAGCAAGCGGCACGGCGGCTGGGACTGGAACTGGTTTGGATGGATGCCGAGGACTTTCGCCTGGACCGGGTGGCTGCCATGGAACAGTTCGAGCAGCATTTGGCCGAGGGAATCCGCCTGGTGGCCGTGAGCGCCGTGCAATTCACCACCGGCCAGCTCATGCCGTTGGAGGAGATGGGTGAATCCTGCCGTCGCCATGGCAGCGAACTTTTCGTGGACGCCATTCAGGCGCTGGGCATTGTGCCCCTGGATGTGAAGCGAATGGGCATTGATTACCTGGCTTGCGGCAGTCACAAGTGGCTGATGGGCCCGGAAGGCGTGGGTTTTGTCTATATAGCCCCTCAGCGCACGGATCAACTGGAGCCCAACCTGGCCGCCTGGATCAGCCATGAGGATGCCTTCGAATTCCTCACTGGCGCAGCCGAGACCCTGCGCTATGACCGCCCTATTCGGCGTGGGGCCCGGATGCTGGAAAGCGGCACCTTCAACAACCTGGGCTGTGCCGGCCTGGAGGCCAGCATTGGGCTGATCCAGTCCCTGGGCGTGACCCATATCTTTGAGCATGTCCAAATTGAAACGTGGAAGCACACTGATCATGGATCGCTTTGAGCGAGCTACCCAGTCCGGTGAGTAGTCACCGGGACCAATACGGTAATAATCAGGGATCACCTCCCCCTCAAGAAGATCGAGAAGATCCTCCGCTTCCACCCGATCCCGTTGCTCGGCCGACAACTCCCGGTCATGGGGCGCGATGGCCCAGCCATTGTCGCCGTCATAGCCTTCAGCCCACCAGCCATCCAGGACACTCAGAT
>PWMQ01000082.1 GCA_003558125.1 Natronospira sp. | reverse complement strand
GCTCACCCCCCAGCCGGATGGCGTGGACATCGACAAGGCGGTGATCCGGCGACCCGGTCGTGACATTTCCCTGATCACCTGGGGCGGCTGCCTGTACAAGACCCTGGAAGCCGCCGAGGTACTGGCCGGGGACGGCATCGAGGCGGAGGTGATTGATCTCCGGGTCCTGCGCCCACTGGATCGCGACACCCTGATCGAATCCGTCAGCCGCACCCGGCGTGCGGTGGTGGTGGACGAGGGCTGGCTCACCGGCAGTCTGGCCGGCGAGATCCTGGCCATCCTGTCCGAACAGGCCTTCTGGGAGCTGGACGCGCCACTCGCCCGGGTCTGCAGCGAGGAAGTGCCCATGCCCTACCCCCGTCACCTGGAAGAAGCGGCCCTGCCCCAGGTGGACAAGATCGTCGCCACCGCCCGCCGGATCCTGGGGGAACAGGCATGAGCGATTTTCGCATGCCCTCCATGGGCGCGGACATGGAATCCGGCAAGCTGGTGCGCTGGAAGATCCGGCCCGGAGACCGGGTCAAGCGTGGCCAGGTGGTGGCAGCGGTGGAAACCGCCAAGGCGGTGCTGGATATCGAGGTCTTCGAGGACGGCACGGTACGCGAACTGCTGGTGGAGGAAGGCAGCGAAGTGCCGGTAGGCGAGCTGCTGGCACGGATCGACGGCGACGAGCAAACGGCCGGCGAGACCGCCGAAGCCGCCACCGCGCCCCGGCCCCGCAAGGCGGCTCCGGAAAGGGCCGGCCCGGATGACAGCCACCTGCCCCGAAAACCCGCCCAGCCGACCAGACCCGGCCCCGGGCATGAGTCACGGCCTGCTGCCTCGCCCGCCGCCCGCCGCCAGGCCCGGCAGCGGGGCCTGGAGCTTAGCCGGCTCCGAGGCAGCGGTCCGAATGGAGCCGTCCTGGTGCGTGATCTGGACCAAGCCGACGACCGTACGGCCGCCGCACCATCACAGGGCTTTGAGCCGGAAGCCATGCGGAGCGCCATTGCCACCACCATGAGCCGTGCCAAGCGGGAGATTCCCCATTTCTATCTCAGCCAGCAGGTGGACCTGAACACCGCCGAGCAATGGCTGGAGAACTGGAATCATGACCGCCCCCCGGCCGAGCGGCTGTTGATGGCGGGCCTATTCATCCGCGCCACCGCCCTGGCGCTGGCCCGTTTCGGTGAACTGAACGGTCACTACGGGCCGGATGGCTTCCGGCCATCCAGCGACATCCACCTAGGCCTGGCCATCCACCTGCGCGGGGGCGGCCTGGTGGCCCCCGCCATTCTCCACGCCGACCGCATGAGCCTTGGCGAAATCACCGCCGCCATGCAGGACCTGGTGCAGCGTGCCCGGCGCGGCGGTCTGCGCGGCTCCGAGTTCAATCAGGGCACGGCCACCGTGACCAGTCTGGGAGAACGTGGCGTGGACCGGGTCATCGGCGTGATTCAGCCGCCCCAGGTGGCCATGATCGGCTTTGGCCGGCCCCGTCCCCGCCCCGTCGCCATCGACGACGCCCTGGCCGTGCACGCCACGGTGGACATCAGCCTGGCCGCGGATCACCGGGTCTGTGACGGCCATGTGGGGGCGCGCTTTCTCAACGACATCGACCAGCGGCTGCAGCACCCGGAGGGATTGTGAACAGAGACGCACTCAGACAGGCCATTCTCGAAGAACTCTCGGATATCGCCCCCGACATCGACACCGCCGGCGTAAAGGACACGGAAATCCTGCGGGAGGAATACGATCTGGATTCCATGGATGTCATGAACCTGCTGATCGCCATCCACAAGCGCCTGCAGGTGGATATCCCCGAACGGGATTACGGCCGCATGCAGACCCTGGGGGAACTGCTGGACTATATTGAGCGCCAATCCCAATAAGCGCATCCACAAGAGAGACTTGACATGTTCAAGACCGTGATGGTGCTGGGGCATTTCCGGGGTATTCGCCTGGAAGTGCACATCAGCTGGCTGGTCATATTCGCGCTCATCCTGGTGACATTGAGCACCACGCTGATGCACCACTATCCGGAGTGGCGCCTGCAGACGGCGGTGCTCACCGCCCTGTTCACCGCCCTGGCCTTTTTTGCCTCCATCCTGGCCCATGAGCTGGGCCACAGCCTAGTGGCCATTCGCCGTGGCATACCGGTCAAGGCCATTACCCTGTTCATCTTCGGCGGCATGGCCCAACTGGGCAAGGACAGCGACAACCCCGAGGACGAGTTTCATATCGCCATCGCCGGCCCCCTGGTCAGTTTCGGGCTGGCGGCAATCTTCCTGGCGCTGTCCTTCCTGTTCAGCCCCTTTCTGGAGCCCGCCTCGGTGGCCTTCGGCTGGCTGGGCGTGATCAATCTGGTGGTCGCGGTATTCAACATGATCCCGGGCTTTCCCCTGGATGGTGGACGGGTATTCCGCGCCGCCATCTGGCGTTTCACCGGGGATGCCCGCAAGGGCATTCGAGCGGCAGTCATGGGGGGCCGTGTCGTGGCCTACAGTCTGTTCGCGGTGGGCCTCTGGAATGGCCTGTTTCTGGGCAACCTGCTGGGCGGGCTCTGGATCATTCTGATCGCCTGGTTCCTGCTCACCATGGCCGATGTGCATGGCAAGCAATTCGATCTGCGCCAGCAACTCGTCGGCATCCAGGCCAGGGACCTGGCCGATTTTGAGTTATATCCCATTGATCCGACCACCAGCATCCGCGACTGGGTGGATCATTACCTCCTGCCCCGGAGTGAGCGAGAGGCCCTGGTGGGCAATCAGGACAGCATCCACGGTCTGATCACCCTGAGCGACATTCGCCGCATCCCGCCAGCGGACTGGCCGGATACGCCGGTGAGTCGAGTAATGACCGGGCTGGATCGATTGCGCACCGTCCGGCCGGACACCGGCGTGGAAGAGGTGCTGACTGTCATGACCGAAACCGGCTTCAATCAACTGCCGGTCATGGACACCGACCGGGTCATCGGCTGGATAGACCGAAACCGCCTGCTACGCGCCCTGGAGGTCCAGCTGGCCACGCGTCCACGCGGCAGTTGAAGCCACATCAACGCCTGCGCAAGTGGAAAACACTCTCGGTACCGCCCTCGAGACCCCGCTTGCGCAGGCCATCGTCCTCGCGCAGGCGGCTGTGATGGATTCGCTCGATGTCGTGATTGGCCGAGTAGAGCTGTTCGACCTCCTGGTCGCTGACATTGAAGGGCGGGCCCTGAAAGCCCGGCTGCTCGGGATAATCCAGAGTGATCAGCAGACTGCGTGTCGCCGGCCCGGTGATCGCTTGAAGGTGGTCCACATAGCGTTGGCGCATTGCAGGCGGCAGGGCAATCAAGGCTGCCCGGTCGTAGACCAGCTCCACAAGGCCTATATCATCGGCGGTCAGGTCAAAGAAATCCCCGCACCACAGCTCGATATCCCGATGGCGGTAGCAGGTAAAGCGCTGCCCCGAACTTTCCGCCGGTTCAATGCCCCGCTCGGCGAAGAAGGCCGCGCAGGCCAGGTCACTCAGTTCAACACCGATGACATAACAACCCTGGTCTCGTAGCCAGGCCAGGTCATGGGCCTTGCCACACAGAGGCACCAGCACCTTTTCGCCGGGACGGGCGTCAAGGTGCTGCCAAAATTGCCGCAGGTGAGCATTAACGTGCCCCTCGTGGAAACCGATCTGCTCGCTGTGCCAGCGCTCACGCCAGAATTCAGGGTCCATCTCAGCCCATGCCTCCCATCAGTGGTTCAGCGACCGCGTGCTTTTTCCGCTTCCCGCTCCTCCTGGCAGGGCCGACACCGCTTGGCAGTGGGCCAGGCTTCCAGGCGTTTTTCGGGAATCGGCTCTTCACAGACAATGCAGACACCATAATGGCCCCGGTCCAGCCGTCCAAGTGCTGCCTGAATATCCTCCAGCTCTTCAGCCTCAAGCATCAAGCCGGCCTGGCGGATCGTGGCCGTGGCCTCCTGGAAAGAGCCATCCTTGGTGTCCATGACTTCTCTCAGGCCGGCGGATTGCCGCGCGGCGGAGTCTTCTTCCAGATGGCGGCGAATATCCTTCAGAAGGGCCTCTCTCCGTTCCGTCAACCGGCGCTTGAAGTGGTCTGCATTCACCATTGCACTCGCTCCTCTGTCTACTTCACAAAGCCACAGCCAATTGTCGCCCGAATCGGCAGCATCCGGCTTGACCCGGATCAAGCCGGGTGGCGAGGAGCGGGCCACCTGGCTCACTGGAAACGGCAAACGCGTATACTGGAGAAGACCCTCTGCTTTGGATATCTTCGGCAGCCATGGCCAGACTCTTGCCCCGACAAAGCGCACTGTCCTCTACCCTTCTTGCGGGCATGCTGCTTGCATTGCTTTCCGCATGCGCGCAACCACCGGAGTGGACCCGCTGGGACGACCCCGCGCCGCCGGAAGAAATGGAAACCGATGCGGAGGACTTCAGCGCCTCCCGGGTTCTGGGGCTGTTGCAGCGGGGCGAGGCCGATAGAGCGGCTGACAAGCTGCGGCGACAGCTTGATCACAACCCCGATGATCCTATCGCCCAGGACCTGCTTCGGCAGATTGAGGCCGATCCCGAGGAATATCTGGGCGCTGAGAGCTTCCAGTATTCCGTCCGCCCGGGGGAGTCACTCTCGGTGCTGGCCCAGCGTTTTCTGGGTGACCATCAGCAGTTCTTCATTCTTGCCCGCTACAACGATATTCAGGACCCTTCCCGCCTGCGGGTCGGCCAGCAGCTGAGCATTCCCGGCAGTTACCGAGAGGGACCGGGTCAGGCATCGGCTCGCATGGATCGCAGCCTGCAGGGGTATCGATACCTGGAAGCTGAGGACTGGCAGGCGGTGATGGCGCTCTATCAGGAAGACGCCGCCGACCTGGCCCTGGATGAAGCCGAGCTGCTCGGCCAGGCTCACCAGGGCCACATTCAGGCGGCGCTGGATACGGGAGAACTGGATGCCGCGGAATCACGCATTGCCGCTGCCAGCGACCATCCTGCAAGCGACCATTGGCGAGCCTGGTTGGATGAGCTTCGGGCGGAATGGCATTGGGCTCAAGGCCGTGCCCTCCGGGATCAGAAGCCGGCTGATGCTGCTGATGCCTTTCGGGAGGCCCTGACCCTGTCGCCGACCCATGAAGGGGCACAGCAGGGGCTTGAGAACCTGAAGGAAACGGTGGTCCCGGAAATACACCGGGATGCCGTTATTCGGTATCGAAACCAGGACCTGGAGGTAGCCATTGAGCTCTGGGACACGCTGCTGGCCATCGACCCGGACTTCGAGCCGGCTCAGCTCTACCGGGCCCGGGCCGTGGAGCTACAGCATCGCCTGGAAGGCATCGAACCCTAAGACCCCCACGGATTAGCGAGGATTTCGTCGGGTATCTTCCCGACCTTGCAAGGACTGTCGCCCACCCTCGGGCGGTCCCGCTGGCGAATCAGAGTCGCTTGTCGACTGACGCGTGGCTTCCAGCGTCTCAGCCATCAGATTGAAACGGGCAAAGAGTTCTCCGAATTCATCACGACGGCGTAGATGAATTCGGTGTTCCGGGTGCCCGCCAGCCAGGCGATCCATGGCACTGCCCAGCACCCTGAGCAGAATGCGCAAGCGACGGGACAGCACATAGGCTGCCAACAGCACCGTTAACAACGTGGCCAGCATCAGCACGGCCATGGCCATGACACTGGTCCTCAGCGTATTGGCCAGGGGCCGGGCGGAGATTCCCAACGCCAGCTCACCCACGACCCGGTCCCGAAAAAGTATGGGGGCTTCGAACAGGTAACGCTCGGCTTCCCCTTCCCGGTAGAAAGCCACCCGCCGACCATCCTCATCCCGAAGCTCAGTCTTGCCCCGCTGCAATTCGCCCACCGACTCACCCAGCTCGCCTTCCTCACTGCTGGCCACGACCTCCCCCCGGTGGTCGGAAAGGCGCAGGTAAGCCATCTGCCGATTGCGCTGCATATCGCTGACCATGGCCTGGAGCGCAATATGATCGCCCAGCAGAAGATCTTCGGCCGACTCGGTCGCGATCACATCGGCCATGCTGCCCCCATACTCAAAGACCAGGGAAGTCATGGCGGCCCGCTGATGCTGATACACCGCAAAACTGCCAACGACCAGGGTCAAGGCCACGGACAAGCCCAGCGCAACCGGCCAGCGGACGCTGAGCGGAATACGCCAGCGACGACCCGGCCGGGACATCAACTCGGCCTGGATGTCGCGCAAATCCGCGGCCAGTTCGGCACCGGATTGATAGCGATCGGATGGCAGACGAGACATCAGGGTGGTGATGATACTCACCAGCGCGGCCGGGGTTTCCGGATCCCCTGGGCGCAAGCGGGCGGACTTGCCCTTGAGGATGGCTTCCAGTGTGGCGCGAGTGGTACGCCGGGCAAAAGGCAGTCTACCGCTGGAAAGGCGGTACAGCAGAACGCCAAGGGAATAGAGATCACTGCGCCCATCGACGGCCTCACCTCGAACCTGCTCGGGTGCCATGTAATTGGGCGTGCCCACCACTTCGCCCTCGTCCATTGCGGCCTGGCCGCCTGCCTGACGCAGTCGGGCGATGCCAAAGTCGGCCAGCTTTACCCGGCTGTCGTCGTCCAGAATCATGACATTGTCTGCTTTGACATCCCGGTGGATTACACCGTTTCGATGGGCATAGTCCAGGGCTTCGGCCAGTTGCACACCAATGTCCAGCAGATGACTGACCGGCAAGGGACCCTCTCTCTCCACCCGCTGCTGCAGGGTCTCCCCCTGCAACAGCTCCATGGTCATGAAGGGCTTGCCCCCGGATTCACCCACATCATGGATGGTCACAATACCGGCATGGGAAAGTCTGCCGGCGGCATGGGCTTCGGACAGGAACTCTCTTCGATAGCGATCGCTGGAAGCGTATTCTTCCTTGAGCATTTTCAACGCCACGGGGCGCTGAAGGCGCTCATCAAAAGCACGGTAGACCACGGCCATACTGCCACGACCAATTTCCGGCCCCAGCTCGTATCGTCCCAACTTCGATGCCATGTCAGCTTTAGCGAAGCAGCAGGGCTGCGACAATCACCGCAATACCCAGCAAGGCGAGGCCCGTCGCGATCATCTTCTGACGCCGGCTGCTCTTGGCGGGTCGGAATGACTGGCCAGTGGTATCCACCTGCTCACTGGTGGCAAAGAGGAATGCGGCATTACCAAAGGCCAGGCGATCTCCATGCTTGAGCGCGGACTGGTGAATCCGTTCACCGTTGACGAAGGTGCCATTGGTGGAGAGAAGATTGACCACACGCCAATCGCCACCAGAGCGAACAATCCGGGCATGTTCGAAAGACACACTGGGCTCTTCCAGGACCAGGTCATTATGGGCCTTGCGCCCGATTTGGGTACGTTCCGCCTGAAGCTGAAACCATTGATCCACGAACGGCGGGCTGAGCCCCAGCAAGGCCGGAGAATCAGGACTCACCGCCGCCTTATCCGCGGCCTCGTCCATCTCTGGAAGCTCATCGGGGGAAATGAAGACTGTCCCTTGGGGGCCTTGCTCCCTGAGACGCCTCGTTCCCTCGGTACCGGCACGTTTGTCGGTCACCGTCTGTCTCCCCTGCAAAAAGATACGTGTACGCGACCGGCACGGTTGCCGGCCGTCCCTTCCCCAGCCCCGCTACTCGGCAATTGCACTACTCCACATAGGATAGCAGGCTCCGACGGGGTATCAGAAACCCCTTGCACGGATGACAGTTGCCGTTGATCATGACGGAATGCGTCGATCGCTCCTTCCCACACTCTTCTCACTGCTTCTGCCGGGCCTGGCGGCACCCTGCCAGGCCGAGACGAGGCCCGATGTGGGTTTCATCCAGACGCCCGAACCGGTCGTGCGCGCCATGCTGGAAGTCGCGGACACCGCCCCCGGTGATCGGGTGCTGGATCTGGGCTCCGGAGATGGTCGCATTCCCATCATGGCCGCCGTGGAATTCGGTGCCGAAGGCCGGGGCATCGAGATCGACGGGCAATTGGTCAAACTATCCCGTCAGCGTGCCGAAGCCGCCGGTGTCGGAGAAGCCGTCCAATTCGAGCAAGGCGATCTGTTTGAAGCCGATCTCTCTGGCGCCGACATCATCACCCTTTATCTCCTCCCCGAGCTCAATCAACGCCTGAAGCCCAGCCTGCTGTCCCTGCCGAGCGGAACCCGGATCGTCTCCCACGAATTCGACATGGGACGCTGGCAGGCTGACGACTATCGGGCAGTCAATCAGCGAAAAATCTACTTCTGGCGGGTTCCGGCCGCCGTTGCCGGTGAATGGCGGGCAAGCAGGCAGGGAAAAGAGATCAAACTGCGGCTGGAGCAGAACTACCAGCGAGTGTGGGGCGAGGCAGAACTTGATGGCCTAATCACGGATCTGCGTGATGTGCGACTTGATGGCGACACGCTACGCTTCCGAATTCGAACCGAGGCATCGCAGCGGGTCATGCG
Organism: Natronospira sp.; assembly: GCA_003558125.1. GTDB lineage: Bacteria > Pseudomonadota > Gammaproteobacteria > Natronospirales > Natronospiraceae > Natronospira > Natronospira elongata. The sequence continues at coordinate 25,514 of PWMQ01000082.1, read as the reverse complement.
TGCCCGATTCAGGCATGGCCGCTTGATTGAGCTGCAATCAGCGCCACCGCTCTCAGGCTTCAGCCCGGCGAGTCAATGGAAAGTAGCCGATTGAGTTCGGTTCACTGCCCTGAATGGCGCTCCCCCAGGACGATGCTCAATTCGAGGCTTCTCCCCCCACGAAAGACTTGAACCCTGGCTTCGTCACCGGGCCGAGTACCTTCAAGGCTGAGCAACAGTTCCGCCACACTGGTAACCGGCTGGCCATTGATGGCCGTTATGATATCGCCTTCCACTGGAAGCCGGTGAGGCCCATGGCGAATCATCCGCCCGCCCTGACCATCTCGAAGCCCGGCCTGCTGGGCATTGCCACCAGGGAGAACCCGGGTCACCAAAATGCCGTGTCGGATGGGCAAGCCAGCCTGATTGACCAGCCTGGGTGAAATCGCTATTCCCTGAATATCAATCCAACCCCGGGCAACCCGCCCTTCTCGGATGATCTGCCCGGCAATCCGGTGCACGGTATTGGAGGGAACTGCCAGGCCAATACCCACAGAGCCCGCTGCCGGGGAAATCATCATGGAATTGAGCCCGAGCATCCGCCCGCGGCTATCCACCAGAGGACCACCCGAGTTACCCGGATTGATGGCGGCGTCAGTCTGAATAAGATCGCGGATGATATAACCTGAATCGATCTGCAGCGGACGATTCAAGGCCGACACCACGCCAGCGGTAAAGCTCCCTTCCAGGCCAAAGGGGTTTCCCATGGCATAGACGGACTGTCCCACCTGGGCACGGCTGCTGTCAGCAAAGGGGATACGGGTAAGTGATCTGCCCTGGGGATCGAACTCGAGCACTGCCAAATCCATTTCCGGATCACTGCCCCAGGAGGGTGGCCGGATAGTGGCTGCCATCGTAGAGCGTCACCACCAGGCGCTGCCACCGGCAACCACATGGTGATTGCTAACCACAATACCCTTGCTGTCAATAATGGCCCCACTGCCCATTTCCATACTGGGGACGATTTCAATGCTGCGGCCGCGATGGGCGCTCAGGCTGGTCACATTGACCACTGCACGATGCCGCTCACGATGGACCCTGACCCGGTTGGCCTCCTCAGGCCCCAGATGCTCGGTATCAAGCTCCGGCAAGGGTGCTTCTGGTGGCACGCCCACCGTGAACAATGGCTCCATCAGATCAAAATACTCTGGCGCCGGGGTGGGCTCATGCAAAGGTACACAGGCAGCAACCGCCAGAAGGCACAAGCCCTTCGGCAGCATCCACCAGTCTGAGCGGGATTCGCTGGACATTCCGCTCAACTCCTCAGTCCGCGGGACATTCGGGCTGGCGTTGGTCGAAAACCATGAAACGATTGGCAGGAATATCCTCGCAGACGAGCGCCTCGCCATCCGGCCACTGAATCTCCACAGTAACGGACTCGGCTTCTCCCAGACCGAAATGAAGATCAGGCAGATCCTGGCCATTGAAGCTGCTATGGGCCATGACCTCCCGCATCTGCCGCTGCTGGCCGTGGCCGTTACCCACATCCGCCTCAACATAAACCCGGGCACCGAGTGCATGAGTATTGGGTGATTCCCCTACCAGTCGGATGTTGAGAAAACGCGCACCAGGACCGTGTCCCACCTGGTTTTCGAAAAACTGAATGCCACTGGAATTGTCCACCAACACGATGTCGATATCACCATCGCGATCATAATCGAAACAGGTCACACCGGTCCCTTGGGAGACCTCTTCCACATCCCAGGCCAGGGAACGCTCCGTAAACGTGCCGTCACCATTGTTGATGTAAAGGACCGGGCGATTGTCGGTGAAACGCCCGCCGGTGAGTTCTTCATACCAATCCGCCCAGGGAACATAGGGTGGCATGACACCGAAGCCATTGACGTGAAAAATATCAAGGAATCCGTTGTTGTTGAAATCCGCGGCACAGGCACCCCAGCCCCAGCCACCCTCTCTGACTCCCACTTCCTCGGTGGCATCCTCGAATCGAACATGGCCGTCTTCACTGATATTCCTGTAAAAGCGATTACCGCTGGTGCCCCAGTTGCCCGCGGGCTCATCGACCTTGTCGAATATTGAAGTCACGAACCAGTCAAGCTTGCCATTGTTGTCAAAATCCCCAACCACAGCGCCCATACCATTTTCGTCTGTAATAACGGAACGGTCGGTAATATTGCGGAAGAAACGACCAGCCCCGGGAGCATGAGCGAGAACGGAGCTGGTGAAAAAATCGGAAGCAATGACCAGGTCCTGCCCTCCACTGTCATTGAAATCAGCAAAGATGGGAGAAAAGTTGAAATTCTGATCAAGCTGGGCGGATGAAGTACCGCCAAATTCGTCGGCAGGCACCAGGCGATCACCCTCGCTGATCCACAAGGCCGGGGCCAGACCATCCACGCCCCCGGACCAGTGGGCCATGAAGATACCCGGCAGGCCGGAGCCGGTAAAATCCGAAAAGGCCATGCCCCAGGTGCTTCTCGACATGGGCAGTTCGGCGATTTCCTGGTAGCCGCCGGAATCATCCATGCCCAGCACCTTTACCCCTTCCCTGGGACTGAGGTTGCTAACCAGAAGCTCCTGGTAATAGTCGCCGTTCAGATCCATTACCGAGACATTGGTGAAGAATCCGTAGTCAGGGGCGTCCGGCGGCGCCAAGGCATCCGACTGCTCAAACCCAGACTGGCCCCCGAGGTTGCGGTAGAACACGAGCCCCTGTTCCTCACCGCTGGAAAAAAGCAGATCGGGCCAGCAGTCATCGTCCAGATAGGCTGCTGTGATCCCGCCCGCGAACATACGCATTTCCACGCCGCTTTGGCCGTCGATGGTCCAGCCGGCTTCCGAAAAGCCATGGGGCAGATCCAGGCCGAGATCATCCCGGAAGACAAAGGCCTGGCGATCCTGATTGCTCACATCCGAGGGACCACCAGTACAGCCCAGGGCCTCGGGGAAGCTGTCACGGTCCGCTCGCTGGGAATGATCCAGGGCGATGTATTCCGGGTAGGTTTCACCCCCACCTTCGCCATCATCTCCGTTGCCCGGAAAAGGATCATCTCGAACCAGGAGGAACCCATCCGGGTCATCTTCCCTGGCCGGAACCCAATCGCTCAGGCACTGACCATCTTCGACACAGGGATCGGTGAGCGACTCCAGAAAGGCCACCAGCTGATCCACGGCCTCCGAATCCGGCGCCACCGGCGGCAAGAACTCGCGACTGGCGGCGAAGCTGTCGTGTTCCTGCACCTCGGCAGTCAGCTCGGCGGCCCGGGGATAGAGCTCATGGACATTGAGCGAGTGAAACTGAACCAGACCGGCCAGCACTTCATCAATACGAGTCAGCCAGTATTCCGGGTCGGCATGCCATTTGATGGCGTCTTCCAGGGTCTGGAGGCTGCCGGCATGACCATACGGCCCCCGCACTGCAACGTTGAGCAGGCTGGGGACCCGAAAGGCAAACATGCCCGACGGCTCCTGGGTCACGCCCCAGCGACCGGAGTCCGTTCCCCCTTGGCGCTTGCCGCGTCCAATCTGGGGGAAACCCACATTGTGAAAGCTTTCATCGGTAAAGCGATCACCGCTATGGCAACTTATGCAGCCGAGGCCCCCTTCCTCGGGCATGGTCATGAACAGACGGGCCCCTTCCAGGGCATCTTCCGACAAGTCGGGCGTTTCCTCCTCGTCGGAAACGAGAAAATAGCGCCAGGGGCTGTCCACGAATGTCATTGATGCCTGAAAGGCACCCAGCGCCCGCTGAAGATTGCCCAGATTGATGGGGTCCGGATCCTCCGGGAAGGCGGCGGCAAACCGCTCCTCCCAGGTCGGACCCGGGCCCGGCTCGGCATCCTGTAGCCGCTCGATCAGATGCGCCCGATATTCTTCCGGCACCAGTTCCGGGTGGGTAAAGCCTCGCATTTCCTGGTCACTGAGCAGCGGAAACAGGGCCTGCACTTCGAGCAGATTGTCGCCCTCGCCCGCATGGGGGAGGTTGCCGCTCTCCGGGGTATTGAAGGTCTGACCCTGCCCGCCGGGGGCCACTTCCTCGTCCAGAACAAAGACCCGGCCATCGTGAAACAGGGCTCGATTATAAAGGGCCGTGTTGAATATGGTCTGGCTGTTGCGGGGCACATTGGGACCGTCGTCGGCCCGGGGGTCGAGGTCTTGCTCCGGGTCCAGCTCTCGATCCAGCCCCAGGCGTTCCGGTGCATGTGCTGCCACTCCGATGGGCAGGGACAGACCATCACCCATGGCAAGATCCGGATGGTGACAACTGGCGCAGGCCACGTCCCGGTTGCCGCTCAAGGTGGCACTGAAGAACAGCAGTTGGCCGAGCCGGACGAGCTCATCTTCATCCGGGCGGACTGGTGCAAGGCCCGGGCGGATATCGCCATCCAGGCCATGGTCCCGGGCGATGGCGCGAATCTCTTCTGCGAGAGCGGCGAGATCGTCTTCCTCTCCACCCGCGTCTCCATTCTGATCATCACCGTTGTCGGAGCCCCCCGGCAGATCCTGACCGCCGGGCAGGCCCCCATCGCCGTCGCTCAAGCAGGCTCCCAAACCGACCATGAGCAGCACCAGCAACACCGAACGCAAAAAAGTCCCCATTTACCACTCCCTGAACATCCCCAAATCCCAAATGCCGACACTCGGCCAATTCTCACCCTGCCTGCTGCATGCCCACGGCTTGTGCCGACTGCGCCAATCTGCTGTAGTCCCAGGCATGCCAAGACTCCAGAATATCCTTTTCAGACTACGATTGGTACCGTTCATTGCGCTGCTGATTGCCGGCTGTGCCGGCACGCCGGATGGGCTGCCACCACCGGTGGCGGATCACCACATCCATATCCGAAGCGAGAGCGGTGCACGAGCACTGCCCCGGGTACAGCTGGCCCGGGGTGAGCGCCCCGGCGATCTCAGCCGCGGCATACAGGATGCCGATATCCTGCTCCGCCAGATGGATCGCTACCGAATCGATCAGGCGGTGATCCTGTCGCTGGGCTATATGTACGCCATCCCCGAGATCCGCTTTGAGAATGAGTATCACAAGGTCAAACGGGAAAATGACTTTGTGCTCGAACAGGCCCGGCGTTTCCCGGAACGATTGGTGGCCTTCTGCGGCATCAGCCCCATTGCCGACTACGCCCTGGAGGAAGTGCAACGCTGCGCCGAGTCCGGTGCCACCGGTATCAAGCTGCACCTCGCCAACAGTGATGTGGACTTGCACGACGCTGAGGAACTCGCGGCTCTGGCGTCAGTGTTCGCGGCAGCCGAGCAGCAGTCACTGGCCATCGTGATCCATCTGCGGCCGCGGGGCTCACGCTATGGCGTCGAGGAAGCAGAAATATTTCTCGAGCATGTCCTCCCGAAAGCTCCCACCGTCCCGGTTCAACTGGCCCACCTGGGTGGGGGCGGCATTGTTGACACGGATACCTTGCGGGCCATCGAGCGCCTGGCCCGGGACCTCCCTCAACACGATAATCTCTGGTTCGACATCTCCGCAGCCTGGGCGCGGGACCGGGATTATGCCGGCGATACGGCCGGTCGGACCGCCCACCGACGCAATCGGCACAATGTGGCCCAAGCAGTGTCGCTGATCGGTGCTGAACGAATCCTGTTTGCCTCCGACTGGGACAGCCTCGAAGTGCGCGAGACTCTGCGGCCATTGCGCCGGGGCAGCGGCCTGTCCCGGGAGCAACAGCAGCAGATCCTGAACAATCGCGCCCCCTATCTCCCGGAAGCCCGCTAGTCAGAAACCCCGTCTCGGCAAAAGGCCGGGCTGCCGGTCTCGCCGGCAGCCCGGAATGGTTCCCAGGAAGAGGTCATGACCGCCGAAGCGGCCAGTGCTGACAGGAAAGGTCAACACCGTCATGGAATACGGCGGCCACTCCGAAAAGCTGCCATCAGAGGCCAATATTCTTTCGCAGGTCCATCAGGCTGCTGGTGTGGGTACCCAGATCGGGTTCACCGCAGTGCTCGAGAATCCAATCCCGAGCCTGGTCACGCAATTTCAGCGCAGCGTCCCAGTCATCCCCGTCAGGATGAATGGGCTTACCCACGGTCACCGACACACGGCCGGGGCGCACGAAAAAACTGAAACCTCGAAGCATGTCACGAGAGCCGCGGATGCTGACCGGTACCACCGGCACCCCCTTGCGCACCGCGGCCATGAAAGCGCCTACCCGAAAGGCCTGCAGTCCGGGCGCCCGGGTCAGGGTACCTTCCGGGAAGAACATCAGGCGCTCACCCGATGCCATCCGTGCCATGGCCTGCTCCAGGTCGGCAAGACTGCGACGATAATCAAAACGCTCCACAGGTGTTGCACCCGCCCGGCGCAACAACCACCACAAGGGTGGATTGCGCACGATTTCACGCTTGACCACGAATACCAGTGAACCGGGCAATGCAGCCCGCAGGCCGAAACCGTCCAGATAACTGGCGTGGTTGCAGACCACCACGCAGGGGCCGTCCGGTAGATTCTCACGGCCGCTCACCACCGGCCCGGCCCCGCTCAACAGCCCCAGCATCCCGGCGCCAAAACGGGATACCGCCGCCCGGAGACGACGACCTGGCAGCAGGGTCATGATCACGGCGAGGGGCAAGGCAAAGATCAGCACCAGCAGCCACAGCCAGAGGTTGAACAACCCTCGCCCGACCCGGCGCGCACCGCGACGCATCAGTTGCGGCAGCCCACGCCCCAGCAGGCGTAACAACTGAGCCCCCAGACGGTGCCGTTGTCCCAGGCGGCCCTGTTCAAACAGTGCCCGACAGGCCGGCCGCCGGATCTTGCCGCTGGAGGTCTTGGGTACCGACTGGGGCGGCACCAGGCTGATGACTTCCGGTGGCGTCTCCAGCAACTCCAGACTGGCATCCCGGACCGCCTGCTCCAGTTCCTTCAGTCGCTCCTGTGCCGTTTCCCGGGTCTCGGCCACCACCACCAGCCGTTCGGTTCCGGTGTCGGGGTCGGGGCTGGCAAACACCGCGACATTGTTGCTGCGAATCCCCGGAATCTGCGAGACCGCCTGTTCGATCTCATAGGGGTAATAGTTGCGGCCGCCCCGGATGATCAGGTCCTTGACCCGCCCGGTGAGAAACAGCTCCCCCCGGTCCAGATAGGCCAGATCACCGGAATCCAGCCAGCCATCGTCACTGAAAAGCTTCTCGCTCGCCGCCGGGTTCTGGAAATAGCCGCGAGTACAGGAAGGCCCACGGAACTCCAGCCGACCCTGGACACGATCCGCCACCGGCTTGCCCTTGTCATCCACCACTCGAAGCTCATGCCCGGGCAGGGCCTTGCCGCAGGCCACAAACAGTCGCGGGTGGGGGTCATCTGAATTGGCCGGCACCGCCTTGCCCCGGCGCTCAAAGGTATCCCGCTTGACCCGATCCACCCAGGGTCCCCGGTCCAGGGGCGGAAAACTCAGCCCCACCGAGGACTCGGCCAGACCATAGACCGGGCTCATGGTCCGGCGGGAAAATCCATGGGGCCCGAAACGCTCGCAGAAGCTTTCGAGGGTCCCGGGGCTGACCGGCTCGGCCCCATTGAAGGCAACTCGCCAGCTGGACAGGTCCAGGCCCTCAACGTCCTCGTCCGCCAGGCGCCGGGCGCAAAGATCGTAGGCAAAGTTCGGGGCGGCTGACAGGGTGGCCCGATGACGGTGTATGGCCCATAGCCAGCGCTGTGGCCGCGCCATGAACTGAAGCGGCGACATCAGGGTCAGGGGGATGCTGTAGTACAAGGTGCCCAGGCAGGCGCCGATCAGGCCCATGTCGTGATAGAGGGGCAGCCAGCTGACGAAATGGTCGTCGGAACTCGCCTCGACCACCTGCCCCATGCTGCGGATATTGGCAAGCAGGTTGCCGTGGGTCAGCATCACGCCCTTGGGCTGGCCGGTGGTACCGGAGGTGTACTGGAGGAAGGCCAGGTCATCAGACTTGCGCGGTACCCGGTCCGCAGGGGCTACCCCCCGTCGAAGAGCCGGGACGGTCACCACATGATCCAGTGCCGCTGCCAGCCCCCGCAACAATTGCCCTGCCCGAACCGTTTCCCTGGAAGCGATAAAGCAACGGGTCCCGGCGTTTTCCAGGACACCGCCGATACGGCGAAGATGGTCTTCCAATTGACTGGCCCGTACCGGCGGATACAAGGGAACCGGTACCGCCCCGGCCCACATCACGCCATGAAAGGCGAAGAAGAAATCCAGACCGGTGGGCAACATCAGTGCCACGGTGTCGTCCGGGCCGATACCACGCTCGCGCAGGCCGGCTGCCACTTCCGCCGCGCCCCGACGCAAGGCCTCATGGTCAAGGCCCGGCCCCTGGCCACTGTCATCGAACAGGGTCAGACAGCGGCGCTCTCCGGCACGGTTCGCATGCCAATCCAGAACCTCGGGCAGGGTCCCGGCCTGCTTCGGCTCGGCAGCGGCTGCCGTTGGCGCTGACTCCCGTGCTTCGGGCTCGGTGCTCACGGCAACCGGTTTGGCGCCACGCTCCTGCAGGGCCCGAATCAGATCAGCGGGTGTTTTCGCCCCGACCGCCTCCTCGTCCGGGACGCTGACACCAAAGCGTTTTTCCACGCGCAGCATCAACTCAACCCGCCCCAGACTGTCCAGTCCGGCTTCGGCTTCCAGGTCGGTGTCCCTGTCCAGCTCGGGTACGGGACGGCCCGGGTGGAGTTCGCGGATCACCTCGACCACAAGCGTGAGCAACCCGGCTTCCAGTTCCTCGCTTCGATCCGTCATACGCGGCCTCCGTGGCCCTCCCAGAGTTCATGGTCCGCCTGCCCCCCGGTCCCGGTCAAGCGTATTCGGGGCCATTGGCATCAGGCGGACGGAACAGCAACTTACGACTATACTGTGACAACTCAGGGAGTTAGGACATTGGAAAGGGTATGGACCACGGCAACATCGGCAAACGCCGAATCAGTGAGACTCTGCGAACCTCCACCATCTTCGCCGACATTGAAGGGGCGGTGGTGGAGTCGCTGGCCGGTCGAATGGGGGAAGTCCGGCTTGCCGATGGCCAGGATCTGTTTCAGGCCGGCGACAGCGCCGATGCCATGTATGTGGTGCTGTCGGGCGCCTTGCATGTGCTGGCCCCCAAGAGCGAGAGCGATGATTTTGAGGCGGCCCGCCGGGTCGGCCGCGTCATGCCGGGGGAACCCGTTGGCGAGATGGCCCTGCTGGTGGGTGGTTTTCGCAGCGCCACGGTCAGAGCCGTGGGCACCACGCTGCTGGCCCGCCTGCCGGCCGGCACCTTCGATGAAGCCGTGGCAAAGCATCCTCCGCTCAGGGCCGCCCTGGAAGCAGAAGTGCTGCGACGCATGCGGCACAATCAGATCGGCAAACTGATCCGCCGTTATTTCGGCACCCTGGAAGATGAAACCTGGCGCGCCCTGGAAGACCGTCTGAAATGGCAGCAGCTTGAGCCCGGCGAAATGCTCTTCGACCAGGGGGCACCGGGCGACAGCCTCTATATCCTGGTCAGCGGCCAGCTACGCATTCTTGGCAGCAATCAGGACGGTGGATTGCAGGCCATCGCCACGGTTACCGCGGGCGAGATGGTGGGTGAAATGGCGGTACTGCGTGACCAGCCTCGCTCCGCTCGCGTGGTGGCAACCCATGCCAGCACCCTGGTCCGTCTGACCCGGGTGGATTTCGATCATCTCAGCCGACGCCACCCCCAGCTGGCGCTGTCTGTAGGCCGCCTGGTGGTGGAAAGACTAGACCGGGCCCAACAGGGAAACGGCAATCAAACGGCTGCCCCAAGGGCCGTCTGCGTGATCCGGGCCGGTCGTCTGGCCGCGCCCAAGGTATTCCTGCTGCAACTGCAGAAGGCCTTGAGAAGCCACGGTGACAGCCTGCTACTGGATCCAGGCGAGATTGGCCGCCGCCTGGGCCGGGAAACGCTGGCCCACGCCGGTCCCGGCGATCCGGCCCATACCGGTCTTGGTCTGTGGCTGGAGCAGCAGGAGTCCCGCCATGAACTGGTGTTCTATCTGACCGACCCCTGTGACGCGGGTGAGCAGCCCAGCGCCTGGACGCAACGTTGTCTGGAGCGGGCCGATGAGATTCTGGTACTGGCGGACAGCGAAGACGACCCGGAGCCAAAGGGTCTGGAAACCCTGCTCTATCAGGAGCTCTCGGCCCGCCGCCAGTCCGGCGTGGCGCCACGGGTCCACCTGGTTCTGCTACATGCCCAGGAAACCACCCTGCCCCATCATTCCGACCGCTGGCTGGAGCCCCGCTCGGTGGATACTCACCACCACCTGCGAAGCGGTTGTCCGCGGCAGATGGCCAGTCTGGCGCGCCGCCTGACCGGCCGGTCCATTGGCCTGGCCCTGAGCGGGGGCGGCGCCCGGGGCATTGCCCATATCGGCGTCATCCGGGCCCTGGAGGAGGCGGGCGTACCGGTGGACCTGGTTGCCGGCACCAGCATGGGTGGGGTGGTGGGCGCCCTATACGCCCGAGGTATGGCCCCGGCGGACATCCTGGCCCAGGCAGAATGGGCCTTCGTCCAATCCAATCCCTGGCGGGAGTACACCTTGCCCGCGTTCAGTCTGCTCCGCAGCAAGCGGCTGGATTACGTCAGCCGCAAGACCTATGGCGATCTGCTGATCGAGGATCTCTGGCGCCCCTTCTGCTGCGTCTCCACCAATATCTCCCGGCAGCAGCTGACCGTGCATGAAAGCGGCTCCCTGTGGCGTGCCGTGCGGGCTACAGGCGCCATACCCGGTCTGGTGACACCGGTAATCAACAACGGCGAGATCCACGTGGACGGCGGCGTCCTGAACAACCTGCCCGGTGACCTGCTGCGACCCCGGGTGGCCCGACTGCTCACCAGCGATGTGCGTGCGCCTCGGGGCGTGTCTGCCACACGTGACGACTTCCCCTCTCCCTGGGTCAGTCTCCTGCGGGGCAAGCAGTATCGCAAGCAACGGGGTGTGCCCGGCATGATGGAAATACTCATGGATTCCGTGCTTGCCGCCAGCCACCAGGCTGCCGACCGGACCCTTGCCGACGCCGATATCCGCTTCACCCCGCCCCTGGCCGATGCCACTACCTTGGGCTTTCGCGATCTGGCCGGCATCGAACAGCACGGATACGACTATGCGCGAGGCATTATCGATGCCCTGGGCGTGGCAACAATCTGCCGAGTCGCGGTCCAGTAACCACTTGCGCTATGATTTGTTTGTGAGAAAGGGGCAGCGGACCGCCCCGACAAATTAGCCCAGGCAGGGAGGCCATCAGCCGCGACCACCTGCCACCGGCAAAGGGGGTATGCAATGCCAGGCCCGCGCGTCCAGCACATTCTGGACCTGCTCTTTCCGTCCATCCCAACGGCCTGGGAAAGTGATTTCCGAAACTACCAGCGTCAACTGGCCCGGCGTATTGGTGTGGTGGCGGCGGTGGCGGTCCTCTTCATTCTGCCCGCCTTCCAACTTATCGAGTTCCTGCTCTACGAAGACCACCACCGCATCGGCCTGCGGAATGCGCTGTGGCGATTGCCGGTCCTGATCCCCGCCCTAGTCATCCTGGTCCTGCGCTGGCGCTTTCCGCTGGGTGACTGGCCCCGGCCGATGCTCTTGCTCCTCGCCTTTGCCATGATGTTCATGATGGTGGGCATTTTTGCCAATGAGAAGGTCTATGACGGCGCCCCCGTGCAATACACTGCCCAGGGCTTGATCATGACCATTGGCGCCATGTCAGTGGCCGCCACCCGGGGGTTGAGAGATATCCCGGTCATCTATGGCCTGCCCCTGCTGGCGCTGCCGCTGCTACTCAGCCACAACGGCGTCGACCTGATTGCGGCCGCCGTCAATCTGATTTACCCGGCCGTCATGGTGGTCGTGGCCTGCATCCTTGCCGAGCTTCTTTACAATGGTTACGTGCAGAACTTCATCGCTGCACAACAGCTACGCCAGAGTGCCCTGACAGACCCCCTCACCGGTCTGCTCAATCGCCGCGCCATGGATCAGGAACTGGCCGCTGCCCATGCCCTATCCCGCCGACATCATCAACGCTATGCCGTGATCATGGCCGACCTGGACTATTTCAAACAGGTGAATGACAGCCACGGCCATGATGTGGGCGACGAAGTGTTGGTGGAACTGGCCCATCGTCTCAGTGCATCCGTGCGGGCTGAGGACCGCGTGTCCCGCTGGGGGGGCGAGGAGTTCCTGATACTTCTTCAGAATACGGACAAGGAACCCGCTTACCTCGTCGCCGAGAAGGTTCGTCAGGTGGTGGGAAATCAGGACTTCAAGACCAGTGCAGGACGGCTGTCCCTGACAATCAGCCTGGGGCTGGCCATCAATGAAGGCACCGAGGATGCCGAGGCCGTGGTCACTCGCGCCGACAAGGCTTTATATGAGGCGAAACGCAACGGCCGCAACCGCACCGAGTGCGGATGAGCAAGATTTTCCAGTAAGTGACATCCCGAAACCATCACTTCAAGGAGAACTACCTGATGCCAGACGACGCTCCAGGGCCCGCAAGGCTAACGGTGCAAAAACCAACCCGATACCCAGGGCCCATGCCATGGACCATAATGCCGGTTGCAGAAACGCCTCTCCATTGAGCAACCCTCGGGATGCTTCAGCCAACAAGGACACGGGATTCAGCTCAACTACGACCTGTAGCCAGGGGGGCATGGACTCAGTCGGGACGAATACATTGCTCACAAAGGTCACTGGAAACAGCGCGGTAAAACCAAATAACTGGACATGCTCCGGGTCCCGGGCAATCACGCCAATCCAGACCATTACCCAGGAAAATGCAAGGGCAAAGGTCAGCAGCAGCAATGACATACCCAGCAGCCCCATTACCGTACCCTCCAGACGATAGCCAAGCAGGAAGCCGATTGCCAGCAGGAGCAGAATGGACCAGGCCTGCTTCACCAGGTCCGCGGTAATCCTGCCCGCCAGTGGTGCCCAACGGGCAATGGGCAGGGCACGAAGGCGATCGAATACGCCTCGGGTCAGATCCATGTTCAGGCCGTGCCCCACATAGACCGTCACGAAGACCATGTTCATCACGATCACACCGGGTAGAATGAATTGCAGATACGCCTCCGTGGAGCCGGCGATGGCGCCGCCGAAGACATAGAGAAACAGCAACAGAAAGAGTACGGGCTGGATGCTGAAATCACCCAACTCCCAGGGGTTGTGCCGAATCTGAACCAGTGTCCGCCAAGCCAGCGTCAGGGTCTGGTTCAGGCCATCGAAAAAACGGTGATTGGAATCAGGCACCCTGATCGCCCTCCTCTGCCGTTTCTCCACTTTCCGCCCGGTGGCCGGTAAGCTTGAGGAAAACGTCATCCAGGCTGGCACCACGCAGGGAAAAATCCTGCAAGGCCAGCCCCTGCTCATCGAGGCGCCTGACCACCTGCGTCAGCAAGGCAGGATCCGACACCGGACAGGAGACAGTGCGCCCGTCAACATCCGGCATTTCCCCGATCAGCGCCGCCACCGCCTCAGCGATTTCGGCCAGCTGCAGCGGATCCCGTGGTCGCAGTCTCAGAATCTGCCCACCCACCTGCTCCTTGAGTGCGTCAGGCGTTCCCTTCGCAATCACCCGTCCCCGGTCGATGACCACGATGTCATCGGCCAGGGCATCGGCCTCTTCCAGATACTGGGTGGTCAACAAGACCGTCATCCCGGCAGCGACCATGCCTCGGAGTCGCTGCCACAGCTGCTTGCGGGCCCGGGGATCCAGGCCGGTGGTGGGCTCATCCAGGTACAGTATCCGGGGATTCCCCACCAGACTTGCCGCCAAATCCAGTCGGCGACGCATACCCCCTGAATAGGTCTGAACCGCGCGCCCCGCGGCCTCTTCCAAACTGAAATCCCGCAACAATTCCCTGGCCCTGGTCCGGGCCTGTGATCGCGATTGCCCCAGCAAGCGGGCGATCAGAATCAGGTTTTCCATCCCGGTCAGCTTGTCATCCACCGAGGCATACTGTCCTGTCAGCCCGATGACCCGCCGTACCGCTTGTGGATTGCGAAGGAGGTCATGGCCATCCACCATGATCCGGCCAGAATCCGGCAGCAGAAGGGTGGCCAGAATTCGCACCATGGTGGTCTTGCCGGCCCCGTTGGGACCCAGCAGGCCCAGCACCGTACCCGGTCTCAGCGATAAACTCACCTGATCCAGAGCCTGAGTTTCGCCGAATCGTTTGCTTACCGCTTCCGCGACAATGGCATCCATTTGAAGACCTCATAGTCGTCCGTTTGCCACCCAAACCACCAAGACTACTCGATGGGCACCGAGATCACATCCAGCATCAGTCTGGCCTAAATAACGCTCTCGAGGGGCGTGAAGGCACCATCGGTCCCGATTTTCCTACCACTCGCCATAAGTCCAAGGGTCAACTGGCTGCGTGGATGGTGTTTTCTCTTGTAAGCTCAAGCCCGACCCCACTGAAGGAGGCGGCGCTCTTGTCCTGCCAAGGCTCAATCAGGCTTCTTACCATAACGCGGAATCTCTCCGTGTTGTTCCTGTCTCTTGGTCTGCTCGCCGCCCCCGCGCTGTCGGCTCCGCCCGAGATGGATCCGGCCCTGGAATCCAAGCTTGATGACTACATCACCCTGTTTGAACAGCCTGCGGACGAACGGGCTGCCTTGTTGGCGGCTGTCATCGAAGAGCTGGACGGGGAAACACCCACGGCCACGCGCGTCCGTGCCCGTGGTTATTACATGCTGGACTTTCTTAGCCAGGAAGATGAAGACGCGGCCAGGCAAGAGAGCCGGGAGCTTGTGAGTCTGGCGGAGGATGACGGCCACCCCGATGTAATTGCAGAGGCCCTTGCCTTTCGAGCGGACGTGATGTGGCGCCTCGATGACAATGATGAAGCCATGACCCAGATCCCATTGCTCGAAAGGATTCTGCCTGAAGTCCATTCTCCACGGGTGCGCTACTATGCGCATAACCTCTCCGGGCGCCTGCTGCGCGCTCACAGTCAGTACGAAGACGCTCTTTCCCACTTCCTGGCAGCCTATGATGCGGTGCAGGAAACGGATGATGAGCGCACCCAGATAAGACGCCAGTTCCTCAACTACAGCATTGCCCAGATGCAGGCTGAATTAAGAAATTATGATCAGGCGTTGCGGATGGTACGGCGTGGTATCAGAGAGACCCAGGATCTCGACTACCGAATCTACCTCCCGGAGTTTTTCCTGCTCAAGGGCTACATATTTGCCCAGATGGAGGACAAGGAAGCCTCCATTCAGGCCCACGAGGAAGCCATTGACTGGGCAGAAGAGCTGGAACGGCCAGACATCATCGTCACCAGCCTCAACAATATCGGTTCTGCCCAGATTCAAATGGAAAACTTCGAGGATGCCCGCGAAACCCTGCAACGGGCACTCGCCATGGCAATCGATCTGGAGGACGAACACACACGCCCCCTGCTGGAATTCAACCTGGCTTATCTGGCCATCATGCTGGGCGAGGTCGATGACGCCATTGAGGAAATGGAAGCCGCCCACAGCCGATTGGCCGAATTCTACAGTGATGCCAATATGGCCGATCTCTTGGGCTACATGGCAGAAGCCTACAATGAAGCAGGTTTAATGGAAGAAACCATCGAAACCCTGAAGAAACAGCGGGAATTGAAAAGCAGGGTTTTTCAGGCAGAACGAGACCAGAGCCTGAGTGAGCTACAGACCCGCTACGAGACCCGTGAGCAGGCCACACAGATCGAGCTACTTGAAGAACGCAATGAGCTTCAGGAGCGGGTCATCGAGAACAGTCGCCTGCAGCAGCGCATTACCATCCTTTTCGTCATTGTTGTGATCATGAGCCTGATCCTCCTCTGGCAGGCCTACCGCGCTGCCCGACGAGCCAACCTGCGCCTGACGGTCGCCAACAAGCAGCTGGAATACCAGTCCGTGCACGACACCCTGACCGGCCTTCTGAATCGACGATCCTTCCAGAAGGAAATGCAGCAGCGTGGCGACGGCGGGAAGGAGCGACGCGCTCAGCTTCACCCTGATGCCCTCCTACTCCTGGATGTGGATTTCTTCAAGCGAATCAATGACCAATATGGTCATTCCGGCGGCGATGTGGTCCTGCGGGAATTGGCCGGTCGCCTCAAGGCGATTTCCCGAAGCTCCGATATGGTCATTCGTTGGGGGGGCGAGGAAATCCTGATGTTCCTGCGAAACATGGACCCTGCAGCCTTGCCGGACTACGTTGCTCGTGTACTGGAAGCCATTGGCAAGGACCCCATCGAAGTTCATGGCGCGATGCTAACGGTCACCGCCACAGGCGGCTTTATCCAGCTCCCATTCGCCGGCATCCCCGAACAGGAAATAAACTGGGAAAAGGCGCTCAACATTGCCGACATGGCCCTCTACCTCGGCAAGACCCACGGACGTAACCGTGCCATAGGCATCCTTGGCGTCAACCGCCCCTTCGAGGAGATACGCGACGCCCTCAGCAATGACCTGGCGAACGCCGTGGATCAGGGGCTTGTGGATCATACTACCGTCAAGGGTCCGCCAAGACAGTCACCGCCGTCCTGAAAGCGGCTTGGACCTCCCCTGTGACTGGCGTATAGTTCGGCTGCGTCAGTCATAGAGAACCAACAAGGTTCCGAAGCAGGAAGGGGGAATTCCATTGAACGACTTCATGTTCCTGGTCCAGATCGCGCTGGTCCTGATCATTGTCTTTGTATCCGCTTACAGCGTTGTCGGCTACCAGCGCAGGCTCCGTCGTGCCCAGCGCACCGCCAAGCAGACGCGGGAAGAGCTGCCCAGCCTGCGCCAACTGGACAGTCGTGAGCTGGACGCGCTGCGGGGCCAGCTCATCGACCCGACCCGCTCAGACCGAACCCTGGAGCTCGATGGCAACGAAGTTTATCGGCTCAGCGGACCTTTCGAGCGCCACGGCCTGGATACGGGCGGCCACACCACCTGGCACGATCAGATCGGTGGCGTGGAAGTCATCCTGCCCTATGACGCTGCCCTTTTCCTGAAGGAATACAACGAGGCGGAAGTCGCATTTTCGGGTCGCTACGCCGTAGTGATTTCCCTTAATGGCGAGTTCGACCTGCAGGGGGGCAAGGAACGTCAGCAGCGCCGGGAGGCCCAGGAAGACCAGTGGGAAGCCGGGGTACGAGGCGCGCTAAAGTGCGTTTTCGGCAATGACGGCCCCGTTGAGGATGGCAGTCCTCGTCAGGATATCCGCATCCTGGACCAGCGCCTGGAGACGCCCGCTGAAACCGAGGATCGGGAAGGCCGCGGGATCGGTTTTCTCTCCAGCATGGCCTGGATCGGCAGCTTCATCGCCCTGGCCATCGCCGCCGGAGTAGCCGGAGAAATCGCCCGCCAGATCTGGGTCACCGCAGCCGGGATCCTGGCATTGCTGGGGCTGTGGCTGTTCTGGCGACCCTATCGACCGGGCATGCCCGCCCGCGTCAACCGGGTCTCCGGTCCACTGGATATCTTCATGGTGCCGGCCCCCAATGGCGGCCCCGACCAGGGACAGCCCGCCCTCGGGGATCGCCTGCCCTTCTCGGTGCCCCCGCATTGGTTTCACAAGCTTGGTGGCCTGGTGGGCCGTACGGTGGAGGCCGATATCCGGGTCATGGATCGCTCCGCTGTCCGCCTCAATCACGACTTCAGCATTGATGCGGAAATGATCCAGTCCCGACCCCACTACTGGGGCAAGCACCTGAGCCTGACACTGGTAGCCTTGGGTGCTGTCGTCACCATGCTCCTCAATTCCCCCGGCCCCATCGGTGACATGGTCCTCGCCCAGCATGTCATCAGCGGCCACGAAATACGGGAGTATCATGACAGCCAGTCACTGGCCGAAAACCCACCGCGACAGGGCGATCTGGTGTCACTGTCCGGGCAAGCCCATTGCCAGGTGGAGACGCCCAGTAGCAATCAGGTGGCAGGACTTATCGACTGCTCCCGGATTCGCTGGGACGGGGAATTACTGCCCAATGAACCCGACGCCCTGCCCGACCACCTGCGCATGCTTGCACAGGGTGATTTTCTCGATGTCCGCGAACTGTCCGGTGTTGAGCAAATGCTGGTCGGCGGCCATGGGCGGCGGGAAATCCGGGTCATCTCCAACCCTGGCCACGCCGTGAATCTGGTGGAACAGGCTTGCTCAGATGCAGAGCGAGAGGATCGTGGCAATTTGTTCTCGCGCCGGTGCCAGGATACCCGGCGACTGCTGCTCTCCGACATGATCCTCGACATGGAGGAGGCACCGGAAAGCTGGGATGGGGTCCACGATCTATTTCAGACCGCTGACGGTGACGAGGTTCGGGGGCTCATGCTTCGCGATAACCTGGAGCGGTTCTACCTCCACGGGCGAGATATCAGTAACCACGCCATCCTGGATTACCGGGAAGTCCTGGCCGAATCCATTCTCGACCGCCAGCGGGGTGGGATACTTCTGGAAGTGACGAACGGCGGCGAGGCGGAACTGCCCTCCGTGCAGCACAGTCGTCGTGAGCTTATTCGCTGGAACGAACTGCTGAAACTCACTCAGAGATCCGAGGCCCAGCCCTTCCGCCTGGAGGGCATGGTGACCCGTCTCGGCGAAGACGCTAGCGGCGCCGTTCACTTACAGATTGATGCCTCGCGGTCACTGGACGAGAGCTGGCCGGCACTGATGCGCAGTACGTGGCTGAGCCTCGGCTTGCTGTTATTGCTGATCCACGTACCGCTGTTTGCCATCAAGCTGCGAGCGGCAAGGCGTCGAGGCCAACAACTGACAGAACAAGGGAATCAGAATCCGCGTTTCTAAGTTTCCCCAAGCGAAAGGGAGTTTCCAATGTCTCTGGACATGTTCGGAATCAGGGAACAGACTGTTCGCCGCCTGCGTGTGGTGTTCATTGTCTTGATTGCGACCGCAGTGATCGGCCTTGGTCTATTGCTGTTACTGGATTGGCTAGACGTCTTCAATCGCGACCATCCACTGGTTTTCGCCCTGGTGGCTGTGCTGGTGGTTGCCGGGGTGCTGGAGTTTGGTCTGGAATCCCTGCGCCAGGCTGGACGTCACAAAGACAGCTGGTGGCGACCCTAGCCACCAGCCAGTGATTGGACAGCCAGGCCACACCTTGGGACAATCCCCGCCATGGAACAGTGCCCGTACTGCAACACCGAAATCGAGGATGGTAGCGTCCACTGCCCCAAATGCCGGGCGGAGAAGGGCTATGCCATGCGCAGCAATGGCTCGGTGAGGCATGAACCAATTCCCCTGCCACTGGTTGCACTGCTGGTTCTGGTCAGTTCCGGCATAGGCGTTCTCATGATCTACACCGGCATCCTCGGCTTGCGGGAAGAAACCGATGTCTGGGGAATTGTCGTGATCCTGCTCGGCCTGCTCTTTCTGGCCCTGGCAGCCATGGGTCTTCGCCCTCAGCAGCCCAAATGGTTCCGTCCCTACCGTTAGGCCTGATTACCGGGGGCCATCACAAGGCTTCGGAAAGACGATTGCGGCCACCACGCTTGGCTGCGTAAAGCGCTTCATCAGCACGCTTGAAGGTCTCCGTTGGGTTGGCCTCGGGTCGATGCACGGCCAAACCCATGCTGAAGGTGGTCACCGGCTGCTGCTCCCGCCATCGTTCCAGCAATCGATCTGCAATCTGCCGGGCATGAGAAGCAGCCCTTGGCATGAGGATCATGAATTCCTCGCCCCGACCCTGAAAGGGATATCCCCTTCACGTAATTCTGCCCGGAGGAATTCCGCCAGGCTGATCAGCACCTTATCGCCCCCATCATGCCCAAAACTGTCATTGACCCATTTGAAATGATCCAGATCGATGAGCAACACCGCATCATCCGGCGCGACCTGTGGCAAGACGGTATCCGCAAGCCGACGATTTGCCAGCCCCGTGAGCGGGTCCCGCTCTGACTGATTCCGATATTCCAGGGCTTGAAGACGCTCGAGAGTATAGTGTTCGGCATTGGAAAGGGCCGCGCCTGCCTCCAAAGCGAGGGTCTCAAGCGCGGCCCGTCCCTCAACCGAGACAGCTGATGAATTCAGCCTGCCGACAAACAGAATGGCAGCTACATCGTCCCCGATGAATACCGGTTCGGCATGGACAGCACCGAAGTCGGATTCCTGTAACAAGGGGCAGCCTTCCTGTTCGATCTGATCTCGATACCAGCTGACCCCATGCCCTTTGTTCAGCACCCTTCGGGCAATTCCCCGGTCCAGGCTGAGACTCGCCTCCAGGATGGATTCCGGCATACCACTAAGGCTGGTTACCTTCACCTCTTGCCCACCGGACTGCAGCCGAATCATGCTGGCCGCATCGAAACCCAACTCACGGCAAGCTTCAACAATTTCATCCATCACATCCTGGCTATCGAGGGAATTGATCCTTCTGGCTGCCAGGGCAACCCGGCGGAAAATCTCTGCCTGTTGACGGAACTCATCCTGATAACCACGCAGAAGATTCATTGCAAAGCTGATGCCTTCACCCACCAGAAGACAGGTCGGCAATGCGACCACACCGGCCTGCAGCGCGGCAATATCATCCAGCTTCGGCGCTACATAGGTGAGAACCATCAAGGGAAACAAGGCCAGCGGTGCCCAGCGCGGGAGGACCAGGCCCACCCAGACATAAACGAAAACAAATGTCAGCGGATAGGTATAAGGGCTAAAACCAACCAGCAACTCGTAGAAGTAGATGAAGAGAAAGGCAACCGGCACCACGAGGGCGAAATATTTGAGCCGCCCCCGCTCCCATGGAAGGACGACGAGCAGCGCTGCAACCACGCATGCGGCAAGGGCAAAGCCAAGCCGAAGCATTCGGTCCTCAGCGGACTCCGCAAGCAGAATAGCGCCTAGCGCACTGGCAAAGGCACCAAAGAGAAACATTGCTGCCGCCATGCGAGCAATTCGCCTAAGGCGATGCTTCTTCGCGGTAGTTGCCTCCAACAAGGCTGCCCCGATTGTCGATTCCGTGGGCTTCATGACACCTCATTATAAATCAGCCGGGATACTCCTTATTAGAGAAATGGTAGTCGCTGGGAGTCTTGCTGCAAGTAAGTTTACTGAGATGAGCGGCGACGTGCTCATTGAACCGAAAGGGGTTCAATCCTGGATGGCAGTAAAAACTGCCCAATCCCGTATTGCCCTAATGTCCCGAATCTGTACTGCCTGCTCCTTTTTGAGTGGGTCCGGGAGCCGGTTCATGACATGGCAAGCACAACACCCAATAGGGAAAAGGATTCATACATGCGCAAATCAAAAGACAGCCAAAGCCCAATAACGCCCGGCCTTGTCACCGCCATCGCATTCACGATGCTGATGGCCGCGCCCGCCGCCTTCGCCGAAGAAAAGGCCTTTATCTGGACCCTCGACTCAGACGAACTGGAGTGGGGCCCCTGCCCGGAGTGGATGCCTGAGGGCTGCGGCATTGCGGTACTGCAGGGCGATCCCACCGCAGCCAATGCGGATGTGCTCTTTCGCTTGCCGGGGAACAGCACGGCCGACCATCACTGGCACAGCAGTGCCGAGCGCATGGTGCTCGTGGCCGGGGAAATGAGCGTGGATTATGACGGCCAGGACCCGGTCACTCTCCATCCTGGGACCTATGCCTATGGCCCCGCCGGGCTCCCGCACACGGCCCACTGCGTCTCCGAGGAAAGCTGTCTGCTCTTTATCGCTTTCGAGGATCCCGTGGACGCGCACCCGGTTGAAGACTGACAGGCTGAGCCCATTGCCAGCAGGCGGCGGCCGCACACGCCCTTTTGGGCCTAGGACGCCGCCTGCCTGGCGGGAGTCTGGTCGGCCTGGCGGACCGTTGGCGCCGCTTCCAGCCATTGCAGGAGCTGCTCGATGTCCTCGGGCTGTGCCTGTTTGGCGACGCGGGCCAGGGTTTCGCGCTGGCGGGCATCCCGATCCAGGGGCTCCTCGGGATCGATGTAGCCGTGCTCGCTGAGCCATTCCTCCAAGTCCTGTGCGCTGTTGCGGCGAAAGCGCGGCACTTCCCCGTCTCGCAGCGCGGCCACCAGGGCCTCGCCATCGCCCTGCAGCGATTCGGCCAGTTCACTGACCCGATCAATGAAGGCATCCGATACCGCACCGGATTCCTCCAGCGCCGGGCGATCCACCGGCCGGCCACGGCCGCGCTGCCAGGCCGCGATCCAGGCACGGGCGGCGGCACAGCGCCCGGCCAGTCGCTCGCGCATGGCCGCTTCCGGGATGGCGCTGTTGGCCGCATCGATTGCCAACAGGCCTTCCAGCTGGCCCAGGCTCGTCACCCGCCAGGTATCCATCAGGCGATGGAGCAAAACCAGGTCATCGCGCAATAGGTAGAACAAGGGCAGACTGCCGGTCGGCTGGCGCGGGTCGGCGGCGGGGACACCCAGCCGGGCCGCGTAGTCTTCCGGACGATCCTGGCCGGGTTCGGGCAGGGACTCGGCTTCCGGCAACTCGAAATCGGCCGCCTCGGCATCAGTCCGCCAGGCCCGCACCCGGGCAAGGTCAATATGATGGGGCCGCTGACCGGTGGCCCGCTCCCACAGCGCCAGCTCGTGGCGACGGGCGCTGAGATAGAAGACCTGCCGGCCCTCCTCCGCCGCCAACTGCTCCAGACTCTTGGCCACCACGGCAAAACGCGCCTCGTCACTGGTGGTCAGGGCCTCATCCAGAAACAGCGGCAGCGAGGCCCGCCCCTGCTCCTGCTGGCGCAGCCAGGCCAGGCGCATGGCCAGCAACAGTTGCATGCGGGTGCCCGTGGACAATGCGTCCAGTCCACGGCGGGCCTGCTGGCGACAATCCAGGGCGACCAGCCCGGCCTCATCATCCAGCTCGATGTCCCAATCCTGATGGGTGAAGCGCCGGAAGCGCTCGCGGGCATCGGCCAGGGTCTCCGGCTCGCTTTCCTTGCGATGTTCGGCTTCCACTTCATCCAGAAGAAACTGCCCGGCCTCGGCGAACAGCACTTCATCCAGGCGGTCTTCCAAGGCCGAGCGGGCCGCATCCACATCCGCCAATGCCGAGGCGAGCTTGTGATCGGTACCCGCCCTCTCAAGATCACGCCGGATCGTCGTGCGCTCATCCTGCAGCGCTGCCAGGTCGGCGGCTTCTTCCTCGGCCTCGGCGCGCTTGTCTTCCAGCCACTCGTGCTCGTCGGCCTCGACCTGCGCCAGCAACTCCTCCTCGCCGCCCAGGGCCGAGCGGCGCTCATTCTCGCGGCCCCTCGCATCAAGCAGTCGTTCGCGCTGAGCCTTCCAGGCATCCCACCGCTCAATACGCGCCTCCAGGCCACGGCGGTCCCCGGGCTCCAGGCCGGCCTCGCGGTAGAGCTCAGCCTCCTGGGAGCGGCGTTCGTCGATATCCTGTTCCAGGCGCTCGATATCCTTATCCAGTTGCGCCACTAACTGCTCGGCCTTTTCCGCCTCGCTCTGACGCTGCTCCAGCTCATCCAGCCTGGCCTTGAGATCCGCCAGTACCGTGTCGGACTCAATCCCCCAGACACGCAGAAACGCGACCACGGCCCCGGCCGCTGAATCCCGCGCCTGTTCGAGCTTGCCCACCTCGCCTTCCAGCTCGCGGCGCGCGACTACCGCCTGATGGTAAGCAGAGACAAAGCGCACAAAGTGGTCAATGCCCTGAGCCGTCAGGGCCGGGTCAAAGCCCAGGCGCTTCGCCAGCGCGGCACGCTCGGACTCCAGTTGCCTGAGGGTTTGCTCAAGCTCCCTCAAATCTTCCTTTGCTACCTGTTCACGGGCCGATGTCGTCCCGCCCCGCTGCCGGGTCAGCGCACTCCAGGCCGCCCCCGCCAAAGCCAGCAGACCACCAACCAACGCCACCCAGGCCTCGGCGACCAGTGCCGCGCCTGCCGCCAGTAGCCCGCCCAAGGCGGCCAGGAGCAATGGCAGGCGCCCAGCGTTGCTCGGCTCCTCACGGGGAACCGCATCCAGCCTGGCCTTCAGTTCCGTTTGCCGGCGCCGCTCCTTGTCCAGCCGGTGCGCAAACTCCTCGGCCTCGCTGACCGCCTCAGTCGTCAGCGTCGGGGCCTCCGACTGTCCGCCCAGGCGCTCCAGGGCTTCGGCCTCGGCGGCCTTCGCCTTGGCCACGGCGGCACGCTTGTCCGCCAACTGCTGGTCCAGGCGCTGGGCCTCGCCCAGCCGGTCCCTTTGTGCCCGCAGCTCGGCGACCTGCGGACGGCGCTCGGCCAGGCCGGTGGCCTGCAGGCCTTGCCGGGCATCGTCACGCTCCCGATGGGCAATCGCGAGCTGCCGTTCAGCCTCCACCCGTCGGTCAAGGCACTGCTCCAGGCGCTTGATCTCATCCCCGCGCAGGCGATCCATGCCGGCCGGAAAATCCGTTTCAAGCCCCGCCTCGATCCCGGCGCGCTCCTTGCGGATTTCCAGCAAGGCCAGGGCCTTGTTCAGGCGATCGGCACGTCGCCCCGCCTCTTTCGCCGAGGCAATCTCTTCTTCCAACGCCGGCAGGCGCCGTTCGGCATCGCGATAGCTCTGATATTCGGCCTCGACGTCGCGCAGCTTCTTCTCGCTGTCGCGCAGATCCCTGTTTTCCGATTGCCCCGCCCGTGGGCCAATCTCAAACGGCCCGCCCCTCAGCGCCGGCAGATCAAAGCCCTGGGCCAGATCACGCTTGAGCTGTACAACCAGCCGCTCATCGCTGGCCGTCTTCTCAAGCAGGTCTTCCATCTTCAGCCAGTAACAGCTCAGGGCATCGGCCTCCGGCAAGGGAGGTGCCTCAACCGGGCGTCCGTCCACTTCCCACTGCTGCTGACTGCCCGTGCGGCTCACACGACGCCGCTCGCCATTCTCGAATTCTGCTGACAGCACCAGGGCCTTGGGGTCGGACGCCGCGGGCTCGGCCACCAGATAGCGCAGTGCCCGAATCAGGCTGCTCTTGCCGATGGCATTGGGCCCCGTGACCAGGTTGACCCCGGGAGCAATGTCCTTGAGATGAAAATCGCCCTGAATGCCGGGCAGGGACGTAATCGTCAGACCCTTGAGCCTCATCCCAGATCCCCCCTGCTTGCCAGCATCCGTTCCAGCATCCGGGTCCCGGCCCGGCGCAGGTAATCCACCACCACCTGCTCGTCCAGGGAGTCACGGCCGATGCTGTCAGCACCCATGCCGTCAGTACCCAGGCCCCCATCAGCCAGGGCCTGCCAGCGAGACTCGCCCAGCCGTGCCTGCAGCCGACGGCGGCCCTCCTCGATCAGACGCTGCCGCGCACTGTCATCCGCGGGCCCATCCAGCAGCCGCAACCGCCTGGCCAGCAGACCGGCCGGGTGGTTGGCCTCGGCCAGCTGATCCAGAGGAATCTCGGGCAGAGCCTCAACCAGAAGCTTTTCCAGGAAATAATGCGTGCCCCGCGCCCCGCGAAGCAACTGCTCGCGAAGCTCCGGGCCCAATGCCTCGGCGGCGGCCTCAGCCAGATTGCTGCGCCCCACCAGCCGCAAGCGAATACCCACCGCCTCCAGCGGTCTGTCACGCTCGGCCCAGTCGTCATCCAAAACACGGACCTGCTCCAACAGGCGATCCTGAACTTGCTCTGGCGCTT
>PWMQ01000070.1 GCA_003558125.1 Natronospira sp. | reverse complement strand
TCAATTTCGACAAGTTCTTCGCCCTGCTGGCGGACAAGAAATTCCCGGCGGCCAGTTTCATTCGCACCCGCGAGGAAATGGAATACCTGCAGGAGCCGGATATCTTCCATGAGATCTTCGGCCACACCCCCCTGCTCACCGACCAGCGCTTCGCTGACTTCACTCACGCCTACGGCAAGGCCGGGCTCAATGCCAGCAAGGAAGACCGCAAGTATCTGGCGGCCCTGTACTGGTTTACGGTGGAATTTGGCCTGATCAACACCGAGGAAGGGTTGCGCACCTACGGCGCCGGCGTGGTCTCCTCCCCCGGCGAGACGGTCTATTCGGTGGAAAGCGACGAGCCGGTCCGCAAGCCCTTCGACCCGGTGGAGTGCATGCGCACGCCCTATCGCATCGACATCTACCAGCGCACCTACTTTGTCATCGATAGCCTGGATGACCTCTTCGATGTCGCCAACCAGGACATGATGGCAATGGTGGAAGAAGCAAAGCGCAAGGGCATGCATGCCCCCAACTTTCCCTTCGACGACCTGCCGGAGGAGAAGCAGGAGCGCTTCAAGCGCCTGCTTAAAGAGGCTTCCTGAGCAAGGAACCTCTTTTCCAGGGTTTCTCGTCCCCCTGCGGGAGCGACATTCTTGTCGCGACAGGAATGTCGCTCCCACAGGCATTTTCTTTTCCCGAACTCAAGCCGAGGATTCTGCAATGTCTGACCTGACCGAACAGCACTGCGCCCCCTGTGAAGGCGGGGTGAAACCCTTCGACAAGGCCGAAGCCGAAAAGCACCTCAAGGAACTGGATGAAGGCTGGGAGATCGTCGATGGCGGCAAGACCATCCGCAAGACCTTCAAGTTCAAGGGCTTCAACAAGACCATGGGCTTCATGAATGCCGTGGCCTGGATTGCCAATGCCGAAGGCCATCACCCGGATGTGAAGCTGGGCTTCAACTTCTGCGAGCTGAACTGGCAGACCCATGCCATTGATGGCCTGTCCATCAACGACTTCATCTGCGCGGCCAAGGTGGACGCGCTTTTTAAGTGAGAGCTGCGAGCTTCGAGCCGCGAGCTACGAGCTGGCCGTGCTGGATTGAAGCGTTAGAGAAGAGCCCCGCCTTTTGGTGGGGCTTTTTTTGTGGGGAAACCTTGGAACCACCGAAGACGCCGAAGACACCGAAAAGAAACCGAAGAATTTGCCACAAAGGCGAGAGGGCCACAGAAAGAGCGAGAGTGCAAAATTGTTGGCACTGAGCTACTTTGGTCTGCGGCTTCCTATGCCTCCAAGCAATTTCCCCATTTGAATTTCTTCGGTGTCTTCGGAGGTTCCAGGGGTTTCACCCCATCGCCCGCCGAATCACCTCGCGCTTGATCGGCCCGCTATGGTCGAACAGGCGCATGCCCCAGCCGCGGAGAAGATCCAGACCGGGGGCGTCACTGCGAAAGAGGCGGTTGATGCCATCCAGGGTGTGGAGCATGAACTGGTTATCCGGGCGGCGGGCCCGCTCGTAGCGGCGCAGCACGGTGCGCTCGCCGGAATCGTGGCCCCTGTCGCGGGCCCGGGCCAGGACCCGGTGCAGTTCGGCCACGTCCTTCAGACCCAGGTTCATTCCCAGACCCGCCAGGGGGTGGACGGTGTGGGCGGCATCGCCCACCAGCACCAGGCGCTCGTCGATGTAGCGCTCGGCCTGGCGGGAACAGAGGGGAAAACCCACCACCTCGGTATCCGGCATCAGCGAGCCCAGCACGCCGTCGCTTGCCAGGGTCAGTTCACGGCCGAACTGCTCCGGCGACAGCCCCCGCAGGCGCTCGGCCTCAGCCGGAGTGGTGGACCAGACGATGGAGCAGCGCCCGTCCGCCAGCGGCAGCAGGGCCAGCGGCCCAGTCTCCAGGAACCGCTGGCGGGCAGTCTCGCCATGAGGCTTCTCGCTGCGGATGTGGGCCACCAGGGCCACCTGCTCATGGTCGACGGGGCGCACGTCGATGCCGGCCATTTCCCGGGTGGGAGAGGCCCCGCCATCGGCGGCCACCACCAGGCGGGCACGCAGGCGCCCGGCCCGGGCCAGGCCCAACAGGGCCCCCGACGGCTCCAGGCTAAGCCGCTCCAGGCGATCGGGCAGGAAGCAATCTATCGACGATTCCCGGAGCTGCTGGTGCAGGGCGGCCTGGATGACCCGATTCTCGACAATATGACCCAGCTCGGCTTCGGCCACATCGGCGGCATCAAACTCGACCCGGCCGTGGGCATCCCAGACCGTCATGTGCCGGTAGGGGCTGACGCGCACCGCCGCCATGGCCGGCCAGGCGTCCAGTTGCTGGAACAGCCGCCGGGAGGCGCGCGAGACCGCGAACACCCGCAGGTCCAGCGGCTCATCCGTGCTGACCGGATCCTTGAGCGGATGCGCGTCCACAAGGGCCACGCGATAACCGGTCCGCGCCAGACCCAGCGCACTGGCGGCGCCGATGGGGCCGGCGCCGATGACGGCAATATCGTAGTCGTTTTTCATGCCGGGCATCCTACGACGTCACCTGTCGCAAGACCAGCCCATCGGGCTGCCGAAATCAGCATTGTCCTACAGCGTCATCGAACCACCTCAGCTATGCTCTGGGGTCCAATCAATGGCAAGCCAACACGGAGGAGGCTGTCATGCGTGGAAACTGGAAGTGCTCGATCCGAAAAGAAGCCGCCGCAGCCCTCGGGGTCAAACACAAATTGCCGCCTGAGCTGTTCGACCGCG
>PWMQ01000001.1 GCA_003558125.1 Natronospira sp. | reverse complement strand
CGCCATGTCAGATACCGGCCGACCTCGTTCCGAGGCACGCTGGCCAACTTTTCCGCGAACTGTTTTTCCCGGGCGTTCAATGCCGCGCTGATTGCCTCAGTTAGCGTATCCAGGCCGTTATGGACCGCGTCCTCCCATTCGCGCTGCTCGCGGATTTTGACCAAGTTCTGAAGCACCTTCGTTGCACGCGGTGTCTGCATTTGCGCCAATATTGATGCGCCCGGGCCCAGTACCCACGCACCCGCGGGACCGAATAACACCAGTCCGGTGTATGTGCCCGCCACCCCACCCGCACCGAACAGCCCGAAACGCACCGTGCCATCCACCAGAATCTGCTCAAGGGTCTGCCTGCCCGTCAGTTCACCGCTGCGGTAGGCCATGAGACCTCGAGTTGCGCTGACCAGGCCGACCATGAAGGGGCTACCGGCATCCGTCATGCCATCTGCAGCATTCAGCGATTGCTCGGTTACATGCGTGACCACCTCGTTGCTGATGCCATCAACGAAGAAGACCCGGTCCGTCAGCTCGTCGGGAATGCTGCCTTGAAGCTCGGTATTGGCCAGGACGGGGTAGTCATAGCGTTCGAAATGCCGCTGAATGCCCTGCAGGGATTCGTGGAATTTCACCTGGAAGGGCTCGACATCCACCATGATGTCCCAGCCGGGTGAATTTGAGGCATCCGGGAAACTGACAGCGTGACCGGCTGCCGCGAGTTCCGCGGCCACGGCTTTCTCGGCCACATAGCCCTTGAGTTGATTGATACCGCCCTGGACAACAGGGTCCGAGCCAGCCAGGAGCCCATGAGCCAATTCGGCAAATGGAACGCGACCGTCAATGTCCGCCAGTCGAGAGAAGTCCGCTGCCTCGATCACGGTGGGGTCAACGGCCGCGGCGGAATACAGGACATCCCCTACCGTCATCGTGGCCAGCGCCGCTGCGTTGGCACGTTCGTTACCGGTACTGCCACCATCCGGAGCAAAAGCGACCGCAAGCCCTGGCTTGCTGACATCTACCGGCTTTTCCATCATGGAAAGTACGCCCGCCGATGGTTGACTGACCTGCTTCTTCCAGATCGGCTGCAGTCGTTCCCATTCCCGGCGATATTCCTGAAGTTGGCTGTCAGCAACCCCTTCGTATTGCTTGTGCCGGGGCAGCTGAGAAAAGGCCGCTCGCAATCCATCCAAGCCACCGGGACCCGCCAGCAGCCCACGGATCGTGATCATTGCGATGATGCGTGCGGCGACGTTGGCCCTGACCTTTCTCCCGGCTGAATGAGCAAACCACCAGGCACCGCCCCCAATTGAGGCGAGAATGGTAACCGGATTCGATAACACCGAGACCAAAGACACCAGCCCGGGCCCGCTCACCAGGGGCACGAAAGCCGATGCCTGCGCGGCCAGAATATACGCAGAAAAGCCGGACGAGCCGACCGCAACACCAAAGGCCCCCAGGGAACCACCCAGCACCAGGCTTTTCCGGATGGCCGAATCGTTCAGCTTGTCCGCACCAAGATCCTGAACCAGTTGTGCCTGTTCTTCCTCGGTCGAACGGGCCATAACCCCTACAGCATCGGACAATGCCTGGCGGCGGGCGGCAGGGTCAGCAGGGAATTGGTCTGCGTTGGGGGACTTCTCCAGTATCTCATCGAGGACGGGCAGGACGATGTCCCCAAGAGTAATCGCCTGTTCATTCTCTTCGAGCCAGCCTGTTCGTCCAAGCCAGGATTTTCCAAGCTTCTGTATGCTCGGCGGGTCCAGGACGTGGATCATATGCGCCGAGAGGTCATCGGCGAGCTGGCTACAGCCGCGAATTGTCGCACTCAATGCCGGCCCGAGCCCCATGGCCTCACGAAGTCGGATCCAGAGAATGATGCGTAGGTCATCGTCGCTCCATGGGCTAGTCTTCCATTGACCCAGTGCGCTGCGAACCGCTTGCTCGGTTTCCTTCAGCTCGGTTTGAGTCAACGACCATCCTTTGTCCTTTGCGTTCTCATAGAGATGGGCCAGCCGTGCTGTCAACGTGCTGTCGTCCAGCAACGCCAGACAGGTCGCCAACAGATCGCGCTCGGCCTTTCCCAGGCCTGCCAGTATGTGCACCGGCTTGATCTCGGGCGGCCGTGTAACCATGAGTTCAGTCATGCCCTGCTCCCCTGTCCGCCTCAGTTGGCCATTCCAGTGAATACTGCGGCCACTTGCAGATACGGGGTATCTTCAGTGGTTTGGGTATTGATCAGCCAGTCCTGGTGATCCTGAAAAACGCGGTTGATATGGGCCTGGCGTTCGTCGCGGAGACGGGCCTTGAAGGCCTCCGGTTGGTCCGAGCGCTCGAGATCAAGCTGGAGTTGGTTCTCGTGTTGCGCCCTGAGCTGCTCCAGGCGGCGTTGCTGGCTTTCCAGGATGGGCTGGCGCTCCGCCTCGAAATCTTCCTTGAGTGCCTTCAGGTGTTGTTCAGCGGCCCGTACAGCCGCAGGCAACAGCGCCCGGAGGGTTTCAGTGTCCCCTGCCCGGCCGGGGTTCGGAATCTTGCCGGGTTGAAGATTGAGCCTTTCCTTGAGGCCTTCCCAGTCCAGACGCTCGGTGACCTGCCCACTCTTGAGACAAACGCTGCTCCAGTCTTGTATGAGCACATGGCCGCGGGGGTTGGGGAAACCACCATGTATGAGGACGATGTGCTCGTCACCGGCGAGTTTCCCGGGCAGCCGCAGCACCGGTGCGGTATGGCGCCCAAAGGCATTAAGGGCGCGGTCTG
>PWMQ01000110.1 GCA_003558125.1 Natronospira sp. | reverse complement strand
CTGACCAGCTCTTCGGAGAGCTGCTTCATGTTCTCGTTTGCTTTCAGGTCCGGGTAGTTTTCGGACAGGGCAAACAGACGGCCCAGGGCACCGGACAGGCCCTGTTCGGCCTGGCCTAGCTGCTTCATGGCGTTGGGGTCGGTGGGGTCGGCCTTGGCCTGCTTGAGTTTTTCCACCGCCTGGGTCCGCGCCCGGGTGACGCCTTCCAGGGTTTCCTGTTCGTGCTGCATGTAACGCTTGGCCGTATCCACCAGGTTGGGGATCAGGTCATAACGCCGGGTGAGCTGCACGTCGATCTGTGCAAAGGCATTCTTGTAGCGGTTGCGCGCAACGACAAGCGCGTTATAGGTGACGATGGCAAACAAGACCACCAGTAAAACAATGCCGACAATAATCCAGGTTTCCACGTTCTCTCCCCCTTGGGTGCCGTGTTGGAATGACCAGGACAGTTTAGAAGGCGCCGGGTAGCTTCACAAGCTGAGACAGACCCCCTATATGAGGGGGCAGCGTGTTGTTTCTTCTCCCCGTGGGAGCGGACTCATCCGCGATTGCAATCCCGATTCAATCGCGGACGCGGTATCAGCCCTGAGGCGCCACCATCTGCCCATCCCGCAACCGTTCGGCCCCGCGAATGACTATGCGGTCGCCCGCCTGGACCGGACCGCGAATCTCAATTCGATCGCCGCTGCCGATGCCCGTGGTCACTCGGGCCCGGCGGACACTGTTGTCTTCATTGACCACAAACACGCTGATGCCGTCGCTGCGCAGAACCAGGGCGTCGCGGGGGACTGCGAGGACTTCCTTGGCCTCGGCGGTGGGAATGCTGACGCGCACGGTCTGGCCCACCGGCAGCGAGGGCTCAAGGTCCAGACGCATTTCGAAGACGTGCCGATTCTCGGCACCCAGGGTGACCAGGGTGCGCAGACGGGCATCGTGATCTTCCCCGTCAGCGACAAAGCGCAGTGCCCCATTCACCTCCTGAAAGCGGTAGTAGGCCAGGGGCGCACGGGCGACGATCTCCAGGGACTCGGGGTTGAGCAGCCGGATTACCGGCGTACCCACCCCGACCCGTTCGCCGGCCTGGGCCCGGCGTTCGGCGACCACGCCCGGGAAGGGGGCGCGGATGCGACTGCGTTCCAGCTGGTGACGGACCTGGGCCAGGCGGCTTTCACTGACCGCTTTCTCGCCGGCGGCGGTGGCCCGCTCCGAGCGGATGCGATCGACCTCGGTAAAGGAGATCATGTCGCGCTCGGCCAGGCGTTCCAGGCGTTGTTGCTCGGCTTCCAGAAATCGCAGGCGAGACTGGATCCGTTGCACGTCCGCGGCCAGTTCGGTTTCCCGCAGCCGCAGGGCCACGTCCTCGATTTCGGCGAGGATGTCATCGGTGGCGACCCGGCTGCCGACCTCGGCCACATGCAGGAGCCGGCCTTCCACTTCCGCGGACAGGACCGCGTCGCTGCGGGAGACCACGGTGCCCGAGACCTGGAGACTGGGTGCCATCTGGGCCTGTTCCGCCTTGCCCAGGACCACCGGCGCGGGCGGCTGTTGGGCGGCCAGGTTCGGCGCCAGCAGACTCAGGGCAATCAGCAGGCCCATCCAGGGGCTGTGTTTGAATGTAATCACGCGGTGCGGACCTCCTCCTTGAGCCGCAGCAGGCTGGGCAGCAGGATCAGGGTAAACAGGGTGGAAATGGCCATGCCGCCGACGATCACCGCGGCCAGGCCACGGTAAACCTCGGTCCCGGCGCCGGGCATGAGCAGCAGCGGCAGCATGCCGAAGAGACTGGTGGTGGTGCTCATGAGAATCGGGCGCAGGCGCTGGCGCACGGCGGTCTCCACCGCCTCGCGCCGGCCCAGGCCCTCGCGCTCGCCTTCCCGGGAACGGTGCACCAGCAGGATGGCGTTGTTGACCACCAGGCCCAGCAGGATGATGAAACCGATCATGGTGAGCATGTCCATGGCCTGGCCGGTGGCAAGCCCCGCCAGGTTGAGGCCGATGATGCCGCCCACGGTGGCCATGGGCAGGGTCAGCAGTACCAGTACCGCATCCCGGAAGGAGCGGAACAGGGCGGCAATGAGCAGATAGAGGATCACCACGGCCAGGAGAAAGCTGCCCGACAGATTGCGCAGGGTCTCGCCCATGGCCTCGGCGGTGCCGCGGTAGGTGATGATGCCGTCAGCGGGCAGGGCGGCCCGGATCTGGGGGCTGACCCGGGTCTCGATGATGTCCAGCGCGGTTTCCAGGGGCATGTCCGAGGGCGGGGTCACCAGCAGGCTCAGGGTGCGGCGCCGGTCCACCCGGCGGATCTGGTTGGGCCCGGCGGTCTGCTCCAGGCGGGCCAGCTCGCTCAGGGTGGTGATCTCGCCCCTTGGGTTGGCCAGGGGCGTGCCCATGAGTTCTTCCGGCGTACTCCAGCCTTCACGGCGCAGGACGATGTCGAGCCGCCGGTCGCCGTCAAAGTAATCACCCAGGAAGGCCCCATCGCCCAGGGCGCGGAAGGCGGTGGCCACCTGGCCCCGGGTCCAGCCGGCCTCGGCGATGCGGCGATCATCCGGGATCAGGCGTAGTTCGGGTTCGGCCAGTTCCAGGCCGGGCAGGGGGCGAATGTTGGCCCCCGGCAGGGCCTGGTTCAGGGCCATGAAGCCGACCTGGCCGGCGACCAGCAGCTCCTCGAAGTCCGCCGCCTGCAGGTCCACCTGGATGCTGCGCCCGCCCCGGCCGATGAACAGCGGCGCGCGGTTGGCGCCGCCGAAGGTATCGGGAATGCCTTGCACGGCAACGCCGTTCACGAATCCCAACAGTTCATCGAAACGTTTCGGGTCTTCGGCCACGGCGCCGAAGAAGATGCCGCCGCCGAAATAGCCCAGGAACATGTCCTCGATGCGCGGGCCGTCGCCATCGGCCGTTTCGCCGTTGCCGGATTCGAGCAGCAGCGGGCGCATGCGCTCGTTGATCGGAGCGACGATTTCCGTTTCCGCAGTATCCACGCCCAGGCCCGGCGGGGTAACCAAGAAGCCGAACAGGAAATTGCGCTGGCCCTCCGGCAGATAGTCCGCCGGCGGGATCAACAAGGCGCCGATCAGGATGGGGACGGTGGTCAGGCCGCCGATCCAGGCCCAGCGCCGGCGGCGGGTGCCGGTGACGTCCATGATCACGCGGGTGCCCCGTTCCCACCAGTGGGCGTGCCGGTCTGTCAGTGGGCGGTCGCCGAGAAAGCGCCAGGCAGCCGCGGGCAGCACCGTGATCGCCACCAGCAGCGAGCAGATGATGGCGGCTGAGATCACCACCGCCAGGTCGGCGAAGAGCTGGCCGGCCTCGTCCTGAAGGAAGATCACCGGCAGGAAGATGGCCACGGTGGTGGCGGTGGAGGCCAACAGCGCGCCCCAGACCTGGCCGGTGCCCTTGAGAGCGGCGGTGTGGATGTCCTCGCCGGCTTCCCGGCGCCGTACGATGTTCTCCAATACCACGATGGCCGCATCCAGTACCATGCCCACGGCAAAGGCAAGGCCCGCCAGGGCGATCACGTTCACGGTCCGGTCGGCGGCATCCAGGACAAGGAAGGCGAACAGCAGACAGAGGGGAATGGCCAGGGCCACCATCATGGTGGCGCGGAAACGGCGGAAGAACCACCACAACACCCCGATGGCCAGCATCATGCCCAGGATCAGATTGGTGGCCACCATGTTGATGGATTGGGTGATGTAGACGGTGTCGTCATAGAGCTGCTTGATGGTCAGCCCGGCCGGATTGATATGGGTCCGTTCCAGTTCCGCCACCACGGCCTGGAGTTCGCCCATCACTTCCAGCACATTGACCCCCGGCTCGGGAATCACATTCATGGCGATGGTGGGCTCGGCGTTGTGGGTGATCAGGGCGCGGCGGTCGCGCATGACCCGCTCCACCGTGGCCACGTCCCGGAGATAGACCGGCCGGCCCTCGCGCCAGTCCAGGACCAGGTTTTCCATGTCGGCCACGCTGTAGCGTCCGGCAAAGCGCAGGGTATAGCTGCGTCGGCCCATTTCTCGAAAGCCGGCGGAGACGTCGTTGTTCTCGCCTAGCTGCTGGCCGATGCGGGACAGGTCGACACCGATGTTGGCGGCGCGGAAGGGGTCGAAGCTGATGCGGATTTCATAGGGGCGGCCGCCCTGGGGGTTGGCCGAGGAGACACCCGGAATGCGCTCGATGCGTTCCTTGACGACCTGCTCGACGAAATCCTGGTAGCCCTCGATGGGCTGTTCATTGCCCGGGGCGCGGCGGAGGGAGAACCAGGCGATGGTCTTGGCGAAGTCCTCGTCACCGACCCGGATGGTGGGCTCGGTGGCGTCCACCGGATAGCGCTGGACCTGGTTGAGGCGGTTGATGACCTCGATCAGCACCCGGTTGATGTCGGTGCCCACCTGGAATTCCAGGCTGATGGAGCCACTGCCCTGGCCGGCGGTGGCTACCATCCGTTCCAGGCCCGGGACGTCCCGCAGCAGGGCTTCCTGGGGCTCCAGGATTTCCGATTCCACCTCGGCTGGCGCCGCCGCCCGCCAGGCCGTGGACACGGTGATCGACGGGCGCTCGATATCCGGCGTCATCTGGATGGGCAGACGCGACAGGCTGATCAACCCGAAGATCACCAGCAGAATGCCCCCCACCGCTACCGCAACGGGGTTGCTCAAGGCAATACGTGTAAGCGGCAAATCCCTTCCCCCCGACCGGCCTCAATGCCGTGATGTTCAAGGGGTGAATTGTAGAACAATGGGGGTGATTCGGGGGGGCTTTTGGGGCCACGAAATGGACACCAAATGTTTGGCCGTGCTGGGTGAGATGCGGCTTATCGGAACCCCCTGTAGGCGCGGATTCATCCGCGCAATGGCCGGAATCCGCCGCCCCGCCCTTCAATCCACCTGTACCCGCCGGCCATCCTCGATGCGGTCGCCGGGGTGGGTGATGAGGGTTTCGCCGGCTTCAAGCCCCTCGGTGATCTGGGTGCGCAGGCCGCTGCGGCGGCCGGTTTCCACCGCGCGCAGCTGGGCGCGGCCGCTCTCCACCACGAAGACATGCCATTGGTCGGCCCGGCGGAACAGGGCGCTGGTGGGGATGTGGATCACGTCCTCGCCCTCCCAGAGGATGAACCGGGCTTCCACCCGGAACCCGTCCCCGAGGGATTGCCATTTTTCCCGCGGGCTGCTGATCCGGACCATGACCGGCACCCTTTGTTCGTCCACGCCCAGGGCGGAGACGCGCATGAAGCCGCCGGGCTCGACCCGGCGGACTTCGCCGGCGAGGACCGCATCACCGCCCCAGCGGTCGATTTCCACCCGCATGCCGGGCCGGACCCGAACCGCGTCCATGGACAATAGGTCCACCTGGATCTCCAGGTCCGACAGGTCGCCGATTTCCATGATCTCTTCTCCGGCCTGGGCCGGGCCTTCGCAACAGCGGTTGCGGCGGGTGATGGTGCCGCTGATGGGGGCGCGTACCGCGAGCGTGGGTTGATCGGTGCGGGCCCGTTCGCCATCGGCAATCTCCAGGTTGGCGCGGGCTGCTTCCCGCTCGAAACGGGCGACCTCCACCGCATGGCTGGCCCCACGTTCGGCGGCGCGGGCGGCATCCCGTTCGGCGCGGGCGCGGTCGAGTTGCTCCGAGGAGACCAGATCGCGCTCGTGCAGGGCCTGGATGCGCTCGAACTCGGTCTGCGCCTGGCGGTGGCGTGTCTGGCGGGTTTCCAGCTCCGCCTCGGCTGCCTCCAGGCGGGAGCGGGCCGCAGCCACCGCCTCCCGGGCCTGTTCCCGGGCCCGAGGATCCAGCGCCGGGGCGGGCAGGGCTTCGAGCTCGAACAGGGTCTCGCCCGCTTCCACCTCGTCACCGGGCTCCAGTTCCACCCGGCGCAGATAGCCGTGAATGGGGGAGGACACCGTGTAGGGATCCCGCAGGCGGGTACGGCCCTCGTCCTCCACCCAGGCCTCGAAATGCCCCTGTTTCACCTGGGTCACCGAGATCGGCACCGGACTGGGCATGACGGCCAGGATCAACAGCCCCAGCAAGGCGAGACCGATCAGGCTGAGAATGATTTTCTTTCGGGTGCTCATAGCATTCACTCAACGGTTTTCAGGGCCGAAACCATGTCCAGCCGATACAGCCGGCGGGTGATCAGAAGTAGCGAGAGGATGGTCGCCACCACCACACCGAGGGCAGAGAAGGCATAGGTCTGGACCGATATCACAAAGGGAATACGGAACATGTCCATGGCCATGGCTTCACTCAGGGCCAGGGCAAAGCCGGTGCCCATCAGCCATCCCACCGGGATGGCAATCAGGGTGATCAGTGCCAG
Organism: Natronospira sp.; assembly: GCA_003558125.1. Classification (GTDB taxonomy): domain Bacteria; phylum Pseudomonadota; class Gammaproteobacteria; order Natronospirales; family Natronospiraceae; genus Natronospira; species Natronospira elongata. The sequence goes on along the minus strand of PWMQ01000110.1, from coordinate 4,648 downwards.
CTCGCCAATCAGAATCCAGGAGACCTCCGCCCGGGTGAAGCCCAATACCCGCAAGGTGGCCAGTTCCCGTTCCCGTTCCGCGAAGGCAATGCGGGCATTGTTGTAGACCACTGCGAAGGCGATGGAGCCGGCGAGCAGGAGCAAAAAGCCCATGGTGACCAGAACCGTGTCGGCGATGTATTCACGGATCCGTCGTTCGGCGTCGCCGATCAGTCCGATGCTGGCCACCCGGGGCACATCCCAGAGGGCGTCAAAAAGTTCATCGTTGCGGGCATTGTCAGTCAGAAGCCAGGCGCCGGAAATGGCAGGGCCTTCCCGCATCAGTCGATTCAGGGCGCGGCGTTCCATGTAGGCGCTCACCCCCAGGGGCTCGGAGACCACGCCGGCCAGTTCCACCTCCAGAGTCCGTCTGTGCCCTTCCAGGATTTCCACGGTCAGTGGATCACCGGGACGCAGCTGGAGATGATCGGCGAGAAAGTCGGTCAGCAGTAGCCCCTCCGGCGGCAGGCTGATGGGGCGGTGTTGTTTGTCGATCAGGCCCAGCAGTCGCGGTTCGGTGTCCATGCCCTGAATGCTGGTGCGGTAATCATGCTGCTCGTTGATCAGACGGACGGGGACATTGCGAAAGCCTTCGGCGAACTGCACGCCGGGCACATGCATGAGTTCGTTCAGTGACCGCTCCGGGGTGGGGTCGGTGAAGTGGAGAATGACATCGGACTTCTGGACCAGGCGGTACTGAGTGTCGAAAAGCTTGTCGACGGCACCGAACTGGAAACTGCCCACCAGCATCAAGGCGGCGGACAGGCCGATGCCCAGGGCGGAGAGCGTGGCCTTGAAACGATGGCGGGCCAGGTTGCGAAGAATGATGCGGGTACTCTGATCCAGCAGGCGTCCGAGACGGGACCGCTCGATCCAGCCCTGCTTGAAGGTCTCCGGGGCCGGCGGTCGCATGGCCTCGGCCGGGGCCAGGGACACGGCCCGACGCACTGCCCGCCAGGTACCCAGCGCTGCCGCGCCACCCGCAACCGCTACCCCCAAGAGGATATAGCGGGGCGCGATTCGGGCATCCAGCTCTGGAAAGCGAAAGTACTCCAGATAGACCTGGACCAGGTGGTCGGCCGCCCAGCCGCCCATCAGCACACCTGCCACTGCCCCTACCAGCACCACAATCCCGGTCAGGGCGCCATAGTGCAGGGCCATGTCCCGATTCGAATAACCAAAGGCCTTGAGCACGGCAATGGCCTGGCGCTGGGTTCGGATGATCCGGCCCATGAGCACGCTGAGCAGAAAGGCCGAGACCCCCAGGAATATGGTGGGCAGCATGACCGCCATGACCCGGAGCTGGTCGATCTCCTCCTCAAGGAAGCGGTGGGAGAGCTGATCATCCCGGTCATGGGCACCGATGCCGCCGTAAGGGGCGAGAATTTCGTCGATGGCGTCAATCACCGGCTCGGCGTCGGCGCCTGCCTGCAGGGTGAAGACCGCACTATTGAAGGCCCCATCCAGGTCAAAGGCATTGGCCACCGCCCGGCGATTCATCCACAGCACGGCAAAGCGTTCATAGTCCGGCAGGATGTCGGCCGGCCCGATCTGATAGATCCATTCCGGTGACAGGGCGATGCCGCTGACCGTCAGCCGTTCCTCGCGGCCATTGATGATGGCGGTCAGGCGGTCCCCGGCGCGCAGATCATGGGCCTCGGCGAAGGGTTCACTGATGGCGACCTGATCGGAGCGGCCCGGCTCGGGCAAACTGCCTTCCCGCAGGTAGAGGGCATTGATATCCGGCTGGCGTCCGTCGGGAATGGAATGCAGTTGCCCGCGGACCGGATCGCTGTAACCGGGCACCTCCAGACGAATGCCAGCCCGTATCCGGGTCTCGACGCGATTGACCCCGGGAATCGCGCCCAGACGTTCGCTGACCGATTCCGGTGCCCGGGTCAGTGCGACAAAGACATCGGCGAAGCGCTGTTCTTCATAGAAGCGTTGCTGGCTGTGCTGGATGGATTCCAGGTTGGTGACCGCCAGAATCAGGGTCATTACCCCGGCGGCAATCACCACCGCAATGGCGGCGACCTGGCCCTTGAGACGACCCAGGTCGCGCAGCAGCTTGCGGTGGATGGTCTTCACCAGTGCAGCTCCCGAGGTGACTTGCGGCTGTCGTTCACGTGCACGTCGGAAACCCGGCCGTCACTCAGCTGAATGACCCGGTCGGCCATTTCGCCGATCACCTGATTGTGGGTGATCACGGCGGTGGTGGTGTTGAGTTCCCGGTTGATGTGTTCGATGGCTTCCAGTACCCGGATGCCGGTCTTGGAATCCAGCGCCCCGGTGGGCTCGTCACACAGCAGTACCGCCGGGCGCTTGGCGATGGCCCGGGCAATGGCCACCCGCTGCTGTTCGCCGCCGGAGAGCTGGGAAGGGAAGTGATCCATGCGCTCTTTTAGGCCCACCAGTTCCAGGGCCTCCTCCGGGCGCATGGGGTTCCTGCTGATCTCGGTGACGATGGCCACGTTCTCGCGGGCCGTGAGGCTGGAGATGAGGTTGTAGAACTGAAAGACAAAACCCACGTGGTCGCGACGGAAGCTGGTCAGCACCTTCTCCCCGGCCCGGACCAGGTTCTGCTCGCCGTAGCGGACCACGCCATCGGTGGCGCTATCGAGCCCGCCAAGGATATTGAGCAGGGTGGACTTGCCCGAGCCCGAGGCGCCGAGCATCACCGTCAGCTCGCCCGCGTAGAGTTCCATGTCCACCCCCCGCAGGGCGTGGATTTCCACTTCGCCCATGCGATAGACCTTGGTCAGGCCCCGGGTGGAGAAGATGACTTCCTTGTTCACTGATTCGGTCGCCTGCATGAAAACGCCCCCGCGTTCCGTGGTGGTTCAATGTAGCAGCTTTGGGGGGGTGTGATTTGATTTGGGTCAAGGGCAAGGAGCCCCGGCTTCGACCAGCGGCGCCGTAGGAGCGGATTTATCCGCGATCACGATCCGTCAGGTGGCACGCCGCCAACGGATAAACCATTGGTTACGGCAAATTGGCGCGTTGTCTGGAAGGTGTCGCGTCATCCGATAGATTGTTATCGCGGATAAATCCGCTCCTACGGTGCCTGTGGTGGTTTGTGGTGCACCCCACCTTCCCAACCCCGGACAATCCCTGTCGGAATTTTTTGATACCTCCTGTCCCCCCATTGCCTTGCCCCCTACCCCCTGAATAAAACAGAGCAAAAACAACCAAAAGGGGGAACACCAATGGCCATCACCGCCTGGCCCGTGGCCGAGCGGCCGCGGGAGAAACTGCTTGCCCGTGGGCCCGAGGCCCTGTCCGATGCCGAGCTTTTGGCGATCTTTTTGCGCACCGGCGTGCCCGGCATGACCGCGGTGGATCTCGCCCGGGATCTGCTCGCCCAGTTCGGCAGTTTGCGGGCCTTGCTCAATGCCTCGAAAGAGGACTTCTGTGCCGGTCGCGGCATGGGCGAGGCCAAGTATGTGCAGCTTCAGGCGGTGGTGGAAATGGCCCGCCGGCATCTGCATGAAGAGCTGGAGCGGGGCGAGGTGCTTTCCGATCCCGGCCGGGTCCGGCGCTTTCTCACCGCCCGCCTGCGGGACCTGCCTCACGAGATATTCGCCTGCATTTTTCTCGACAATCGTCACCGTGTGATCCGCTTCGAGGAACTGTTCCGCGGCACCATCGATGGCGCCGCCGTCCCGCCCCGGGAAGTGGTCAAGGCAGCGCTCGCCCACAATGCCGCCGCCGTCATCCTCGCCCACAACCACCCCTCCGGCGTGGCCGAACCCTCCCGCTCCGACCGCAACATCACTGATCGATTGCGTGATGCCCTCGGCCTGGTGGATATCCGCGTGCTGGATCATTTCGTGGTGGGTGATGGGGAGGTGGTGTCGTTTGCGGAGCGGGGGTGGGTTTGAGGGGGTCAGGGGTGAGGTGTCAGGGGTGAGGGGGGATCGCGGATAAATCCGCTCCGACGGTTGCACCAATTGCCGACGCAGGAGCGGAGTTATCCGCGATCAAATACATCGATCTTCGTCCGTAGGAGCGAATTCATTCGCGATAGGCGCGGAAGCTGTCGCAAAACATAAAGGGGGAGGGTAAATGCATAGGCCGTTCGGTGGTGCCCGGCTTCTGCGCAAGGGGCGGTGTTCACTGGAAGGGCAGGTCTACATGATCACCGCTTGCATCTGGCAACGGGCCCCTATCCTGGACACGCTCCATGCAGCGCGCATCCTGGTTAAGGAATTTCGACTGATCGAACAGGAAGCCATGGCCCGCAGTATTAGTTATGTGATCATGCCGGATCATTTTCATTGGCTGATTCGTTTGGGGCAGGTTGCTGACCTTTCCGGGATCGTTAAGCAAGTAAAGGCTCGGTCGGCCTATCGCATCAATAAGAGGCTCGGTCGCAGGGGGCGACTATGGCAGCCCGGATTCCATGATAGGGCGATCCGGGAAGAGGAGGATCTGCGTACGGTGGCCCGCTATGTGGTTGCCAATCCCTTAAGGGCGGGGTTGGTGGAGGATATTGGTAAATGGCCGTATTGGGATGCGGTTTGGTTGGAGGGGGGAGAGGAAGACAGGCCGCTTGATCCTTGAGGGTTGGTGGGGGATCGCGGATGAATCCGCTCCTACGGCGGGTCTG
>PWMQ01000041.1 GCA_003558125.1 Natronospira sp. | reverse complement strand
CTCGCGGCTCGTCGCTCGCAGCTCGCCGCCTGCCTGCCGAAGGCAGTGCACAAGAATGCAGAAGAGACCATCCAGCTGGCATTGGCTTCAAGGACCTCCTCCATCATGAGAAACATCTACGCCCATCGAGTCCTGATCCTCGATTTTGGCTCCCAATACACCCAGCTCATCGGTCGGCGCGTTCGCGAGATGGGCGTTTATTGCGAAATTCATGACCCGGAAATGGGTGATGAGGCCATTCGCGAGTTTGGCGCCAGTGCAGTGATCCTTTCCGGTGGGCCGGCTTCGGTCACCGAACAGGACACGGCCCGGGCACCCAAGATCGTCTTTGAATTGGATGTGCCTGTATTGGGCATTTGTTACGGCATGCAGACCATGTCGGCCCAGTTGGGCGGTCGGGTGGAATCCAGTGATCATCAGGAATTCGGTTATGCCCGGGTTCGGGTGACGGGCAAGAGCCGTTTGCTGGAGGGGATTGAAGATCACATGGAGTCCGGTGGCATTCCCAGTCTCGATGTCTGGATGAGCCATGGTGACCGCGTAGCCGAGCTGCCGGAAGGGTTTGAAGTGGTGGGCAGCTCTGACAACGCCCCCTACGCCGTGATCAGTGATGAGAGCCGCCGTTTCTACGGGATTCAGTTTCACCCCGAGGTCACGCACACCCCTCAGGGTGGCAGAATCCTCGAGCGCTTCCTGCACGACATTGCCGGCTGCGCCGCCGACTGGAAGCCGGAAAACATCGTTGAAAGCCAGATTGCCCAGGTCCGTGAGCAGGTGGGTGACGATCATGTGCTGCTCGGCCTGTCCGGCGGCGTTGACAGCTCCGTAGTCGCCGCCCTGCTGCACAAGGCCATTGGTGAACAGCTCACCTGCGTATTCGTGGACACCGGTCTGCTGCGCCTTGGTGAGGGCGATCAGGTGATGGCCACCTTTGCCGAGCACATGGGTGTGCGCGTGATCCGCGTCGACGCCGAGGATCGTTTCCTCTCCGCGCTCAAGGGCGTGGAAGACCCGGAAGAGAAGCGCAAGATCATCGGCCGCACCTTCATCGAAGTCTTTGATGAAGAAGCCGGCAAGATCGACAACGTGAAGTGGCTGGCCCAGGGCACCATCTATCAGGATGTCATCGAATCCGCCGGTTCCAAGACCGGCAAGGCTCAGGTGATCAAGTCCCATCACAATGTGGGTGGCCTGCCGGAGCACATGAAGCTCAAGCTCATCGAGCCCCTGCGCGAACTGTTCAAGGATGAAGTCCGCCGCCTGGGCGTGGAGCTGGGCCTGCCTCATGACATGCTCTTCCGTCACCCCTTCCCGGGGCCGGGCCTCGGGGTGCGTATTCTTGGCGAGGTGAAGAAGGACTACGCCGACATTCTGCGCAAGGCGGATGCCATATTCATCGAAGAGCTCTGGAACCACGATCTTTACAACAAGACCAGTCAGGCCTTTGCCGTCTTCCTGCCGGTCCGTTCGGTGGGCGTGATGGGTGACGGCCGTCGCTATGACTGGGTCATTGCCCTGCGCGCGGTGGAAACCATCGACTTCATGACCGCCCGCTGGGCACATCTGCCCTATGATTTCCTCGACCATGTCTCACGGCGAATCATCAACGAGGTCCGGGGTATTTCCCGTGTCACCTACGATATCTCCGGCAAGCCACCGGCGACGATTGAGTGGGAATAGGGAAATAACCTTGCTCCGTCCCCGGAGTCAAAGACATGACGACTCAGGACAACACCGACGAACGCTGGATGCAGCATGCCATTGATCTTGCCCGCCATGCCGAGGCAGCGGGGGAGGTGCCGGTTGGCTCGGTGATTGTTCGTGATGGCGAGGTGCTGGGGGAGGGCTGGAATGCCCCCATCAGCCTTCATGATCCCACCGCCCATGCCGAGATTGCCGCCCTGCGCGCGGCCGCAGCCCGTGACAACAATTATCGTCTGACGGGTGCCACCCTCTATGTGACCCTGGAGCCCTGCTGCATGTGCGCCGGTGCCATCATCCACGCCCGCATCGCTCGCGTCGTCTACGGCGCCCCCGACCCCAAGACCGGCGCTGCCGGCAGCCTCTTCTCCATCCTCGGCACAGACCGCCTTAACCATCAGGTCGATGTTCAATCCGGTGTCCTGGCGGATCAATGTGGGGACCTGCTGCGGAGCTTCTTTCGCGAGCGTCGGCGGAAGGGACCGGAACGCCCCCGGTCACCGACACCGTAGGGTCCTAACCCTACCGAAGCCACCAGCCAACCTACCCAAGGAACCTCTGATTAATTCATTCGCGCCCACAGCCAACGGGATTTCTTCTCTCGCGAGGCGCGACGAGCGTAGTGTAGCCGCTGTGCTACATGAGCGAGGAGCAACGAAGACGAGAGGGAAAATCCCGTTGGCCCACAAGGGGTTGGTGCTGAGAGCGCCTGCTTCAGCATTGCATTGCTTGCCCGTAGCACAGAGGCTACTGTGCTGCGCAATGCGCCTTGAATCAGACGCTCTCAGCGCCAACTGCGGGCGCGAATGAATTAATCAGAGGTTCCCTAATCTCCGTCCTCACCCAGCTCTTCCTCAATAACGACTCCATCAGGGGCACGGGTTTCCTCTGCCAACCGTTCCTCGTCGTCGTCCTCCTTGGGCATCATCCAGGAGAGGATGTCGTAATAGCGGCGGATATTGTCCACATAGATGACCGGTTCCCGCCCGCGGGCATAGCCGTAGCGGGTCTGCGTGTAATACTGGCGCTGGCTCAGCAGGGGCAGATGGTCTCTCACATCCATCCAGCGGTCAGGGTTCGCACCCTTCTGCTCGGTGAGCATGCGGGCATCCATCAAGTGGTAAAAGCCGACGTTATAGGCAGCCAGCGCCATCCAGCTCCGGTCCGGTTCTTCGATCTCCGGCGGCAATCGATCCCGGACCTGCCGGAAATAGCGGGCCCCGCCGAAGATACTCTCCTGAGGGTCGATTCGGTTTTGCACGCCCAGGTCCGAAGCCGTGCGTTGGGTCAGCATCATGATCCCGCGTACCCCCGTGGGAGAGACGGCACGCGGATTCCAGTGGGATTCCTGATAGCCGATGGCCGCCAGCAAGCGCCAGTCCAGGGAATTGTCATCGGCGGCAGTCTCGAACAGATGCCGGTACGTTGGCAGCCGGTTGTCGATATGGCGCATGAAAATGCGCGTGCCGACATAGTCGAAGCGTTCGGTGTGGCCAAAATGCCGGTCATGGAGCTGAGCCAGAGTCCCGCGGCGTTCCATGCGCTGGATGAATTCATTCGCGGCGGTACGCAGGCTGTTGTCGCGGTTTTTGGGAAAGGCCCAGGCCAGGGGTTCCGGCTCAGCCAGATCGAAGGCGGCGCGCAGTTCGGGGTAGTAACGGCGGTTCATGTGCAGCTCCACCGAGTCGGCCACGGTGTAGTCGAGTTCCCGCTCGGCCACCCGAATCAGTAATTCCTCACTCTCCACCCCATCGATAGCCTTCCATTCCAGCTCGGGATAGTCCTCCGCCAGCTGCTGCAGGGTTTCTTCATGGCTGCTTCCCGCCACCACCGCGACGGTGCCATCCAATTCATCCAGGGAACGGGGCCGGCTGCGGCCAAAGCGATACACGAGCTGTTGGGTGACTTCCTGATAGGGCTCACCAAATCGTACCCGCTCCTGACGGCGATCGGTGATCGACAGACCCGCCGCGGCCAGGTGGGCCTCACCGGATTCAAGCTGACGGAATATCTCGTTTACACCATCCGGGACGGTGATACGTAAATCCACGCCCAGATGGTCCGCAAAGCGCTGGGCCAAATCGAACTCCATGCCGGTGGGTCCATCGGCATCGATGTAGTAAGTCGTCGGACTGTTGCGGGTCAGAACATGCAGCTCACCACGGCTCTGCACCTGCTCCAACAGGGAAGGGGGCAGGGAGCAGGTACCCAGTAGCAGGGCCAGTCCTGTGGTCAGCCAGATCCGCAGCAATCGTTGTCCTCCAAGGATTATGTAACATCCATTGTAGCGATTTGCCCCCGGAATTTTCTTCGGGGCCCTTCAAGCCGGTCGCGCCGCTTTTGGTGCTCTGTTAGAATCTGCGGGCTCCGGCTGCAAGGACAACCCCCGAAACGGGTTGCCCCGCAACATTTTGCCAGCCTGGGCCGCTACACGCCCGGCTGACGTCACCCCGAGGGTGGCACGGCCCGACGAACGGCGCCGGTCTGTCCCCTGAGACAGCCCGCCCGCGCCAATGTTGCGAACGGAGGATCAGTCCACCAAGGCTCAATGCCGCTGGTGGACGCTGAGTTAAGGTAAGTTGTTGAATCGGAGAGGTGCCGGAGTGGTCGAACGGGGCGGTCTCGAAAACCGTTGACCCCTCAGGGGTCCGAGGGTTCGAATCCCTCCCTCTCCGCCATTTTCAGAGATGTCACCACATTCTCGGTGGCCATCCTCCCCGCACTCAGCACTCAGCACTCAGCACCCAGCACTACTCCCCCCTAACCCCTCACTCCTAACCCCAACACTGTACGAATCCGAACTACCAGCTATCCTTGCCTGTCACACCTCCCGTATTTCCCAATCCGCCAGTTCTCGCAATTACACAAGAATAATTGGAGGAAATCATGAGAAAACAGTCACTTACCGCGGCTGGCCTGCTGCTCTCCCTGACGCTGCCGCTGTCCCAGGCGGGCGCCCAGGAGGTCGTGGAGCGCAGTGTCGGCTCTGAATACGAGCAATTTCGCCTGGTGAAGGTCGTCGATGGGCTGACCCACCCCTGGGCGGTGGGCTTTCTGCCGGATGGCCGCAAGCTGGTGACCGAGCGCCCGGGCGCTATCTACGTGGTGGAAGACGGCAGCAAGACCGCGCTGGAGGGGCTGCCGGAGGTCCATGTGGCCAACCAGGGCGGCATGCTCGATATCGTTGTCCATCCGGACTACGAGGACAACGGCTGGATCTACATGACCTATTCCAAGGGTGACAGTGACGGGACGGTACCTGCCCTGGCCCGCGCACGCCTGGATGGAAACAGCCTGGTGGATTTCGAGGAACTCTTCGAGTCCAACACCTACACCAGCCCCGGCCGCCACTATGGCTCCCGGGTTGTCTTTCTTGATGACGGTACCCTGCTGATGACGATCGGCGATCGCGGTGCCGAGCCCATGCGTTCGCAGGACACCCAGGATCATTCGGGCACGGTGGTTCGCCTCAATGCCGACGGCAGCGTCCCCGAGGACAATCCCTTCGTTGATGACGACGACTATGCCCCGGAGATCTGGTCCTACGGTCATCGCAACATTCAGGGTATCGTCAAGCACCCGGAAACCGGGCAGATCTGGGCCACCGAGCACGGCCCGCGAGGCAGTGATGAGCTCAACCTGATCGAGCCGGGCAACAACTACGGCTGGCCGGTTGTGACCCTGGGTCGGGACTATCGCACGGAAGGCGAGTTCGGGGATGCCCGCTCGCGGGATCATCAGGCCTATGGCATGAAGCCGCCGGTCTTTGAATTCCTGCCGACCCTGGCCCCCTCGGGCCTGGCAGTCGTGCATGGAGACAGCTTTGGCAACTGGGACGGTAATCTGCTTGCGGGCGGGCTGCGCGCCCAGCGAATCCTGCGTCTGGTGGTTGAGGATTCGGAGGTCGTGCACGCCGAAGAGCTACTGCTCCGGCGAATCGGCAGGATTCGTGACGTTCGTCAGGGCCCGGACGGCAATATCTATATCCTCAACGGCCAGTCCGATGCGGCCCTGTATCGTCTGGAGCCGGCAAGCTGAGGACAGGTCCGATATTGTCTTGATCAAGGGCGTTGCAAGGGGCGGGTGGCGCAAGCCACCCGCCCTTTTTCATGAACGGTCGCTAGGCCGGGTCCAGTTCCAGGATTCGCTGTCGCAGGGGGGCGGGGATATCCGGGTCTTCCAGAATAACGTGCCGATCCAGTACCACCACGGGGACGGATTGTCGGCCCATTGCGGCGAGCATGGCCAGTCGATGGGAGCCGCCATTGCGGATCAGATAGCGGGGCGAACGATAGACCATGATGGGATCCCCATCATCCGTGCGGAACCCCTCGTTTTGAAGACTGCGGAATGTCAGCATGCACTTTGCCAGCTTGCGTTTGGCGTTGAGACGTCCGCGTCGACGAACCCGCTCCTGATACCAGGCCAGATGCGGATGCCATCGCAGCAAGGCGCCTTCATCCTCAAGCATCAGGCGGAATAGCGGCCACTGCAGGGCCAGCTCCTCCCGAATGACCAGTTCATGAATCGGCATCTCTCCCAGCGGGAAATGCCCCCTGGCAGCCAGTGAGCACAGTGGCCGCAATATCGACCGACGGACCTCAAGAGAGCCATGGTCGCTGGCCATGCCTTGCGGCCAGTCTGCGGGCAGGGCAGGGACTTGCGGTGCGTCCTCGGAGGTGGGCAGCAGCGGGGCGGTCAGCAATCGTGTCCCAATCTGGAAAAGTCTGACTCGATCCCGCAGATTCACGCTACTCTCCCCAGTTCAGCATCCTTGCAAGCAGGACATCACCCGAGCCGTCAGTTTAACGGCTTTTCAGCCGGCACTCGACTTGACGACTGCTTGACACAGGTCAAAGGTTTCCCCGCCGGGGCTGTATAGCATGTCTCTCATCGTGGACAGACCTTCACAGGATGGCGAGACCCATGCCCTTTGACCCAGATCTGATGCGCCGATACGACGTCCGCGGGCCGCGGTACACCTCTTATCCCACGGCCCTGCAGTTTTCGGACGAATTTGGCGAAGAAGCCTACCGGGAGATGGTGCGAATCTCCAATGAAGAGCCCATCCCTCGCGATCTCTCCCTCTATGTGCATTTGCCCTTCTGTCAGGAGGCCTGCTGGTACTGCGCCTGCCACCGCAGCATCACCCGCCGGTCCGATCGGGGGCATCGATATCTCGGGCATCTGGCCGAGGAATTGCACCGCCAGGCGGCATTGTTTGACCCGGACCGCAAGCTGCGACAGCTGCACCTGGGTGGCGGCACCCCGACCTTTCACAGCCCGGCCGAGCTGCAGGGCCTGATGAATGCCGTGTCCAGCGCCTTCAACCTGGCCGCCCCCGAAGAACGGGAGTTCTCCGTGGAGATCGATCCACGTTCGGTCTCCGAGCAGGATCTGGCCAGTCTTGTGGAGACGGGCTTCAATCGCATGTCACTGGGAATTCAGGATTTCGATCGGCGCGTGCAGGAAGCGGTCAACCGCATCCAGCCCTTTGCCATGGTGGCCGACCAGGTAGCGGCTGCGCGAGAGGCCGGCGTCGGCGGACTGAGCTTTGATCTGATCTACGGTCTGCCCCGTCAGAGCATGGAAGGATTTGCCCACACCCTGGACCAGGTCATCGAACTGGCACCGGACCGGCTCTCCATCTACGCTTATGCCCACATGCCCGACCGTTTTCCGGTTCAACGCCTGATTGACGGTGACAGCCTGCCCAATGCGGAATTGCGACTCAGCCTCCTGACATTGGCGGTGGATAAATTGAGCCAGGCCGGCTATGAGCATATCGGCATGGATCACTTCGCCCGACCCGGCGATCCCTTGGTCAAGGCCCGTGACCAGGGCGAACTGCAACGCAATTTTCAGGGTTACTCAACCCATGCCGAGTGTGATCTGATCGGTCTGGGTGCCAGTGCCATTGGCAAGGTCGGCGATTGTTTCAGCCAGAACCTGACCGAGATCCGTCAATGGCAGAAGGCGGTCAAAGAAGGGCGCTTGCCTATTGCAAGGGGGCTCGTGCTGACCGCCGATGACCGCATCCGTCAGCATGTAATTCAGTCCATCATGTGCAATGGCATCGTGGATGCCAGACAGGTGGGGCGTCGTCATCACATTGATTTCTGGACTTACTTTTCCGATACCCTGCCGGCCCTGGAAACCATGGCGACGGATGGCTTGCTCACGCTGGACAAAGACGGTTTCTCCGTTACCAGTGCCGGGCGTTTTCTGCTTCGAAACGTGGCCATGCTGTTCGACGCCTACAATGCTCCGGCCAAGGGACAGCAGCGATTTTCCCGAGTGATCTGAACAAGCCGGAGAAGCGCTTTCAATCCTCGTGGTGTCAGGCCAGCGTGCGCTGTCTCGTCTGACACCGCGACTGTTGCGAATCCAGTTGGAGTGACAAGACGTGAATGATAAACGGCAGGTGGAAGGCACCGAGCTGGATGCCCTGTTCAGCCCCTTCTTTCTCGGTGCCTATGGGGAAAACGATGAGATATTCGAAAAACTGATCCTGGAATTTTTCCGGGATCATGTTTATTGGCGCCGGAATCTCCATCCCCAGGACACCCCGCCCATCCCCATTCAGGTGCTTCACTCCGAGGGCTATCTGGCCTTCGTGGACAAGATGAAAACGGAGTTGCACCGGCTGACCGCGGATCTCAAGAACTCGGCGCCGTTCTTCAATCCCCGCTATATCGGGCACATGGCCTCGGACCTGCTCTTGCCGGGCCTGATTGCCCATCTGGTTTCGACTCTCTACAACCCCAACAATGTCACCGAGGAAGCCGCACCGGTGACCGTGCGGCTGGAACTGGCGGCGGGTCGCCAGTTGGCGGCCATGATGGGGTTCAATACCGACCCGGGTCAGCACCCCTGTGCCTGGGGGCATCTCACCTCCGGCGGTACAGTGGCCAATTATGAAGGGCTCTGGAATCTTCGGGCAGCCAAGTATTACCCCCTGGCCCTGCGCTCGGTCCTGCCCGAACTGTCCCTGGATATAGAGAAGCTGAGTCGTGGACGGCTGTCCCAGGACGCCCCTGAATGGGCCTGGTTCAACCTGGATGTGGACACCGTCATTCGACTTAGGGAGGCCGTTGCCGAGGCCTTGCAGGCATTGCCGACGGAACAGCGCCAGGCACTCACTCAACGCATCGAGTCCGGGCGGGTGGAGCATCTGGGTCAGGTGGATTTCCATGCCGCCTGGCCGGCCCTCAAGCCACCCGTGGTACTGGTGCCCTTGACGGCCCATTACAGCTGGAAGAAGGCCATGAAGCTCATGGGTTTTGGCAGCGCCCAGCTGGTCTCGGTGCCGGTCACTGATCACATGCGCATGGACCCGGCGGCCCTGGACCGTATCCTCGGCGAACTGCATGAACAGCAGCGTCCCGTGCTGGCGGTGGTGGGGGTTTTGGGGACCACCGAATACGGCACCATCGATCCCATCGACGATATTGTCGCCCTGCGCCAGAAGTGGCGCCGTCAGGGGCTGGATTTTGGCATTCATGTGGATGCCGCCTGGGGTGGTTACATGGCGGCCCTGTTCCGTCAGCCCGGTGGGGCCATGCGGCACCACGACGAACTCAAGGATCAATTTCGCTATTTTCCCTCCAGCGATGTCTATCAGGCCTTCGCTGCGATTCGCCACGCCGATACCGTGACCGTCGATCCCCACAAACTCGGTTACCTACCGTTTGGCGTAGGGGCATTCATCGCTCGCAACCGGGAGATCACCGCCTTGTTGGGAGAAAGCGCTGCCTACGTCTTCGACGAGGCCGGCGACAACAGTGATACCGACACCCTGCTGCGCAATCTGGGTCGCTACATCCTGGAAGGCTCAAAACCGGGTTCCATGGCAGCGGCCACCTATGTGACCCATCGGGTCTTTCCCCTGGATCATCGCCATTTCGGCAAACTCACCGAAGTCACCATTCACAGCACGGAATACCTTTTCGACCGTCTTCAGGAGACCGCGGACCGGCTGCGTGGCAAGGCACGTCTGGTGGTGCCTTTTGAACCGGATACCAATCTGATCTGTATTGCCGTAAATCCGGAAGGCAACCGCAGCGTGCCGGTGATGAACCGTTTCTGTCAGGGCATCTATGAACAGCTGCGGGTGACGCCGGACCGTGCGCCCCAGACCCGTGAATTCTTTGGCTCCCGGACCAATGTCTTCCACGACGCCCTGAGCCCCGCCGCTCGCCAGACGCTGGTGGAACGTCTGGGACTGGACCCTGACAGTTTCCGCTCCGGAGGCAAGGCGGAGGAGGGGGCCAGCGACTATGTCTTTCTGCTCCGGCACACCCTGATGAACCCCTGGCTGTTCAGCGCCTCGGAAGGCCTGAACTACCTGGACCGCTATTGTCGTTACCTGGAAAAGCTGATCCTGGAACAGCTGCCGGACGCCTAAGCCGGGTGGCAGGCTTTGATGGGCGGCGGAATTACCTTAGTATGTGAGCTCCTCGCAGCATCAGTGCAGAAGGAGTTCCATGCCTGCTTCCCCCGGTCAGTCCAGCGCGCTTGATCTACGTGAACTCAAGCGCGTCTGCAGTAATTGCTCCCTGAGTGAACTCTGCGTTCCCATGGGCCTTAACCGGGCCGAGGTGGAGCGGCTGGATTCCGTGGTGGAGGTGTCCCGCAGCATGCATGTGGGGGATCACCTGTTTCGCCGGGGTGATCCCATGCGCAGTATCTATGCGGTGCGCTCCGGCATGTACAAGAGCTATCTGATCAACGAGGAAGGGGAAGAGCAGGTGATCGGCTTTCATCTGCCTGGCGAGCTGGTGGGGCTGGATGCCATTTATCCTGACGCCCACCAGTGCAGTGTCGTTGCCCTGGATACCGCCAGTGCCTGCGTGCTGCCTTTTGCTCAGCTTTCTGAACTGGCCGGTGACATCCCTGGCCTGCAGCGTCAGATCATGCGGCTGCTCAGCAAGGAAATCAGCTCCCTGGTACCTCGTGCTGCCGATTCCACTGCCGAGCAGCGGATGGCGGCTTTCCTGATGGACCTGGCCCGCCGACTGGGGGAGCGAGGGTATTCGGCTACCGATCTGCGCCTGGCCATGCCGCGCAAGGATATTGCCAATTATCTGCGCCTGGCGACGGAAACCGTCAGCCGGGTCCTGAAGAAATTCCAGACCCAGGGATGGATTGAAGTGGACCGGCGCGACATTCGCCTGCTGGATCCGGACGCACTGGGCCAATTGGCCAAGGACGATCAATCCGACTGAAAGACGGGGCCAAATCCTTGAGTCATAAAGCCTATCCTCACCTGTTTCAGCCGCTCGATCTCGGTTTTACAACCCTGCCCAACCGTATTCTCATGGGCTCCATGCACACCGGTCTTGAAGATCGGGTATGGCACTGGGATCGCCTAACGGCCTATTTCGTCGAGCGGGCCCGCGGAGGAGCAGGACTGATGGTCACCGGCGGTATCGCGCCCAACCGGCGCGGCTGTCTGGCGCCCTTCGCCTCCAAGCTGACCAATCGCCTGGAGTTGCCTCGCCATCGCAAGCTGACCCGGGCAGTGCATGAGGCCGGCGGTCGCATCTGCATGCAGATACTCCACGCCGGGCGCTACGCCTACCATCCCTTTTCGGTGGCACCTTCTGCCATCCAGGCCCCCATATCCCCCTTCAAGCCCAAGGCCCTGAGCAGTAGTGGCGTGGAAGGGCAGATCCGGGACTTTGTGCGTTGCGCGCGTCTGGCCCGGGCCGGCGGCTATGACGGTGTCGAGATCATGGGCTCGGAGGGCTATTTCATCAATCAGTTCCTGGTTCCCCGCACCAACACCCGCACCGACCAGTGGGGCGGGTCATTCGAGAACCGCATGCGGGTGGCGGTGGAGGTCGTGCGTCGGACCCGAGAGGCGGTGGGTGAGGACTTCATCATCATCTATCGCCTGTCCATGCTGGACATGCTCGCCGACGGCAATAGCTGGGAAGAGGTGGTCCAGCTCGGCAAGGCCATCGAGGCGGCCGGCGCCACCATCATCAATACCGGCATTGGCTGGCACGAGACCCGTGTTCCCACCATCGCCACCATGGTGCCCCGAGCCGCCTTTACCTGGGTGACCCGCAAGCTCCGTGATGAGGTCTCCCTGCCGTTGGTGACCACCAACCGCATCAACATGCCCGATACCGCCGAACAGGTGCTGGCGGATGGCGATGCCGACATGATTTCCATGGCCAGGCCCTTTTTGGCCGACCCCGAGTGGGTCAACAAGGCGTTCGAAGCCCGCAGTGACGAAATCAATACCTGTATCGCCTGCAACCAGGCCTGCCTGGATCACGTCTTCGAAAAGAAAGTGGCTTCCTGCCTGGTCAACCCGCGGGCCGGACATGAAACCGAAGTCCGCATTGAGCCGGTGAACACGCCGCGCCGGATTGCCGTGGTGGGCGCAGGGCCGGCCGGTCTGGCGGCGGCCACCACGGCCGCCGAGCGCGGTCATGAAGTCACCCTGTTCGAGGCCGCTGACCGCATCGGCGGGCAGTTCAACATGGCAAAGCGCATTCCCGGCAAGGAAGAATTCCACGAAACCCTGCGCTACTTCCAGCGTCGCATCGAACTGTCCGGTGTGGACCTGAGACTCGGCCAGCGCGCGGATGCAGACGCCTTGCAGGACTTTGACGAAGTCATTCTGGCGACCGGGGTGGTACCGCGTGATCCGGGCATTCCGGGGCAGGACCATCCCAAGGTGTTGAGCTACATCGACGTGCTCTTGCACGGCAAGCCGGTGGGGCAGCGGGTGGCCGTGGTGGGCGCCGGCGGCATCGGCTTTGATGTCTCCGAGTTTCTCGTACACCCGCAACCGGAGCATGCCCAGACCCGGGAGGAATTCTTCCGCCAGTGGGGCGTGGACATGCAGCTCGACCGACGTGGCGGCGTGGAAGGTCTGAAGCCCGAGTTCCCCCCGGCGGCGAGAGAGATCCATCTCCTGCAGCGCAAGACCAGCAAGCCCGGTAAATACCTGGGCAAGACCACCGGGTGGATTCATCGTGTCTCGCTACGTGAACACGGTGTGAAGATGATTCCCGGTGTTAGTTATGAGCGGATCGATGACCAGGGCCTGCATATCCGCGTGGGTGAGGAGTCCCGCTGCCTGGAAGTGGACAATGTCATTCTCTGCGCCGGGCAGCTGAGCCAGCGGGAACTGCATGACAAGCTGGAATCTGCCGGTGTCAGCACCCATCTCATTGGTGGTGCCAACCTGGCCGCGGAACTGGACGCCAAGCGGGCCATCGATGAAGGCACCCGCCTTGCGGCCCGGCTGTGAACCGCTGATCAACCGGGCGCCTCCAAAAGAAATGACTGGCTTTATTCCCTGAGTCTGATATAGTGCGCGCACCGACGCCCTCCGGTCTGCGTCGGGCGTTCGCGGTTTCCCCTTGAGCAGCGACTACGGCCAATGAAATGGCCGCCTGCCTGAGCCTGCCTCGTTTGCTACTCTTTCTTTTTGCCTGGACCGGGCCCGAAACCACGGCATGAGCCGTATGCGGGCTGGCTATCCCAGGAGTTATTCCAATAATGTCTTTTGATCAACTCGGCCTTTCGGCCGCGCTGCTCCGTGCGGTTTCCGCACAGGGCTATGATACCCCTACGCCTATTCAGGCAGCCGCCATTCCCGCCGTCCTCAAGGGCCGGGATGTCATGGCAGCCGCCCAGACGGGTACCGGCAAAACCGCCGGTTTCACGCTCCCTCTGCTTCAGCACCTGGCTGCCCGCAAGCCCGAGGGTGGCCGCCACGTACGCGTGCTGATCATCACCCCGACCCGCGAGCTCACCGCTCAGGTGCAGGAGAGCGTTCAGACCTACGGCCGCCATCTGCCCATGCGTTCCATGGTGATCTACGGTGGTGTCGGCATGCATGGCCAGGTCCAGCGTCTGCGCCGGGGCGTGGACATCCTGGTGGCAACACCGGGTCGTCTGCTGGATCACCTTCGCCAGGGCACCGTGGATCTGTCACGGGTGGAGCATCTGGTACTGGACGAGGCCGATCGCATGCTGGACATGGGTTTCATCCATGATATCCGCAAGCTGATCGCCGCACTCCCGGAGCAGCGCCAGACCCTGCTGTTCTCCGCGACTTTCTCCAAGGAAATCCGCAATCTGTCCCGAGGCATGCTGAAGGACCCGGTAGAGATCGAAGTGGCGCCGGCCAACAGCACCGCCGAACGGATCAGCCAGGTGGTGCATCCGGTGACTCGCGGCGACAAGCCGGCCCTGCTGAGTCGGCTGGTGCGTGACGGTGAGTGGCGCCAGGCCCTGGTGTTCACTCGCACCAAGCACGGCGCGGATCGTCTCTGCAAGCAGCTGGATCGGGAGGGGCTGAGTGCCGTGGCCATTCATGGCAACAAGACCCAGGCCGCCCGCAGCCGTGCCCTCAAGCAGTTCAAGCGGGGCAGTGTCCGTCTGCTGGTGGCCACCGATATTGCCGCCCGTGGCCTGGATATCGAGCAGCTGCCTCACGTGGTCAATTTCGATCTGCCCAATGTCCCCGAGGACTACGTCCATCGTATCGGCCGCACCGGGCGGGCCGGCCGGGAAGGCCGGGCCTATTCCCTGGTTTGTGCCGATGACCGCAAGCCATTGCACGATATCGAGAAAATGCTGGGCAACGCCGTACCTTGTGAAATCATCGAGGGCTTTGAGCCGGATCCGCAGGAAGTGGCCCGGGTGCCCGGCAAGGGTAACGGGGGTGGCCGGGGCCAGGGTGGCCGTCGCAAGCCGTCCCACGGCGCCAAGGCGGAAGGCCGACATAAGCCGCGTCGCAAGCCGGGTGGCCGACCGGGTGGCAAGCCCTCGGGCAAGGCCGGCGGTCGTCCACGTGCCGCAGCCAGCCGTCGCCAAGGGCTCTGAGCCACGGCCAGTTGCCTGGCAAGGCGAAGAAGGGGACGGATGCCGTCCCCTTTTTTCTTGGCCTGGACAAAAGAAGGCCCCACCAGTGGTGGGGCCTTCGGGGGACAGACCGGGGGGAGGGGGGGAACCCGGTCTGTTGCCTGTTGATCGACTCGGGACGTCCTCTCGGGACAATCCCGGTGGTCGATCTTAGAGGGCGCCGCGCTCCTCAAGCATCTCGGTCACCTGTTCACGGATTTCCGAGTCGGCGTTCACAGCCATGGCCACTTCCTGGTATTCCTCGATCTCCAGGCCGGCATCGGCGATGGCGGAAGTCATGGCATCATTGGCTTCCTGCTGCAGTTCCTGAGCATGCTCCTGGTCGTCAGCATTCTGCAGGCGCTCGGTGTACTCTTCGCGCACCTCGTTGACCGCGATGTAGGCATCAACGAAAGCGTTGATCTGATCGTCGGTCACCTCAGGGGCTTCCTGCTGCTGCGGCATTGGCTGCTGCTGTTGTTGCTGCTGTTGCTCCTGCGGGGGCTGACCTTGGGCCATGGCCAGCGGGCTGGCGATGAAACCGGCGGTCAGGATGGCGAATGCAGTAGTACGGATCTTCATGAATTCCTCCGTTAGTTCAGCTTGAAAAATGCTCGCCGTCATAGGGTGCAGGTGGCGTGCCAAGTCATGCCGATTGGCGGTAAAATATTTTTAGTTGACTGAAATTAAAGCAAAAAATAACGTTTATCCTCATTGCCCATGGGCAATGCCCAAGGGCTCGTGTCCCGATTTGGGTTGTCTTATTCTGTGACATGACGCGCATTGTCACGATCCAATTTCGTGAATCGGACTGGTGCAGGGCGGGCGCCTGCGGCATGATGCGCGGCGCGGTGGCAAGGAGACAGAGGATCATGACGGCGACTGAACAAGGTAGCGGTAATGAGCGGGTAAGGCGCCAGTACGAGCGCTTTCCCTATCCCACCGCCGAGCAGGATCTGGCCCCCTGGGCCCGGGGCCAGGTGATGGAAATCGGTTTTCCCTCGCTGTTCTTTCATCACTACTGGCCACGGCGCCCTGCCACCGAGGCGCTGGAGATACTGATCGCCGGCTGCGGCACTTCCCAGGCGGCACGCTATGCCGCCGCCCATCCCAGGGCCCGTATCACAGGGATCGACCTGAGCCGGGCATCGCTGGACGCCTGTGAGCGTCTCGCCAATGAATATGGTCTGGAGAATCTGTCCCTGCAGCAAATGCCCCTGGAGGACGTGTCCCGGCTCGGGGAAGGGCGCTACGATCTGGTGGTCAGTACCGGTGTCATTCACCACCTGCCGGCGCCGGCCGCCGGCTTGTCTGCACTGCGTCGGGTGGTCAAGCCGGACGGCGCCCTGGCCCTGATGCTCTACGCGCCCCATGGACGGGACGCCATCTATTATCTGCAGGAATTCTGCAAACGCCTGGGGCTGAGCGCTGATCAGGTCAGTGATACGGAGGTGGCGCAGCTAAAGGAGATGCTCCGGCAATTGCCCGCCAGTCACCCACTGCGGCACCGGCGCAGCCTGTTCCCCGATCTGGACAGCCCCGCCGAGCTGGTTGACTATCTCCTCCACCCCATTGATCGGCCCTATACCCTGGAGCAGGCCAACGACCTGCTTGAGAACTGTGGCTTTCGATTGCAGGGGCTGTTTCAGCGCGGGCATTACGAGCCCTTGGCGACTGCGCTGCAGGCAAGCCCCTGGGGCGACCGGATCCATTCACTGCCGGACCTGGAGCGCTGGAGCCTGGGGGAACATTATCGGGCCTCCCTGTTCAAGCACGAGATCATTGCCTGCCCGGACAGCGTGGCGGCTGCTCAGCGCCGGCTGCGAGCCGAGGATGATGACTGGCAAGGCCATATTCCCGTCCCGGCGCCGGGCTTGCGCAAGGATTTTCTTTCGCCGCCCGAGGGCAAGGCCGGCGTGATGAGCTGGCCCTTTCATGCCTTCGATGATATCCGCCGTGCCTACGATCGCCGCGAGGCGGCCTGGATCGGGCGCATGGATGGCCGCAGACCGCTGGCCGAGATCGTGCGGGCCACCGGGGATCGGCCTGATAATGCGGATTGGCGGGCCCTGCGCCGACTGGTCTCGGAAATGGATGCACTGGACTTTATATGCTTGCGCGGCGCTGAAAGCGGATCGCTGATGGAGAATTGAGATGGATGCAATCACTCTCGGGCCCCTGGTCATGCCCATGGATCGTCTCGTGGCCCTGCTGGCGGCGATCAGCCTGCTGCTGGCGGCACACTTCCTCCGGCGTCGCGAACCCCTGCTGAGCGACTGGGTGACCTGGTCCCTGGTTGCGGCGATTGTCGGCGCCCGTCTGGCTCACGTGGTGACGTTCCCGGCCCCCTTTCTGGAGGCGCCCTGGACCATTCTGTTCATCTGGCAGGACGGTTTCGCCTGGTGGGGCGCCCTGTTGGGTGCCGCGCTGGTCAGTGCCTGGTACCTCTGGCGGCATGGCATGGCCCCGCGCTGGATGGCGGCCACCATGCTCCCCGGACTGGTCGTGGGAGTGGCGGGAGTGGTGGCCGTTCTGGTCCTGGCCCCGGATACGGCGCGACTGGATCGTGTGGTCCTTGAGGACCTGGAGGGAAGCGCAGTCGAGCTCGCCGCATCCGCTGGCGAGGAGGGTAGCGGCGTCTTTCTCTGGGCCACCTGGTGCGGCGTTTGTCATCGCATGATGCCGGATGTGATCCGGGCGGCGCGTCAGTCCGAACAAAGGCAGTGGTTTCTGGTCAGTGTGGGCGAGGATGCCGAGACCGTCACCGCCTATATGGACGGTCTGGAGCAGAGCCTGCCGGACAATGTCACCGTGCTGCTGGACGGCGACAGCCGCCTGCTGCATCGCTGGCAGGCCCATGGCGTGCCGACCACCCTGTTGTTTGATGCCGAGGGCAGGCAGCAGGATCGCTTCATGGGGCAGCGCAGTCTCTCCCGCCTGCTGGCCCGGTAGCCGGTTTCATCGCCGTTTGGTGGCCATGGTTGCCTCGGCGGCGAGCGGATCGTCGGGCCAGGGGTGCTTGGGGTAGCGCCCGCGCATGTCCTTGCGGACCTCCGGATAGGCCTGGCGCCAGAAACTGGCCAGGTCGGCAGTGACGGCCAGGGGGCGGCCCGCGGGTGAGAGCAGGTGAAAAACCACCGGACAGCGACCGTCCGCAACCCGCGGTGATTCAGACAGTCCGAAGACGGCCTGCAGTTTCACTGCCAGCACCGGGCCGGGGTCGGCATCATAGTCCAGCGGCATGGACTGGCCGCTGGGCACCTGGAGCCGTGGCGGTGCCAGCCGTTCCAATTCCCCGCTCTGATTGCCGGACAGCCTGGCCATCAGGGCATGCTTGAGCGGCAGCTTGCCGAGATCAGCCAGGGAGCGTCGACCGACGAGGAAGGGCGCCAGCCATTCATCCAGTGTTGCCAGCAGGTTTTCATCGTCGCAGGGCGGCCACTGCTCCGGCCAGAGCCGGTGCAGAAATTGCAAACGGGCCCGCAAGCGTCGGCTCTCTCCGCACCAGGGCAGTACGCCAAGTCCCCGCTCTCGGACCACGTCCAGCAAGGCGTTTTCAATCATCTCCGCCGGCGGATCCGGCAGCCGCTCGGTGGACAGGCGGATGGCGCCCAGTCGGCGTTCCCGCTGTGTCACCATGGTCCCGGCCCTTTCGTCCCAGGTCACCCGGTCCCGGGTCTTGATTCGCCCCGCCAGATCCTGTTCCAGCGCTGAGCCGGAAACCGGCGCGGCCAGGAAGATCCTGGCATCTCCCTCTCTCCCGTCCAGGGCTGCCGCCACCAACCAGGTCTTGCGGGCCAGGGGGTCTTGTACCGACAGTGTCGCGCCACGGCCGTTGGCAAGCAGAAAGCGGTGACTCTCACCCCGCCGACGGGCAATACGGTCGGGGTAGGCCTGGGCCAGCAGGCGACCGGTTTCCTGTTCATCGTCCTGAGCGGGCGGCTCATTCCCGGGCAGCCATTTGTTCACTGCCTGACGGATGCGGCGCAGGCGACCGCTGGTGGCAGCGGGATATTCCCCCCGGAGCGCCAGAACCCGCTTTTCCATGTCCGCACCCTCGTCATTCGGCAAGGGATCCCGCTCCTCCAGCAGAGCCGCCAGTTCCGCCGCCAATCGGCCCAGGCCCATGGCCCGGCCTTGCAGGACCATATGGGCGAGACGGGGATGGAGGCCCAGCCGCTGCATGTCGCGACCATGGGGGGTAATCGCGCCGTCGTCATCCACCGCGTCAAGCCATTGCAGCAGATCCATGGCCTGACGCCACGGTGCACGGGGGGGTGGATCCAACCAGGCCAGTGTTTTCGGTTCCCGGCAGCCCCACTGGGTCAGTTCCAGCGCCAGCGGTGCCAGATCCGCCTCCAGTATCTCGGCGGGGGCGAACGGTGCCAGTCCCGCCTGGGCCGATTCAGACCACAGCCGGTAGCAGACGACGGGGCCGATTCGCCCGGCGCGGCCCCGGCGCTGTTCGGCTGATGACCGCGAGACCCGGCTGGTTTGCAGCCGGCTCATGCCCGAGCCCGGATCGAAGACGCTGCGTCGGGCAAGGCCGGCATCGATTACCACCCGAATGCCCTCAATGGTGAGACTGCTTTCAGCAATGGCCGTGGCCAGTACCAGCTTGCGCTGACCGGTCGACGCCGGCTGAATGGCCGCATCCTGAGCCTCAGGGGAGAGTTGACCGTAGAGAGGCGCGAGCTGCACGTCGGCGGGCAGATTGCCTTCCAGGGCCTCGACTGTCCGCCGAATCTCGCCTTCACCAGGCAGAAACACCAACAGTGAGCCGGATTCACTGGCCAGGGCGTGATGGACTGCCCGGGTCACGCTGGAAATCAGCGGTTCGTCGCGTTCGGGCGGACGGTAGTGAACCGTCACCGGGAAACTGCGCCCCTCGCTGTGCACCACCGGGGCCTGGTCCAGCAGGGTGGATATCCGGTCTGTATCCAGCGTGGCCGACATGATCAGCAGGCGAAGATCCTCGCGCAGGGCCTGCTGGGACTCCAACACCAGGGCCAGTCCCAGATCGGCCTGCAGGGAGCGTTCATGGAACTCGTCGAAGATCACCGCCGCGTAGTCCTCCAGGGCCGGATCGGCCTGGATCAGGCGGGTGAGAATTCCTTCGGTGACCACTTCAATACGGGTGTCGGGACCGATGCGCGTATCCAGGCGGGTGCGGTAGCCCACTGTCTCGCCCACCCGCTCACTCCGTTGTGCGGCCATGAATCGGGCGGCATTGCGGGCTGCCAGCCGGCGCGGCTCGAGTAGCAGGATTTTGCTATCCTTGCAGAAGGGCGTTGATAGCAATGCCGGTGGCACCCGCGTGGTCTTGCCCGCGCCCGGGGGGGCCTGGAGGATTGCCCGATTGTGATCGCTGAGAGTCTTGAGCAGGCGGGGTATGACACTGTCGACGGGCTGCCCGGGCATGGTGTTTGTGCTCATTGGCGGCATGGCGCAAGGAAAGAGGGGAATTTTAGCATTCTCCCTGAGCTCTAAACGTGAGACGCTGTCATTTGCAGAAAGCTGCGGGTTTTCCACTACAATCAGTTCTAGGACGTGCGCCGCCGAGTTCCGCCGGGAGTTGTGCCCGCGGTATTTTCAGTCGGCGTCCATGCCTGCGAATGCAACGATCCGGGAATGCCATTGTCGGCAAACTGATTCTCCCCGCCTGGGGATAAAGGTGACCATAAGGTGTCCAAAGCGGTCGCGGCGGTAACTGAATCCCGGTTGTTCCGGGCGCAGGAAACGATCCTTCAGCAGATGCTGGAAGGTAGCAGCCTGCAGCAGTTGCTGGACCAGATCGCGAGTGTCGTGGATGAACTCTCCAGTGACGGCATTGCCAACATTCTCCTGTTGGATGATGATGGCGTGCATGTCGTCCATAGCGCGGCCCCGCAGTTGCCGTTCAGCTACAACCATGCCCTGGAAGGTGTAGCCATTGGCTCTGGCGTGGGCTCCTGTGGAACCGCCATGCATGAGCGCCGTCAGGTGATCTCCACCGACATCAGCAGCGACCCCCTGTGGAAAGACTTTCGTGAACTTGCCCTGGCCCATGACCTCCATGCCTGCTGGTCAACCCCCATTGTCGATGCCGCTGGCAAGGTACTGGGCAGTTTTGCCTTGTATTACCGGGAAACGCGCGGTCCTGATGAGCAGGATCTGCTCATCATCTCCCGAATCTCCCATTTGCTGGGTGTGGCCATCGAACACTGTCGCTCACAACGTCAGCTCAAGGGAGTCCGTCGGGCCCTGAAGGAGAAGGGGCGACAGCTTGAAACCCTGGTGGCCAATCTTCCGGGCATGGTATACCGGGTCCGCCAGGATGAACGCTGGAGTGCGGTCTGGGTCAGTGACGGTGCCAGGGACTTGACCGGATTCACCCCGGAGGAACTGACTGCCGAGGACAGTGGCGGCTTTGTCGAACTGATTCACCCTGAGGACATGCCCAGACTGGTTGCCGAAGTCGAGCGTTCCATCGCTGGCGGTCAGCCCTATAGCTTTTCCTATCGACTGCGTACCCGAAAAGGTAACTGGCGCTGGGTCTGGGAACGTGGCCGTGCGGTCTCGTCCATTGAGTCCGGGGATGTCCATTTTGAGGGTGTGATTACCGATATCAGTGACATCAAGGATCGGGAACGAGCCCTGGCTAGGGCCAATCGCTCCCTGCGCATGCTGAGTCAATGCAATGAAGCACTGGTTCGAGCCGAGTGCGAGGCAGAACTGCTGCAGGGGATTTGTGATGTGGTCGTCGACACGGGGGAATACCCGCTGAGCTGGATCGCCCTACCGGCCAATAGTGAATCCGGTTGGTACCACTGCCATTCGTGGTCGGCTGCTGACGATAGGTTCTCACTCGAACCAGATGACCTGCGATTTCGCATGTCGGGCGAAGGTGTCTTGCGCCCACTGTTGGAGGACCAATTGCCTGTATTGGTTCGGGGTTTTGGTGATGTTCCGGGACTGCCCATTGCAGAGCAGGCATCGGCCCTGGAATTGGGCAACGGTCTGTTCATCCCCCTTTGCGATGGCGATCAATTGCTCGGTGTATTCATCCTGGTGGCACCGGTTGGCGACGCCATCGGCCGTGATGAGTTGGGCCTGTTGGGCGAGCTGGCCAGCGACTTGGCCTATGGCATCGTCTCCCGGCGTAGCCGAATCCGCGAAGAGCAGCTCAACCGCGCGGTAATCAACATTGCCTCGGCCTTCCAGGCCAGAAGCGGGGCTGATTTCCTGGAGCGACTGGCGGACAAGGTGGCGGAGACCGTCGGTTCGCCGATCGTGGGGATTGGCCGCTTGCTGCCGGGGGATCTGCTCCGGGCGCGGATTGTGGCGGGCCAGGCGGACGGTAAGTCGATTGCGGGTACGACTTATGACCTGAGCGGTACCCCTTGTGAGTCCATGCTCGGTCAAGCCAGTTGCGTGGTACCGGAAGCAGCACGGGAGACCTATCCCGAAGATGACATTCTTCACAAACTTGGCGTCGAGTCGTATGTGGGCCACCGCCTGGAAGATGCCGATGGCAATCCCATTGGATTGATCTTCGCCCTGTTTCGTGAGCCGGTGGTTGATCCGGATTTCATTCTTTCGGCCTTGGGCATCTTTGCGGCGGGCGCGGCCGGTGAATTGGACCGCCTGGAGCGGCATCGTCAGATCGAAGAGCAGGCTGCCCTGCTGGACCAGACTCGCGATGCCATCATGCTCACCGACCAATCAGGATGTATTGAATATTGGAATCGGGGGGCAGAGCAGATCTTCGGTTGGTCGGCGCCTGAATCCCTGGGACAGAACTGCACGGAATTCCTGGGTGTGGATGCGAAGGCCTTTGAGCATGCCCGCGGAAAGCTGGAAGCCAACGGTTATTGGCAGGGCAACCTGGATTGTCTGGCCCGTAGTGGTCGCCGAATTACGGTGGAGTTTCACTGGACTCTGACTCGTGATGAAAGTCCCCAGTCCCAGTCACCGGAATCAGAGATGAGGATCCTGCAGGTGGGTGCCGATGTGACCCGACGTCAGCAGGACGAAGCGCGTATTCATCGCCTTGCCTTCTATGACGAAGTCACGGGACTGCCCAATCGGGTGTTGGCCATGGAGCGTCTCCACGAGATTCTGGTGGGCGCCGCCAAACAGGCGGGTCGAGCCGCGCTCATGATCATCAACCTCAGCCGCTTCAAGGAAATCAATGAGTCCCTGGGCCATGCCGTGGGTGATCAAGCACTGAAGGCGGTTGCCGAGCGCCTGTCCATGCTCTGTGGGGAAAGTGATTTTCTCGCACGTCTGGGTGGAGATGAGTTCCTGCTGCTGTTGCCTGGCAGGGATGAACCGTCGGCCCTGATCATGGCGCGGCAGGTGGGCGAGGCCCTCAGTCGACCCATGGTTCTGCGGGAGCAGCAGGTCACCATCAGCGCCACGATGGGGCTTTCGGTCCATCCCCGCGATGGTGCGTCGGCCGAAGAGTTGTTGCGGCATACCGATATTGCACTTAACGAAGCCCGGGCCCAGAGCCTGCCCTGTGTCGCCTATCGTCCCGCCATGGAAGAGGCCCTGAACGCGAAGCTCAGTCTGGCAAGGGATTTTCGGGCGGCCTTGGCCGCGGACGAGCTGGAGGTTCATTTCCAGCCTCAATTCACCCTGCCGGGACGAAAAATATGTGGTGCCGAGGCCTTGCTGCGTTGGCACGATGCCAATCGGGGCTGGGTCAGCCCCGGCGTTCTCATCCCCGTTCTGGAAGAACGCCGAATGATGTCGGAACTGGGTCCCTGGCTCTTCGCCCGGGTGGCGGCTGCAATCAGGCAGTGGCAGCAGGCCGGCTATGACATTCCCGGTCCCATCTCCATCAACCTTTCCGCAGAGCAGCTGGAGGATGATGGGATCGTCGAGCAGATTCTGGGGACAATGGAGAAAGCGGCGGTTAACCCGGTTCATGTTGGGTTGGAACTGACCGAGACCGGAATCATGAAGGACCCCGAACGTTCAGCCCTCATTACCCGCCGCCTTAAGCGGGCCGGCTTTCAATTGTCCATTGATGACTTTGGGACCGGCTATTCTTCCATGAGCTATCTCAAGCGCCTGCCCGCCGATGTCATCAAGGTGGACATGTCCTTCGTGCGCGAAATGTTGGACGATGCCAGTGATTACGCCATCGTCAAGACCATTATCGCTACCGCCCGGGCGCTGGGCATGGAAACCCTGGCCGAGGGGGTGGAGACGGAGGCACAAGCCCGGGCTCTATCCGAGCTGTGTTGTGACTATGCCCAGGGCTATCTGGTTGGTTCCCCCTGCACACCGGAGGAGTTTGCCCGCCGGTGGTTGCGGGGCAGGGAGCCGGTCACCAACTCATGATGGCAAGCCGGCGCCCTGTGGGCTCCTAGTCCCTGTAACTTTCAAACCATTCCAGAATCAATTCAAGCCGCTTGACCAGATTGACGGGCGTTCCTGCCCGGGACAGGCCGTGCCCCTCGCCATGGAATATGGCCATCTCCGTGTCCACGTCGTTGTTTAGCAGGGCGTAGAACCATTCCTGGGCCTGGCCGATGGGCGTGATCTGATCCTGGTCGGCGTGAATGATGAGAGTCGGTGTTTCCACCTGATCGGCATACTTCAAGGGCGAGCGGCCCCAGTAGTAGTCGAAGTTGTCCCAGAGCGTGCCGCCGAATTCAGCATTCATGGATCGCGGCGGAAACATCTGGGTGCCGGCCTCGGAAATCCAGCTGCTGACACTGCGCTGGGTGACCGCTGCCTGGAAACGATTGCTTTGGGTGGTGATCCAGTTGGTGAGAAACCCCCCGTGGGAGCCACCGGTGACGTAGAGCTGCTCTTGATCCAGCCAGGGATAGCGTTCCAGGGCCTCGTCCACCAGTTGCATGTTATCGCGGTAGTCGGCACCGCCGTAGTCAAGGCGCACCGCTGACTGGAACTCATGCCCGTAGCCCGTGCTGCCCCGGTAATTGGTGAAGATGACCGCGTAACCCTGGGCCGCCATCATGTGATATTCATGAAACCACTGATGCCCCCACATCCCGCCGGGGCCGCCCTTGATGTTGAGGATGACCGGGTATCGCCGGTTGCGGTCGAAATCCACCGGGCGCAGCACGAAGCCGTCCACCTCGAAGTCATCGTCGTTGATGAATTCGAAGCGCTCCAGGGGACGCAGGGCGAGGCCATTGAGCAGTTCATCGTTAAAACCGGTGAGGCGTTTCTGCCCGCCCCGGCGGGTATCGGCCACCCAGATTTCCGGCAGATTGATTTCATCGCTCTGGGTCCAGGCCACCCGCCGACCATCGGCGGAGAAACTGGCGGACTCCACACTCGCGGCTTCGCCAAAGCGCAGGCGCCAATTGCCGTCGGCGCCCTGCAACTGGAACAGGGGGCGGGAGGCGCGATAGTCGCTGTGAAAGAACAAGCCCTTGTCACCGGCCGGCCAGTGGACATTGGCAACGCTCAATTCCATGCCCTGATGCAGCACCGAGACCTGTTCATCACCAAGCTCGATCCGGTGCAGTTCCGTCGGGGCATAGCGTTCGGCCTGATGGTTATAGACAAGGGCCCGTCCATCCGGCGCGAATACCGGATTGCTGGCCCGACCTTCCGGGGTGGCCAGGCGTTGGCTCTCGCCCCGTCTCAGGTCCAGCAGATAAATGTCCTGGTTGAAGCCACCATCGAATTCCTCGCCGCCTTTATCGGCATTGAAGGCCACATGGCGTCCATTGGCAGAAACAACGGGATTGTGGACATTCCAGCTTTCGTCATGGACCAGGCGCTCCAGCTCCCCGCTGTCCAGGTCCAGCAGCCAGAGCCCGGTTCGGGCCTCGTCCAGTAGCCCCCGGCCTTCCTGCTTGTAGACCGCCTGGCTGATTCGGGTCAGGTCCGCCTGCGGCTCTTCTTCCTCCTCTTCCTCCTGGCGCGGGTCCTCCACCCAAGGGTCCAATCGCAGGCTGAGCAGAATGGCATCACCTTCCGGCAGCCAGTGGAAATCACTGATGGTTCCCTGTTCCAGAGTCGTCAGGGCCTGGGCTTCACCGCCATCGGTGGCAATGACATGGAGCTGTGGTCGCTCGTTGCGACTGGCGACGAATGCCAGGCGATCACCCTCGGGTGACCAGCGAGGGCTGCCGTCGGAATCGCCACGGGTAAAGCGCCGCGGTTCGCTTTCACCATCGCTGCCCACCAGCCAGATGGCTGTCTCACGGGAACGCCGGTCGTCGGCCACTTCGCCGCGCACGAAGGCGATTTTCTTGCCGTCGGGCGAGATCTGCGGGTCATTGACGAAGACGAAATCGTAGTAGTCCGAGGGGGTCATGCCCCGGGGCTCGTCGGCCAGGGCGGACACGGCCAGCAAGAGCCAGGCCACGGCAAGACAGCTCAACTGGGTGAAGGACGGACTCGGCATGACACTCTCCCGGATACGATGGCGGAAGCGAAAGCTTAACCCAAGGCGGTCGATGCGCGAAGTGCTTGAATCTGGATCAGCTCTGACTATGTTTAGGGAACCTCTGATCAATTCATTCGCGCCGGCAGTTGGCGCGAATGAATTGATCAGAGGTTCCTTAAGTGATGCAGGCAGAATTTTGGGATGCGCCAGCCACAATCGCGCGAGGCGCCGGCCCGGACCCGTGCGGCCAGCAAGGAGCCAGTATGCCGGAACAGGGACAGACCATTGATTTGCGACACCGCAACCCCTGTCGGTGTCGCGATTGTCATCGTCGCAAGGACTGCCTGCCGGCCAACCTGGAAGGGTCGGCAATCATCGACCTGGAAGACACCGCCGGCCCGGGGCGGACATTGCACACAGGTGATTGCCTCTATCGTCAATCTGACACCCTTACCGCCGTTTACGCAGTGCGCTCAGGCAGTTTCAAGGGCGTCAGGTGTTTTCCCGGCGGGCACGAGCAGGTTTGTGCCTTCTACATGCCCGGAGAGCTGATTGGCCTAGATGGCCTCTATGGGGGGCAGTACCAGTGCCGGGTGCAGGCCCTGGATACCGCCCATGTCTGCGCCTTCGAGCCGGGCTCCCTGGAACGCCTGGCCCGTCGCCATCCCCGCCTGCAGCACCAGTTGCTGCGCCTGGCCAGTCGCGAGCTGAGCCTGTTCATGGATCGGGACTTCGAACAGCCCGCCGAGGGTCGGGTGGCGAGTTTTCTCCTGCATGTCAGCGAACGAATGGCCCAGCTGGGCTGTTCCGCCCACCGCTACCGCCTGAGCATGAGCCGTCGTGACATTGCCAATTATCTGGGTCTCGCGCCGGAAACCATCAGCCGGGTGCTGCGAAAAATGGTGGCACAGAGTCTGGTCGAAGTTGAGCGCCGCGAAGTGGAGCTGATCGACCGACCGGCGCTGGAGCGTTTGGCGGCGGGGAGCTAGGTTCCCGGGGCATATCGTCCCGATCCCGGCGTGGTTATAATGCATTTTTCATGCATCAAGGAACTCAGGTTCCCCATCGGAGCGCATTGTCCCCGTGCATCTGACCCGCCATACAGACTATGCCTATCGCGTTCTCATCTATCTCGCTATTCGCCCTGGCGAACAGGCGACCATCAATGAAATCGCCGAAGCCTACGGGATTTCCCGCAACCATCTCATGAAAGTGGTCCAGGGTCTGGCCCGGGCCGGCTTTCTCCTGTCCCGGCGGGGCAAGGGCGGTGGCATCCGGCTGGCCAGACCGACGGCCGAGATCAATCTGGGCGCGGTGGCGCGGGAGATGGAAGAAGACTTTGCCATTGCCGAGTGCTTTCCCGGCGGGGCGGGTCAATGCAACATCGTGCCGGCTTGCCGTTTGATGCATGTCCTTGACGAGGCCCTGCGGGAATTCATGCGCGTCCTGGATGGTTACACCCTGGACGACCTCATGGGGCAGCGAGAGGCCCTGGCCGGGCTGCTCCAATCCTAGACTGTTCTTGAAAGACGTCTCCGGTGGCGACGGTTCCAGCCGTGCTCCCTCCAGATTGTCACGGACGCAAAAGGGCCCCGATATGGGGCCCTTTCCTTTCTCCGTGGTTGTTGCTGCGTCCTAGAGGCGGTCGGGTGCCGCGCCTTTTCTCTCCACTTCCAGCGCGTCATAAAAGAAGCAAGATGCATGCATATTTTGAGGCGCAATGACGAGACGATCCTTGATGAGGATCAATTCAGGTAATGTTCAGGAGATTGCCAGGCCGTAAGTGATATCGTTGAAGCGTTCGCTATCGAGAATGCGGATTCGGCGCCCCGATACCTGAATGACGCCACCCTCCTGCAATTGGGCAAAGACCCGGGAGAGGGTCTCCGGCTGCAGGGCCAGCAGTCCGGCTACATGTTTCTTGGAGGTGGGCAGCTCCAGTTGCTCGCTGGCATCCTGCTGATGCTGAAGCTGCAAGAGATAATTGACCACTCGCAGCGTGGCGTTCTGTAACGACAGGGCCTCGATATCGGTCAGACGTTGTCGCAGTCGCCGGCTGAACATGGCCATCAGCTTGAAACAGGCATCCACGTCTTCTCGTAGCATGGCGACGCAGTCATCGGCATCGAAAGCCACCAGCCGGCTTGCCTTGAGGGCCTCGCAGTTGACTGGATAATTGCGTTCCTCCATGAACATGGTGGCCTCGGCAAAGGTACTGCCGGGTTGGAGCAGGGCAATGATTTTCTCATTGCCGTTGGGAGCCAGGCGATAGAGCTTGAGCTGGCCGGCCTCGCAGAGAAAGATGCGCCGGGCCGGGTCACCCTCGTGAAACAGGGTCTCTCCCCGGTCGATCTCGACAATCTCCGCCCTTGCCAGGACCCGTTCTCGCAGGGTCTCGGGCAAAGCCGAAAAGATCCGGTGCTCGTCGACGTGCTGTCGGCTGGGTCGTTGAGTGCTGGTCATGGGGCTAGTTTACGCAATTGCTGCCTGATATGTGACCGCAAGCAGCCCAATCATGACCTGAATCAAGTACGGCGCCACTCAGGACAAGGACAATCATCACCAGCATCAATTACACCCTATTGGGAGCCGAGATAATGTTTGGCAAAAAGCCTTACTTCCTTCCCGCCTGTCTGGTCCTTTCGTCCCTTTTGGCGATGCCACCGGCAGTCCTCGCCGATCCGGTCACGGAGCTGGATTTCCGCTACCGGGTGGAGTTCGTGGATCAGGACGGGGTGGACAAGGAAGCATTGGCCTCCACCGCTCGCCTGCAGTTGGGCCTGCGCAGTGCCGAGTGGCAGGGGTTCGATGCCGGGGTCATGTTCCACGGCAACCGGGTGATCGGTGAGCGCCGCTACAACGACACCGTCGCTCCCGAGCCCCGACCCGTGGTGGCCGACCCGGCCGATACCGGGATCTCCCAGGCCTGGGTACGCTATCGCCAGGGAGACGAGCTGGAAGCCCGGCTGGGGCGCCAGCGCCTGATCGACGACAACGCCCGCTTCCTGGGTAATGTGGGCTTCAGGCAGCTGGAACAGACCTTCGATGCCCTGCATGTCAACTGGCGCCCGAGCGACGACTGGGACCTGTCCCTGACTCATCTCGACCGT
Source organism: Natronospira sp. (assembly GCA_003558125.1). Lineage (GTDB taxonomy): Bacteria > Pseudomonadota > Gammaproteobacteria > Natronospirales > Natronospiraceae > Natronospira > Natronospira elongata. The sequence continues at coordinate 5,357 of PWMQ01000041.1, read as the reverse complement.
GCCCACCGCATCTTCGGCACCAACCACCCCAACCGCCTCATGGCCGAGGCCGAGCTGGACAGCTGGCTGGCGGTGGTCAACCGCCACTGGGGCGACACCCGTCTCGGCTTCTATGCCCACCGCTTCAAGTTCGAGGACCGCCCGGCCTCCCATGAGAACCTGGGCATCCGCCTGAACGGCCCCCTGCCGGGCACTGATGCAGGCTTTCACTACCGCCTGGAATACGCCCGCCAGGACGGCATCGGCGATGCCGGCCCCCAAGAGACGCAGGACTATTGGCGATTGGAACTGGAGCAACGCCTCGACGGCTGGCGCTGGTTCCTCGGCCACGAACGCCTGGGCGGCGACGGCGAGCAGGCCTTCCAGACCCCCTTCGCCACGCTCCACGCCCACAACGGCTGGGCCGATCAGTTCCTGACCACGCCGGACGTGGGTCTGCAGGATACCTGGCTCGGCATCGGCGGGCAGGCCGGCGACTGGCGCCTGTTGGCCCGCTGGCACGACTTCCGCGCCGACGCCACCAGCATCGACCTCGGCAGCGAACTCAACCTCCTCGCCGCCCGCCCCCTCACCGGCCCCTGGCAGACCGAGATCAAGCTCGCCTGGCACAACGGCGGCGACAACCGCCCCGACGTCAGCAAGCTCTGGTGGACCCTCTCCGCGGGCTTCTAGCCCGGAAAAGCGCGATCAACCCAATAAGGAGGCGGGGCAACCCGCCTCGATCAATTCCCCTTCTGCGTGTTCGGTTGGCCGTGATCAGGCCCTGGTGTCAATCAGACTGCCACCGTCGGTGTCACCGGACTGATCCAGGTCTTACACCGGAGAAAGTAGCACTGCCTCCCGGGAATCATTCGTCTGGCCCCGATATCCTGTTCCTTGCGGCGACGTTTTTGTGGGCGTATTGACGCACGGGGCGAGGATAAATATTATCTTTTCGGCCCGGCGATGAGGCCGGGCTCAGCCCGGAAGGGCTGAGATCGTCAAAAGGATCAAAAGGGAGAAAACGATGAAAATGCCAACCATTGCCACTTCGCTGGCTGCGGCCGGCACACTCGCACTGGCTTCCTTTGGCGTGACCACCCAGGTCCAGGCGGAAGCCGTCTCGACCCACTCCACCCAGACCCAGAGCGCCGAGAGCGTCAGCGAGGCCGCCTGGTCCATCCTGCAAGCCACGGCAAGTCCGGATGTGCTGGAGGGATATGTTCCGTCCACTGCCTCCGACGGCCCGGCGGACTGGGTCCAGATCGCCACCATCGTGATCGATGCGATCTTCAGCGACAGCGGCCCGGTGGATCTCAGTGACTGGAGCCTGGAACAGATCCGGCAGATTGTTCGTGAGGAGAACTTCAAGCAGGATCGAGGTTATTACGTCAGTGACCTGAGAACGTTCCAGGAAATACTGTCGATCTATCGGAGCGATGTTGCCTCAAGTGGGTATCAGAATGTTGATCGGCTGGAAGACCTCTTCGAAAGAACGGTCGCTTTGGTCAATCACCCGATCTATGTCAATGACAATTATGAAGACTTCCGTTGACGGCTGACAGCCGACTACAGCCTGGCTGCCAGTTATCTAACGGCAATGGCTCAAGAGAGGATCCTGGCCAAGGATTTGACCACCAATAGCCTCGACTTGGTCAGAGATTCCAGTTCCGACGACCTACAGGAGCTCGGATCCAATGCTAATTCGGTTATCAATGGAAATGTTCGGATCACACAGACTCCGAGTTGGCAACTCTGCTCCGGAAGTCTTCTTTCAAGCGACCAGCCAGCGATGGCCCAGCTGATTGAAAGGGAGACCCGGAGTGATGGGAACGACCGCCATCGGTCCCTGGCGTGGGCCAACGACCATTGCCATTACGTGGTCCGCGATGATTTGCATGGCCGGAGCGTCAGCTATGACATCCGCCTGCACGGGGCGGAGATGGCAGCCGAAATGGCGGCCGCCACGCTGAACCAATGGCGCACGGAACACCGGGACGAAAACAAGGGGGAGTATTACGCCGATATCCTGTATTTCCTCCAGACCTTTGAAGGCTTCGAGCGAGACGACCTGCTCTGACGCTTGAATGCTTGATGTGTCCCGGCGCCCCCATCGCAGCGATGGGGGCGCTGCGTGTGTGATGGAAGATTGGGGGAAGAAACATGGGAATCAGATTTTTCACCGTGTTGTTCGCAATGCTCTTGCTGGCCGGCTGCGGTAATCAGGATCCCCTGGCGGCGCCGACGGATCTGACTGTCGAGACCGGTGATGGCGAGATCCGGCTGGACTGGTCGCTGTCCGACGAGGCCCAGCGCTATCAGGTTTATGTGCTGACAGCCAAGGACCAGGCCCTTGACGAGGCCTTTGAAACCTTTGTTGTAGAGGCGCCGCCGGTGCGGCTGGATGGTCTTGATAATCAAACCGACTACTACCTGGCGGTGGTGGCGCAACGCTGGCTGCGCGCCGACAGCGAAGCGGCCCGGACCGGGGCCCGCCCGGAAGGGCCCTTTACCCCCATTGGGGGGCTCAACGACACCGGCCTGCAGCAGTGCTATGACGGTGATGCGGATGCCATGGTGAGCTGCCCGGTGGCGGACTGGCCGGGCCAGGACGCGGATTTCGGTCGGGACCGGCTGGCGGCAGAGGGCGAGCTTGAGAAAATCGACGCCGGCCACGCCGGCTTTGATTTCACCAAGATTGCCGCCAATGGTGCGACCCTGCCCGCGGATGCCGAAGAATGGCGCTGTGTGCGCGACAATGTCACCGGACTGATGTGGGAGGTCAAGACCGCTGATCCGGACGACTGGTATGCCGATGAGGACGATATCCACGCCCTGGTTCATCGTTGGAGCTGGTACAACCCGGATGAGCGTGTCAACGGGGGTCGGGCAGGCATTCGACATACCGCGCTTGGAAGCTGCCCCCTGGAATACTGCAGCACCAGGGATTTCATCGAGGCCGTCAATGAGAAAGGGCTGTGCGGCTACAATGACTGGCGGCTGCCGACCGTTCGGGAGTGGCTGTCCATCAACAACTATCATCCATCACCCACGATTCGAAGGCGAATCAACAACTTTGTTGACACCACTTACTTCCCCAGTCAGAGGCACCGCGGAACCTATCCGTTCTTCTGGTCGGGGTCCGCCTTCGTCAACCCTTTGCTCGATATGGAACCCGGCGATGACGCTGAATCACTAGGCATGGGGTGGAATCATCATACTGGGGGCAGTCTGCATGCCCCGCAAGCAGCCGATATCTCTTCCCATGTGAAACTCGCACGGCATGTCAGTCAAGACAATCAGCATGTGGACGAAACCATTCCCGCGGTGGAAGCTCGAGGTGATCAGAAGTGTGTTGACAACATCCCGAGAAGCAACCACCCGCAAGACCTGATGCCCCGGCCGGACGGCACGGTGGTCCACCAGGCGTATGGCCTGATGTGGATGCGATGCAGCATTGGCCAGGAATGGGATGGGGAAACCTGCGTGGGAGAGCCCACCACCCTGGATATCCAGTCGGCACTGCAGACAGCGGCTGATTACAGCTACGCCGGCTACGATGACTGGCGTGTGCCCAACATCAAGGAGCTGGATACCTTGATAGAGCGTTCCTGTGCCCATCCGGCCATCGATCTCAATCTTTTCCCCAATACGCCCAGAAAATCCCACGCCCTGTCCTCGACTGCTGTTTACTGGGGCGAGGGGAGCGCGAGAGAGGAGCTAAGAGACCCGGAATTTTTCGGTATTACTCAGGATCAGGGCATTGTGCGGACCATTCCCGTTGATCTTGACAACCTGAGAAGCTCTCTTCCACAAGAAACCCACGTCCGGCTGGTCCGGGATTTGGAATGATCAGAGCTTATCGTTCGAGGAAGCGCCGGCGTGTTTGATTGAGTGATGGTTTACCAGGCCCGTTGTCACTTTTGACAAGAAAAAAGAGGCGGGGTAACCCGCCTCAATGAGTGCCCCTTCTGCTTGTTGCTTGAGGCTAGACGCGCACGTCAATCAGGCTGCCCAGGCGAGGGTCCGGTGCGGAGGCCTGGGTGGCCGGGCTGGCCGGGTTGAAGTCGGGCAGGCTTTCTATCAGTTGGGCCGCCTGGGTTTCCTGGGCGTCCAGCGCGCGGCGCAGCACGGCCACTTCGGCTTCCGCCTTGGTCTGGGCCATGCTCATGTTGCTGGCCGTGGCGGCGATGGCGCTGATATCAGCCATAAGTCCCTCGTTTGGATCATGGATAGTTTGAGCCTAGCAGGTCGAGTGCACTTGTTTGTCCCCGGTGGCCACGCGAGGGGCTGAGCGGTGGGCCTGGCTGGATCAGCGGTCTGTCTGGCGGCGCGGGCCGGGCCAGGCGGCCAGGCCGCCCAGGAGATTGTGGATTCGGGGGTGGCCTTCCTCGGCCAGCAGGCGGGCGGCCGTTTCGCCACGCGTGCCCCGGGTACAGTAGACCACACAGGGCCGCTCGCCCAGCCGGGCCGGGCGCTCGCCCTCCAGCAGCCGGGACAGGGGCAGATTCTCGGCCCCGGGGATATGGCCCGCGGCCCATTCATCCGGTTCCCGGATATCCAGGAACAGGGCATCATCCAACTGAGAGGCCTCATTGGGAGCGATGTCCTGGCCGGGGTCACGGCTTGGCCGGGGCAGTTCAACCGCGGCCGGGTCGAGGCTGCACAGGCCGCAGTCCGGGCGCTTGCGGATTCGCAGGCAGTGACTGTCCATGCTGCGCGCATCCAGGGTCCAGAGCCGGCCGATCAGCGGTTCCAGCCGCCCCGGCAGGGCCTGGCTCACGATCAGCTGGATGACCTGCATGGCCTGCAGGCTGCCGGCCATGCCCACCAGGGGACCAAGCACACCGGCCTCGGCGCAGTTGGGCACCCAGCTCGTTGGGGGCGAGGGGAAGAGGCAGCGCAGGCAGGGGCCGTGGTCGGGATCGAAGACCGTGACCTGGGCCTCGAAGCCGGTGACCGAGCCGTAGACCAGCGGCACCCCGAACTTCACGGCGGCATCAGCGGCCAGGAACTTGGTATCGAAGTTGTCGCTGCCATCGACGATGACATCATGGTCCTCGAACAGGCGCTGGACATTGCCGCCATCCAGCCGCCCGTTCTCGCCCACGATCTCGATCCCGCTGTTCAGGGCCCGCAGGGCATCCACCGCGGCCTCGACCTTGGGACGTTGCCGGTCGGCTTCGCGAAACAGCACCTGGCGCTGGAGGTTGCTGGCCTCGACCCGGTCATCGTCGATCACGGTCAGGCGGCCGACGCCGGCCCCGGCCAGGTAGGGGAGGATGGCCGAGCCCAGGCCACCGGCGCCGATGCACAGCACCCGGGCCCGGGCCAGGCGGCGCTGGCCGGCCTCGCCGACTTCCGGCAACACCATCTGG
>PWMQ01000069.1 GCA_003558125.1 Natronospira sp. | reverse complement strand
CGGCCCTGGGCAATGAGGCGGATGTAGCCGGGAACATCGGTATGTGCCGGGCAGGCCCACTGGCAATCGACTACCTTGTGGAAGTAGTCGGGATGGTATGTATCGGTCGGTTTCATGCTGCACTCCGGCAGTCGCGGGCACGTTCCATTCGCGCCCTACTCCCTTAAACCTAGCCCCAGGCCGGGCGGCGGTCAAGCGGGCGCCGACGTGGCAATCCCGCCGCCGAGCACCTAGGATGGAGGTTCCGTCCACGCCGGAGACACTGCATGAAATTGCCCGTCAAGCGCCTGACTGCCGCCCTTCTGCCCGCCCTTCTGATGGCCAATCCGGCCCTGGCCGGCCCGGAGACCCTGCCCGAGGAGCAGCGGGCCTTCTGGGAGCGTTTCCAGTCCCTGTGTGGCCAGGCCTTCGCGGGGGAGATTTCGGATGTGACGGCCTATTACGAGGATGGGGTGACGGGGCGCGAGCTGCGCATGCAGGTGATGGAATGCGAGGAGGACCGTATCCACGCGCCCTTCCATGTGGACGACAATCACTCCCGCAACTGGATCCTGACCATCGTTGACGGGACGATCCGCCTCAAGCACGACCACCGCCATGAGGATGGCACCGAGGAGGCAATCAGCCAGTACGGCGGTGATGCCCCCACCCCGGGCCTGCCCACCCGCCAGATCTTCCCGGCGGACGAACACACCGCCGAGATACTGCCCAAGCGGGCGGACAACTTCTGGTTCTTCGACTTCGTGGACGAGCACACCCTGCAGTACGGGGTGCACTGGCCGAAGTACGGCCATTCCATCCGGGTGGAGTTTGATCTCTCGGAGACCATCGAGACCCCGCCCCGGCCGTGGGGTTACGAGGACGACTAAGGGGCCAGGCTATGCGCTTGGCTGCGAAGCGTTTCCGCTTCGGTTTCACCGCATGAGCATTGTCATATCCAATCACGCGATGGTTATACGCATCCGGATTGGGTTCCACCCGATTATCCGCGACTACAATTGCGAGCCCCAACAGGCACACCTAGGGGCAGTCGGAAAGCTGCCCCCGGGCCCAGGCGACGGCCTCGGCTTCCTCGGCGGCGGTGAGGCTGTGGTCGGGATGGCGGGCCGCCTGCTCCGGCTGGCCCTCGCCCTTGATCTGGGCGGCCATGTAGCGGTGGGCGAAACCTTCCATTTGCATGGCCCGATCGTCCTCCCGATCCCAGTGCTCATGCAGCTCGAAATGCTGGGTGACGGCGGATTCCCGCGACAAGTGCACGCCCATGGAATAGAGGGAATCGGCGTGGCAGGCCTCCCGTAGCTGGTCCAGGTAGCCCTGGCGCAGGGCCCTTTCCCTGGCCTGTGATTCCTCGTCATGGCGAGGCAGCTGACCGAGGCCGGTAAACACGACCCGGTACATGGCATCCCCGTGGCCGGCATCGGCCGCCTCGAGAGTCCAGTCCGCTCTTTCGGTCACCGCATCGCCAAAATCGCCCAGCTCGCTATCCAGGCAGGCGGCCTTGATAACCGACAGTTCCTCGTGGATATCGCGCAGCTGCTGCTCTCGCTCGGGGTCCTGCTCCTCCTCAATATCCTCTTTCAGGCCATCCAGCAAGTGAACCCGCATGCAGGCCTCGGCCAGTTGGTAGAGTTTGTTGGCGGCTTGCGGGTCGCCGTCCTCGTGCGCGGCGATCAGGGCTTCGCGCCTGGCATCCACATCGCTGATGGCGGCAAGATCCAGTTCCTCGGTTTGCAGGGCGATGGCGCGCTCTGCGCCATCCTCCTCATTGGTCTCATCCGGGACCTTGACGGTCTCTCTCTGGTCCCCGGCCGGTGCTTCGGAGCCACCCTCCTCCCGGCCCGGCTCGCCAGCAGGGGTGGATTCGGCCTCCGTGACAGCCTCATCAAGGCCCGCATCCTGCTCGGGCAGATCCTGCCGGGCGTCGTGGTAGAGCCACATGCCGGCCAGAAGCATGATCGAGAACAGGACAACGGCAACCGTACTGAAACGCATGCATCCCCCGGATTGAATATTGCAAGAACGGATCCCCAGTTGCAGGGATGCTCCATTTTCTGGCTTGCCAGGTCAAATCTGGCATGCTGTTGCTCACAGCCATGGAAACGGGGTCGGCATGATTCAACAACACGAATTCAAGCGCGGCCGCCAACGCCTGTCCTTCAGGCGCTGGGCCCTGCCGGGAGAGCGGGAGACACTGGTGCTCTGCCATGGCCTGGCCAGCAACGGCACCCGCTGGAGTGAATTCGCCGAGGCCACGGTGCCCCAGCGGCCCTGGAACATTCTCTGCCCGGATCTGCGCGGCCACGGGGGCTCGGTGGTGCGGGGCCGAATCAACCTGGATATCTGGGCCGACGACCTGGCCGCCCTGCTGGACCATGAGGGCGTGACGCAGGCGGTGGTGGGTGGCCATTGCCTGGGGGCGAATCTTGCCCTGCACTTTGTCCGCCGTCATCCAGATCGAACCCGCGGACTGGTACTGGTGGAGCCCATGTTTGCCCAGGCCCTGGGCGGGATTCTCGGCAAGCTGCGCCGCATTCGCTATTTGCTGCCCGCCCTCGCCTGGCCCATTCTGCTATTCAATGCCCTGGGCCTGTATCGCCGTGAACTCCCCGGCCTGGATCTGCGTCGGCTGGACGAACACTCGCGGCGGGCGGTGGAAGAAGCCGGCGACCCCGCGGCCATTACCGGCCGCTACGCCAAGCCCGGCAAGGACATGTTCTACATGCCGAGCGCGGCCTACCTGCAGGCCCTCAATCAAGTGCTGCGCCCCCTGCGGGGCCTGGAGACGATTGACTGCCCTGCTCTGGCCCTGCTCTCCACGGGTGGGCTGTTCGGCGACCCGCAACGAACCCGCGAGCTGCTCTCCCGCCTGCCGAAGGTTCAGATTGATGAGCTGGAGGCCCTGCACTGGATCCCCACCGAACAACCCCGGGCCCTTCAGTCCCATGTGGGGGACTGGCTGGATACATTGGCGGCGGGCGAAAGCGATGACTCCCAGCGCTGAGGCACCCGACGGAGATCGTCGGGGTCGTAGCCCCGGCTGGCGATGAAGGCCTTCAGGTCTTTGTAGTGTTGCTCGTCCATCGCGGGATTTCTGGACATGATCCAGACATAGTCCCGTCGCGTGCGGCCGATGATGGTGGTTTCATAGTCATCGTCCAGGTAGATGACCAGGAACTCTCCCTTGATCGGCCAGATGAACTGCATGCCCCATTCCGCACCGTTGTCGCTGCGTATGATTCCGGTCGGATTGTATTCGCGTTCAGGCCCGTCAAAGCCGCCCCGGCGAAAGGTGAAGGTGGTCTGCACCCGCCCACGGTCATCAAGCTCGTAGTGTTCAATGGCATTGTAGGCCTCGCGCTCCGGCCAGGTGGGGATGTGGGCGATGACATACCAGCGCCCCATGAAGCGGTCGATATCCACTTCATCCACGGTTTCCATGGGGGGATTGCTGGAACAGGCGGTGAGCAGCCAAAGGGCGGCAAACAGAAGCGCGGAATTTTTCATTATTCTGGCTCCAAGGGAATTCCTACCCTTGGAGCCAGAATTCCATCCTGGGTTCCCGCCCGGCGCAGGCTACTGCAGAAAGGCCTTCGCTTCCCGGATGCCCGAGCGGTCTGCGTCTCCGATCATGGCCAGCAGCGCCTCATAGTGCCGCTCGGCCCGATCGGCCTTGCCGGCCGCCTCGGCCGCGCGGGCGGCCCCCAGCAAGGTGTTGTAGCGGGCGGGCCAGACCCGGTCGGAGCGTTCGAAGGCCTCGAGGGCATCCTCGGGCCGGTCCATGGCCAGATATAGCTCGCCCAGGCCCTCGCTGGGCGGAATCAGGGCGCCGGGAGTGATTGGATGTTTCTCGGTGTCGGCCTCCAATTCCACTGCCCGGTACATATGCTCGATCGCCTTGTCCTGATCGTCTTCCAGCCAGGCCAGCCAGGCGGCGAGCTGATATTCCTCGATGCGGATGTAATCGGCAAAGGCACGTTCACCATCGTCCTCGGTCTGACAGCGCAGCGTGCGCAGTGAGTCATAAGCCTGACGGGTCTGGTCCAGATCACCGTTTTGCGCATGGCCCATGCCCCGGGCCAGCCAGGCATTGGCCTGGGACCAGCGCCCCACCGGCTCATCCCAGGCCAGATCCTCCCAGGGCATGATCTCGATCTCCCGGGCACTGTCCCAATCACGCCGCTCCACCGCCATGCGAGCCGGCATCACCGCCGCGTGGTAGGCCGCCACGATGGTCGGCTGATGGGGTTCGCGGGCGAAGGTCTCTTCAAGTACCTCTCTGGCCTTCTCGTCCTCGCCACGCTGGAGATGGGCGTAGAGCAGATAATCCTGGGCATGAATGTAGTGATGGGAGATGTAGTCGCCGGCCGGATTCTCCAGTGCCGCCTTGGCCGAACGCCGGTTCCAGTTGATTACCTCCGGCCAATCGCCAAGACGGACATGTATGTGAGACGGCATATGCAGTGCATGGGGAACATCCGGTGCGATCTGCGCGTACACCTCAACCATGTCCAGAGCATTCCGGGCCCGGCCATCCACATCGGTGGCGTGAATCATGTAGTGGATGGCACCGGGGTGCCTTGACTCCTCGCGCCAGATCTGACGGAGCAGGGCTTCGGTCTCGTCATACAGGGCATCCGGGTCATCGGCACCCCCGGCGATGGTCAGCCGGGACAAGCCATACAGGGCGGCCACATCCAGATCGTCGCCATGATTCGCGTAGGCCTCGGCCATGCCGTCGGCCCAGCGCTGCAGCCGGGGGCCGAATTCCTCCACCGAGGGATCCCGGAAATAGGCCGCGGTGGCCTCGATCAAGGCCCGCTCCCGATCGGCATCAGCCACGCGATCCCGGGCCTCGCTGATAGCGGCCCAGCCCCGCTCCCGGTCCTCCAGGCTGGGGCGAGTCCCCCAAAGCGGCTGAAACAGGGTCGTGGCAACCCCCCAATGGGCCATGGCGCAATCGGGATCCTTGTCGACGATGCCCTCGAAACTCTCGCGGGCCTGGACGTACATCATGTGATGCATCAAGGCCAGGGCACGATCAAAGGACTGCTGTGCCGCGTCGGTACAATCCGCCTGAAAATCCACCACGCCGATGGGCTGACCGTCATCCACCACGGCGTCATGGTCATGCAGCATGGCGTGATCATTCCGGTCACTGTCGTGGGAATGCTCATGACCAGCCGCATGGTCCCCGCCGGGGTAACCATTCTCACAGGCCTGGGTAGCGGCCAGAGAAAAGACCAGTAACAGCGCAACCATCATCGGCCGGCCCGAAAAGCCCGCCGCTGCCTTCGCGATTCGCGTCTCCATAAGTGCCTCCTGCTCACCGACAACCGGCCTGGCTGCCGGGAAACCATCAAAGAAACCCAACAAGAGATACGAGAAACGTCCCAGGACACTGCCACCGAGAAAACTAATCCTGGCTAGTGGTCGGGAAACAGTGTCTCCCGGGCGGCCTGCACCCGTGACAAATGGGGGTGCTCGGTAAACCCGTACTCTTCAAACAGCGCTTCGGCTTCCTCCAGGTCGGACAGGGCCTCCTCCGGGCGGCCCAGGGCGTGCAACACCCTGGCACGCAGCACCTTGCGCAAGGCATCCTCGCCGAAGCGGCCCACATGGCCCGCACCATCCAGGGCCTGATCCAGATAGGCCAGCGCGGTGTCCATGTCCTCCCTCTTGAAGGCACACACGGCCCGTCCGGTCAGCAGGGTATTGCGCTGATGAGGGTTGCCCGGCAGCTCACCCTCAACCATCCGGTCCGCCGCCCGCAGCCAATCGCTGCCGGCTTCGGTTTGGCCGTCATAACAGTTCGCCATGGCCAGCAAGGCCTTGATGATGGCCACCAACCCGGGATCCACGCCGTCCAGTTCAAGATAGAGAGAGCGGGCCCGGCGCAATTGCGGCTTGGCCTCGGACCAACGCTGCATGGACGCCAGCATGGTGCCCCGTTGGTAATAAAGCCGCTCGAATTCCTCCGGATCGCGGCCAATGGCCTCGGCCCGCTCCAGCGCCGCCTCGGTGGTCAGTTCAAGGGCTTCATCGAATCGCCCCTGATGGAAGATCATCAGCGCCAGATTGGCGCGGGCAATGGCCGGGTAGATATGGGCGCCCTCGAAGATCCGCTCCTGCAGCTCCAGGGCTCGGCGCAGATGGGCTTCGGCGCCGTCAAAGTCACCCATGCTGTGCATGATGATGGCCATATTGCTCTGGGCAAGGGCGTAATCAAGGCTTTCTTCACCGAAACCTTCTCGATAGATCTGGGCTTCCTGGCGGCGCATATCCAGCGCCGCCTCCAGGTTTCCCTTCAGCCGATAGGCGCTCCCCAGATCACGCTTGATATCCCCCCGGACCCGGGGCGACACCCCCTCTCGCTGATCGAGCTCCGCATTGAGAGGCTCCAGTATGGCCAGCGCGTCCTCATAACGGCCCAAACCACTCAGCACCCAGGCACGCCTTGTGCGAACAGCCGCCGCGGTTTCCCAGTCCACCGTTTCCGTGGCCACCGCCACTTCGGCCAGATTGAGCAGGCGCTCGGCCTCGCCCAGGTGGCCGCGCTCCTGATGCAGAATGGCGAGCTGGGCCAATGTGCGGGCCAGCTCATCCGCGCCAAGGCTTTCCTCCTGATGACTGATCTCCAGTGCCGTCTCCAGCAACGGCTCGGCGTCGTCATGACGACTTTCGGCCATGTAAAGCTGCGCAATGGCCATGAGCATCTCGTAGCGCTCTCCGGGGGGTGCACTGTCTTCGTTCAGGGCCCGTTCCGCGCCCAGGGCCACCAGGGCCTCGGAATCCGGCAATTGTTCACGCGGCCGGTCCGGCTGGGCATCCCTGAACAGACTCAGCAGAAACTCCCGCAGTGCTCGCGAGCGGGCCAGGGCCTGCTCGGCATCGGCCAGGGCGGCCTCGGCCCGTGCCGAGGCCTGGCGTTCCATTTCCGCGGCCGAGCGGGCCTCATGGGCCTGCCAAAGGGCAACGCCGCTACCAATCAGCAAGGCCAGACTCACTGACGCGGTGGCGACAGCGGGCAGTCGATTACGACGCAACCACTTAGCCAGGCGGTAAGCCGTGCCGCCACTGACCGCTGCCAGCGGCCGATGCCCGGCCCAGCGATCGAGATCGGCCAGCAAGGCATCCACACTGGTGTAGCGGTCTTCAGGATTCGGTGCGAGGGCCTTGAGACAGATCGCGTCCAGGTCACCGCGCAAGGCGCGGGGCGGAATACCGACCCGATTGGGCAGACTGGAAGGTGGCGACGGCACGGTGTCGGGCAGTGACCGCTCATGCCCCATCAGCAAGGTGGTGGCTTCCCGCATGTCGCGAATGCCATGACCACTGAGCAGCTCATACAGCAGGGCACCGAGACCGAAGACATCCTGGGTCACCGCCGGCGGTTGGCCGGCCAATTGCTCGGGGGCGGCATAGGCCGGCGAGCACCAGGGCATTTCTTCCGCCGTACTTGTCTGTCCGTCCCCGGAGAGCAGCGCGGCGATGCCGAAATCCACCACCCGAACTCGCCCCTCGTCGTCCACCAGGACATTGGCGGGCTTGGTGTCACAGTGCACCACCAGCTGGCGGTGACTGTAGGCCAGGGCCTCGGCAACCTGACGAAACAGCTCGATGCGAGCAGGAAGATCCAGGCCGCGGGTCTCGGCGTAACGGGTCACCGGCTGTCCGGCGACCTGTTCCATGACCAGATAGGGCAGGCCGTCCTCGCTGACCCCGCCATCCAGAAGCTGTGCCACCCCCGGATGCTCCAGCCGTGCCAGCAGGCGCAGCTCTGACTGCAAGCGGGCCTGGCGGGCCGGCCCCACGATGCCGGGGGCGAGCAACTTGATTGCCACCTGCTTTTCAAACTGACCGTCCGCCCGTTCACCGGCCAGCACCACGCTCATGCCGCCCCGGCCGATCTCCCGCCTCGCCCGCCAGTTGCCGAAACGCCGGCCGGCCAGATCGGCGGGTATGTCCTGGAGCCCCTGATCGCGCCCGCCGAGCATGTCGAGCACGATGTCGTCCATGGACTCGTCCAGCAACAGAGGGTCGGGGTGATCATGGGCGTGGAGCATGCGCTCGAGCTGTTCCCGCACCGGCGGGGGTGGCGCCGTTTCTTCCAGGAAACGCTGACGCTGTTCCGGGCTTAGCTCCACCAGCGTGTCAAAGAGTTCGGCGACCTTTGACCAGGTGGCGCTGTCGAGCTTCATGGCGTCAGCACCGTCTGCAGATAAGCCCGGGCCTTGCCCCAGTCCCTGGCGGCGGTGCGAGCGGAAATGCCCAGGTGATTAGCCGCCTCATCCAGGGACAGACCTGCGAAGAAGCGCAGGGACACCAGTTGGGCCAGACGCGGGTCCAGTGCTTCCAGGCCTTCCAGAGCCTGATCAATGGCAAGCAATTCGGCCGCGGTCCCGCCTTCGATTTCTTCGTTCTCAAACAGGCGGACCTCCTGGCCCACGTCCCGCTTGGCGGCCGTGCGGTAACGGGCATAGTCCACCAGAACCTGGCGCATGGCCATGGCAGCGGTTCCAATGAAGTGCTCACGATTCTTGAACTCGCCATCCCGGTCGCTCAGCTTGAGCCAGGCTTCGTGGACAACGGCGGTGGTGTTGAGGGTGAGTTGGGGATTGCGGCGGTGTTCGCGGCGGGCAATGCGGCGCAGCTCCGAGTAGATTTCCGCCAGCCGCAGGGCATCACCGCCCGCCCCATTGGCGCGGTCGCCCTGGCCGGTCTCCCCCACCGGCCCGTCGGGATGCTCGGTCACGTCTGTCATGCCCCACTCCACCGGGATGGCTTGCATCCCGTGGTGAATACTCCCCAACTCACACATTACACCAGGGCGAAGGGATGACAAAACGGCGTGGCCGACTCGCAGCCGGGGGTGACCCAGGTCAATGCCGACGTTGACGGCGCGAACTACAGTGCCCGCAGACCATGGAAAGCTTACCAGCGGAGAAAACGCCACAATGCAATCCCTGCCCCATGTTTATAAAGCCAGCGCCAGCGGTGGTCCCGATGGACCCATGCCACTGGACAGTCCCGGTCTCGCCACCCTGGATACCGATGCCCCGGCCGAGTTCGGCGGCAGCGGCGATTACTGGTCGCCGGAAACCCTGCTGGTGGGGGCAGTGGCCAACTGCTTCATTCTCACCTTCCGGGCCCTGAGCCGTCACGCAAAGCTGGAGTGGACGTCGCTGGCCGTTGCCGTGGAAGGAACCCTGAACAAGACCGACAGCGGACTGCGCTTCACCCACTTCGAAATCCGGGTTCAGGGCGATGAAAGCATGGGCGAGGCACATCATGCCGTGCTGGAGAATGCCAAGAAGCATTGCCTGATCACCAACTCCCTGCTCGCCGAGTGCAGTCTTCGGATTGAAGGCCGCTGACGCCATCGGCCGGACAGGGACAAGGAGGCAAGTATGAGTCGCACGATTGAGCGATTGCAGGCGGATCACCGGGAATTCCTGCGTGTCCTGGCCCATATGGAAAGCGCCATGGACAACTGTCTGCAGGGCGAAGAGATCGACCGGCCCCTGATGCGGGAATTCGTGGAGTACTGCTCCGGGCATGCCGACACCTTCCACCATCCCCTGGAAGATCAGCTCTTTCGTTGCCTGCTGGCAAGGGATCCCCAGTTGGCACCTGTCATTCGGCGGCTGGAGCAGGAACATCTGGAATTGCGCTGGGCGACCCGGGATCTGCGCGAGATGCTGGATGAGATGCAAGCCCGGGAACTGGTCCGACGGGACCGCTTCCTGGAGGCCATGGGGGAATACCTGGGGCTGTACTTCCATCATATCCAGAGCGAGGAGAAGGAACTGTTCATCCATGCTCGACGGCTGCTCACTGCAGAGGACAATACGTGGCTGGATGGCTGGCTGAACCAGGCTCCCGAGACCAACTTCGGCCACAGTGAAGCACTGCCACGTCTGGGCGCGGTGATTCAGGCCGAGGCATAAGCGGCGCGGTACTTGACGCACGTCAAGGTCAATCGTGGCCCTGACCGTCACAATGAAAACCGTAATACAGCCCCATCTGTTGATGGGAGACTCCGAGCATTCGTGGCCTAAAGCCTGGTGACCCACCAGTGCCATGACGCGGATGCCGCCGGCCGGCGGGATCGTCCCGTCGGTAGCGGCCAGGGCAGCGAGGGGAAACGCCGCTGCCTCCCGGCATTGGAAAGGAGTGAACAATGCGCCAGTCAGACCCCACCCGACCCGCGTCCGCGCAGGCCGGCCGGACCGCCACGCCTGCCGAGCCCCTGCCCTGGCCCGTGCCACGTGCCATGCCGCAACGGGCCCCCACCGTGGATCCGGGCCGCGTTCCCGACTCGGAGCTGGAAGACCGTTTTGGTCGCCGTTTCGCCTACCTGCGCCTGTCCATCACCGATGTCTGCAACTTTCGTTGCGAGTACTGCCTGCCCGATGGCTACCAGGGCAAGCCCACCGGTTTCCTGAACCGGGACGAGATCCAGCGCCTGGTATCGGCCTTTGCCGAGCTGGGTATACGCAAGCTGCGGATCACCGGCGGCGAGCCGCTGGTACGCAAGGATGCCCTGGCCATTCTGGCGGACGCCGCCGCCACTCCCGGCATCGAAAAACTCGCCCTGACCACCAATGCCTTCAACCTGGCCGCCCAGGCCGAGGCGCTGCGCGACGCCGGCCTGTCGGCGGTCAACATCAGCCTCGACAGTCTCGACCGCCAGGGTTTTGAACGCATTACCGGCGACAAGCGCCACGAAAAGGTCCTGGCCGGGGTGGATGCCGCCATCGCCGCCGGCATACCCAGCGTCAAGATCAACACCGTACTGCTGGGCGGACTCAACGATCAGGAAATCCCGGATTTCATGGAGTACGTGCGTGAACGGCCGGTGGCGGTTCGCTTCATCGAACTGATGCAGACCGCGGACAACGGCGACTACTTCCGCCGCCGTCATGTGAGCGGCCAGACCGTGGCCGATCGCCTGCAGGCCGCCGGCTGGAGCCCGATGCAACGGGGCGAAACCGACGGCCCGGCGGTGGAATACAGCCACCCGGATTATGCCGGTCGCATCGGCCTGATCGCCCCCTACGCCCCCGGCTTCTGCGACGGCTGCAACCGCCTGCGGGTCACCGCCCGGGGCGGCCTGCGCCTGTGCCTGTTCGGCAACGG
>PWMQ01000005.1 GCA_003558125.1 Natronospira sp. | reverse complement strand
CGCCGCTCACAAATTCTGATAATTCGGCCCCGAGCCGCCCTCGGGGGTGACCCAGTCGATGATCTGATAGGGGTCCTTGATGTCGCAGGCCTTGCAGTGGACGCAGTTGGCGGCGTTGATCTGCAGGCGCTTTTGGCCGTCTTCCTCGACCATTTCATAGACATTGGCCGGGCAGAACTTGGTGCAGGGGTTGCCAAACTCCTCGGCACAGCGAGTCACGCAGATGTCCGGATCGCGGACCTTGAGGTGTACCGGCTGGCTTTCATCGTGGGCAGTGGCCGCATGAAACACCGAAGCCAGGCGGTCCCGGGGCGGCAGTTCACGTTGCACCCAGGGCCGTTCCAGCTTTTCCTGTTCGTCCAGCCGCTTGAGGGCGGCATGGTCGGCATGATTGGGCAGGGTGCGGGGCAGCTTGCCCAGGGTGGCGGTTTCCACCGCCGCGGTGAACAGGCCGCGCCACAGACCCTTGTTGAAGCCGGGGCGGATATTGCGGACCTTTTTCAATTCCCGGCCGGCGGCCGAGGCCCGGAAGCGCGCGTCAAAGCCGACGGTTTCACCCTTCTCATGCCAGTGTTCTGCCGCTTCCATGCCGGAGCGGATGGCCTGGTGAATCCCCTTGATCTTGGGGACGTTCAGGGTGCCGGCGGCGTCGCCGATGAGCAGGGCGCCGGGCATGTCCATGCTGGGCAGGGACTGCCAGCCACCTTCGACAATACTGCGGGCGCCGGCGGAGATGATCTCGCCGCCTTCGAGTAGCTTTTTCATCTCCGGGTGGTGCTTGAACTGCTGGAAGGCCTCGAAGGGGGAAAAGTGGGGGTCTTCATAATCGAGCCCGACCACGAAGCCGATGTAGACCTGATCGTTTTCCAGGTGATAGACGAAGGAGCCGCCATAGGTCTTGCGGTCCAGCGGCCAGCCCTGGCTGTGCTGGATCTTGCCGGGCTCGCCCCGGCCTTCCGGCAGTTGCCAGAGCTCTTTCATGCCCAGGCCATAGGTCTGGGGCGAGGCCTGCTTGTCGAGCTCGAATTTCCGGATCAGTGTCTTGGACACATTCCCCCGGCAGCCTTCGGCCAGCACGGTCAGACCGGTATGGATATCAACGCCGGGGGCATAATTGGGCCCAGGGCTGCCATCGGCCTCCAGGCCCATGTCGCCGCAGCGCACGCCCTTCACACGGCCGTCCTCGTCAAACAGGGCCTCGGCGGCCGGGAAACCGGGAAAGACGTCAATCTCAAGACTCTCGGCCTTCTCCGCCAGACGGCGGTTGAGCGCGCCCAGGGAGATAATGAAATTGCCGTGATTCTTCATCTGCGGCGGGGTCGGCAGGCGATAGCGCTTTTCCCGGGTCAGAAAAAGAAATTCGTCCTTGCCGGCGGGCACACAGACCTCGGGGGGATTGTCCCGCCATTCCGGCCACAGGGTGTCCAGGGGGCCGGGCTCCATGACCGCGCCGGAGAGACTGTGGGTGCCGATTTCAGCGCCTTTTTCCAGCAGGCAGATGCTGCTGTCCGGATTGAGCTGACGCAGTCGGATGGCAAAGGCCAGGCCCGAGGGGCCACCCCCGACAACGACTACGTCATATTCCATTACATCGCGCTCTTCGGCCATGCGACCCCCTTGCTGGATAGGATGCGGATGCCCCGGGCAGGCCCGGAGCCAGAGGCAAGGCGCCAATTTTAACGGAGACAGGGGTTTATTTCAGCCGCGGGGGCCAGTATCGGCGACCAGCACCGCCATGTGATCGTGGCCGTGGTCCGGATGATCGTGATCATGGTTGAGGTGACCAAGGGGCATGACCGCCGTCCAGAGGCCGAAAATGATCATCAGCGCGCCTGCTCCCCGGCGGAAGGCCGGGTGGCCGCGCAGGCGGCTGAATTGTCGACCGAGCAGGGTGGTGCCGGTCATGGCCGGCAGGGTGCCCAGGCCGAAGGCCAGCATGATGCCGGCACCGGTGGCCGGGTTTCCCGAGACGGCGGCGGCCAGGACCAGGGTGTAGACCAGGCCGCAGGGTAGCCAGCCCCAGAGGGCACCCAGGGCCAGGGCGTGAAAGGGCGTCCGGGGTGGCATGAAGCGCCTTGCCAGTGGCGCCAGCCGTTGCCAGACGCGGCCACCCAGGGCTTCGATTCGTCGCAGCCCGGCCCAGTTGAAGGCCAGTTGCACACCGATGGCAATCAGGATCAGCGCCGTTGCCAGACGCAGGGCGCCGCCCCAATGGGACAGGGAGAGGGCGGCGCCGCCCAGAGCCACAAGGCCCGCAGCCAGGGCACCGATCAGGGCATAGCTGCCGATCCGGCCAAGATTGTAGGCGAGGGCATTGATGCCGGGCCGCAGACCGCCCTGGCCGGCCCCGCCCGCCATGCCCAGGGCACCGGCAATACCGCCACACATGCCGAGACAGTGGGCGCTGCCGGCCAGACCGGCCACGAATGCCGCCAGCAGGGTGATTTCAGCGCCCATCCTCATCCTCCGAGGGCAGTTGCTGCTGATCCGGCCGGTCTGACGGGTCTTCCGTCTCCGACGGCTTGCCTTCCCGACGCCGGCGCTCTTCCCGGTCTTCGTCCATCAGAATGGAATAGGCCGGGCTGTCCAGGTCGTCATACTGCCCGCTGCGCACCGCCCAAAAAAAGAAAGCGATGGCCAGACCGATGAGGACGATGCCGATGGGGATGGAGACAAAAATGATGTTCACGGTTTCCTCAACATCCAGTTATTGAGCTTCGAGCTACGAGCTACGAGCTACGAGCTGAACCGTAAAAACCGGCACGGCGTGGTTCTGTCTTTTCAGCTCGCAGCT
>PWMQ01000028.1 GCA_003558125.1 Natronospira sp. | reverse complement strand
TGGGGGTTCACCCTCTCGCTACGGCAAATACACAGACACCGGCAAACCGCCGGCGGTATCCGGTTCAGGCGAGGGGTTTATTCCAGGAAACGGCAGCACTCGAGATAGCGCTGCCGGGCATTGGGAAGGTAAGAGGGACTTCGGGGGCGCTCGGCAATCCGAGCCGTCGTCGGTGGCGGCCCGGTGGACAGCACCAGAGCAACGGCATCCGGCTGGGCGTCCCGATCCTGCTTGCGCTCGGAGGGAATCAGCCCATCCTCGCCACCGTTGCAGTCAGCCGCCTCAAGACAGGCCTCCCCGGCATGGTGATGGGGGCAGTCCATGGCCGCCATTTCATGGCAGTCGCCGGCCGCCGGTTCGCTCAGCGCCTCGACACAATCAGCCAGCACCGAACCGCTGAAGGCCACCAGGGCCAGCAGGCTCAGCATCAGGGCTGCCAGTTGTCGACGCGCATCAGTCATGCCCTTAGTATGAAATAATTCTGCCCCCGAGGCGAGTTCCTTCCTCCAGTCATGGGCAAAAACGCATGAGCAACGATCCCCAGGAAATCCGTCTGCACCTTCAGGGCATGAGCTGCGCCGGCTGCGTACGCCGGGCAGAGCAGGCACTGGCCGGCGTCCCCGGCGTGAGCGCGGTCAGCGTCAATCTGGCCACCGAGCAGGCCAGTGTCGAGCCCGGCGCCCCCGGCCCGGCCCTGGATGAACTGCTCGAGGCCACCCGCCGCGCGGGCTACCCGGCCATCGAAGACGAACTGGAGCTGGCCATCGAGGGCATGCACTGCGCCTCCTGTGTGGGCAAGGTGGAGAAGGCCCTGATGCAGGTGCCGGGCGTCATGGACGCCCGCGTCAATCTGGCCGCCGAGTCCGCCCATGTGCGCCTGTTGCGCGGGGCCGTGGCTGAGGGTGCCCTGGAGCAAGCCGTCGCCTCGGTCGGCTATACCGCCCATCGACGAAGCGAGGGTGACGACGATGCCGCCGAGGCCGAGCGCGAGGCCCAGCGGGGCAAGCTCAAGCGCAGCCTGATCCTCGCCGCCGCCCTGACCCTGCCCATCTTCATCCTGGACATGGGCGGGCATGTCATCCCGCCCTTCCATCACTGGCTGGCCGAGACCCTCGGCCAGCAGAACATCTATTACGTCTTCTTCGTGCTGGCCAGCATCGTGCAGTTCGGCCCCGGCCTGCGCTTCTACAAGCAGGGCCTGCCCACCCTGCTGCGGGGCGCGCCGGACATGAATTCCCTGGTGATGATCGGCACCAGCGCCGCCTGGGCCTATTCGGTAGTGGCCACCTTCCTGCCCGGCATCCTGCCGGAGGGCACCGCCCATGTGTATTTCGAGGCCTCGGCGGTGATCATCACCCTGATCCTGGCCGGACGCTTCATGGAAGCCATCGCCAAGGGCCGCACCAGCGAGGCCATTCGCCGGCTGATGAAACTCCAGGCCAAGACCGCCCGGGTGATCCGGGATGGACAAACCCCGGAGCTGCCCATCGAACAGGTTCAGGCCGGGGATGAAATCCAGGTTCGCCCCGGCGAGCGGATTCCCGTGGACGGCGAGGTCATCGAAGGCCAGTCCCATGTGGACGAATCCATGGTCACCGGCGAGCCGGTGCCGGTGAAAAAGATTGCCGGGGACGAAGTCGTGGGCGGGACCATCAACGACAGCGGCAGCCTGCGTTTTCGCGCTACCCGGGTGGGCGGTGACACCGTACTGGCCCAGATCATCCGCATGGTGGAGCGCGCCCAGGGCGCCAAGCTGCCCATCCAGGCCCTGGTGGATAAGGTCACCGCCGTGTTCGTGCCCGTGGTCATTGCCGTGGCCCTGCTGACCTTCGCGGTGTGGTACTTCATCGGCCCGCAACCGGCTCTGAGCCTGGCCCTGGTCAATGCCGTGGCCGTGCTCATCATCGCCTGCCCCTGTGCCATGGGCCTGGCCACCCCCACCTCCATCATGGTCGGCACCGGCCGCGGCGCGGAAATGGGCACCCTCTTCCGCCAGGGCGAGGCCCTGCAGCGCCTGCGCGACGTGGATGTGGTGGCCTTCGACAAGACCGGCACCCTCACCGAGGGCGGCCCGGCCCTGACGGACATGGACATGCTCGAAGGCTTCGATGAGCAAGAGACCCTGGCCCTGATCGCGGCCGTGGAAGACCATTCCGAACACCCCATCGCCCGCGCCATCGTCACGGCAGCTCATGAACGGGGACTGGCGCTGCCCAAGGCATCGGACTTCGACAGTCTCACCGGCCGAGGCGTGACCGCCAACGTGGACGGCCGGCAGATCACCGTCGGCGGCCCCGGCCTGATGAAGGATGAGAAGGTGGACATTTCCGCCGTCCAGTCCCGCGTGGATGCCCTGGCCGATCAAGGAAAAACGCCGATCTTCGCCCTGATCGACGGGCAACTGGCCGCCGTCATGGCCGTGGCCGACCCCATCAAGGCCGATACCGCGGAAACCATCCGCCGCCTGCATGACCTTGGCCTGGAAACGGTCATGATCACCGGCGACAACCAGCGCACCGCCGATGCCGTGGCGAAAGAAGTCGGTATCGACCGCGTGCTGGCCGAGGTTCGCCCGGACGGCAAGGTCGAGGCAGTGGAAGCCCTGCAGAAGGAAGGCAAGCGGGTCGCCTTCGTCGGCGACGGCATCAACGACGCCCCTGCCCTGGCCCAGGCCGATGTGGGCATCGCCATCGGCAGCGGCACGGATGTGGCCATCGAAAGCGCGGACGTGGTCCTCATGGGCGAAGAACTGGCCGGCGTCCACCGCGCCATCCGCCTCTCCCGCGCCACCCTGCGCAACATCCGGCAGAACCTGTTCTGGGCCTTTGCTTACAACACGGCGTTGATTCCGGTTGCAGCCGGTGTGCTCTATCCCGTCATAGGAGTCCTGCTGTCGCCCATGTTCGCGGCCCTAGCCATGGCGGCGTCCAGTATCTGCGTGCTGAGCAATGCTTTGAGGTTGCGGCGGTTTGCTGTTTGAGAAAAAGCGGCCTCGCGCCAAGACGCGAAGACGCTAAGGAAATTCAAAAGAGGGAATTATTGCCTCGCGCAGAGGTACGCCAAGCATGTCGGCTTTGTTACTATGTAACGCCTCCAATCGCCCGATGATCTCGAGATCCCCATGAGCCGCCAATCCCCGCTGTTTCTTGCCGCCCTGGCGCTGCTATTCGTTTCAGGTTTTGCCGCCCTGGTGTATCAGGTGCTTTGGCTGCGGGAGCTGGGTCTGCTGTTTGGGGCCACGGCGCAGGCTGCGGCCGTCACCATTGCGGTGTTCTTCGCCGGGATTGCGGCGGGGGGCTGGTTCTGGGGGCGGCTGGCGGCGCGCTTTGAGCGGCCGCTGCTGGTCTTCGGGCTGCTGGAGATCGGGGTGGCGGCCACCGCGCTTTTGCACTTTGTGCTGGTGGATGCCTACCACGCCCTCTACCCGGCCTTTTATGCCCTGGCCGGGGACAATCTTGCCCTCAACACCTTATTGAAGGCGGCGCTGGCCTTTACCGTGCTGTTCCCGCCGGCCTTTCTGATGGGCGGCACCCTGCCCATGATGGGCCAGCACCTGATCCGCCAGCCGGAGGACCTGGGGCGGACCGGTTCCCTGCTCTATGCCCTCAATACCCTGGGCGGGGCGAGCGGGGCCTTTGCCGCGGCCTTCATCCTGCCCCTGGCGCTGGGTTTTGCGGGCGCCTATCTGCTGGCCATGGGCCTGGACCTGCTGGTGGGGGTGGCCGCCGTGCTGCTGGCACTGCGGCTGGGGCGTTTGCCGGCGCCGACGCCGGCGGATGCCGGTGCGAGCAGGGCCGCGCCCGCCCGATCGGTGGGCACGGGTTTTCGGCGCGGGCTGGTGTGGTGGCTGGCCTTTCTCTCCGGCTTTCTCACCCTGGCGGTGGAAGTGCTGTGGACGCGCATGTTTGCCCAGGTGCTGCAGAACTCGGTCTATACCTATGCGGTGGTGCTAATCCTGTTTTTGGCCGCGCTGGCCATTGGCGCCTCGCTGGCCAACCGCCTGGCGGCCCGGCGCCTGGACCCGGTGGCGGTGACCGCCGGGCTGCTGGCCTTGTCCGGGGTGGCACTGGCCACCACGCCGTTCAGCTTCCACGCCAT
Source organism: Natronospira sp. (assembly GCA_003558125.1). Classification (GTDB taxonomy): domain Bacteria; phylum Pseudomonadota; class Gammaproteobacteria; order Natronospirales; family Natronospiraceae; genus Natronospira; species Natronospira elongata. The sequence goes on along the minus strand of PWMQ01000028.1, from coordinate 7,246 downwards.
CACCGACGGGCTGGCCTATCTGGGCCAGGACGACGGCTTTGTCCGCTACATCGTCAGTGTCTTTGTCCAGGCCGGTGCGGTGATGCTGCTCCCGGCCATCCTGTTGGGGGCGCTGTTTCCCTTCTTGCTGCGCGCCCTGGAGCGGGATGATGTGATCCCCGGCACGGCCATTGGCCGGCTGGTGGCGGCCAATACCGTGGGCGCGATCCTCGGTGCCCTGGTGGCGGGCTTCGGCATGCTCGCCCTCTTCGGCCTGTGGCCGAGCATTCTCATGATGGCCGGGGGCTATCTGCTGCTGGCGGTGGTCACCCTCGGGGTCCACCCCCTGCGCCACCGCCTGGCCTGGTCCGCGGCCTGCGCAAGCCTGCTGCTGCCGCTGCTGGTGGTGGACAGCAATCAGTTCAACCGCCTGCAGCTCGCCCCCAACGAACGCGTGCTGGAGCTGGTGGAAGGGGCCCATGCCACGGCGGCTGCCACCGAGCGGGACGGGCATCGTCTGATCCGGGTGAACAATTTCTACCGCCTGGGCGGGACCGGCGCCATGGATTCCGAGCGCAACCAGGCACGCATTCCCCTGCTGCTACACCCGGACCCGCAATCGGTCTTCTTTCTCGGGATGGGCACGGGGATTACCGCCGGGGCGGCGGTGGATTTCCCGGTGGCGGAGATCACCATCTGCGAGCTGTTGCCGGAGGTGATTCATCTCGCCGAGCGGCATTTCAATGAACCGGCCAAGGGCCTGTTTGACGATGAGCGGGTGCGCATCCGGGCCGAGGATGGACGTAACTGCCTGGCCGGTGATCGCCGGCAGCACGATGTCATCGTCAGTGATCTGTTCACGCCCTGGAAGGCCGGCACCGGCAATCTCTATACCGTGGAGCATTATGAGATCGTGAAATCCCGCCTGGCCGAGGGCGGGGTCTTTGCCCAGTGGCTCCCCCTCTACCAGCTCTCGCGACAGGAGTTCGAGACCATTGCCCGCACCGTGGCTTCGGTCTTCCCGCAGGTGGTGCTGTGGCGGGGCGACATGTATCCGCGCGGGCCCATCGTGGCCCTGGTGGCCTATGGCGATGAGACCGCCCTGCCGGTGGAGGCGGTCGAGGCCAACACCCTGGCCATGGCCGCACCGGGCACCGACCCGGAGGCCACCCTGGCTGCCTTGATGCGCTTTTATATCGGGAATATCGGCGACAGCGGAATGCTGAGCAACGGCCCACTCAATACTGACAACCGTCCTGTAATCGAATACGGGGCGCCGAGAACCCAGCGGGGCGAGGATGACTGGTTCGTGGGCATGGACCTGGCCCGTTTTTATGAAGCCCTGGCCGATGCGATGCCGCCGGGGCGGGATCCCTATCTCGAGCAGCTCAACGATCGCCAGCGCGGCTTTGTCACTGCCGGGCTGAGCTACTACCGCTATGTGGTGCTCCTGAGCGAGGGCCATGAGCAGGCCGCCCAGGTTTTTCTTGAGGATTTTCTCGAGCGTACGCCTTTTGACTTCGCGCCCGACCCGGCGAGTGATGACAGCGCCCCGACCGGTTGGGAGGCGGGGCGCTGACTCAATCGCGGCTGAAGCCGCTCCTACAGGGGATGCCGCGCCCGGTCGACTGGACAGAATTCGGTGGCTGGCCCAAGATACGCGCCTTGCCGGGGAATTCGATCAACTTGCGAGGAAAGCCCATGAGCAGCGGTGACAAGGCGCTGTATGCCGCCGATATCCAGAGTCTGGAGAAGATCCACAGCGGCAAGGTCCGGGACCTGTATGCCGTGGACGAGCATCACCTGCTGGTGGTGGCCTCCGACCGTCTGTCTGCCTTCGATGTCATCCTGCCCGATCCCATTCCCGGCAAGGGCGAGGTGCTCACCGCCATTTCCAATTTCTGGTTCCAGCGCACCCAAGGCATCGTGCCCAATCACATTGCCGAGATGACTCTGGAACAGGCCCTGCCGAACGCGGCGGAACGCGAGCAGGTGGCCAGCCGGGCCATGGTGGTCAAGCGGCTCAAGCCCCTGCCCATCGAGGCCATCGTGCGGGGTTATCTGATCGGCTCGGGCTGGAAGGATTACCAGAACACCGGCTCGGTCTGCGGCATTGAACTGCCCGCCGGCCTGCGCCAGGCCGATGTGCTGCCCCAGCCCCTGTTCACCCCTTCCACCAAGGCGGCCGTGGGCGACCATGACGAGAACATCAGTTTCGAGGCAGTGGAAAAGCTGATCGGCGAAAAGCTGGCCAATGACGTGAAGGAAACCAGCATTGCCCTTTACACCTATGCCTTGAAGCATGCCGAGAGCCGGGGCCTGATCATTGCCGATACCAAGTTCGAGTTCGGCCTGGACGAGAATGGGCGCCTGCATCTCATTGACGAAGCCCTGACCCCGGATTCCTCCCGCTTCTGGCCGGCCGATGAATACCAGACCGGCATGAGCCCGCCCAGCTTCGACAAGCAGTTCGTGCGCGATTACCTGGAAACCCTGGACTGGGACAAGACCCCGCCGGGGCCCAAACTGCCGGCCGAGATCATCGAAAAGACCGCCGAGAAATATCGTGAGGCGCAGCGCTTGTTGACGGAAAATAGTTAAGGCGCAAGTCCCACCCACCGTAGGAGCGAATTCATTCACGATGGGCTCCGAAGTCGCCCGGTGCCAGTGTCCAGGCAATAGCGGATGAATCCGCTCCTACGGCGGGTGGGTAGGACCTTGCCTGCTTAACTGAACAAGCTCTCCGGCAGCAGGTTGGAGACGAACAGCAGCAGAATGAATCCCGGCGCAATCCAGCGCACGGCGAGGCGCCAGCCTCGGTAGAGCCAGCCATCCCCCATGCCGAGCTCCTGTACGGTGGCCTCCCGGTGCAGGAGTCGCCCGGCGAAGTAGGCCAGGATCAGGGCCCCCACCGGCAGAACCAGGTTGTTGAGCCCCCAGGTAATGGCCTGGAAGGGAGTAATGACCATGTCGCTCAGCAGGTTGAAGGACAGTACAGAGAAGATGCCCATCACCCAGCTAAGCGAGGCGGCTACCGCGACGCCCAGCCGCCGGCTGACACCACGCTCGCCCAGATAGGCGGTCATGGGCTCATAAAGAGCTACTGATGATGTCAAAGCCGCCACGAAGAGGAAGAAACAGAAGGCGAATCCCACCAGGTTGCCGAAGGGCATTTCCCCGAAGGCCAGTGGCAGGGTAATGAAGATCAGGCCCGGGCCGCTGTCGGGTGCCAGGCCATGCGCAAAGACAATCGGAAAGATCGCGAGACCGGCGAGCAAACCCACGGCGGTATCGGCGGAAATCACATAGGCCGCCGAACCCGGCAGGGAGGCGCCCCGGGGCAGGTAGGCGGCGTACATCATGATGCCACCCAGACCCACGGACACGCTGAACAGGGACTGGCCCACCGCGGCCAAAGCCACCTCGGGGGTAATGGCCGAGAAGTCCGGCGCGAAGAGATAATGAAGGGCCATCCGCCCTTCCCCGGCCACAAAGGCATAGACAACCAGGCCAATCAGCAACAAGGCCAGCAACGGCATCATCAGCCGCATGCCCCGCTCAATGCCGCGATTGACGCCAAGACCGACGATGGCCATGGTCGCCATAATGAAGGTGCCCTGCCACAGCAACAGCAACTGCGGTGAGCCCTGAAGGCGAGCGAAATAGCTTTGCGCCGCGTCCGCATCCAGGCCGGTGAAATGCCCGGCGCCGGCACCCAGCATGTAATGCAGCGACCAGCCGGCAATCACCGAATAAAAGCTCATCAACACCAGTGCCCCGATCACGCCAAGCAGACCCGGGATCCGCCAGGCCCGGCTGCGGCCATGCTCGACGGCCTGGCGCAGCAGCGCGGTTGGCGGGCTGCCCCGGCCCCGACGCCCGATCAGGGCCTCGCAGAGAAATATGGGGGCTGCCACCAACACCATGCCGATGAGATAGATGAGCACAAAGGCCCCGCCGCCGTTCTCGCCTGCCTCATAGGGAAAGCGCCAGACATTGCCAAGCCCCACCGCGGCACCGATGGCGGCGAGAATGAAACCCAGGCGGGATGAAAAAGCAGGAAAAACGGAGGACGACTTGTCTGGCATGAGGACACCGTAACAGCAGCAAAGGACCAGGGGATCAGAATCAGACAGGCGTCTGTGTGGAACGCCCGCCCGGATCACCTACCGGGTTAAGGAAACCCCTGATCAGACGCCGGCATGGGCTGGCTGTTACTGGAAGTCCTCGTTTTCAAACCATCGGGAAACCAAACGCTGTCGCGGGCTGCCGCAAGACAACTAGCTGACAACGAGCACATCACAATCGGCACGCTGAAGCAGCGACATGCTGACACTGCCCAGCATGAGGTCCCGCGTCATGGACTGCCCCTGTTTGCCCACAACCAACAGGTCTATTTCATCCTCACTGACCATGTCACGGAGTCGGTGCGGTGCATAACCGGATTCAAGCCGGCTCTTGACCGCTGGCGCACCGCTCGCCTCCATAAAGGCCCGCATTTTCCGTTCCGCCTCCAGGCGGGCGCGTTGCCGGTATTCCTGAACCAGCGTCTCATCCACGCCGGCATAATGCATGCTTGGCTCAAAGCGCGAAGCATAGACATGCACCAGCTCAATCTCGGCCTCGGGCGCCAACTGCACCGCTCGTTCGAGGGCGCGGCGTGATGGTTCCGAGAAATCCGTGGCGACCAGCACCTTGCGCCAGCTGCTGGAAGCGGGCCGACGCACCACCAATGCGGCACCGGGGCTGTGATAGACAAGCTGCTGGGCGGTGGTACCCAGCAGTAGCTCCCGGGCACGATGACTGCCCTGTGAGCCCAGCACAATGAGATCCTCCGCCGTCATGGCCTCGGCCAGGGAGCGGGCGATGGGGCCCGACAGCAAGCGGGTTTCCAGTATTGCCCCGGTCTCGTCAGCGATGTCCTTGGCCAGCGCCTGCAGTCGCTGCTCAAGCGCGGCGGACAGGTCGGGCGACTGTCCCAGCAATTGCCGCAGGCTTTCCATGATGCCGGCTTCGGTCACATGCAAAATACAGCCGGATTCCGCCTGCCCGGCCTTGAGCAGGGCCGCGGTTCGGCGAACCGCCTCCAGCGAGGGTGCCGAAAAATCCGTCGCTGCCATGATGCGGGAGAAAGTCGCCATGCTCGGGTCTCCTTGGCTACACTGGCTCTGACTATAGCGGGCCATGCCCGGCAACCCAAGACACAGGCCAGGAGGGAGGCAGAACTTGGACGCTTCCGGCAAGGGCATCATCCAGAGCCTGCTGCAGAGCAGCCGCGATATTCTGCCCATTGCCGGGGTCGTGGCCTTCTTTCAGTTGGTTGTCATTGGCGAACCCCTGCCGGATGCCCTTGCCCTCCTTCAGGGCATGCTGTTTGTGATCATCGGCCTGACACTCTTTGTGCATGGCCTGGAGACGGGACTGTTTCCCATTGGCGAGTCCATGGCACAGGCCTTTGCCCGCAAGGGCAGTGTGTTCTGGTTATTACTGTTCGGCTTTTCCCTGGGCTTTGCCACCACCATTGCCGAACCGGCACTGATTGCCATTGCCGGGGAAGCCGCCGCCGTGGCCGCCGAGGAAGGTCGGATTGCCGGCGACGCGGACAGCATGGCGGCCTGGGCCCTGGGGCTGCGGATTGCCGTCGCCCTGGCCGTGGGCCTGGCCATTGTGCTGGGCGTCATCCGCATTCTGAAGGGCTGGCCCCTGCATTATCTGATCATCGGCGGCTACGGCATCGTGGTTGCCATGACCGGCTTTGCCCCGGAAGAGATTGTCGGCATTGCCTATGACGCCGGCGGGGTCACCACATCCACCATTACCGTACCGCTGGTCACTGCCCTGGGTGTAGGCCTGTCCATGGCCATTCGGGGGCGCAACCCGGCGGTGGACGGTTTCGGCCTAATCGCCTTTGCGTCCCTGACGCCGATGATGTTCGTCATGATCTATGGGGGGCTGTTCTGATGGACGGTTTGCCTCCCTTTCACGATGTGCTCCAGCAAACGCTACTGGAAACGCTGCGGGATGTGGCCCCCATTCTGCTGGTCATCCTGGTGTTCCAGTTCCTGGTGCTGCGTCGGCGGCTGAACAAGCCCTGGCGCATGCTCAAGGGGGGGCTGTTCGTGGTGGCCGGTCTGGTGTTTTTCCTCATGGGTCTGGAGCAGGCGCTGTTTCCCCTGGGCCGATCCATGGCCGAGCAACTGACCGACCCTGAGTTTGTCTCGGGCGCGGCGGCCACTGGCGATACCATTGCTCACTGGAGCGCCTATTACGGGGTTTATCTTTTTGCCTTCAGCATGGGGGCGGCGGCAGTCATGGTCGAGCCGGCGGTCATTGCCGTGGCCATGAAGGCGAATCAGCTCTCGGGTGGCGCCATCCATGCCAACCGCCTGCGCATTGCCATCGCGGTCGGGGTGGGTATCGGCATTGCCATTGGCGCCTTCCGGATCATTACCGGTGGTTCCCTGCTCTATTTCATTCTGGGTGCGTACTGCATCGTCATCCTTCAAACCCTGTTCGCCCCCAGACACATGATTCCACTTGCCTATGACTCTGGCGGTGTATCCACCTCCACCGTGACCGTACCCATTGTCGCCGCCCTGGGTCTGGGCCTGGCTGCCAACCTGCCCGGTCGCAGTCCACTGATGGACGGCTTTGGCATGATTGCCTTCGCCGTCGTTTTCCCGATCATCTCCGTTCTCGCCTTTGCCCAGTTCGCCCACTGGCAGCAGCGGCGGGACAATCATGGAGGCCGTCAGCATGAATCTGAAACTGATCATCGCCCTGGTGAATGATGACGTCACCGAAAAGGTGTTGAATGCCGCCCGAGATGCCGGCGCGACCGGCAGCACGGTCATCAACAATGCCCGCGGGGAAGGCCGGCACCGCCACCGAACATTCTTCGGCCTGGAGCTGGTCGCGCAATGCGATGTGCTGCTGTTTGCGGTGGAAGCAAAACTGGCGGGCAAGGTATTGAACGCCATCAATGAGAGCGGCGGTTTCGAGACCCGGTCAGGCAGCGGCATGGCCTTTCAGCTTTCGGTGGAAGACGCCCGTGGCCTGGATGGGCAGCTGGAAGCTATGTTAGGGAACCTCTGATCAATCCATTCACGCCCGCAGCCAACGGGATTTTTTCGCTCGCGAGGCGCGACGAAGTCGAGAGGGAAAATCCCGTTGGCCCACAAGGGGTTGGCGCTGAGAGCGCCTGCTTCTGCGTTGCATTGCTTGCCCGTAGCACAGAGGCTACTGTGCTGCGCAATGCGCCTTGAAT
>PWMQ01000030.1 GCA_003558125.1 Natronospira sp. | reverse complement strand
TGGCTCGTTTCGCGCTCGATTCGGCCGTACTGCCGTTGGTGACCGATACCCTGCGCGTGGGTGAGAACGCTCGGATCGATCTGATGGGCGTCTTTGGCCGGATCACTCAACGGAACGGGATTAAGGGTAAATCCGCGATATTCTCGGGCAAAGACGCGGACGGAAATCCAATCAAGGGACACCGGCACGCCTATTACCTCCCAACGAGTGAATACGATGACAACCGCGGCCATCTGGATCATTTAACCATCTACACGGAAGAGGGCTTCGGAAAAAACGAACTGCGGGCCTTGGACAAGCTTTCTCAGATTCAGAGACGGGATCGTAAGGATTCGGGACATCCTTTGGAGGTCGTTCTCCTCGGCCTCGGAACGGCCGATGAATACCACCCCGGTCCTCTGGGAAAATCCTCGACCTGGATTTCGGTGACGCCATTTCTTTCTCCCCGCCATCCGAAAACGAGGGGAAAACACAAAGAACCCGACGAGCATCTTTCCCATCCGGCCTTGTTTGTTGAAGCACAGCTTCAACAAGAGATTAGCCGGTGGCTTGAACTGACCGGGCAGAATCTGGACCAGAATAAAGTTCGAATTTCCCCGGTCGTTGACGAAAACGGAACCTTCCGTGCTCCCGATAAAAACCAAAAGGCTACCGGGCCGCGTCCTATCCAATTCAAGCGGTTTCGTCAGAAAAAGGGGGACGACGGCGGTCGCCGCCCGGCCGGATTCTTCAAAATCGAATTCCCCACACCCGTCTCCGGCCCCCTCGCCCTGGGCCACTCCTGCCACTTTGGCCTCGGGCTTTTCGTACCCGTTCAGGAAAAGGACAAGAAACACGAACCATGACCGCAGCCATCCGCCAGTATGAAGATATTCCATACGTGCGCCTCGATTCCCTTCCCGATGACGAACGCGAACCGTTCCGGCGCTGGATCCACCGGCAGACGCGGCCCATCATTCCGAACGAATTTGAAGGCTCCGAAGAGCCCGCTCCATGCGCCTACGCCTGGGATTACGCCCGCTGGCTGACGGAAGGGAAGCCCAACGAACTTTCCCAGCCCTACGACACCTGACCATGCCTCTCCAACCCAAATTCACCATCACCAACGCCATCACGGCGGCGCTTGCCCGAATCGAGCGCGCGCGGGGGGTTTTGGAGGCGGCGACGTTGTCCGAGCACTGGCTTCGGGCAATGGGCGAGCGGGCGCTGGTGCTGGAAGCACACCACACGACGCACATCGAGGGCACGCAACTGACGCTCGAGCAGGCGGACCGCCTGCTAAAGGGTGAGCGTGTTCCGGAGGCCGATCTGGACGATGCCCGGGAACTGCTCAACTACCGCCGGGCGTTCGAGTTTGTGTCAGACTACCTGGAAAGCGGCGCGCCGATTACCGAAGGGCTGGTCCGCGAAATTCATAAGCGCCTGGTCGAGGGGGTGCGCGGCGGCAGCGCCGCACCGGGCCAGTACCGCAAGGTGCAGAACTACGTGGTCAACTCAGCCACCGGCCAAACGGTCTACACCCCGCCGCCCGCCCACGATGTCCCGGCGCTGATGGGCGAAATGGTGACTTGGCTGAACGCGCCCGGCGACGTGCATCCGGTGCTGGTCAGCGGCGTGGCGCAGTTCCAGCTCGTGCATATCCATCCGTTCCTGGACGGAAACGGGCAGGCATCGCGGCTCCTCTCGATGCTCTGCCTCTACCGGGCGGGCTACGACTTCAAGCGGCTGTTCACGATCAGCGAGTACTACGATCGCGACCGGGCGGCGTTCTACGCGGCGATTCAGGGTGTGCGCGATGGCGGGATGGATTTGACCGGCTGGCTGGAATACTTCGTCCAGGGGCTGGCCACGCAGCTCCAGGCGAGCTCTGGAAAACCTCGTTATCGACCGCATGGACCAGAACGAAGAGATCTTCACCCGCTTCATGAACGACAACGCCTTCCAGGACGTCGTCGAAGAAACCCTCCGCCAGCAGGTCTACGACCAGATCCAGAAGAATGAAGCCGACGCTTAAAGTAGAAATTCTCATCAGCCTTTTTCGCTTCCGTCTCAGAAGCAGCGAATCCATGAGCCCGCCCGTTTTCCTACCGCTCCGGCATGAGCACCGGCACGACCCGCCGGCCGCTGTGGCGGTAGGTTCGGAAGTGGCGATCCAGCGTAAAGACACGGTCGCCGATGCCGCTTTCCACCATGGCCACGAGGGAGGCGTCGGCGAGGGACATCGGGAGATTGCGGTATTTTTCCATCAGACCGACCACCTGTTCTCGATGTTTGCTAAACGAAAAATCCACTTTGAGGTAGCCCATCTCAAGCCACGTGACAACCTTGCCCCATCCATCGTGGCGGTGTCGGAGCAAAAACCATGTCTCGGCGAGAATCGCCTCGCAAGTAACCATCGGTGGCGACACCTGCTTCAAGGCCATCGCGACCCATCGTGCCCAAGCGTCGCTCTGATCGAAAGCCGCCACCAAAACGCCGGTATCAACGAGGGTGCGATCCTTCACCGGCCGAAGCCTTCCATGTGCTTGGGATTTGTGGACAAGTCTCCCAACCCGCTGTCAATGCAACCGAGATCGTCCTTTACCAAATCATACATCGAAGGCCCCTCCTCAACCGCACCGTTTTTCCCGGCCAGGTCCCGCTCAAGCGACTCACGCACCACCTGCGATTTCGAGACACCCAGGCGCTTCGCCCGCTTCTCCAGGCGGACGGCCAGCTCGTCGGGCAATTTCACGGTCATCGTTTTCACAAAGGGTACGGTATTACGGACTGCGACAAAAGGCAATACCGGAAACTGAAGAGCTTTCAGGTGGCGCAGTTGGTGTATGATCTGACGGTTCGGTTGTGCGACCGCTATATCGACGCCCGCAGCCGGACGCACGACCAGATGGTCCAGGCCGCACGCAGCGGGGTGCGGAACATCGCGGAAGGCAGCGAGGTCAGCGCGACATCAAAGAAAATGCGGCAATCCACAAAGTCTTGCCCCGTTGGAACCGATCGCGACAATCCAGAGCAAACTCCCCGCCACTAGGACACCTTTTACACTCCACGATCCTCTCATGCCGGACTCCACCCACGCCCACTCGCTCGAATCGATCACCAAAGCACTCCAAGGCCTGGACCGGCCGGGCGATTTTTTCGGGGCGGGAGCCATTGAGGCCGCCCCGCCCCTCCTGGAGGTTGGGGGTGCGGGGATCATCTCTTTCCCGGTTCAGACAGACCAGGCCCGAACGATGATCGCGGAGGCTGCCGAGCGCGCCCCCTACGGCAGAGGTGACGAGACGCTGGTCGACGAGTCGGTGCGCAAGGTCTGGCAAATCTCCCCGGAGAAGATCCACCTGGGCGGCAGACAGTGGCCCTCCACCCTCGACGTGATCGTCTCTCGCGCAACGGAGGCCTTGGGTCGCCCTGACGGTTCGCTGATCGCGGAGCTCTACAAGTTGCTTATCTACGACGAAGGTGGGTTTTTCCAGGCTCACCGTGACACTGAAAAATCACCGGGCATGCTCGGCACACTCATCGTCGTATTGCCCTCCCTTCACGAGGACGGCGAACTGGTCGTCCGCCACGATGGCCGGGAAACGGTCCAGGACTTGCGAACGGTTGATCCCGGCGAGTTGCGCTACGCGGCATTCTATGCCGACTGCGAACACGAGGTTCGGCCGGTCAGTCGCGGCCACCGGGTTTGCCTGGTCTACAATCTCGTCATGACCGCGCGTGCCCGCGGCGGGCAGCCAACCGTTCCCGACACCCGGCCGCAGGTCGAAGCGGTATCGCACATTCTCCGCGCATGGGCGGATCGGGAAGACCGCGCGAGCAAGATTGTCTATCTGCTGGAGCACCGCTACACGGAAGCCGCTCTGTCGTTCTCCGCTCTCAAGGGACCCGATGCCGTCCTGGCTGACGTCTTCCGCAAGGCGGCAGACGCCTGTGACTGCGCGCTGCATCTGGCCATGGTACACATTGAGGAGTCGGGATGGGCCGAGCACACCGGTGGATTTGGACGCCGCCGCCGCCGGGGCCGCCGGTACTACGCGGACGAGGATGAGGGCGAGGACGATTTTGAGATTGGCGAGGTGTGTGAGATCTACCGCTACATCGACCAATGGCGCGATTCGGCGAACCGATCGGTTGATTACGGTGAAATTCCCCTCGAGGCCGGTGAATTGTTACCCGAAGGCGTACTCGACGACGAAGACGCGGACGAAATCCATTTCTCGGAAGCCACGGGCAACGAGGGTGCATCATTCGAGCGCACCTATCTTCGCGCCGCACTCGTCATTTGGCCGCAGGCGTCGTTCGATAAGATATGCGCCTCAGCCGGCATGGAAGCCACGGTGGCCCGCCTCGAGCAACGAGTCGCCGAGGCCGCCTCCGGCAAGAACACCGATGAGGCGGCCGCCGGTGTCCGGAAACTGACCGAATTGTTCGCCGACCATTGGTCACGAAGTATGGCACCGCGCGAGGCTTGCGGCCGCGTGATCCGAACCCTGGTGGATTTCGGGAATCCGGATCTCCTTGCCCGATTTGTCGCCCCCATTCTTTCAGACCGCCTTCCGGGAGACCATCAATGCCTCCTCGACTGGGCAGGATTGGCCGGATCGAAAGGGTTTCATCCAATTGCCAGGGATCTGTTTGACCGGAAGTCGAGAATGTCCGCGGTTCAGGCGATCGAGCTCTGGACTGGTCTCTGCGATCTATGGTGTGATGAATCCGACGGCGCGACACTGGACGAGCTTCTATCCTCAATACTTGAGAAAATACGTGACACTGCATTTCGGAATGCACCGGTTGATGACGATGACGACAATCCTGACGAGTTGGATGCCGACTTCCGCAGCATATACCGGCCGACCCGCAAGGTGCCCGTCGTCTCCCCTCCCGCCACCCTGATCCGATTCCTGCGTTCCGCGGAGAACGGCCCGGCCGGGAAGCGTGTCGACGAGGCGCTCGCACGGGTACTCGCGAACGACTTAACCTTTTCCGTCCTTGAGACCATTCTCCCCTCCCTCGAAATGCGGTCCGCCGATGGGAGTTCACTCTCTGAAGCGACCCGGGATACGCTGTGGCGTCATTGCGCCGATTCCCTGCTCGCGCGGGCCGCAACGCCGCCGTCGCCACCCACAGACTGGGCTCTGCCCCTGTCCGAAGGGCAGCTTGCACGCCTCTCCGCCAACCTCAGGGACTTTGCTCTCGATCCGGACAATCAAGTCCTCCGCCTCCGTAAGCGAAAGGACCTTCGCCAGGAGGTCCACCGGATGATCGATGCGGCTGGACTCGACATGACACACGTCACAGAGCGCAAGGGAAGCCCGTACACGCTCGTCTGCACGAAAACGTTCGGGCACTACGAACGCTCGTGTCGCCAATACGAGCAGGATTACAACGGTTTGAGCCGGCTCGCGGCACTCCCGGAAGCAGCTGCTCGTTCCAACCGGAAGCGGCACGAAAGCCTCGCGGCGGCCATACGCATCGGAGAGGGCTGGAGCCCGGTTCCGGCACAACGGCTTCCTCTTCCTAACCAGAAGTGAGAACGGCACCTCCATTTCACTAATAATATTGCACAATCACCACACACCGATATCTTCACTCGGTTACCGTGAAGATTCGGTCCAGTCCGCCCGAAGGGCGCCCATTGGTGACCAGGGATCGCGAGCTCATCCCTGCGCGAATGTTGAATGAATTCGTTTACTGCCCGCGCCTGTTCTATTACGAGCATGTCGAGGGGGTATTCGTCCACAATGCCGACACGCTCGCGGGGAGAGCCCACCACAAGCGCGTCGATTCCGGCAAAGGAACCCTCCCGCCCGCCAAATCACCACCCGACCACTCCACTACTCCACCACTTCACGACTCGACGACTCCACCACCCGACACGATCCACTCGCGATCCGTCTCCCTGTTCTCCGATCGCCTCGGTGTCACCGCGAAACTGGACCTGGTCGAGAGTCGTCATGTGGAGGACGATCTCCTCTCAGACACGAAAGTGGTACCGGTTGAGTACAAGAAGGGGCACCCGCGAGAAGGTGACGACGGAATGGAGATCTGGCCGGCCGATCGGATGCAGCTCGGATTGCAGATCCTGATTCTGCACGACAATGGATACGCCTGCGACGAGGGGTTTCTTTATTACCGCGAAACACGTCAGCGGATCACCCTGGAAATGACCCCGGAACTGGAGACGTGGATCGAAGAACAGATCGCGGCGGCGCGGACCACGGCCACAGGACCGATTCCGGCGCCATTGGACCACTCACCCAAGTGCCCCCGCTGCTCGCTGGTCTCGGTCTGCTTGCCCGACGAGACCCGCGCCCTGCACAGCGGTGAGGACAACGGCGATCCTGAGGACCGCCAGTTGATGCTCGCCCTCGCCGAAGATCCACCGGTCGAGGCTCCCGCACCCCCGCAAACCGTCGAGCGCCTCCAACGCAACCCGTTCGATCAGCTTCCGGAAATCCAAACGCTCCCCCGCAAGCCGGCGGACGACATTCGCCGGCTCATCGCACCGAATCCGGACACCCGGGCGCTTTACCTGAACTCGCCCGGGCAGTTCGTCGGGAAGAAGGACGCCACCCTCCAGGTCAAAGAAAAGAAGCAGTTGGTCGGGGAATTCCGATTGCTCGACCTGCATCACGTCGCCCTGTTCGGCCCGGTGCAGATATCGACGGGGGCGGTCCACGCCCTGTGTGAAAAGGATATCCCCATCACGTACTTTTCGCTCGGCGGCTGGTTTTACGGAATGACCCGTGGACACAGTCTGAAGAACGTCTTCACCCGGATCGAACAGTTCCGGCACGCCGCCGACCCAATTCTCGGACTCTCCCACGCGCGGCTCTTCGTGCACGGGAAGATCCGCAATCAGCGGACCCTCCTGATGCGCAATCATCGCAATCCTCCAAAGGGACTGCTCAAAGCGCTCAAGTATCTCGCAAACACCGGCCTCCACACGCCCTCACTCCCCATGCTGCTCGGCATCGAAGGCACCGCCGCGAACCTCTACTTCAGTCACTTTAAAGGCATGCTCAAAGATGCCGAGGAGGAGCGGTCCGCTTCCGATGACAACCAGACCGAATTCAACTTCGCCTTCGACCAGCGCAACCGCCGCCCCCCGCGCGATCCGGTGAACGCCCTCCTCTCCTTACTCTACAGCCTGCTGGCCAAAGACTGCACGCTTGCGGCGTACGCCGTTGGATTCGATCCCTACGTCGGCTTCCTGCATCAACCTCGCTTCGGCCGCCCGGCCCTGGCGCTCGACCTCATGGAGGAATTTCGACCCCTCGTCGCCGACTCGGTGGCAATCAGCCTGGTGAACAACCGGATGCTGTCACCGTCCGACTTCGTCTTCGCCGGCAAGGCGGTAAACCTGAATCCCAAGGCCCGCCGAACCGTGTTCATCGCCTACGAGAAACGCCTGCAGGATCCGATCCTGCACCCTGTATTCGGCTACCGGGTCAGCTATCGCCGGGCCATCGAACTCCAGGCGCGCCTCCTCGCAAAAGCCATCACCGGCGAGGTCGATGCGTATTATCCGTTTATGACGCGGTAGAGGAGTGGGGAATTTGTGGAGTAGTGGAGTGGTTGAGTGGTTAAGTGAAGTGGAGTGGAGTGGGAAGAAACTTGAGCATTGTGAAATCGAAACAAGGATTAACGATGGAAAATGTAGATCTGGCGCGGCTGGTTGAGGAACAGGGCGGGCCGATGTACCGACGACTTGAGATATATGAAGACGCCGAACGCTTTGCCGATGCGGTGTGGGAGATGGTGTTCACTTGGAACTCATTCGCTCGCGAAACCATGGGCAAGCAGCTCGTCCGTTCGGCGGCCAGTATTCCAAACAACCTGAGCGAGGGCTCCGGACGTGGAAGCACCCCTGAAATGCTGCGGTTCTCAAGAATTGCCAGAGGTTCGCTGTGTGAAACTCAGAACGGCGTCCAGCCTGCTGGAAAACGGAATCTAATAAATCCCGACCATGCTGCCAAGTTGCACGCCTCCGCGGAACGACTGTTGAAGCGAACAAATGCCTTCATCTCCCATCTCAAGAGCAGAACATAACCTCACCCCACCACTCCACCACTCCACCACTCCTTTACTCCACCACTCCTTTACTCCACCACTCCTCTACTCCACCACCCAATGCGCCACAACTACATCGTCACCTACGACATTCGTGACCCGAAACGGCTCCGCAAGGTTTTCAAGACCTGTCGTGGATACGGAATGCACCTCCAATACTCGGTGTTCGAGTGCGACCTCACCGATGCCGAACGGACCTCCTTCGAGTCCGACCTCAAGGCCATCATCAACCACGACGACGATCAGATTCTTTTCATCGACCTCGGACCGGCCGCCCTGCGGGGCGAGAGAACCGTATCTGCTCTCGGCCAGAGCTATTCCAAGGTCGACCAACCGTGTTTTGTGGTGTAGGATTGCTCGTAATGGCGCTCGGTTAAGCCCTCTCATCGGGATCGAAATCGGGATCGAAGAGCCACAACGCCTTGCAGATAAATATGATCGATAGCGATAGCGATTTCGATCCCGATTTCGATGCATCCCTTAACCGAGCGCTATTGAGGATTGACCGAGTGCCGGACTCGACGAGTGGTGAAGCAATGGGAGACAACCTGACTTTTTCGTGAATCAGGGCGGATTGCCCGATTTGCATGGTTCTTTGACAGTCAATTATAATGGGGAAATTTGGTGCGAGCGGTCCGGTGGCGTCGCGATCCGCCGGGCCGCTCGCATCGCTTCACTATCAATGATTTCGGACTCGCACTGCGCCCGATCGGGACATTTCTAATCGACATCCGGCAGCCCTTCTCCCACCCTCTCGCAAGTTGAACAGCAACCGCTTCCCCGAAAGGCACTTCCGCGAGCGGCGGTATCCGCGTTCTCACGAACGCGGCCCCATTGAAGCTGTCCCGGAGATGTTCTGCTCGCGCACACCGCCGGCGGTATCCGCGTTCTCACGAACGCGGCCCCATTGAAGCCGACGCGGCAAGGGCGTTACGATCCGTAGTGCAGAGTATCCGCGTTCTCACGAACGCGGCCCCATTGAAGCCAACCAACGTCCCCCCAATACGCTGCGGAGTGGTCCGTATCCGCGTTCTCACGAACGCGGCCCCATTGAAGCTACTACGGGACCGGCGCCGACGCGAAGGGGTTCCCCGGGTATCCGCGTTCTCACGAACGCGGCCCCATTGAAGCCGTAGACCTGCTGATCCAGGGGGTCTATATCGACCTTGTATCCGCGTTCTCACGAACGCGGCCCCATTGAAGCTCTGTAAGAGGATCGGGGACACGCCGACCCGCTCCGTATCCGCGTTCTCACGAACGCGGCCCCATTGAAGCCACTTCCCCAGCAGCCGCCGCTTCTTCCAAAGATGCGCGTATCCGCGTTCTCACGAACGCGGCCCCATTGAAGCCATCCCCTCCGGACGTTTGATGCGCAGCAGAGCCATGTATCCGCGTTCTCACGAACGCGGCCCCATTGAAGCGATTTGTGGTTACGGGGCGAAGCTTTGGAGGGCTTGTATCCGCGTTCTCACGAACGCGGCCCCATTGAAGCGTCCACGCCCCCACCCCCGACGGGCTGGTCGCTGAAGTATCCGCGTTCTCACGAACGCGGCCCCATTGAAGCCTCAGGACCCAAGCCTCGCCCTGCCGCGCCTCGCCAGTATCCGCGTTCTCACGAACGCGGCCCCATTGAAGCCACAGCTTCACGCGCAACGGGCGATGTTTGGAGCGGGGTATCCGCGTTCTCACGAACGCGGCCCCATTGAAGCGGGATCGGTCTGGGTTCCGCGGTGTATGGAATCGAGTATCCGCGTTCTCACGAACGCGGCCCCATTGAAGCCTCGACCGTATCAACCCTGCCGTTACGGTTCCGAGTATCCGCGTTCTCACGAACGCGGCCCCATTGAAGCGACGTTCGGACTGGGAGCTAAACGAAACAGAAAGGGTATCCGCGTTCTCACGAACGCGGCCCCATTGAAGCATTGATACGGTGTCAACGGTTGCGAAGCTGCGCTTTGTATCCGCGTTCTCACGAACGCGGCCCCATTGAAGCGCGCACGCGCATTCAACCAGTCGCAACAAGACGGCGTGTATCCGCGTTCTCACGAACGCGGCCCCATTGAAGCCGCCCTTGCCCGAAGGCGCCGGAAGTCTTCTTGGAAACGTATCCGCGTTCTCACGAACGCGGCCCCATTGAAGCGATGAGCCCGCGCTCTCGCGAACAACTCTGGGAAGTATCCGCGTTCTCACGAACGCGGCCCCATTGAAGCCGAGCCAGCCGGAGATCCGGGGCAGAGTCGATACGCCGTATCCGCGTTCTCACGAACGCGGCCCCATTGAAGCCCGAGATCCTTCGCGGCTCGTAGCGTGGTCCCGCTTGTATCCGCGTTCTCACGAACGCGGCCCCATTGAAGCATACTGAGCCTGACATGCTTCGGAGAGCGGATCTCGATGTATCCGCGTTCTCACGAACGCGGCCCCATTGAAGCATTCGCAGGGATGGCGGGCTGCATAGTACACGGCGGGTGTATCCGCGTTCTCACGAACGCGGCCCCATTGAAGCCCGGGAAAGACGCCGCCAGCGCCGAGTGCACAAGCTTGTATCCGCGTTCTCACGAACGCGGCCCCATTGAAGCGGGGCGGTGGCAGCGATACGAGAGCGAAGCTTCCGCCGTATCCGCGTTCTCACGAACGCGGCCCCATTGAAGCGGATCATCCATCGGCAGCGGCTGCTGTCGCTGCAGCAGTATCCGCGTTCTCACGAACGCGGCCCCATTGAAGCAAGCAAACGGATATGTTTCCGGCAACTCCGCGCCGGGTATCCGCGTTCTCACGAACGCGGCCCCATTGAAGCTTTTTGGTTACTGTCTCAGTCCTCGAATTGGCATAGGTATCCGCGTTCTCACGAACGCGGCCCCATTGAAGCGGGAGACGGCTGCTACCACGGCCATCGCCAGCTTGTATCCGCGTTCTCACGAACGCGGCCCCATTGAAGCGGCTTCCACCGAAACATCGGCACCGCCCCGCGAAAGGCGTATCCGCGTTCTCACGAACGCGGCCCCATTGAAGCATCGCGCCTGGCATATTCTGCGGATCGAGCTGCCGCGGCGTATCCGCGTTCTCACGAACGCGGCCCCATTGAAGCTTCTAACCGCTATGAAATCTAAAACGCACTCAAAGGCGTGTATCCGCGTTCTCACGAACGCGGCCCCATTGAAGCACCTATTGATGGACAACACTATAAAACATGGGAAGAGTATCCGCGTTCTCACGAACGCGGCCCCATTGAAGCCCTCATGGCAGGACACCGCGCGACAATTTGAGTTCGTATCCGCGTTCTCACGAACGCGGCCCCATTGAAGCGAATTCGATGGGAC
>PWMQ01000071.1 GCA_003558125.1 Natronospira sp. | reverse complement strand
CCTTCTGTGACGGCTCCCATGCCGGCACCGGCATGAAGCCCAAGAGCTTCAAGGCGGAAGAGACGGGCGATGCCTACCTCTGCCAGTGCAAGCACACGGGCAACTCGCCTTACTGCGACGGCACTCACAAGCAGTTCGACAAGGAACAGGTGGGCAAGGAAGGCCCGGGGCGTGATGACGATGGCAGTGGGGCTCCGTCGCCGAAGGCCACGGCGGAAGAGCCCACGGTGGAGCTGATTCATGAGATGGCCCGGGAGGGGCTGTCGGGCATTGGGCATCATGGATCGATGACCGCCATGGGGGTGCCCCGCAGCGAGCTGCCCCATTGGGATCAGATTCAGATCCTGACCGGCCAGCTGGACCGTCGTCCCCTGAAGGAGGCGGCGGCAGTGGATACCCGCCTGGTGATTGGCCCGGAAGCGAAGAAGCCCCTGGAGCTCGATATCCCCCTGTTCGTGTCCGATATGAGCTTTGGTGCCTTGTCCGAAGAGGCCAAGGTGGCCATGGCGCGGGGCGCGGAACTGGCCGGGACGGGTATCTGCTCCGGCGAGGGCGGCATGCTGCCGGAAGAGCAGGCCGAGAACAGCCGCTATTTCTATGAGCTGGCCAGCGCCAAATTCGGTTATTCGGAGCAATTGCTGGAGAAGGTGCAGGCCTTCCACTTCAAGGGCGGGCAGGGTGCCAAGACCGGCACCGGCGGGCATCTGCCCGGCAATAAGAACACGGGCAAGATCTCCCAGGTTCGGGGTATTCCGGAGGGCCAGCCGGCGGTGTCGCCGCCTACCTTTGAGGATCTGGCCTCGGTGGAAGACTTTCGCCGCTTCGCGGCCCGGGTGCGGGACATCACCGGCGGCATCCCGGTGGGCTTCAAGCTCAGCGCCCAGCACATCGAGAAGGATATTCAGTTCGCCCTGGATGCCGGCGCCGATTACATCATCCTGGATGGCCGGGGCGGGGGCACGGGGGCGGCACCGTCCATGTTCCGGGACCACATCAGCGTGCCCACCATTCCCGCCCTGGCACGGGCACGGCGTTATCTGGATGCCCAGAAGGCCAGTGGCCGGGTGACCCTGATCGTGACGGGTGGGCTGCGCATGCCCATGGATTTCGTCAAGGCCATGGCCCTGGGGGCGGATGGTGTGGCCCTGGCCAACAGCGCGATGCAGGCCATTGGCTGTGTGGGTGCGCGCATCTGCAACACCAACAACTGCCCGGCCGGCATCGCCACCCAGCGCGAGGAACTTCGTCGTCGCCTGGATGTGGAGGCCTCCGCCCAGCGCCTGAACAACTTCCTCGGTGCCTCCGTGGCCCTCATGCAGGTGATGGCCCGCGCCTGCGGCCATGATGCCCTGGGCAAGTTCGATCTCACTGATCTGACTACCTGGCATAACGAAATGGCCCGGCTGGCCGGCATCCCCTATGCCGGCGTCGATCCATCAGCCTAATGCGCTGCCTGTCCAGCTTGTAGTGGGCAGGGCATTCCAGTTGGGCTATGGTTGGGACAGATGGGGAGGTGCCATGGGCGGTCAACGAAGGGGTGTTGGGGCAAGCGTGGCCATGTTGCTGGCTGCCGGATGCATGCTGATCAGTGATGTCAGGGTCCCGGACCGGGTGATTGTCCCCAACGATGCGCTGCCCGCCCTGGATGCACTGGATGTTCACCAGGCTTCGCTTCGCCTGCAGCCACAGACCGTAACTATGGCCAGGCGCCTTGAATCGGAATTGGGCATTGACCGGCAGATTTGGAATCTTGACCTTCAACGTGCCCTCACCACGGCCCTGACTGGGCCGGGGCGGGCGCATATGCAGGCGGTGCGTCCGGGGAGCTCGTCGGATGAGGATTCATCGCAGCCGGAGAGGGGCGAGACACCAGGTTTATCCTTGTCTCCTGTCGTACAGCAGACTCCCCCCGCCAATTCAGATATCGTGCTCTCGCCCCATCTGAATCGAATTACCGCACAGACCCGTCGTGTCGCCTGGAACGGACACGTCTTCTTCTTTCTTTCAATTGCAGTCGATAGCCGGCCGGAAGGGAAAGAACCCCGACGCCACCACGTCGTCCACGTGCTGCATGAGCAGGGAGCGGGGACCGCCAGCTTCAAAAGCGGGGCCGTGGAACCATCCCATGTTGCCGAAGGCCTGTCCCGTTCCTTGCCGAGCCAGCCCCTGAACTTTGATGTTGTGGTCGCGGATGAGGGGCCCTGGATTGTCTACCGCGACCGCGAAGGAATTTTTGCCCGGCCGCTCACCACGGGCAGTGGATTGGGGTCTGCGGTGAACGATGGGGCCAGCGAGATCCACTTTGGTGAAGCCGTTCAGGTCTCACGGGCCCGGCTACCGGTTGGGGAGTTCCAGTTTATATCGAGAATCGATGGGCAGGGCGCTCTTCACGTACTCTGGACTGACCAGCGTGAGCATAGTGATCTGTGGCACTGCCGTTTCGATCTTAAGCAGAGAGAAAGCTGTCGTCGGCCGACCCGGCTCAGCCGCTCGGTCAGCCGACAACCGATCAACCTGATGGTGCAGGGGGACGATGTCTATGTCTCCTGGATCGACAGCCGCTATTCCCGTGGTTTCTGGGATAAACGCAATTTCGCCAAGCTGTTCCTGGCCAAAAGCCGCGATGGGGGACGGTCCTTTGGCCAACCGATCTCGATTCATGAGCCGGATAATCGGGATGAGCTTCCGGGCTTCGCCATGACCCTGCCCGCTCCCGAGGGCGGCGTCCTACTATTCTGGGGCACTGAGTGGCGGGGGCACAATCCCCATGATCAGGGTCTCCATTACGGGCATCTCCTGCCCGATATGAGGACGCTGCGCCTGGCCGAAGACACGGTTCCGGGTGCCCGACTGCACGATTTCTTTACCGATGCACTGAAATCACATCATCGCCAGATGGGAGGTGACTAGGGTGCAGGTATTTTAGGGCGTAATCGCTACTTTACCCGCTTCTCTCGAAACGGCCCGCTATACTCGGCTTAGACCGCAATGGGTTTTCGGCCAGCATGGGGGAGATTTTGTCGCATCGGATACTGCCTGGGGTTGCCTGGTCGATAATGACATTGCTGGCACTTGGGGTTGCGGGCTATACCTCCATGGCGGCGTGGAACCCCGATGCCATTGATTTCATCGCCCGGCGCGATGGCTTCTTGCGCCAATCTCTCATCGTCCACGCCCTCGCTGGTTCCGTGGCCCTGGCACTTGGCCCCTTTCAGTTTCTCTCTCGCCTGCGCAATCGACACCGGCGTGTCCATCGGGCCAGTGGCTGGGTCTATCTGCTCTGTATTTTGATCAGCGGTTTGACCGGCCTATGGCTGGCCTTCTTCACCCCTGGCGGGCCTCCCGTTTGATCAGGTCTATGCCATGGCCGCCTGGGCAAGCTGGGTGGTGAACCTTCTTTTTGTGGAGTGGGTTCTGCTTCGTGAACGACGGTAAGACTCGAGGAGGTGTCATGCCGAATTGGCTAAAGCCGTCATCGCGTTTGGGCTGGGGGATGCTAGGTGCTTACCTAATACTGGCATTTTTCGCATTTCGAGAGGCCCTGACGTGCAGCGGCTGGGCCTGTGATCCGGCCGCGTTTCCCCTGGGCTTTCCCATTGCCTGGTTCATAGATTGGCTGGACTCTCTTTTTGGGATCCCAGGTCACGTGGTGAGCGTACATTTTCGGAACTGGTATTACATAGTGCCAACCGTCACGGCAAATGCAGTCTTCTATTATTTTGCAGGCAGTTTATTGGCTGTGGTTATAGCTCGTCGGCACTCACGTAGGTCTGGTCGGTGAAAAGGTTCTTGGTGGGCCCGGATCCGGTTCTGCGATGAGCATTCCTGAATCGAAGCGCTGAACATCATCCATACAGCGCTCCTCAGGCTGATGCCTATGGGGGCAGATGCGAAAGCAACTCTGGCTGTCTGGGGTGCTTGAAATTGGTTTCGGCTGGGATCCAGGGCTTCGCAGGACTCGGTGTGATACGGCCCTCGCGGTTCCAGCTAGGAATCGGGCCGGTATCTCCGGTATATTTCGAGCCTTGGAAAATTTCAACATTGCCCGGATTGGAATATGTCCCAGCGTTTGTCGATTGCAGGAATGTCAATAATCCTTGCAGCCTTGGGAGTTGGCCTCTATACGTGGCTGTCACAGGGTGGTGACCCACTACCATCGACCAGTCAGTCGGTTCCGGTGGGACATGAACAGGGTTATAGCGTTTATGAGTCTAATTGCATGGCCTGCCACGGCGGGGATGGGGCGGGTCGACCGGGGGCTTTCCCTCCGCTCGAAGGGCATGTGTCCGAGCTGTTGGGTCGGGATGGTGGGCGTGAGTATCTTCTGGATGTGGTCTTGAATGGAGTCAGCGGGCCCACTGAGATCGATGATGAGGTGTATGACGGCTTTATGCCTGGCTTTAGGCAGCTTTCTGACGAAGAGATCGCTGCCTTGATGAACTATTTGAGCCAGGCCTGGGGCAACTCGGAGGCCCTGCCAGCGGATTTTGAGCTGGTGACGGCCGAAGAGGTGGCGGAAAGACGATCCCGCGAGCTCACGCCACGGGCGGTGGGGGAATCCCAACCGCGCTGAAGCAGGCAGTGGCCGTCTGGATATGCAGTAAATCGGGTGGTTGGGGGCCGTCCGTGGGCGGATAATGGGGAAGTCCCAAGGTTATAGTCCCCCGGAGAGTGTCAGGGTGTCTGAGTCTCCAGCTTCTGAAAATAACTCGGTTTACGCGCGAATTGCCCGGGCCATCGATTTCCTGGTCAGCGAGGCGGAGCGACAGCCAAGCCTGTCGGAGGCAGCCGCCCAGGCCGCCATGTCGCCGGCCCATTTCACCCGGGTGTTCCGTCGCATGGTGGGTGTGAGTCCCAAGCGTTTCCTCTCCCTGGTGACCCTGGAAGCCTTCAAGCAGCGTCTTGCCGAGGGGGCCACGGCCCTGGAAGCCCAGCTGGATGCCGGCCTGTCCAGTGCGGGCCGGGTCCATGACCATTTCCTCAGACTAGATGCGGTATCGCCGGGCGAATATCGCCGTCAGGGTGCCGGCCTGGTCGTGCGCTATGGCTTTCATGAAGGGCCTCTGGGGGACATGCTGGTGGCCACCACGGATCGCGGCCTGTGTTTTCTGGCCTTTACCGAGGTTGAGGGCCGAACGTCTGCTCTTGGTCAACTGTCGGCAGCCTGGCCCGGAGCGCGGCTGCTGGCCGATGCCGGTCCGGGCAAGTACTACGTCGCCGCCCTCTCAAGGGCCCCCCGGGATGCCGGCCCGCTGTCGATCCACGTCCGCGGGAGCAATTTTCAGGTCCAGGTCTGGCGGGCGTTGTTAAGGATTCCCGAGGGCGTACTGCTCAGTTACGGTGATCTCGCCTCGGCGGTGGGTCGTCCACGGGCTGTTCGCGCCGTGGCCTCGGCGGTGGGGGCCAACCCCGTTGCCTGCTTTATTCCCTGTCACCGCGTGATCCGGCGCAGTGGTGGGCCGGGTGGGTATCGTTGGTCCATGCCAATCAAGTTTGCCCTGATCAGTCGCGAGTCCATTTCCGCCCCCTAGTGTGGTCCAGCGCAGGTGCGGGTGGGTTTCTTGACAAGGTAAACATTGCATAATAAAGCAAACCAAGCATGGTTAATAACGCGACCAAATCGGACGGCCAGATCCTCAAGGGGCTGCTTGACACCCTGGTCCTTGATGTTCTGCGCCAGGGACCGAATTACGGCTTTGGAATCCGGGAGCGCTTACGGTCCCGCTTGGGCGAAGATGCCGCCCTGGTGAAGGAGGCCACCCTGTATCCCTTGCTGCATCGACTGGAGGCACGCGGTCTCCTGGATGCCTATCACGAGCCCGGGCAACGCGGCAGGCCGCGCAAGTACTACCGTCTCACCTTGGAGGGGGCGGCGTTTCTGGAGGGAAGGATCCGTGAATGGCGGCGAATCGCCGCCCTGCTGGGGCGGACCGTTCTGAACACGGAGCAAGCGTCCGACGGGGAGGACAAGCAATGAGAGTTTCCAACCTATTGAGATGGCCTGGGACGGGCTTCCCGGACATTCTGGAGACAGGTGATGCCGAGCTGGACGACTATCTGCGAGTCCTGGACCGGCATTGCCTCGGTAGCCGCTCGGTTCGTCGCCAGTATGTCGAAGAGATTCGCGACAACATGCTGGAGGCCAGAGACCAGGCGGTCAAGGCCGGCCAGACTGTTGAGGCAGCCAATGCTTCGGTGGTGGCCGATTTCGGTCCGGCGGAAGAGCTGGCCCGCGTACAAAGGCAACAGCGTTGGCGAAATTTCCGCCGTGGCGCGGTCACCATGGGGCTTAGCTTCGCCCTGTTAATGCTGCTTTTTCAACTGCTCGCGGGTGGACTCGCCGACCCGGGACCCCTGGTTCTGGCCGAAATGTTCGTTTTTCATGGCCTGTTCTTTGGTTTCTTCATGGGCTTCTGGTTTGCCTTTATGTTCGCACCCGCGGCGCCGGAGGGTGGCGTATCGGCGCAGAGTCAGATGGATAAGGCCGATGGTTATGAGGTGTATTCCCCTGGGCTGAGCAAGGTTTTGGCAATCCTGCTCGGTCTGGTGATGCTCATCCTGGGGGGAATGACCGTGGCTGGAATGCTGGGTCGGGGCTTGATGGCCGACGTTGGTGTGGCTGCCAATCTCCTTCTCACCGTACTCGCTTTACACGTGGCGTTCGGCTTAAGGGTTGCCTTCACAAGAATCCAGGTGGACGGCGATTCGATTCGGATCCGTACCCTGCTCAGGGAGTATTATCTCGATCGGGATTCAATTTCGAAATTTGAAGAGCTGGGACGCCTGCAGCAAGCGATTTATCCCATGGCCGGCAAGACTTACCAGCTGCATTGGCAGGATGAGAAAGGAAGTCACGCCCTGTACCTGGGCCTGAATGGCGAGATGGTGAATGGGGATCGATTGCGCGTGCTATTGCGCCCAGAGTGATTCAAGATCCTTGAAATCCCACTCCGCTGGATCTTCCTTGCATTCAATCCTTTCGCTGGCACCAGGCCGTGATAGGTCGACTACCTTGGGTTGCAAGCGGGTCCCGGCGTTGGTGGAGTAAAATACCTTGACTCTCGGCTTGAGTAGATTATCCGCATTCTGATCAAGCACAACCGCCAGGCGGCCGGAGCTTAGCCGGACCAGAGAGCCAGTGGGATAAATACCAATGGTCTTTACGAAAGCCTGGAATACCTTTTTATCCAGTTGGCCCCCGGTCCAGTGAGCCATTCGACTGAGTGCATCCGCCGGGTCCCAGCCACGTTTGTAGGGCCGGTCAGATGTTACAGCGTCATAGACATCACAGACTGAACCCATACGGGCAAATAGACTGATAGAGGAATCGGGCAGGCCACGAGGATAACCATCACCATTGATTTTTTCGTGATGATGCCGGACAACATCCAGGACGATCCGGGATTTTTCGCCTGAGTCGACCAGGGCCTGATAGCCTTTCTCCGGATGGGTCTGGATAATGCGAAATTCTTCGTCGCTCAGCCTGGCAGGCTTGTTGAGAATCTCATTTGGCACAAAGGCCTTGCCCACATCATGCATGAGCCCCGACATTCCGGCCTGTTTGACTTCATCCTCTTCCAGCCCCAGCTGCCGAGCCAGCGCGATCATGAGCGCACAGACGGCAACCGAGTGCATATAGGTATACTCGTCCGAATGCTTGATCCGGACCAGGCCCAGCATGGCTGACGGCTGTCGGATGATGGAGTCGGAGATTTCTTCAACTAAGTGGCTCAGGTCTTCCGACTTGATCGCTTGTCCCATTCGGGCTTGTTCAAGCGTCTCCTTGACTGCATTTGCTGCCTGACGCTTCAGCCGGGCGGCCTGCTTCATTTCATCCTCCAGGCTTACCGGGCGGAACCGGGAAGATGATGTCAGCGAATCATCTGGAGCTGGCTCGGCTTTGTCGTCCTGGCCCTGGGTTTCAGCCAGGTCACTGCCCCGTCTGGTATCAATCTTGACTTCCTGTATGTTCGCATCCCGAATCTGCTGGATTTCTTTTTCGTCCGCGATCAGAAAGCTATTGCGCCAGAAGGGGTGGTCCAGCCAGGAAGTGCCCAGCTCGTCCAAAAACATGCCCGGAAGCAACTTGTTGACGGAGATCGTTTTTCTCATGGGGGTGATTGTTTGGGCTGGTACTTGGACTCTGTCCGGACTCTACGGCAAAGGCGCCAGTGTGGGAATGCCTTGACGGATTGTCGGCAGCTGCTTTGGGATGGGCGGTCGGAATCGACAGCCACTTCTCAAGCGATGTCGGATTCAATCAGCCATGATGGCACGGTAAAGGCGGATATCGTCCACGATCGGTTGATAATAAACCTGCCAGAAGCCAAGTGAACCCTTGACCAGAGTGATGGAAAAATCGGGTGAAGCCTCCATCGTCTCCCAGAACGCCCGGTTGCCATAGAAGCGGACATCCGGATACTCACCCTCCAAGGGCACATATACACCCGCTTCCACTGACTCATAGGCAACGGTATGACGCTGGTCTTCGGCACCAATGGCGTTGAGCCGGAGACTGGCCGGCCACAATGCCATGGCAAACACGGCTCCCAATGCAATAGCCAGACCCAGGCGCTCCTTTCCGGGTGCGCCTCGGCCCGACAGCCATGCGAGGCCGCCGCCCATGAGCCCAAGACCGGCCATGAAGAATGCCGGTTGCAGGCTGGTGTGCTGCCAGGGAGAGAAGACAAAGGTGTCGAGGATGAAATAGATCAGCATGGCCAGTAGCAACACACTCATAATCAGCATGCCGGGATGCCGTTCCAGATCATAGGATTGAGACATGGTGTTTCTCCGGCTAGTTTAGAGGCTGTTATGGAGTAGGGGGCGGCTGGGCACGGCGTCGGTTCCGAACGCAGGATACTGGAGATCAAGCAGGTACAGACCATCTTCGGCCGTGTCGGGAACAAATATCATCTCGGTGATGCTGGCGTGGGGGCGGCCGGCTTCCATCAGCTTCCGGGACTCCGGGGGCAGGTCCCAAAAAATCCGATGGGTGACCAGCTCACCCTCATCATCGGCGCGGTCTACCGAGGGCACGTCGACCAGCAGGTGTTCAATCCCCTGTTCCACGATCCACTGCGCGGCTTCCCGAGTGATCCAGGCCGGCGCAGGCGACTGCATCCAGTCCCTTTGCGATTTATCCGGGGTGTTGGGCAGCGTACGAATAATCAGGGCCGCGGGCGGCCCGGCAGGGGCCAGCTTATCCCAAGCCGACTGCAGCTGTTCGCGGCTGATCACCATGTCGCTGCCGCGGGCCTTGGAAGGGCCACTGTCTTCGCTGCTGTCTAGCCGGGCAGGGTGGATGCTCAAGAGCAGGGCCGGGCAAAGAATGTTACCCAGCTGATCCGGGACTGTTGCCCGCTCGTCGGTGATATGGCCAACACATTCGGTGTGAGTGCCATTGCAATGGGGGGTGATTTCCAGAACCTCACAGTTGCAGCTTCCACCCTGCCGGGTATCCCCGATGAAGCCGCCGGACTGAAGTGCCTTGCGTCTGGCCGCCGCCGCACCAAAGAAACCGGGTTGTGCGCCCTCAAAATCCAGCTCGATGGCAAGGCTGGTCGCTCGCGCCGGATCCATGTCAAAGCGGATGCCTGCCCAGTCCAATCGTGGCGAACTCACAGGAACTGCTCCTTTTCAAGGTTCAGCCACTCCAGGGCGGTACCGTGCAAGAGTCGATCCCGGCTGTCCAGGGGCAGCCCCATGGCATCAATGAGCTTGCCAGGTTCAAGTTCCCCCAGGGGGAAGGGATAGTCGGTGCCCAGGGCAATCTGCCCGGGGCCCACCATGTCCAGCATGAGCTGCAGTACTTTCGGATCGTGGACAAGGGAATCGAAGTACAGACGCTCCAGATAATCACGGGGATTGACATCATTATCCACAGCGCACAGGTCCGGGCGCACATTGAAGCCGTGCTCGATACGGCCGATCGAGGGAAGGAAGGAGCCACCGCCATGGGCAAAGGCTACCCGCAACTTCGGAAAACGCTCGAGCACACCACCGAAAATCATGGAACAGATCGCGCGAGTGGTCTCCGCAGGCATGCCCACCAGCCAGGGCAGCCAGTATTGCTTCATGCTGTCGCTGCCCATCATGTCCCAGGGGTGGACGAAGACCGCTGCGCCCAGTGCCTCGCAGGCAGCCCAGATCTCGTCCAGGGCAGGTTCATTCAGGTTCCAGTCGTTGATATGTGAGCCGACCTGGATACCTGCCAGTCCCAGCTCCTGCATACAGCGCTCCAGCTCCTTGACGGCCAGATCCGGGGCCTGCATGGGCAGGGTGCCCAGGCCGATGAACCGCTTGGGCTGCTCTTTGACCACGCCAGCGATATGGTCATTCAATAGCCTGGACAGATCGAGGGTATGTTGGGGCTTGGCCCAATAGCTGAACATGACCGGCACGGTGGAAAGCACCTGAACATCCACATCATGCTCGGCACAGTCGTGCAGCCGTGCCTCCGGATCCCAGCAATTCGCCTGAATCTTTCTGAATTTTTCCCTATCCTTGACCATTTGTTTGCAACCCGGACCGCAGTCTTCGAGCTGAATGAAGCCACCATAGCCATAGCGCTCCTTCAGGTTTGGCCAGTCGGGGGGGAGGATGTGGGTATGGATGTCTATCTTCAGTGTGTTGGACACGGATACACCTTAGAGATTCGTCGTAGTGGCGGTGCTGTTGGATTGGAAGTTCCCAGTTCCCAGTTCCCAGTGAACAGTGGGTGTGTGGCAACCTGCTTGTGGGAGCGGCCAGGCTTCTGCCACCAGCAGTATGGCGACTGTCCACTAGAAACCAGTAGGCCTCTCAGCGGGTACAGTCTGCTGTTCACTGCTTTTCCATTACATACCCGCAATTGTTACAGCTGCGGTGTTCCTCGCTGCCGAAGAAGCGGTCGAATACCGGCGGGAACTGGGTTTCAATGTTCTCCAGGTGGAAGTACTCTTCATACAGCTTGTGGTTGCACTTGTCGCAGAACCACATAAGACCATCCTGTTCATTCGGTCGCCGTTCACGTTCGATCACCAGGCCGATGCTGTTCTCGAAGCGCTGGGGCGAATGGGGGACCCTCGGTGGCAGCAGGAAGATTTCTCCGGCCTTGATGGGGATGTCCCGCACCTTGCCGTCTTCCTGGATCTTCAGCACCATCTCACCCTCGAGCTGATAGAAGAACTCCTCGCCCTCGTCGTAGTGGTAATCCTTGCGGGTGTTGGGCCCGCCAACCACCATGACGATGAACTCCGAATCCTTGAATACCCGCTTGTTGGCCACGGGCGGCTTGAGCTCGTCCCGGTGTTCGTCGATCCATTTCTGGAAGTTGAAGGCGCTGGGTAAAGGCATGGATGGCCTCCTCAGGTCTGTACCTGGCGTTTCGGATGGCACCGTAGGAGCGAATTCATTCGCGATGGGTCCTTCGTTTGCCGCGATGCCGGATTCCGGTCACGATCGCGGATGAATCCGCTCCTACGATTGTTGATTACCCAATTGTAGCAATGCATTTCAGCTCGATGGCAATCGGCGTGGGCAGACGATTGATCTCCACCGTGGTGCGGCAGGGCTGATTGTCCGCGAAGTACTCGGCGTAGATCTTGTTGTAGGCCTTGAAGTCCCGGGGAATATCGGTCAGAAAGACAGTCACGTCCACCAGCTGGTCCCAGCCGGAACCCGCTTCTTCCAGAATATGGCGCACATTCTGAAACACTGAATGACACTGGGCCTCGATGTCGTAGTCCAATACATTGCCCTCATCGTCCAGCGTGACCCCGGGAATGTCCTTGCTGGTGGCCGAGCGGGG
>PWMQ01000045.1 GCA_003558125.1 Natronospira sp. | reverse complement strand
CAGTCGTCAAGGGTTTTGACTCGGAGGCAGAAGAGGCCGAGTGGATAGCCGCGGAGATCGGCAGGCTTCTGGAGGAAGGGTTCGAGACCAGGGACATATGCGTTGTCGGCCGAACAGGCATCGAGCCGAAACGAGCCGGAAAGGCACTCGCGGCAAAGGGAATCGAAACCCTGGAGATCAGCCGTGACTCGGGCGACGATCAAGCACGGGCCGGGGTCCGTCTCGCCAACATGCACCGGGTAAAGGGGCTGGAATTCAAGATCGTCTTCCTGATCGGTATTCGTGATGGCAGGGTGCCTTTGGAGGTGGCCATGAAAAGCACGGAAGATCCGGTGGAAAAACGCAATCGTGACCTCAACGAACGCGCCCTGCTGCATGTTGCGGGTACGCGCGCAGCGCAATCCCTTTACGTGACTTGGTCGGAGACTCCCAGTAGGTTGCTCGGGTAGCTGGAGAGTTGATTAGCCACCAAGGTTATGTGACGGCAGTTAATTTGGGGGCCGCATGGGCCAGCGGCCAACAAGGAATTGCAACTGCAAGCTTGGCAATCGTAGTTGTTGCTTTGGCTCAGGATGGTCCAAGCTGCCGCCGAAAATCGATCTGAGGGGATCGCTTTGTCGGTGGTTGGAAAGATTGGGCACAATCTGGGCACACAACAAAAAAGCGCCCCGGAGGGCGCTTTTTTGTATGCTTCTAAATCATTGATTTAGAACGGGATATTTTGGTCGGGGTGAGAGGATTTGAACCTCCGGCCCCTGCCTCCCGAAGACAGTGCTCTACCAGGCTGAGCTACACCCCGACGACAGGCGCGGAATAATACGGTATTGACCGCTGAGTTGCAATCCGGGCAGATCGCTTGGGACGGGCTCGGGCCTCGGGCAGCGGTGGCTCCGGGCTGGGGTAGGGACGACCGTAACGGGGCCCAGGGCGGGGCGTCCGATGCCTATCCTTACAAGTGGAGATGATCGCCATGGATCATGCAAAACGCCTGAGAGTTTCCCTGCTGGCCCTGCGGACCGGGGTCTTTATCGTCATGTTCATGTGGGCTCTGGACAAGATCGTGGCGCCGGATCACGCCGCGGCCGCGTTCGAGAATTTCTACATGCTTGAGGGCATGGGGACCGGCATTCTGGCGGCGATCGGGGGGGTGCAGATACTGGTCTACCTGGCCTTTCTGCTGGGGCTGTTCAAGGCGGTTAGCTACGGCCTGGTTCTGGCCATGCATGGGGTGTCGACGCTGTCCAGTTGGCAGCAGTATCTGGCCCCCTTCGATCACCTGCTGTTCTTCGCCGCCTGGCCCATGCTGGCGGCCTGTCTTGCCCTGTTTCTGCTGCGGGATTCGGACACCCTGTTCAGCATCGACGCGTCCCGTCGCTGGGGCTAGACTCGAAGGTCGAGCTGCTGAACGGTGCCGATCTCGCCGTTGAGGCCAAGATACAGGCCGGTCTTACGGGTCTGGCCCAGGGTGTTGCCCTGGGGGTCCGTTAGCGTGAAGGGGGTGTCGGTCCGGTCCAGGGAGATGGCGCCGATGCCCATCTCGCTGAGATCGCTGACGTGAAAATTCCCGGCGGCATCCCGGTGCCATATGGCCAGATCCTGGTAGATGCTGTCGCCCGCATCGATCCAGCCGTTGCCGTCGTCATCATGTCGGGCCAGCTCCTGGAAGCCCTGCCCGGTCTCGGGCCCGAAAAGCTGGGCGCCACTGGTGATCTGACCCTTGCCGTCCGGGTCGTGGACCAGGAAGCCGCTGCCCGGTTGCAGGAAGGGCATGCCTTCCAATTGGCCATCAATGGTCAGGTCGAACTCGATAGGGTCCGGGCCAAGCTGGGCCGCGGCTGCGTCGAAGTTGATCACCAGGGGGTCCTCCAATGGCCCGCCCCGGGTGGTCAGACTGTTAACGCTGAGCGATTCGAAGTCCCTCGCCATGTCCAGGTGCACGATAAAACTGATTTCCCGACCATCCCGGGTCTGGACGATGCCGATGGCCTGAAACTCGCTGTGTTCCCGCTCCCGTCGCCACTCTATTTCCTTGAGCTCCACGGACCAGCGAATCTCGGGGAGCAGCGGCTGGTCCAGAACCGGCCGGCTTGCCGTCAAGGGACTCTCTTGATTGGGTGTCTGCGGATTCAGCGATTCACCTTCAAAGACCTGGAAACGATGCCCGGCAAGGCGTTCCAGGATTGCTTTCATGATCGATAATTTGAGGGCGTCCCTGGCAGAAAGCCGCATACCCTCTTCCGAGAGCTGGCTTTCTTCAAGCGGGCGCTGGCTGGCTTCTGTGGTTGTGGCAGGGGTCTCAGCAGGCGGCACGATTTCCACCTGCATGCGGCTAAAGGTCACATTAAGGGAGCGCGATTCCTGGTAATGACGGGATTCAAGCCGCAGGGCAGAGTTGGCAATTTCCACGATAGGACCTCCCCGGGACAGAGTCCCTGAGAAGGTTAACGGCCCCAATCCTGACAACTTGAGTTCTGGGGGCTGGAAAGGCTCAGCTCGCCCGTGCCACGGAGAAGCGGGCCAGCTCGGCCAGGGCCTTGCGGTAGGGGGAGTCGGGCAGTTGACCCAGGGCGGCTTCGGCCCGTTCGGCGGCCCGGCTGGCCTGTTGGTGGCAGTAGGCCAGGGCGCCGGTTTCATCCAGGGCCTTGATGATCGCGTCGATCTGGTTGAGGCCACCCTCTTCAATGGCGCGACGAATCATGTCCCGGTCTTCCCGGCTGCCCTCGCGCATGGCGTGGATCAGGGGCAGGGTTGGTTTGCCCTCGGCCAGGTCGTCGCCCACGTTCTTCCCCATGTCTTCGGCCGAGGCGCTGTAATCCAGCACATCATCGGTGATCTGGAAGGCCTCGCCCAGGGCCATGCCGTAGTCATACAGGGCCTGCTGCTCTGATTCGCTGCTGTCAGAGAGGATGCCGGCGCAGCGGGTGCCGGCGGCAAACAGGGTGGCGGTCTTGCGCCGGATCACCTCGAGGTAGCGTTCCTCGGTGGTGTCTGGGTCATTGCAGTTCAAGAGCTGCAGGACTTCGCCTTCCGCGATCTGGTTGGTGGCGTCGGCCATCACATCCATGATCAAGGGGCGCTCCAGGGAGACCATCATCTGGAAAGAGCGGGAATAGAGGAAATCCCCCACCAGCACGGCGGCCTCGTTGCCCCAGAGGGCATTGGCGGTATCCCGACCGCGGCGCAGCTCGGAGGCGTCGACCACATCGTCATGGAGCAGGGTGGCGGTGTGGATGAACTCGATGACCGCGGCCATGGTGACCGGATGCGGGCCGTCAGCCCCGGCGGCGCGGGCGCTCAGGAGCACCAGCAGCGGGCGCAGGCGCTTGCCGCCGCTATTGACGATGTAGTGGCCCAGTTGGTTGATCAGGGCGATATCGGAATTGAGCTGGCGGTGGATTTCGCAGTCTACGGCGTCGAAATCGTCCTGGACGAGCTCACGAATCTGCTGCAGCGACATGATAATTGGTTCAGGGTCCGGTGCCGTGAAGGCCGCTGATGCTAGCAGCCCCCGGCGGGTGCGACAATGGCGGCGGGGCAGGAATTGCCCATGATGTGGCGGGGGTTTGACCCGCGGGCCGGAGAGGGCTAAAATGCGCGGCTTCGCTCTAGGGCCTTTAGCTTTCTTTGGAGACAAGACCCGATGTACGCCGTAATCAAGACAGGCGGGAAACAGTACCGCGTCAGTGAAGGTGACATTATCCGCGTCGAGACCCTTGGGGCCGGCGAGGGTGATTCCGTCGAATTCGACAACGTCCTCATGATTGGTGAGGAAGGCAAGGAGCCGAAAGTGGGTGCTCCCTATGTCGAGGGCGGCAAAGTGACCGGCACGGTCAAGGCTGAAGGCCGCCACAGGAAAATCGACGTGATCAAGTTCAAGCGGCGCAAGAACTATCGCCGCCACTATGGTCACCGCCAGCCTTATACCGAAGTGGAAATCACCGGTATCAAGGGCTGATTTGTTTCGAACCGTTTGCGACGAGGTAAGTCGAGATGGCACATAAAAAGGCAGGTGGTAGTACACGCAACGGTCGCGATTCCGAGTCAAAACGGCTTGGTATCAAGCGCTTCGGCGGCCAGGCCGTGAGCGCCGGCAGCATCATCGTGCGCCAGCGCGGCACCCAGTTCCACCCCGGCGAGGGTGTGGGCATGGGCAAGGATCACACTCTGTTCGCCACGGTGGACGGCAAGGTGTCCTTCGTCACCCGTGGCGCCAAGAACCGCAAATTCGTCTGCATCGAAGCAGACTGAAGATAAGCGGTTTTGCTAGCTTCGCAGGCCCCGGTAGCGTCGCTGCCGGGGTCTTGTCGTATGGGCCCCGTTGATGGCGGGGAAAGATCCGGCGTCCAGGCGGCGCTCGGATGTCCCCGCTATCAACGGAGCAGTAATTGGCGGCGAGCCACGAGCAGCGGGCTCGTGGCTCGCCGCTCGCAGCTCGGAGCTTCCCAGTGAAATTCGTCGATGAGGCGACAATCAGGGTTCAGGCCGGGGACGGCGGCAGCGGCTGCGTCAGTTTCCGTCGTGAGAAGTACGTGCCCAAGGGTGGGCCGGACGGCGGTGACGGCGGTGACGGTGGCAGTGTCTGGCTGGTGGCCGATGAGGGCGTCAACACCCTGGCGGACTTTCGTGTCTCGCGCACGTTCAAGGCCCAGCGCGGCGAGGACGGCATGGGCAAGAACCGGACCGGGCGTAGCGGCGAGGACCTGGAAGTGCCGGTGCCCGTAGGCACCATTGTCCATGAAGCCGATACCGGTGAGCTGATTGGCGATCTGGTGGAGCATGGGCAACGGCTGCTGGTGGCCCAGGGTGGCTGGCATGGATTGGGCAACACCCGCTACAAGTCCAGTACCAATCAGGCCCCCCGCCAGTTCACCACCGGCACGCCCGGGGAGAAGCGGCGCCTGGCCCTGGAGCTCAAGCTGCTGGCGGACGTGGGTCTGCTGGGGCTTCCCAATGCCGGCAAATCCACGCTGATTCGGGCCCTGTCCAATGCCCGGCCTCGAGTGGCGGATTATCCCTTCACTACCCTCCATCCCAACCTGGGCGTGGTCTCCCTGGGGCCCTTGCAGAGCTTTGTGATCGCCGAAATTCCCGGCCTGATCGAAGGGGCCGCCGAAGGGGCGGGTCTGGGGATTCGCTTTCTGAAGCACCTTCAGCGCACGGGGCTGTTGTTGCATGTGGTGGATGTCCAGCCACTGGAGGGGGACCCGGTAACCAATGTGCGGACCGTGGTCCGGGAGCTGGAAAAGTTCAGTGCCGAACTTGCCGGACGAGAGCGTTGGCTTGTGCTCAACAAGATCGACACGCTGGCGCCGGAAGAGCGAGAGGAAATGCAGCGCCTGATCGTGGACGAGCTGGACTGGCAGGGGCCGGTTCACCGGGTCTCGGCCGAGTCGGGCGAAGGCACAGAGGTCCTGGCTCAGGCCATCATGCAGCGTTTGGAAGAGAAGCGTGCGCTGGAGGCCGAGCAGGCGGGGAAGGTCACTGGTGATACTGAAGCTGATCGTTAACCGGGGCAGGCCGATTCGTCTGAAGAATAATGAATGGCCGCCCACAAAAAAGGCTCCCCTCAGGGAGCCTTTTCGAAGATGGTGCCGAGGAGAGGACTTGAACCTCCACGGGGTTGCCCCCACCAGCACCTGAAGCTGGCGCGTCTACCAATTCCGCCACCTCGGCAATGATCGGCGCTGCCGATCAAGGCCGCGAACTTTACCGTTGCCGGTGGCGGTTGTCAACGCGTTGCGACAAATTATCGGCTGCCGGCACCTGTTGGTGCGGCGGCGAACAATGAGACAATAGATTGTATGAGTACAGAAAATACCAAGAAACGACGCTGGAAGAATGACCCCAAGGCGGGCCGCGAGGCCCAGCGCTACGAGAACCCCATCCCTTCCCGGGAATACATCCTGAAGGTCATGGAAGAGCTGGGCGAGCCCCAGGACTTTGATGATCTGGTTGAACAACTGGGTCTGGTAGAGCCGGAGGAGGTGGAAGCCCTGGGATTCCGCGTCCGGGCCATGATCCGTGACGGTCAACTGATCACCAACCGCCGTGGCGCCCTGTGCCTGGTGGATCGGGTGGGCCTGGTCACCGGCACGGTGGTGGGTCACCGGGACGGTTTCGGCTTTTGCACCCCGGACGACGGCGGCGCCGATGTCTTCATGCCTCCCCGCGAGATGCGCGAGATCATGCATGGTGACCGTGTGGCGGTGCGTGTTGTGGACGTTGACCGCAGAGGCCGTTCGGTGGGCTCCCTGGCGAGGATTCTGGAGCGCAATACCGAGGATTTGATTGGCCGTTATTTCGAAGAGTCCGGCATCAGTTATGTGGTGCCGGATAACAGCCGCTTCAGTCAGGATCTTTTTGTTCCCCCGGAGAAGCGGGGTGGCGCCAGGCACGGACAGATCGTGCGGGTGGTACTGGAAATGTATCCCTCCCGCCGCAACCAGCCCATCGGCCGGGTGGAACAGATTCTCGGTGATCACCGGGATCCGGGCATGGAAATCGATATTGCCGTGCACTCTCACGGTCTGCCGCGGGAATGGCCGGAGGGCGTGGAAGCCGAGGCCCAGCGCTTCGGTGGTTCGGTGTCCGAACAGGCCAAGGCCGGACGCAAGGACTTCCGCGAGCTGCCGCTGGTGACCATTGATGATGAGACCGCCAAGGATTTTGACGACGCGGTCTTCTGCGAGAAGACCGACAAGGGCTTTCGTCTCCTGGTCGCCATTGCCGATGTTGCCGAGTATGTGCAGCCGGACAGCGCCCTGGATCAGGAGGCCTGGCGGCGAGGGACATCCGTCTACTTCCCGGGGCATGTCATCCCCATGTTGCCGGAAGTGCTGTCCAACGGGCTTTGTTCGCTGAATCCCGAAGTGGATCGGCTGACCATGGTCTGCGAGCTCTTTCTGGATGAGGAAGGCAAGGTCACCGGCAGCCGTTTTCATGAGGGCGTGATCCGCTCTCATGCCCGTCTGACCTACAACAAGGTCTGGGCCATGGTGCAGGGGGATAAGCAGCTGCGCTCCGAGTACGAGCATGTTCTCGGCAACGTGGAAAATCTGCACACCCTGTTCCGCAAGCTGATCAAGCGTCGGCGCAAGCGCGGGGCGATTGATTTCGAAACCATCGAGACCAAGTTTGTATTCGATGATTTCGGCAAGATCGAAAAGATCGTGCCGGTGGAACGCAATGATGCCCATCGTCTGATCGAGGAATGCATGATTGCCGCCAATGTGGCGACCGGACAGTTTCTGGAAAAGCACGGCATGCCCACCCTTTACCGGGTGCATGAGGGACCGGAAGAGGAAAAGGTCAGCGAGTTACGCGACTTTCTGGGCAAGCTCGGGCTCAAGCTGGGTGGCGGTGAGAAACCGGAGCCCAAGCATTATGCCCAGGTGCTGGACCAGGCCCGGGAAAGGGAAGATGCCGCTCTCATCCAGACGGTATTGCTGCGCTCACTGAAGCAGGCGGTCTACAGTCCCAGGAATGTGGGCCATTTCGGTCTTTCCCACGGCACCTATCTGCATTTCACTTCACCCATTCGCCGCTATCCGGATTTGCTGGTCCACCGTGCCATCAAGCACATCCTGCGCAGGTTGCCGGAGGACGAGTATCCCTACGGCTTCAAGGACATGGAGCGCATCGGCGGGCATTGTTCCTCGACCGAGCGGCGGGCCGATGAGGCCACCCGCGATGCGGCCGATACGCTCAAATGCGAGTTCATGCAGGACAAGGTCGGTGAGGAATTCGAGGGCATGATCGTGGGCGTTACCTCCTTCGGTCTGTTCGTGAAGCTCAAGGAGGTGCATATCGAAGGCATGGCCCATGTCACCTCCCTGCCCAACGATTACTACAAGTTCGATCCCGTCGGCCACCGCATGGTGGGCGAGCGCTCCGGCCGCGTCTTCCGGCTCACCGACAGCCTACGGGTCCGCGTGGTCCGGGTGGATCCGGATGAGCGCAAGATTGACCTGGAGCCGGCGGAGGCCGAAGCCGAGGCCGGTGGCAAGAAAAAGGGCAAGAAGGGCAAGAAGGCCCGGAGGCAGCGGGGATGACGGAGTTCCTCGCCGGTATCCACCCGGTACGGGCCGCCCTTGCCGCCGGGCGGGTGCGGGAGCTCCATGTGGCTGCCGGCAACAAGCGTATTCGTGAGTTGAGTGATCAGGCCCGGGCGGCGGGGATTCCGGTGCTGTCCACTGACAAGCAGCAGCTTACGATCCTTGCCGGCACCGATCGCCATCAGGGCGTGGTGGCCCGGGCCGAGCCGGGAGAGAACGTGACCGACCTGGATGATCTGGTCGCCCGGGCCGAGTCCGGGGAAGCACTACTGCTCCTGGTGCTGGATGGCGTGCAGGACCCGCACAACCTGGGTGCCTGTCTGCGCACCGCCGATGCCGCCGGGGTGGATGCGGTAATCGTGCCCAAGGACCGCTCCAGCCCACTCACGCCGGCCGCTCGTAAAGTGGCTGCCGGCGGCGCGGAAACGGTGCCTTTCCTGCCGGTTACCAATCTGGTCCGGGCTCTGCGTAGCCTTCAGGAGGCCGGTGTGTGGACAGTGGGACTGGCCGGTGAGGCCGGCCAGAGCCTCTATGAAACCGATCTAACCGGGCCTTTGGCCATTGTTATGGGTGCCGAAGCCGATGGCTTGCGGCGCTTGACCCGCGAGCAGTGCGATTTCCTCGCCGCCCTGCCCATGGCCGGGCAGGTGGAGAGCCTCAATGTCTCGGTCACCGCCGGGGTGTGCCTGTATGAGGCAGTGCGGCAGAGGGGGGAGAGTTCCCAGTGAACAGTTCCCAGTGAACAGTTCCCAGTGAACAGTGGGGCCGTGCCTACACGAGCGCCTACTGTTTTCTGTGGATTTTGTGGGTGCTGAGTAGGCAAGGGATATTTCGAAGCAGCACGGCAGCCGGTGCTGGCACGGCCCCACTGTTCACTGGGAACTGTTCACTATATCTATCACCCCTTCGTCGAAAGGCCTTGCGCCCGCCGGCGGTTTTCCCTAAAATTTGTCGATTAATCCCCGGGCCGGCTCCGGGGCTTTTGTTTTTCTGCGACGTTAACCCGCCGGCGGGCCGTTGCACTCTCTGCTTCACCGCGTCTGCGGGAGGCCGAACCCGAAGGGAGTTTTTGCAAGATGCGTCATTACGAAATCGTTTTTCTGACCCATCCGG
Source organism: Natronospira sp. (assembly GCA_003558125.1). Classification (GTDB taxonomy): domain Bacteria; phylum Pseudomonadota; class Gammaproteobacteria; order Natronospirales; family Natronospiraceae; genus Natronospira; species Natronospira elongata. The sequence goes on along the minus strand of PWMQ01000045.1, from coordinate 76,235 downwards.
ATCAGAGTGACCAGGTCCCGGCCATGATCGATCGTTACAAGTCGATCATCGAGTCCGCCGAGGGCCAGGTTCATCGCCTCGAGGACTGGGGGCGGCGCCAGCTCGCCTATCCGATCAACAAGGTGCTCAAGGCCCATTACGTGCTGATGAACGTGGAGTGCACCAAGGAAGCTCTGGACGAGATCCTGTCCGCATTCCGCTTCAATGATGCCGTCATCCGGCATTTGGTCATCGGCCGTGAAGAAGCCGTCACCGAGCCTTCTCCGCTGTCCAAATCGGAAAGCGAAGAGAAGGAATCCGCCGCAGCCTCTGCCTGAGCGCGGCCTGACTGATCGGATATAAGAGGAGTTAGAGCAATGGCACGTTTTTTCCGCCGTCGTAAGTTCTGTCGCTTTACCGCTGACGGGGTCAAGGAGATCGATTACAAGGATCTCAACACCCTCAAGGCCTACACCACCGAGACCGGCAAGATTGTCCCGAGCCGGATCACGGGGACTGCTGCCTTCTATCAGCGTCAGCTGTCCAAGGCCGTCAAGCGCGCCCGCTATCTGGCGCTACTGCCCTACACCGACAGCCACTCCAACTAAGGGGTGCCGGTGGTCGGATCGCCGGCCACCGGATGACGGAGTCCAGTATGCAGGCGGTACTCGGCTGGATAATGAGCAGCCGCTGGCGGGCCGTGATCGGCGTTTGGCTGATGGGCGCGATTCAGTGGCTGAGTCTGCTGGGTGGTGGCCTCGTGGCTCTGGTGGCGCTTCGCCAGGGGCCCGCCGAGGGCGCGGGCGTTGCCTTCCTGGCTGCCCTCGGCTTGATTCCATTTGCGATCATGCTGGGGGCACCGCCCTGGGTCCTGCCAGTGGCTGCACTGTCGCTGTGGTTGCCGGTACTGGTGATGGCTTGGGCACTGTTGCGTACAGCGTCCCTGGCGCGAAGCTTCCAGTTGGCGGCGCTTTTCGGCGCCATGGTGGTCCTGGCCCTGCACAGCGGCGATGATACTGCCCGCCAGGTGGGCCGTGAGATGATTGACCAGTGGCTCATGCCCTTCCTGGAAGGCCGGGAACAGGGTGTGCCCGATGAGGCAGCCCTGGATCGTCTGGCCATGCTGGTCCCCGGTATGATGGCGGCGGCTCTGACAGCGGCCCTGATCATCAGTCTGATTCTCGGGCGCTGGTGGCAGGCGATCCTGTATAATCCAGGGGGATTTCGCGCAGAGTTTCACGAGCTGCGCCACGGCCAGTTTGCCGTGCTGACCGGCGGGGTTGTTTTCATCCTCGCGGCGGTGACCACGACAGTGCCCCTGCTGGATAACCTGGCCTTGGTGGCCATCCTGGTATTGATGTTCCAGGGGCTGGCCGTCTGCCATGCCTTCGTGCACCGGCGCAAGCTGGGCGGGGTTTGGCTGGTGCCGGTGTATGGCCTGCTGCTGCCGTTCACCGTGCCGGTGATGAGTGTCATGGCCGCCCTGGCCATACTGGACAATGTGCTGGATTTGAGAGGCCGTTATGCCCCTGCGCCGCAGGTCAGTGACGGCAGTGACGATTAACCGCAGAACCATCAGGTAGATGTTATGGAAGTCATACTTCTCGACAAGGTTGAAAATCTGGGTGGCCTGGGCGACCGCGTGACCGTCAAGCCCGGTTATGGCCGCAACTATCTTATCCCCTACGGCATTGCCAAGCCGGCGACCAAGGAAAACATCGCCGAGTTTGAGGCCCGCCGCGCCGAGCTGGAAAAGCAGGCCGCCGAGGCCCTGGAGGCCGCCAAGGCCCGGGCCGAGAAGCTGGAAGGCCTGAGCCTGGAGATCACCGCCAATGCGGGCTCTGAAGGCAAGCTGTTCGGCTCCGTGGGTCCCATCGACATCGAGGCCGTGCTCAATGAGCAGGGGCACGAGGTCGAGCGCAAGGAAATCCGCATGCACGACGGCCCCATTCGCGTGGTCGGCGAGCACCAGGTGGACATCCACCTGCACTCCGACGTCGACGTGACCATCACGGTCAACGTCATCGGCGAAGAGTGATCCAGGCGTGATACTGTGAGTCCGTGGTCGGCGCCTGCCGACCACGGACTCAATTGCCGGGCAGCTGCGCCCGGCCGCTTCTTTCAGTCCGCTTGTTCGTCGGGGAGGCGCAATGGTCGGTTCGGCTGAATCCTTGCCCAATTCGGAGCAGGCGGACGCGCTCAAGGTTCCGCCCCATTCCATCGAGGCCGAGCAATCGGTTCTCGGAGCCCTGATGCTGGACAACAGCACCTGGGACCAGGTGGCGGACCGGCTCTCCGACGGCGATTTCTATCGCCGCAATCACCAGATCATCTTCCGGGCCCTGGCCCGTCTCTCCGACCGTGGCGACCCCTCTGACGCGGTCACCGTCTCCGAGTACCTGGAAAAGACCGGCGAGCTGGAAGAGGCCGGCGGGCTGGCCTATCTCGGTGCCCTGGCCAAGGACACGCCGAGCGCGGCCAATGTGCGCGCCTATGCCGATATCGTGCGGGAACGCTCGGTGCTGCGGCAGCTGATCCGGATCGGCCATGAACTCTCCGAGAGCGCCTTCGCCCCGGACGGCCGCGACAGCAAGGAATTGATCGAGGAGGCTGAAAAGCGGGTCTTCGAGATCGCCGAGCAGGGCATGCGGCGCAGCCAGACCTACAGCCCCATCAAGGACCTGTTGCGTCAGGCGGTGGATCGCATCGACGAGCTTATCCACTCGGATGCCGACACCACGGGCATTCCCTCGGGGATCGACAAGTTCGATGAAATGACGTCCGGGCTGCAGCCCAGCGACCTGATCATCCTGGCCGCCCGTCCCTCCATGGGCAAGACCTCTCTGGCCATGAACTTCGCCGAGCATGCGGCGATTCAGGCCAAGCAGCCGGTGGCCATCTTTTCCATGGAAATGTCCGGCGACCAGTTGGCCATGCGCATGATTTCCTCCCTGGGTCGGGTGGACCAGTCCAAGGTGCGCACCGGGGATATTTCCGAGGAAGACTGGCCGCGGATCACCTCCGCCGTGGCCCTCATGTCCGAGGCGCCCATTTTCATCGACGATACCCCGGCCCTGACGCCGACGGAGCTGCGGGCACGTTGCCGGCGCATCAAGCGCGAGCACGGTCTGGGTCTGGTGGTGGTGGACTACCTGCAGCTGATGCGGGTGGCGGGGATGTCAGAGAACCGGACCAACGAAATCTCGGAAATCTCCCGGGGGCTCAAGGCCCTGGCCAAGGAGCTTAACGTCCCGGTAATTGCCCTCTCCCAGCTCAACCGCAACCTGGAACAGCGCCCCGACAAGCGCCCGAAAATGGCCGACCTGCGTGAATCCGGGAGTATCGAGCAGGATGCCGACGTCATCGTCTTCATCTACCGGGACGAGGTCTATAATCCGGACACGCAGCACAAGGGCATGGCCGAGCTGATTATTGAGAAACAACGAAACGGCCCCACCGGCAAGGCCATCACCACCTTCCTGGGCAGCTACACCCGCTTCGAGAATTACATCAGCGAAGAGTACATGGAGGAGTACTGAGCGGGCGAGCAGGCGGGGGAAGCGATCTGTACTGAATAGCTGGGGAAAGCACTGACATGACGCGGGCCACGCGGGCGCGAATCAACACTGATGCCATCCGACACAATCTCACCCGGGTGCGGGAGATTGCCCCCGATTCCAGGGTCATGGCCTGCATCAAGGCCAATGGTTATGGCCATGGCCTGGTGGATGCAGCGCGAGCGCTGAAGGGCGCGGATGCATTTGCGGTTGCCTGCCTGGAAGAGGCACTGGAAATTCGTTCCGCCGGTCTCAGTCATCCCGTCATCCTGCTGGAAGGCATCCACCGGGCGAGCGAGATCCCCGTGGTGCGGGATAACGGCTTCGAGATGGTGCTGCATGACCCCGCTCAACTGGCCTTGCTGGAGTCTGCCGGCCTTCCTCAGAAGCTGTGGCTGAAGATTGATACCGGTATGCATCGCCTGGGTTTTCGTCCGGAGGATGCACCCGCCATCCGTGAACGCGTTCAGCGCCAGGGGTTGGCTGAAGGCCCCTTGCGCTACATGACCCATCTGGCCTCGGCTGACGAGAAGGATGGCACGCCCGACCCGGCGGGTCAGATTGATCGTTTTCTCAAGCTGGTGCAGGACTGGCCCGGGGAGCGTTCCATCGCCAATTCCGCCGGGGTTGTGGACTGGCCCCAATCCCGTCAGGACTGGATTCGCCCGGGAATCATCCTTTATGGCGTCACGCCTTTCACGGATCGCTGCGGCCAGGACATCGGGCTCAAGCCAGCCATGACGGTCAGCACCGAGCTGATTGCCGTCAAATGGGTGGAGAAGGGTGGTCGTGTGGGCTACGGCGGTGGCTGGTCCTCACCCAGGGACATGCGGCTTGGCGTAGCCGCCATTGGTTATGGAGACGGCTATCCCTGGCATGTGGCCAATGGCACTCCGGTCCTGGTCAATGGCCGTCTCAGCCGGGTCATCGGTCGGGTCTCAATGGACATGATTACCGTGGACTTGAGTGATCACCCTGAAGCCGGAGTGGGGGACGAGGTTATCCTCTGGGGCGCTGACCTTCCGGTGGAAACCGTCGCCCGCCATGCCGGCACCATTCCCTACGAGCTCCTCTGCGGCGTCACCCGCCGGGTCAAGTTCGACGTCGAGTGAAGGGCATCCGCAGAGGCACGGCAGTGCTAAGAAATTCAAAAGAATGCCTCGCGCAAAGACGCCAAGACGCTAAGAAAAACCAAAAAATTTTGCCTCGCGCAGAGTGCGCCAAGGTCGCAAAGAAAGAATTTCTTATTGTTTTGGCGGGGGTAATGGCTGCCGGGCTTCAATCGAGGTTCCAGACTCTCCAACAACTCAACTGTATAATTCTTGGCGTCCTTGGCGCACTCTGCGCGAGGCCCCGCTTTTGAATTTCTTTGCGGCTTGGCGTCTTTGCGCGAGGCCGCCTTTGATTTTTATCGAATTTCTGTGCGAGATGGCCCTTATTGCCTGAAGGCCAGTCGCACGCCCGCGACTTCCAGTTCGTCGCCGTTGTTCAGGCGGCAGGAGCGGGGGCCGTTGTCGCGGCCATTGACCTTGGGGGTGCCGCCGTCCACGGGGACCAGGTAAAAGCCGTCCCGTCGGTGGCTTACTGCTGCCACCTGGCGTCCGGGGACGCCTATGGTGGTGACATCCTCCTCCAGAAAGAGGGTTTCGCCGGCATTTTCGCCATCAAGGACTTCGATGCGAGCGTTTGCCTTGCTCTTGCCATTGAGCTCACTGGTCTGCTCTTTTTGAATGGCTTCGCGGCCACCCGCAATATCGTCCAGCTTGAGAATCATGGTGTCCTGGAAACTGGGCGGGGCACTGGGCCCTTCGAAACGGATGCGGAAATGCCCGATGCCGAATTCATCGCCATCCCGCAAGCCCACCCGACGAATACGCCGTCCATCCAGACGGGTGCCATTGGTACTGCCCAGGTCTTCGATACAGAAGTGGTCGCCCCGTTGTTCCACCAAGGCGTGATGCCCACTGACCGCGCCATCATCCAGATGGATATCATTATCTTCCTGTCGGCCCAGGGTCAGGCGCTGGCCAAGATCAAACTCTCCAAACAGCTGATCACGGTAATGCACGACAAGCTTTGCCATCAGAAAATACCCCTTTGGATCAAGATGGGTGCCGAATCAGCACCATGTTCAAATATCGGCGGGGTTCCCTTCCCGGCGGAAGAGCTTTTGCAGTCTATCCCGAAACCGGGACAGAAGCGGCCGCCGTTCGCTGGCGCTGCCGGCGCCAGCCAGGGTCAGAATGACGGATATATTGTCCCGGCCGCCCAACTCATTGGCTCGGTCCACCAGGCTGTCCGCCAGTTCTTCCAGTGCCCCGGATCGGGATTCCAGGGCATAGCGGATACTATGATCATCCATCATGTCTGTCAGGCCGTCGGAGCAAAGCATGAAGAGATCACCTTCGGCCACCGACTCTTCCCGCAGGCTCACATCCACGCTTTCTCTCACGCCAAGGGCTCGGGTGATGACGTGCCGATTGCCGGCACGGCGAGCTTCCATGCGGGTGTAGTAGCCCCGGTCCAGCAATTCCTGATTGAGAGAGTGGTCGGTAGTCAGTTGCTCCATTCGCCCTCGCCGCAGTCGATATGCTCGGGAGTCACCCACATGGCCAATGGTGACCCGGCGGCGGCGGAACAGGCAGGCCACGATGGTCGTGCCCATACCCTGACGCTCCGGGTCGGAGCGGGCGGTATCGAGAATGCTGCGGTTGGCTTTCTGGAAGGCTTCCTCGAGGAGGCGATCACCCCGTTCCAGGGGGCTGGCATTTCGGACTGTACTCACCACCGTGTCCACGGCGATCTGACTGGCGACTTCCCCGGCGCTATAGCCGCCCATGCCGTCGGCCAGAACCAGAAGGCCCAGTCCTGGCTCCAGACGGATAGCGTCTTCGTTGTGCGGGCGCTTGCGCCCGGTATCAGTGCGACCGGCAGCGGTCAGTCCCGTCTCGGATCCCATGATCCCTTCCTGTCGATACGCGCCTTGCCTTGCGCCAGAGACTGCCCGGCCGGGGTCCGAAGCTCAATCACCAAGGCTTTGAGTTCTGGGCAGCTCATCTAGTCCGGCATCCTTATCTCGCCCGAGTATACCGGTAGGTGAGGGTGTCGCGGCAAGTCCGGCGCTCTATTGCCGCCATGATAGTATGCGTTCGCTTCCACCAAACAGCGGCGATGGGACTGGATATGGCCAGGGCGAGAACGGTCTATGAGTGTGAAAACTGTGGGGCTCAGGCACCCAAGTGGTCCGGGCAGTGCATGGATTGCGGGGCCTGGAATACCCTGAGTGAGGCGGTGATTGCTCCCGCGGCGACACCGGCCTCGGCGCGTGCGGCCAAGGGCCGCGGAAGCGCCCAATACGCCGGGGCCAGCAGTGGTGTGGTCAATCTGTCAGATGTCCGTGGTCGGGAGGCGGCCCGCACCGGTACCGGCCTGGGGGAGCTGGATCGGGTTTTGGGTGGAGGACTGGTGGCCGGCTCCGCGGTCCTGATCGGCGGTGATCCGGGAATCGGCAAGTCCACACTCTTGCTGCAGGCCTGTGCCCGACTGGCCAGGGAAGAGGGGGTGCTGTACGTCACTGGCGAGGAGTCCCTTGAGCAGGTCCGTCTGCGGGCTGAGCGCCTGGAGGTGGGGGAGACCAGCTTGCGTCTGGTGGCAGAAACCTGTGTGGAGCGCATAATCGCCACTGCCGAGACCGAAAAGCCCCGCGTTCTCATCGTGGATTCGATTCAGACGATCTTTTCCGAGGCCGTGCAGTCTGCGCCGGGGGCCGTGGGCCAGCTGCGCGAGAGCGCGGCCCAACTGGTGCGTTTTGCCAAGCAGACCGGCACTGCGGTGTTTCTGGTGGGGCATGTCACCAAGGAAGGGGTGATTGCGGGCCCTCGGGTCCTGGAGCACATGGTGGATACGGTGCTCTATTTCGAGAATGATGCCGGCAGTCGCTACCGGGTGATAAGGGCCGTGAAGAACCGCTTTGGTGCGGTCAATGAGCTGGGCGTGTTCGCCATGGATGATGTCGGGCTCAAGGAAGTCCGAAACCCTTCGGCGATTTTTCTCTCCGGCCACCAGAGCGATGTCAGTGGTAGCGCCGTGATGGTGGCCCGGGAAGGAAGTCGGCCATTGCTGGTTGAAGTCCAGGCCCTGGTTGATGCCACCCAGACCCATAACCCCCGCCGAGTGGCCCTTGGTCTGGATCAGAACCGCCTGTCCATGCTGTTGGCCGTCATGCACCGCCACGGCGGCATTGCCATGGGTGATCAGGACGTGTTCATCAATGTGGTCGGTGGGCTCAAGGTGGAAGAAACCGCCGCCGATCTGCCGCTACTGCTGGCAGCCTTGTCGAGCTTCCGCGACCGCCCGCTGCCTCCCGGCCTGGTGGTCTTCGGCGAGGTCGGCTTGTCCGGCGAGGTCCGTCCCGTCTACAACGGTGAGGAACGCCTGAACGAGGCGGCCAAGCATGGTTTCCGCCAGGCCATCGTTCCGCGCGCCAATGCCCCCAGAAAACCCCCAGAGGGCATGGCGGTCACCCCCGTCCGACGCCTGAGCGACGCCATCGATGCCATCCTCCGCGATTGAGGTTTGGGCCTCGCCGAGAGACGTGGAGAAATTCAAATGGATGCCTCGCGCAGAGACGCAAAGACGCGGAGAAATTCAAAAGCTTGATGGCCTCGCGCAAAGCGCGCCAAGGTCGCTAAGAAAATGCGTTTTTAAGCCTGAGAGTTGCAAGCCTTGAATCGAGGCTGAAGCCTCTCCCACAACACACCCCTTAAACCCTTGGCGTTCTTGGCGCCCTTTGCGCGAGGTAATATTTTTTTGGTTTCTCTGCGTCTTTGCGTCTCTGCGCGAGATAATCATTCCTTTGACTTGGGTTCCTCGTCCAGGCGGGGTTTGAGGCGGACGGTTTTGACCGCGTTGGCCGAGCTTTGCACGATTTCGATGGGGTAGCCGTTGATCTTGATGCTGGTGCCTGGTTCAGGAATGGTTTCCAGGTATTCAAGGATCAGGCCGTTGATGGTCTTGGGGCCGTCGGTGGGGAGTTCAACTCCCAGCACCCGGTTGATGGTGCGCAGGTGGAGCGTCGCATTGACCAGGTTCGTCCCGTCCTCCTCGGTGACAATACCCTTGACCCGGGTGGCCACCGGGTCGGTGGTGAATTCGCCCACGATTTCCTCGAGGATATCCTCCAGGGTTACCAGCCCCTGGATGTCGCCGTACTCGTCCACCACCAGGCCGATGCGGCGCTGACTGTTCTGGAAGTTGATCAGTTGCCGGTGCAGGGGGGTATTTTCCGGAATGAAATAGGGTTCCCTGACGATCGCTTCCAGGGTTTCTCGGTTCATCTCGCCCCGGGTAATGGCATTCAGAACCCGGCGACTGTGAAGAATGCCAACGATATCATCGATGTTGTCCCGAAAGACCGGCAGGCGGGTGTGCTGGCTGTTGGTCAATTCCTCCAGGATCTCGTCCCAGGGGTCTGACAGATCGATGCCCACGATCTCGTTGCGGGGCACCATGATGTCCTCCACCGTCGCCTGTTCAAGATCCAGAATACTGATCAGCATATTCTGGTGCCGCTTGGGTATCAGGCCGCCGGCCTCTGTGACGACCGTGCGCAACTCGTCCGGGCTAAGGCGATCGTCGAGTGTCAGCCCGCCCGGCCGGACGCCGAAGGGGCGCAAGAGCTGGTTGGCGACCAGATTGACCAGCCAAATGATGGGGTAGAGCACCCGAATCAGCGGGGTGTAGACGAACGCTGCCGGATAGGCCAGACGTTCGGGGTGGATGGCCGCCAGGGTCTTGGGAGCCACCTCGGCAAAAATCAGGATCACCAGGGTGAGCAGGCCGGTGGCAATGGCGATGGCGGCCTCGCCGCCGAGGCGAAGCGCGATCAGGGTGGCCAGTGCCGAGGCGACGATATTGACGAAGTTGTTGCACAGCAGAATCAGGCCCAGTAGGCGATCGGGGCGCTGCAAGAGCCGCTCCGCGAACTGCGCTGCCCGGTACCCCGCTTCGGCCCGGTTCCGCAGGCGGTAACGATTGAGGGTCATCAGGGCCGTTTCCGAGCCCGAGAAGAACCCTGACAGGACGATCAGCCCAGCCAGGATGCCAAACAGACCACCTAAAGGAATGGATTCCAAGGTCTCAGGCGTCCCTTTTGCGGAGTGGAGGGCTATTGTCTCCGAGGCCTCGCGGGCCTGGCAAGCGTGTCCGATGAGTGTTGGCTGTTAGCCCCAGCGCTGCCCCAGTACCAACTCGAGGACAATGCGACTGCCGAAATAGGCCAGTGCAAGCAATACGAAGGCCGACAAGGTCCAGCGGATGGCGATTCTTCCCCGCCAGCCAAATTGATAACGTCCCCAGAGCAGAATCCCGAAGAGCAGCCAGGCGGCGGTTGAGAGAATGGTCTTGTGAGCCAGATGTTGTGCCAGCAGGTTATCCACAAAGAGCAGGCCGGTGAACAGGGCCAGGGTCAAACCCACGAAACCGATCAGGATCAGCTGGAACAGCAGACGCTCAGTGATCTCCAGCGGTGGCAGGATGCGAAGAACTCCGCCCGGATGACGGCCTCGCAGGCGCGATTCCTGAAAACTGAGGACAAGGGCCAGTACCGCCGCCACACTGAGCAGGCTGTAACTGGCAATGGAAAGGAAGATATGACTGACCAGTATGGCGGAGGGTGAGTCCACCAGGGTCGGCAGGCCGTCCAGGGGCAGGGCACCGAGCACGGCGCAGAAGGCCCCGAGGGGCAGCAGGGGAATGGAGAGGTTAAGCACCCGCTGGCGAAGGGCGGATAACAGAATCACGACGGTCACCACCCAGCCGATCAAGGAGACGATGTTGGGCAGACCAAGACTCAGGCCTTCGGGCGTGACAACCTGCCCCCACAGGCTGAGCAGGTGCAGCAGTCCGCCACCCAGTCCCAGAAACAAGGCCGTCCCCCGCATGGTGTCCGGCGCCAATGGCGAGGCGGTACGCCGTACCAGACGGATGATGAGTAATGTCATTGCCACCAGATAGGCGGCGGCAGCCAGAATGGCGATGGTGATGCCCGGCATGAATCAGTGGTCCTCGGCCTGACAGACTTTGGCGAGCAGCCAATTCGGCCAATTCGCCCATGTTCTCCCCAGATTACCCGTAAAACAGCCTCAAGGGGAAGCAGGAGGATGCGGGAGGGTCGGTGGAAACGGTAGAATATCCCCTTCGTGGTCAAACTGAAGAGTTTTATCGATGTTCAAGGGACTCAGCGAGCGCATTGGCAGCACCCTGGATCGGGTCAAGGGGCGTGGCCGGCTTAGTGAAGACAATATCAAGGAGACGCTGCGCGAGGTCCGCATGGCCTTGCTGGAAGCGGATGTTGCCTTGCCGGTGGTCAAGGAGTTCATCTCCCAGGTGCGCGCCCGTGCGGTGGGTCAGGAGGTTCTGAAGAGTCTGACCCCGGGTCAGGCCCTGGTTAAGGTCGTCAACGACGAGCTTGTCCGGATCATGGGCGAGAATCGTGAGCCCTTGAATTTCCGGGGCCGTCCACCGGTGGTGATCCTGCTGGCCGGCCTGCAGGGCGCGGGTAAGACCACCAGCGCGGCCAAGCTGGCCCGTCACCTGATGGAAGCCGAGAAGAAAAAGGTTGCCCTGGTCAGCACCGACGTTCGTCGACCGGCCGCCATCGAACAGCTTGAGACCCTGTCCGGCGAGATCGGCGCCGGGTTCTACCGCGCAGCCGAAGGTACGGCACCGAAGAAGATTGCCGACCAGGCCATGGACTTTGCCCGCAAGCAGCATGCCGATGTGCTGATTGTCGATACCGCGGGTCGCCTGCACATCGACGAAGAGTTGATGCAGGAGGTTCAGGATATTCATGCCGCCGTCGAGCCCCTGGAGACCCTGTTTGTCGTCGACGCCATGACCGGTCAGGATGCGGCACGCTCCGCCGCTGCCTTCGGCGAGGCACTGCCGCTGACCGGCGTGATTCTCACCAAGGCGGATGGTGATGCCCGCGGGGGTGCGGCACTGTCCGTGCGTCAGGTCACCGGCAAGCCGATCAAATTCATGGGCGTGGGGGAGAAGACCGATGCCCTGGAGCCCTTCCATCCCGATCGGGTGGCCTCGCGTATCCTCGGCATGGGGGATGTGCTCAGCCTGGTGGACGAGGTCCAGAGCAAGGTTGATAAGGAAAAGGCCGACAAGCTCGGGCGCAAGCTCAAGAAAGGCAAGGGTTTTTCTCTCAACGACTTTCGCGATCAGCTGGAGCAGATGCAGAACATGGGCGGGGTGGGTGCCTTGCTCGACAAACTGCCCGGAGCCGGTAAGCTGCCTCCCGGCGCGGCCAGCCAGTTCGATGACAAGACCATCAGCCGCCAGGTGGCGATCATCAATTCCATGACCAAGGAAGAGCGCCGCAAGCCGGCGGTGATCAATGGTTCCCGCAAGCGCCGGATTGCCCAGGGATCGGGGGTCCAGGTTCAGGATGTGAACAAGCTCCTGAAACAGTTCACCCAGGCCCAGAAAATGATGCGTAAGATGGGCAAGAAGGGTGGCATGAAGAAGATGATGCGCGGCCTGCAGGGCAAAATGCCCCCGGGGATGGGGTTTCCCGGGCAGTAAGCGGCGAGCTTCGAGCTACGAGCGGCGAGCTGGCCGCGGTTCCGCGGGGCCGTGCTGAAAAGCCGGGCCTCATCCAGATCTGCCCCGCGGAACCACCGAGGGTCAGATATCAGCACGGCCGTACCCCTGGCACGGCCGGCTCGCCGCTCGTAGCTCGCTGCTCGTAGCTCATTTCTCTTGTAGCTTTTATGTGCTTCGCGTAGAATGCGCCGTTTACCGCCAGATCGGCCGGTAGCGGCCGCCAGTGCCCAATTTTTGCGAAACGGAAAAGAGTAACGGCATGGTAACGATTCGTCTTGCCCGGGGTGGCATGAAAAAGCGCCCCTTCTATCACCTGGTTGTCGCGGACAGCCGCAAGTCCCGTGACGGTCGCTTCGTTGAGCGTCTGGGCTTTTTCAACCCGGTTGCCCGTGGCGATGAAGAGCGCCTGCGGGTCGACCTGGAGCGGGCTGACTATTGGCTGTCTCAGGGGGCCCAGCCCTCCGAGCGTGCCGCAGCGCTGCTCAAGCAGGGCCGCAAGCAGGCTGAAAGCCAGGCCGAGGCCTGATATCGCCAGCCATGGCGGACCAGGCCGAAGGCCGGACTGTAGCGGTGGGTGACAGCGGACACGTCAGTGACAGTGACATGGTCACTCTGGGCCGGATTTCCGGCCTTTTTGGCGTTCGCGGATGGGTAAAGATCTTTTCCCACACCCGACCGCGGGAATCCATTGTCGACTTCGGTACCTGGTATCTCAAAGGACGGGGCGGATGGGAAGCCATCACTGTCCTGGACGGGCGCCGACACGGCAATGGTGTGGTGGCCCGCCTCGAAGGTATTGAGGACCGGGACCAGGCCGCCGAGCTGCTGAAGCGGGATGTGGCGGTGCGGCGGGAACAGTTGCCGCCGGCCGAGGAAGGTGAATACTACTGGCTGGATCTCATCGGTCTTCAGGTTGAAACCCTTGAGGGCGTCGAGCTGGGACGGGTGACTGGCCTGCTCGAGACAGGCGCCAATGACGTCCTTGTGGTCAAGGGTGATCGGGAGCGTCTGTTGCCCTTTGTTCAGGGGCAGTTCATCAAGACGGTGGACTTGTCGGCAAAGAGGATGGTCGTCGACTGGGATCCGGACTTCTGAGATGTTCCGGGTAGCTGTTATCTCGCTGTTCCCGGAGTTGGTGGAAGCCGTTACCCGGGTGGGTGTCACCGGGCGCGCCGTGGAACGGTCTCTGCTGTCGGTGGAAACCTGGAATCCACGGGAGTTCGCCCAGGACAGGCACCGGACGGTGGATGATCGCGCCTATGGCGGCGGACCTGGCATGGTGATGCGGGTCGAGCCCCTTGGCGAGACCATTCGCAGCGCCCGTGCCAGTTTGCCGTCAGGCACAAGGACGATCTATCTGAGTCCTCAGGGGCGAGTGCTGGATCAGGCCCTGGTGGAAGAGCTGGCGCAGGCGCCGGGAATGCTGCTGGTGGCCGGGCGCTACGAGGGCGTTGATGAGCGTCTGCTGGAGAACGAAGTCGATATGGAAGTCTCCATCGGCGATTACGTTCTCTCCGGTGGCGAGCTGCCGGCCATGGTGTTGATCGATGCCCTGGCCCGATTGCAGCCAGGTGCCCTGGGGCACGCTGAATCCGCCAGTCAGGATTCTTTTTCGGCGGATGGTCTGCTGGATCATCCCCATTACACCCGGCCGGAGACGGTGGTCGGGAAGCCGGTTCCGCCGGTGCTGTTGGGTGGTGATCACGAGGCCATTCGGCAGTGGCGCCTGAAACAGGCGTTGGGAAGGACATGGCAACGTCGGCCGGATTTGCTGGCGCGGCGTGAGCTGAATGAAGAGGAGCGCCGTCTGCTGGACGAGTTCATCGCCGAGCAGCACGGAGATCAAGGGGCGAGTTAGCAGGACGGCTGCGGGCTCCGGTAATTCTGAAAATGAAGCGAGCAGGGTGAAGTCATGAGCGACATCATCAAGGAAATCGAGAAAGAGCAGATGAAGACCGATGTGCCCGAGTTTGGTCCCGGGGACACGGTGCTGGTTCAAGTGCGTGTGGTGGAAGGCGACCGCGAGCGCCTGCAGCCCTTTGAGGGCGTGGTGATTGCCAAGCGCAACCGGGGCCTGAATTCGGCCTTCACGGTTCGCAAGACCACTCACGGTGAAGGCGTTGAGCGGGTGTTCCAGACCCACAGCCCCAATGTGGCCGAGATCAAGGTCAAGCGTCGGGGTGATGTGCGTCGCTCCAAGCTCTATTATCTGCGTGAGCGCCAGGGCAAGTCCGCCCGAATCAAGGAAAAGGTCAATTAAGACCGATTGCTTGTCTGATAGAAAGGGCGGCTTCCCATGGAAGCCGCCCTTTTTTCTGGGCGACCGGAATTTTCCTTCGTCGTCGTAATTCGGGATACTGTGCTTTTGCCCTCGACTGCCCAAGGATGAAGCCATTGCGTCGCCTGATTGCCAGTCTGTTGCTAATGATTTCCCCGGCTCTGAGCGTGGCCGAGGTTTCCGCGCTGTCGGAGGTTTCTACCCTGGCCCGGTCCGGTGCTACGGAGTTGGCGCTGGGACTGATGGATCGACATCAGCCGGCGCTGCAAGAAGACCCGGTTGCCTGGATGCAGTGGGAGCGTGAACGGCTGTTTCTGTATCGTAGCCGCGCCCAGTGGCAGGCCCTGGCGGATCGTGCGGCCGAGCATCCGCGGGGCTTGCACCCGGAATTCATGCGTTGGGCCCAGGGAGAGAGGGCCCGTGCGCTGCTGGCTCTTGGTCGTGACGAAGAGGCCCGCACCGTCCTGCGTGAGCAGATCTGGTTCAGCGATCCCGGTGAACGCTTGCCGCGATGGCGCCAGATGATCGTCGAGTCCCACCTTGAGGGAGGGGATTCAGAAGCGGCTCGCAGTGCCCTGAGGCGATTGCGTCAGGACCATGGCGATGATGACGGTGAGACCCGGGTGATGGAGGCCCGCCTGTATTTGCAGCAGGGGCAGGGCCGGGAGGCTCTGGCCGTTCTGGAGGCCTTGCCCGAAGACGAGCATCGACCGCTACGACTCGCTGCCAGACTGGCGGCGGACTCCGCTCAGGCCGGGGACGTGCTCAGTGATGCCATTCGTTTCGGCTTTGACGATCAGACCCCGGCACTTGATCGCCGATTGACCTGGTCCGTGGCCGCTCAGGCGGCGGAGAAGACGGGCAATCGATCCGCCCGAATCGGGGCCCTGGAGCGGGGTCTGGGGCTTTACGATGAGGGTGGCCGGGTTGACCCTGTATTCAGCCTGGCGCCGGAGCAACTGTGGGCGGCCTATCAGGATTTCGGTGAACGCCTGGGGAATGAGGCCCAGATACTGGTGGGGGATGACCCCATGTGGTTCGAGCTGGCCGAATCCTACGCCGACTCCGAGCCGGTCAAAACGCGCGCGCTCTTGAGTGTCATCGCCTTCAACAGTTTTGAAACCAAGCAACGAGAGCGTGCCCACGGCGAACTGGCCGCCACCCTGGTCAACCGTCGGGAAGGCCCCGCCATCATTCGTCAGCTCTACCTGGAGAGTGGCCATTTCCAGGCACTTGATTCGATTCCGCAAACGGTGCGCTACCTGCTTGCAGACCTGGTTATGGAAGAGGCCGATATTCCATTGGCCTCCCGTCTCATGAGAGGTCTGGACAAGGCCCCGGACGGGGTAGAGGAGCTGGATTGGGGCTTACGCCGCGCAAGGGTGCTGTTGCTGGGCGGGGCCAGGGAAGAAGGGCTGTCTGCACTGGATGCCCTTTTCGATAAGGACGTTGAGGATTTTCCGGTGGAGCGTGTGCTGCAAGTCCTGTTCGATTTGCAGAACATGGGAGATCACGAGCCAGCCTTGGCGTACTTGAAGCGCCTCCTGGAAAAGGATCTGGAAGACCGGCAGCATCGGGAAATCCTGTTCTGGATGGCAGAATCCGCCGAGGGGATGGGTGACCGTCTGGAGGCCGCCCGTCTCTATCTTCGCTCGGCCGGCTTTCATGACCCCTTTTCCATGGATCAGTGGGCGCAGACGGCCCGGTACCGGGCTGCAGATGCGCTCGCCGATGCCGGGCTCACCGAGGACGCGCGCAGGCTCTACCAGTCCTTGTTGAATGCAACCGAGGATGAGGCGCGTCGTTCGGTCTTGCGTAACCGGATTCAGCGACTGCGCTTGCAGCCCGCCAGTCCACCAGGGCCGGAGATCGATCCCTAGCTGACCGTGGGTGGTGCTCCAAGGCTGAGGCAGGGGCAACACGCGGCAAGGTATGCAATGGCAGTCGCGGCCCCTTGAAATGGCCTCTGCTGCCCCCACCTTTTTCTCCGTTCATCCCCCGCTCCCTCACGGGAGTGGAGTGCTTTTACCGTTCGATTCCAGGAGGTTGTACAGCGTCATGGCCAAGGCGAACGTCGAAACCCGGCATTTTGAGGCGGAGGTTCAGCAGCTGCTCAAGCTGATGATCCACTCCCTGTATTCCAACCGGGAAATTTTTCTGCGCGAACTCGTATCCAATGCCTCTGATGCCTGTGATCGTCTGCGATTCGCCGCTCTAAAGGATGACACGCTACTGGAGGGGGACGGTGAACTGGAAATCCGCGTCGAGGCGGACAAGGATGCCGGTACTGTTACCGTGAGTGACAACGGTATCGGCATGAGCCGCCAGGAAGTGATCGACAATCTGGGCACCATTGCCCGTTCCGGCACGCGCCGCTTCCTCGATTCCCTTTCCGGCGATCAGAAAAAGGACGCCCAGCTGATTGGCCAGTTCGGCGTCGGCTTTTACTCCAGTTTCATCGTTGCCGACCAGGTCTCGGTGGAGACCCGCCGGGCCGACGAAAAAGCCGGCGTGCGCTGGTCTTCTGACGGCACCGGCAGCTATACCCTGGAGGAGATCGAGCGCGAGTCCCGCGGCACTACGGTGACGCTGCAACTGCGGGATGACGCCGTGGAGTTCCTGGAGCCGGCCCGTCTGCGCCACATCATCCGTCGCTATTCCGACCACATCGGTCTGCCCATCCTGATGCCATCCGAGAAAGAGGGCAGTGAGGCCTGGGAGAAGGTCAATGAGGCTGCGGCCCTGTGGACCCGGCCGAAGGAGTCACTCAAGGACGAGGATTACCAGGGCTTTTACCAGCACCTGAGCCATGACCCGGAAGCGCCGCTGGCCTGGACCCACAATCACGTGGAAGGTCGGCAAAGCTACAGCTTGCTGCTCTACATCCCTTCCCGGGCCCCCTTCGATCTCTGGGATCGGGAGCGTCGCCGGGGCGTGCGCCTGTACGTGCGCCGGGTGTTCATCATGGACGAGGCCGAGCAGCTGATGCCGGCCTGGCTGCGCTTCGTGCGTGGGGTGGTGGACTCCGATGATCTGCCCCTCAATGTCTCGCGGGAGATTCTCCAGGACAACCGCCTGGTCCGCAGTATCCGCGCCGGTGCAGTGAAAAAGGTCCTGGGCCTGCTGGAAGACATGGCCCGCAATCGGCCGGAGGATTACGCCCGCTTCTGGGATGAATTTGGCCAGGTGATCAAGGAAGGCCCGGCGGAAGATCCGGAGAACGCCGAACGCATTGCCGGGCTGCTGCGTTTTGCCAGCACCCGGCATCCCGACGGCCAGACCGTCTCGCTCAAGGACTATGTGGACCGGATGCAGCCGGACCAAAAGGCCATTTACTACGTCACCGCCGACAGCCACGCCACGGCGCTCAACAGCCCGCATCTGGAGGCGTTCCGCAAGAAGGACATCGAGGTGCTGCTGTTGTCCGATCGGGTGGACGAATGGCTGGTGGCGCATTTGCCCGAGTTCGAGGGCAAGACGCTGAAATCGGTGGCCCAGGGCGATCTGGACGCCGACGAAGTGGACGACGACAAGGACGCCGAGCAGCAGGCCGAGGCCCACAAGGACCTGCTCGAGCGTCTCAATAAGGCACTCGACGAGCAGGTCAAGGAAGTGCGCGTCTCCCGCCGCCTGGTGGATTCTCCGGCCTGTCTGGTCGCGGAGCAGGACGGCATCAGCCTGAACCTGCAGCGCCTGCTGAAGGAAGCCGGTCAGTCGGTGCCCGAGTTGCGTCCCATCCTGGAAGTCAATCCGGATCATCCCCTGCTGACCCGCCTGTCTTCCATGGACGAGGGGGAGACCTTTGCCGACTGGGCGCGGGTGCTGTTTGACCAGGCTGTCCTCGCGGAAGGGGGGCAGCTCGACGATCCGGCGGGCTTCGTTCGCCGCCTCAACACCATGCTGGTACGCGAAGCCAACGCATGAGTCCCTGAGTGGAACCACATGGCCCTGTCGCCGCCGCCTGGGCGTTCGCCGCGTGGTGGTCGGCGACTGCGGCCTGTGTTGTCACCAGATAGGTGCTGCCTATCCAACCTATTGAAACGATTTGCTTGAGCGAGTTTCGGGTGTGCGTTTTAATAGCACCCGAAAATAAAAGTGGCTATTTCGATAGCAAAAATGAAAACCCTAGGAGGAGGTAAATAATGCTTGGAATTGGTGAGAAGTTCCCTGAGTTTTCCGTGAATGCGACTGTTTCCACGGATGAAAAGAACGCCTTTGAAGAAATCAATAACAAGAGTTTCCCGGGCAAGTGGACCATTTTCATGTTCTACCCGAAGGACTTCACCTTCGTCTGCCCGACCGAGATCCAGTCCTTCGGTGATATGGCCGACGAGTTCGAGGACCGTGATGCCCAGCTGATGGTCGCCAGCACTGACAGTGAGTTCGTGCACCTGGCCTGGCGCCAGAACGACGACCGCCTGAAGGATCTGCCCGTGCCGATGCTGGCCGACCTGAACCGCAAGCTGGTCTCCCAGCTCGGTATCCAGGATCCGGAAGAGGGCGTTGCTCAGCGGGCGACTTACATCGTCGATCCGGACGGCATCATCCGTCACGTGTCGGTCAACGATATGAGCGTGGGCCGTAACCCCAATGAAATCCTGCGGGTTCTGGACGCGCTGCAGACCGACGAGCTCTGCCCCTGCAACTGGCAGAAGGGCGAAGAGACCCTCAACGCCGCCTGATTATCCGGTGGGTGAGTGAGATCGAGCGGCCCCCGGTATCCGGGGGCCGCTTTTTTCGGAACAACGGGAGGTGACCCATGAGCGTCACGGAACTCAAGCAGGCACTGCCTGATCACGCCAAGGACATTCGTCTGAACCTGAGCTCGGTACTCAAGACCGAAGGTGCGCCCGGCCTGAGCCAGGAGCAGATCTACGGCACCGCCCTGGCCTCGGCCTATGCCGCCGACAATGTGGCGTTTGCCCGTCAGGTGGAAAGTCTGGTCGCCGAACAGGCCGATGAAGCCACGACCAATGCGGCCAAGGCCGCTGCTTCCATCATGGCCATGAACAACGTCTACTATCGCTTTCTGCACCTGGTGGAGGACGAGGAATACGGCCGCATGCCGGCCAAGCTGCGGATGAACGTGATTGGCCGCCCAGGTGTCGACAAGACCGACTTTGAGCTCTATTGCCTGGCCGTGTCGGCTATCAACGGCTGTGGACTGTGTGTGCAGAATCACGAGAAAGTTCTGCGTCAGGCGGGCCTCGGCCGAGAGGCCATTCAAAGTGCCGTCCGTATCGCGGCTGTCATCAACGCCGCCGCGACGACCACAAGGTTCGCCGCCTAAGCGACATTCTGACGCAACGATACAGCAGAACGCCGTTCCCATGGGGCGGCGTTTTCTTTACTTATCAGTGAGTTATGGGTTGATTGCCTTATTCCCCGGTAATCTGGTAAGGGCGGGTCAGGAATTTTGGCTTGCCGGGAGCTGTCAGGCGGGCTAGAATTCAGTTCGAGATCGTAAGATTTTCAAGGTCATCTATTTTGCATAATCTGGCTACGCTCTGCAATGTCGGAGGTAAGGCCAGGGGGAGGCCCGGGGGGGGGCTCCGGCAGGCTGCTTTCAGGAGTGAATTGGCAACCTGTTTTTTTGACATAAGAGAGATGCGTATGAATGAGAACAGCCCCCTTAATCAGGCATTGGTGTCAATGTTGAGGCCGCTGGCCCGTCTGTTGCTGCGCAATGGCGTCAGTTACAAGGCTTTTGCTGAACTGGCCAAATCGGTATTCGTGGAGGTGGCACGGGAAGAATTCCGTATTCCGGGCCGCAAGCAAAGTGATTCTCGGGTGTCGGTGATCACCGGGCTATCCCGCAAAGAGGTCAAGAGGGTCCAGTCGGTGCCCGAGAACAACGGTGAAGCAACCTTGCGACTGTTCAACCGTGCAGCCCGAGTCATCTACGGCTGGGTCAATGACCCGGATTTTGTCTATGGCCAGGGCGAACCGGTGCGCCTGAAGATGGAAGACGACCAGGCGGCAATCGATTTCGTTAGCCTGGTGCGCCGCTACAGTGGCGATGCGCCGCCCAGGGCCGTGCTGGACGAGCTTGACCGCGTCCGGGCGGTGGAGCGACACGATGACGGTCACCTCTCCCTGCGAACCAAGACCTATGCCCCGCCTGCGGATGCCGCCCCCGACAAGCTGCAGTTCCTTGGCGATGCCGCGGCCGCGATGATCGAGAGCGTGGACCGGCATTGGAAGGACAGTCAGACACCGCACTTCCATGGCATCAGCGTACGTGAAGTCCCGGAGTCTTCCCTGGAAGCATTTCGGAGGGCCGGCGCTGAGGAGGGAAAACAGGCTGTCGACAAGTTGGCGGCTTGCCTGCCGAGTGAAAAGTCCGACAGCAGTGGCCGCTCCCGTCGAGCCGGGGCGGTGGTCTTCACCTTCGAGCAGTAACCTTTTCGGACAGCAGACGCATTGGGTGGCTGCCGGCCGGAGAGCTCCGGCCGGCAGCCTGCCGCTTTGCCTGCTGCTTTTCCCCCGGTATAGTCCCTATCTTGCTTCCCTAGGCGGAATGTTAGCTGTCAGGGCGCGTTCAAGTGACTCCTTCGGAGTCAGGCGAGCCCGGCAAGGGTCAATCGGAGGAATCTTTCATGAGTAAGGACTGGGAAAATCCGGGGCTGCTGGCCCGGATCGGTGGCGCGCTAACGACTACCCGTCGCGTCATCGTAAACCTGCTGTTTTTCGGGGTGTTGATCCTTTTATTGTTTCTGATTTTCTCTCCCGACGACAAACCCCAGGTGGATCGGGGCATGGCGCTGGTGGTCAATCCAGGCGGCATGCTGGTGGAGCAGCGTTCGGGGACCATACTGGATCGTGCCATCGATCGAGCCCTGGGGCAGGAGCGCCCGGAAACCCTGGTGCGCGACGTGGTTCGAAGCATCGAACTGGCCACTGAGGACGATCGCATCAGCGCACTGGTACTGAGTCTTGATGAGCTCTGGGGTGGTGGTCTGAGCAAGCTCGAGACCATCGCCGAGGCGATTGAAGGGTTCCGGGAAACTGATCGTCCCGTCTATGCCATCGGGGACCGTTATAGCCAGTCCCAGTATTTTCTGGCTTCCCACGCCGACGAGATTTTCATCCACCCCAGCGGCCAGGTCATGCTGACCGGTTTTGGCTCCTATCTAAATTACTACAAGGGGGCCATCGACATGCTGGACGTGGAGTGGAATGTATTCCGCGTCGGTGAGTACAAGTCCTTTGTCGAGCCTTACATGCGTGAGGATATGTCCGACGAGGACCGTGAAGCTCGCCTTGCCTACATGAATGACCTGTGGGACGCCTGGCTTGCCCAGGTTGGAGAGCGCCGCCAGCTGGGCCCGGATGATATCGAGGCCTTTATCGATGGTATCCCGGATAATCTTGAAGCAGTGGACGGAGACTTTGCCACGCTGGCATTGGAGATCGGTCTGGTGGACGCGCTCTTGCCTCGGGATGGCATGCGGGATCGCATCATTGAGGTTAGCGGCCGTGATGATGAGCATGGCAGTTTTCGGCAGATCAATATGGAAAACTACCTCCTGGCTCATGGCGATGACAAGAAGCAGGGACGCGGTAAGACCATTGCGGTGATCCCGGCAGTCGGTCCAATCATGGACGGCAATCAGCCGCCCGGTGCCATCGGTGGTGATTCCACTGCCCGCCTGATTCGCGATGCCCGGCGCGACGATTCTGTCGAGGCGATTGTATTGCATGTGGACAGCCCTGGTGGTTCGGCCTTTGCCTCCGATGTCATCCTCAGGCAGCTGGAACTGGCCCAGGAAGACGGCAAGGTCGTGGTCGCCTCAATGGGTAGCGTGGCGGCGTCTGGTGGTTACTGGATTTCCATGGCTGCCGATGAGATTTGGGCCCATCCCACTACCATTACCGGTTCCATCGGCGTCGTCGCCATGTTCCCGACCTTTGAGGAAACCCTGAAAAAGATCGGGATTACCAGCGATGGCGTAGGCACCACGGAGATGGCGGGGTTGTTCCGTCCTGACCGGGCCATGAGCGACGATGCTCGTGATGCTCTCGAGCTATCCATCCAGCACAGCTACCGTGAATTCATTGAAAGGGTCGCCGAGCATCGTCAGATGTCGGTATCTGAAGTGGATGCGGTGGCCCGCGGGCGGGTCTGGAGTGGTATTGATGCCCACCGGACCGGTCTCGTGGATGAGCTTGGCGGTCTGGAGGAAGCCATTGATGCCGCGGCCAGTCTGGCAGAGCTGGAGCAGTGGCAGGTTCGCTACTGGGAACGAGAGCCGAGTTGGCGGGAGCAGTTCATGGCCGATCTGCTCGGTGGCGCCAGCGCTGAGGTGCTTGGCCTGAATGAAAGTCGCCTGCGCCAGGCGCCTCACCGTGCTCTGCTGGAAGATCTGAAAGCAGACCTGGAGCGGCTGGATAGCTTCAATGATCCCAACCACCTGTATTACTACTGTGCGGCCTGCGATTTACGCCAGTGACGGTCGTTGCTTGCTAAGGCTTAAGGCCCCGGTTTCTGCCGGGGCCTTTTTCTTGGGAGCTCATATAGGGAATTGCCCTTAGTCGAAATCCACGCCCATTTCTTCCAGGGCGGCACGGGCGCGGCGGCCTGACTCGGAATCGGACTGGGCGGCGATGCGGTAGTGGCGGATGGCCTGATCTCGGTCGGCCGCACGTTTATGGATATGGCCCAGCTCCAGATGCGCCGGGGCAGTAGGCAACAACTCGATGCTGCGTTCCAGGGCGGGGCGGGCTTGCTCATCATCGGCCAGCGCTACGGCAGTCAAGCCAATCATCAGGTGGTGCTGGAAGTAATCGGCCTCTCGTTCCACGGCACGCTGGTAATGGCGCAGCGCCTCCCGGTGAGACCCCCGCTCGCGATGGATGTCACCTACCAGGGCGTGGAATCGCGCTTCCGTCGGTACCTGGTCACGGGCCTCGTTGGCGAGCCGCAGGGCCTGGTCCAGCTCACCCTGGCTTAGATGGCGGCGGGCCGTGTCCGCCTTGTCGTAGCTTGGCTGGTGGGCGCGCAGCAGGGCCATGGCCGATTCAAAGCGTTCCCGGCCCCATTCGCCCTCGCGGCCCAGACGCTCGGCGGTTGCCTCGTTGGCCCGGACCCGCTCTCGGGAAGGGGGGTGGCTGGCGAAGAGGCCATCAAGCCAGCCCTGGCGCCGATCCTCCGATAGCCGCAGGAAACGTTCCATGAGGTCCACTGCACCATCGGGGTGGTAGCCGGCACGGTGCATGTAGAGGGTGCCGAACTCATCGGCTTCCAGCTCATCACTGCGACTGAAGCGCTGGCCAATCAGGCCGGCGCCGATGGCAGCCGAGCCGACGATGGCGCCGGCATAACGGCTGTCACTGCTGGCGGCGGCCACGGCCAGAACGCCGGCCTGGAGAATCAGCTGTCGTTCCATGCGACGGGCACTGTGGCGGGCCGCGGCATGGACGATCTCATGGCCCAGCACGGCGGCCAGTTCGGCTTCGCTTTCGAACTCGGTCAGAAGACCGCGGTTGATGGCAATCTTGCCGCCGGGCAGGGCCCAGGCATTGGGCACACTGCTGTTGATGACGGTGAATTCATAGGGCAATTCCGGGCGGTCACTCTCACGCGCAACCCGCTGACCCACCTGGTTCACATAGTCCACCAGCCCCGGGTCCACCTGATAGTCCCCGCCCTGCATCTGGCGCAGTGGCGCGTATTGCTCCTCGCCAATGCCGATCTCCTCACGCTCGGAAATCAGCCGCAACTCCCGATCACCCGTGACCGGGTTCACCGCACAGGCAGCAAGGAGCAAGGGAATAATCACCAGAGAGAATATCCGCAATCTAAGCATGCCCGACCTCCACTCAACATGGATCCGATTCTAGCATTGGAGGAATGCGATATAGACAAACAAAAAGCCGGCCATCAGGCCGGCTTTTTGCAACTGACGATTAGCCAGGAATATCCGTTTTTTCGCAGCTCGCAGCTCCTCACCCCCAGTCCAGGACCACTTTGCCTGATTGTCCGGACCGCATGATGTCAAAGCCCTTCTGGTACTCATCGGCGCCCAGTTCGTGGGTCAGCACCGGGGATATGTCGAGCCCTGAATCCAGCATGGCCAACATCTTGTACCAGGTCTCGAACATCTCTCGCCCGTAGACCCCCTTCAGGAACAGACCCTTGAAGATCACCTCGTTCCAGTCGATGGCGGTATCGGAGGGCGGTATGCCAAGCAGGGCAACGCGGCCGCCATTGGTCATGGCGGAAATCAGCTGACGGAAGGCGGGGCCGGCGCCGGACATTTCCATGCCCACGTCAAAGCCTTCCTTCATGCCCATCTCCTGCATGACCTGTTTTAGGTCTTCGTTCTTGACGTTGACCGTGCGGCTGGCGCCCATTGTCCTGGCGAGGTCCAGTCGGTAGTCATTCATGTCGGTCACCACCACGTGGCGGGCACCGGCATGTTTTGCAATGCCGGCCGCCATCATGCCGATGGGCCCGGCACCGGTAATCAGGACATCCTCACCCACCAGGTCGAAGGACAGGGCCGTGTGGGTGGCGTTGCCGAAAGGATCGAGAAAGGCGGCGATCTCATCAGGCAGGGAATCCGGCAAGGGGTAGGCGTTCTCGGCCGGGATCACCAGATACTCGGCGAAACAGCCAGGGCGATTGACGCCCACGCCCACGGTATTGGGGCAGAGGTGGCGACGTCCGGCGCGGCAGTTGCGGCAATGGCCGCAGGTGATGTGGCCCTCGCCGGAAACCCGCTGGCCCTTTTCATAGCCTTTCACTTCCGAGCCCATGTCCACCACCACGCCGGAGAATTCATGGCCCACGGTCATGGGCACCGGGATGGTCTTCTGTGCCCATTCATCCCAGTTGTAAATGTGGATGTCGGTGCCGCAGATAGCGGTCTTTTTCACCTGGATCAGCAGATCATTCGGACCCGGCTCCGGCTCGGGCACGTCCTGCATCCAGATCCCTTCTTCAGCATGTTGCTTTACGAGAGCGCGCATAAGCCTTCCTCAATCGATTATGTTCATTTCGTGCCCGACCTTGGCGAAGGCCGCGATGGCACGGTCCAGGTGCTCCCGTTCCAGGCCCGCGGACATCTGGGTGCGGATGCGGGCCTTGCCCCGGGGAACCACCGGGAAGGAGAAACCGATGACATAGACACCTTCGGCCAGCAGGCGGTCCGCCATTTCGCTGGCCAGCTTGGCATCGCCCAGCATGACCGGAATGATGGGCGTCTCGCCCGGCAGCAGTTCAAAGCCCAGCTTTTCCATTTCCTGCCGGAAATAGCGGGTGTTGTCCCAAAGCCGCTGGCGGAAGCTGTCATCGCCGGAGAGCATGTCCAGTACCCGGATGGAGGTCTGGGCGATCACCGGGGCGAGGGTGTTGGAGAAGAGATAGGGCCTGGAGCGCTGACGCAGCCATTCCACGATTTCCTTGCTGGCTGAGGTGTAGCCGCCGGAGGCGCCGCCCAGGGCCTTGCCCAGGGTGCCGGTGAGGATGTCCACCCTGCCCATCACCTCGCAGTACTCGTGGGTGCCGCGCCCACCCTTGCCGAGGAAGCCGGTGGCGTGGCAGTCGTCCACCATTACCAGGGCCTGGTACTTGTCCGCCAGATCACAGATGGCCTTCAGATCGGCAATATAGCCGTCCATGGAAAAGACACCGTCAGTGGCGATCAGCTTGAACCGGGCGCCCTGCTCATCGGCCTCCTTGAGCTTGGCCTCCAGGTCAGCCATGTCGTTGTTGCGGTAGCGGAAACGCTTGGCCTTGCAAAGACGAATACCGTCAATGATGGAAGCATGGTTGAGCTCGTCGGAGATCACTGCGTCTTCCGGGCCCAGCAGGGTCTCGAACAGGCCGCCATTGGCGTCGAAGGCGGAGGGATAGAGGATGGTGTCCTCCTGCCCAAGGAATTCGGATATCTTCGCTTCCAGGTCCTTGTGGATGTCCTGGGTGCCGCAGATGAAGCGCACCGAAGACATCCCAAAGCCATGCTCGTCCAGTGCCTGGTGGGCCGATTTGACCACTTCCGGGTGGTTGGACAGGCCAAGGTAGTTGTTGGCGCAGAGGTTGATGACCTCCTTGCCGTCGGCCAGGGCGATCTCGGCCTCCTGGGGGGTGGTGATCACCCGTTCGGCCTTGTAGAGGCCTTCCTCGCGGAGGGTGTCCAGTTCCTTGCGGAGATGGTCGCGGATGTCCGAGTTCACGTGGCTGCCTCCAGAATTGTGGGAAAGCGCCAAATTATAACAGTTCGGCTGCTGCGAGCCGGCCTCGCCCTGCTTCGATTGAAATAATTTGCAATCGAGATGTATAACTCCTGTATAGTCCGGGTATCGCAAATAAGGCTGGAGAAGACACAATGGACCGTCTCATCGCCTTGGTGGAGAAGGGCTGGATCCCCGATATGCTGACTCGACTGGGTATTCGTCAGCTGCTGCGACAGCGGGCTGACCGGCTGCGACCGGCGGACTGCGAGGAACGGGCGGCCTCGGTGGAGAATTTGCTGATGCAGATGTCCCAGGGCCCGATTGCGGTGGCGACCGATACCGCCAACGAGCAGCATTACGAGTTGCCAACCCGCTTTTTCGAGGGGGTGCTGGGGCCGAACATGAAGTACTCCGCCTGCTGGTGGGGCGGGGATACCTGGCACCTGGCTCAGGCCGAGAATCGGGCACTGGAAATCAGTTGTGAGCGGGCGGAACTGGCTGACGGGCAGGGCATTCTGGAGCTGGGCTGCGGCTGGGGTGCCTTGAGCCTGTGGATGGCCGAGCGTTATCCCGCCGCACGAATTACCGCAGTCTCGAATTCCGCGGGCCAGAAGGCATTCATTGAGGCCCGGGCCCGGGAGCGGGGTCTTGGGAACCTCCAGGTCATTACCGCCGACATCAATGAATTCCAGACGCCCCAGTCCTACGACCGGGTAATTTCTCTGGAAATGTTTGAGCACATGCGCAACTGGTCCGAGTTGCTTGCTCGGGTCAATAGCTGGCTTCGGCCCGGTGGCGCCTTGTTCATTCATATCTTTTGCCACAGAGATTATCCCTATTTCTTCGAGACCGAGGGCAGCGGCAACTGGATGGCGCGATATTTTTTCACGGGCGGATTGATGCCCTCGGATGAATTGCCGGGGCGTTTTCAACAGGCCCTTCGTCTTGAACAACACTGGCGCTGGAATGGCCGGCATTACGCCCGAACCTGTCGTGCCTGGTTGGATAACCTGGATCAGAATCGATCCGAACTCATGCCGCTCATGTCTGACACCTATGGGCAGGAGGATGCTGCTGTCTGGTTCAATCGCTGGCGCATGTTCTTCCTCGCCTGCGAGGAGTTCTTTGCGTTCCGGGGTGGAGAGGAATGGTGGGTTTCCCATTACCGCTTTCGCAAGCCGGAAGAGGAGGGGCAGAAATGAATGGCATTGAATCCCTCGGCAGCGCGGCCCTGCTGGGCCTGGTTCCAGCCCTGGGTCTGATGTTCGTGGTCTGGGTATCCAGTCTGGTATTGCGCGACGCCAGCCTGGTGGATCGTTGCTGGGGGTTTGGTTTTGTGCTCCTGGCATGGTTCTGGTGGCTGACAGGCCCCCGGGAAAGCCTGATGCTGATTCCCGTGGTCCTCGTCACCCTCTGGGGCTTGCGCCTGTCCCTGTATTTGAGCTGGCGCAACTGGAATCACGGCGAGGATTACCGATATCGACAGATGCGCGACAAGCATGGCCCGCGCTTCTGGTGGGTGAGCCTGTTCACGGTCTTTGTTCTGCAAGGCCTGATCATGTGGCTGGTGGCCTTCCCCCTGTTGATGGTGGGGCACGGCAGCCCGCCTGACACGCCCTGGGTCTGGCTCCTGGGGATTGGGGGGCTGTTATGGCTGGTGGGATTTGTTTTTGAGAGCGTCGGTGATTGGCAGCTGGCTCGCTTCAAGGCTGATCCGGCAAACCGCGGTCGGGTCATGGATCGCGGCCTGTGGCGTTATACCCGGCACCCCAACTATTTCGGTGATGTCTGCGTCTGGTGGGCCTATTGGCTGATGAGCGTGCCGGTCGGCGGATGGTGGACCTTTTTCGGGCCGGCTCTGATGACCTTTTTCATTGCCCGCGTTTCCGGCGTGACCTTGCTGGAAAAAAGCCTGGCCGAGAAAAAGCCGGAATATGTCGATTATGTCCGCCGCACCAATGCCTTGATCCCCGGTCCGCCAAGGGCCCGTGGAGGTGACTCATGAGATCAGCCTTGCTGGCGCTATTATTGTTTCTGCTGCTGCCGCTAACCGCGAGGGCCGAGGGGACGGGTGAATTGCCCGCCGAAATCCGTGACGCCGGAGACTGGCAGCTGAAAGGCAGTGCCAGGTTGCGGGTCTATCTCTTTCATGTCTACGACGGTGCCCTGTGGGCGCCGGATGGAGAATGGGGCTGGGAGCAGCCATTCGTGCTGGATTTCAAGTATGCCCGGAACCTCAAGGGCGAGGACATCGCCGAACGAGGGGCAAAGGAAATGAAGGAATTGGGTCATTGCGATCTCCTGGAAGATTGTTGGCTGGATGAACAGAAACAGGCCTTTCCGGATGTCTCCGACGGTGACCGCATTACCGGATGGTATCGGCCTGGGGAATCCGTTCGTTTCTATTTCAATGGCGAGTTCCGTCATGAAGTGGACGATCCGGACTTCGCCCGTCCCTTTTTTGAAATCTGGTTAAGTGAACATACCACTGCTCCCGCCTTCCGCCGCCGCCTGCTGGGGAAGTAGGATCGTCTGTAGTGCTCTTGAGCTCCGAGGCCATTCCCTGTGTCCTGATAGAATGGCCCCATGAGTGATGTCAGAGTCGACAAATGGTTGTGGGCGGCGCGGTTCTTCAAGACCCGCTCTCTGGCTCAGCAGGCAGTGGCCGGGGGCAAGGTGCATGTCAATGGTCATCGGGTGAAGCCGGCCCATGGCTTGAAGCCCGGAGATGCGGTGCGGATCACCAAGGGGCCGCAGCAGTTCGAGGTTCGGGTTCAGGTCCTGTCCGAGAAGCGGGGCCCGGCGAAGGTGGCCGAGACCTTGTATGAAGAGACTGCGGAAAGCCTGGAACGGCGGCGCAAGAATGCCGAAATTCGCAAGATGGAGCGCCTGGCACGGCCCATTCCCGAGAGACGTCCTGACAAGAAGCAACGGCGCCAACTGCGTCGCATGACCGGCAAGGACTAGCGCCGGCCCGCCAGGAGGGTAGCGCCGACGTGCGCAGGCAACGGGAGCCATATTCCTGTTATCCTGCCCTGCGAGGCAGACAGGAGTCCCCATGCCAAGACCCGAGACCCCCTTGCTCACCGTCGATGTGGTGATCGAAAAGCCGGACCGCAACGATGGCAGTATCGTGCTGATCGAGCGCCATCATGAACC
The DNA here is from genome assembly GCA_003558125.1 of Natronospira sp. Taxonomy (GTDB): domain Bacteria; phylum Pseudomonadota; class Gammaproteobacteria; order Natronospirales; family Natronospiraceae; genus Natronospira; species Natronospira elongata. The sequence goes on along the minus strand of PWMQ01000045.1, from coordinate 46,466 downwards.
CTTGGGCTGGGCCTTGCCGGGGGGCTTCGTGGACATCGGCGAGACCGTGGAGCGGGCGGCCATGCGCGAGGCCTGGGAGGAGACCGGCCTGGAGGTCCGTCTGGTCACCTTGCTGGGTGTGTATTCCGATCCCCGCCGCGACCCGCGCGGCCACAATGTCAGCGTCGTCTATGTCGGCCGGGCGGTGGGCACGCCCCGTGCCGGAGACGACGCCCGCGCCATCAAGCTGGCCGACCCCGCCAAGCCCCCGCCCCTGGCCTTTGATCATGGTCTGATCCTGCATGACTACCTGCGCTGGCGTGACAAGGGCGAGTGTGCCCCGGTCAGGCCCTTGCCAGTGCCGGAGAAGCCCTGAAAGTGCCACCAGAGTAATTTTCCGTTACCGGGAAATCATGGTCCAGATTCGGTATAATTGACGTTTTCTCGCCCCCGATGCGTCGGGGGCGGTCTCGTATTGTCAAAACTCCAAGGAGCACTCCATGGCTTATCAGCATGTCGTCCTGCCTGAAGGCGGGGAGAAGATCACGCGTGAAAATGGCGAGCTGAAGGTGCCGGACAACCCCATCGTCGGCATGGTGGAAGGTGACGGCATTGGCGTCGACATTAGCCCGGCCTGCCGCAAGATCTGGGATGCCGCCGTGGAGAAGGCCTATGGCGGCAAGCGCAAGATTCACTGGGCCGAGCTCTACATGGGCGAGAAGGCTGCCGGCAAATATGACGGTGACTACTTCCCGGCCGAGACCCTGGAAGCCATCAAGGACCTGCGGGTGGCCATCAAGGGCCCGCTGACCACCCCGGTGGGTGAGGGCTTCCGTTCCCTGAACGTCTCCCTGCGCCAGCAGCTTGACCTGTTCGCCTGCGTGCGTCCGGTGAAGTACTACGAGGGCGTGCCCTCGCCGCTGAAGAAGCCCGAAGACATCGATGTAGTGATCTTCCGTGAGAACACCGAAGACGTTTATGCCGGCATCGAATACCAGTCCGGGTCCGATGAGAACAAGAAGCTGTCCACTTTCCTGCGTGATGAGATGGGCGCCAACTTCTTCGACGACGCTGGCCTGGGTGTGAAGCCCATCAGCCCCTTCGGCTCCAAGCGCCTGGTGCGCAAGGCCATTGAGTGGGCCATTGAGCAGGGTCGTGAGAGCGTGACCCTGGTCCACAAGGGCAACATCATGAAGTTCACCGAAGGCGCCTTCCGCAACTGGGGCTATGAAGTGGCCAAGGAAGAGTTCGGTGACAAGATCATCACCGAGGATGAGCTGTGGGACAAGTACGATGGCAAGCGGCCGGAAGGCAAGGTTGTCATCAAGGACCGCATCGCCGACATCATGTTCCAGCTGATGCTGCTGCGTCCGGAAGAGTTCGATGTGCTGGCCACCATGAACCTGAATGGTGACTACCTTTCCGACGCCTGTGCCGCGGAAGTGGGTGGCGTGGGCATTGCCCCCGGCGCCAACATCTCCGATGAAGTGGCTGTCTTCGAAGCCACCCATGGCACCGCACCCAAGCATGCCGGCAAGGACAAGGTGAACCCCGGCTCCCTGCTGTTCTCCGGCACCATGATGCTGGACTACATGGGCTGGACCGAGGCCAGCGAACTGGTACAGAAGGCCTACGAAAAGACCGTGGCCAGCAAGACGGTGACCTATGACTTTGCCCGTCAGATGGACGGTGCAAAGGAGGTCAAGACCAGCGAATTTGCTGAGGCCCTGATCGGCAACATGTAAGCATCTTTCGCTGATGCTGTTTGAAAAAAGCCGCTCCCTCGGGAGCGGCTTTTTTCTTTCTGAGTATCAGTCAGTCTTTCTTCCCGGTTTTTCAAACGTTCCGAAAAGACGCTGTTGACCATCTCGCCAATGCCACTGACCCCGGGCCATCACGTCTCTCACTGCATAGTCCTCCTCGAGCACGACCAGATCTGCATCCATGCCTACATCCAGTCTCCCCTTGCGAGGCAGTTTCAACAGCTCGGCGGGATTGCAGGTGAAGGCCGGCAGTACGGTTTCTGCCGGCCTTCCACTGCGCAACAGTTTCTGGAGCGTTAATAGCAGGGAATCAGGTCGTCCCACATCCAGGCTGTGCAAATGCCCGTGGTCATCGAAATGAGGCAGGCAGCCGCCGCCGTCGGAACTCACGCTGATCCGCCCGCTGGGACCGTTGTCATCCAGATAACGGGCCAGAGCCTCGGCGGCCGGTACATCAGCATGGCTTGGATCTTCTGGAAAGGCTGTGATGTCAACGTGACAGCCTCGTCTGGCAGCCTCCATTGCCTCATCCATCAAGGCAGGCTGGCGATTGATATGGGTGGGCTGCAGGACTCGGGCGGGAATATCCGAATCGCGCAGAACCCGAAACAGGGGGTCCATGCCCTGTTTGCCGTCGCCGAGGTGCAGGTGCAGGACTCCGGCCTTGTTGGCCATCAGCCCGGCCACATGAGCTTCGCTGGCGATGCGGATCAGTTCCTGATCGGTGGGATGGCTGGAACGGTGGTCACTGACGGCGAGTTCGCCCACACCCACGACCCGATCGATATGAACAATATCGGCGCGGATGCTGCCGGTAAGAGTCACGGGCGGGACATGATAGCCGCCGGTGTAGCACCAGGCAGATAGGCCCTCTGCCATCAGAGCGCGGGCGCGGACCACCAACTCACCGGTGGTGCGTACCAGGTCATCAGTACCAAGCAGTCCCACCACGCTGGTGACGCCTGCAGCGGTGAATGCGCCCAGGTCGACTGAAGGCACCCGGCTTTCCGGACCATCCTCGCCACCACCGACGGTGATGTGGGCATGGCAGTCCACCAGGCCGGGGATCACCATGCGACCCTCCATGTCCGCGCTCTCAATACCGCCAGAGCCCTCCAGTGCCAGGGCCTGTTCTCCGCGCAGGACGATTACCTCCCCGGCTACCAGCAGGTGATCCATGCCTTCATCCATCGGTGAATGCAGTCGGCAATTCTTGAGCAGTTTCATCATTTCCGGGCCTCCTTTCCACGTTTGCTGTCGGCGGCAGATTCAGGGCCAAGGGACAAGGATAGGCCGTACCAGCCGACGTGTTGGTTTCGATCCGCACTCAACCACTGCGTCTGCTCTATTTCTTCAAGCTCGATTTGCCAGCGCTGCGGTGATGCATGGTGCTCTGCCGTCAGGCGAGCCTGCTTGCTGCAACGGAGTTTTCCGGCCATCTTCGCAACGCCCTGATCGCCCAGCAGATCCGCGTCAGATGGTGAGTCGCAGCTTGCCTGTTCTGTGCTGCTTTCCGGGGCAATGTGGAAACGCCCCTTTGCATCGATTGTCATCCCATTGCCCGATGTCAGGCGGTGGAGTAACACATTGCGGGCGGCCAGACCTGATTCGTTCAGGGATAGCGTAGACTCGCGAAAATCCATGATCATGGCAGCGGCGGCACCCAGAACATGAAAATGCCGGTCTCCGCCAGGACTTTGGCCCACAAGCAGGGCTGTGGTCTCATCGACTCCAAAGCTCAGGTCAGCGCCGGTGGCAGCTGCCAGGGCAATGGAGCGGACTGGACGGCCCCGTTCGCCATAATGGGTATCCAGCAATCCGAAGGAGAAAAGGCCCAGGCCCCCCGCTTGCTGCCAGGTCAGCGTATCCGGATCAGTGCCTTCCGGGCAGTCACCATGAAGGCCGCAATCCGGGGCGGGTGGGGGCGATGTCACCATGTTACCGCGCAATGCGGCCTCCGGAGTGCCACTGGCAATCATGGCCATGTCCTGCCCTGTTTGTACCGCCGTGCCGGCGCTGGTCCCGCCGACAACCAACGCCTCCGCCTGGAATCGCTCACGAAGTCGAGTCAGGGCAGCGCCGGCCGTGCGCTCATCCTTGAACAGCGTCGCCCGATGTCGAGACTGGTCGCCGCCATTGAAGAACACCCCGTCGGCCCAATCCATCAGAGAGGTCAGAGTGTCGGGGTTCAGGCAGGCCTCTGTCTGCTTTGCGGCCAGGTCAGGATAGATGTGGGCACGGTTCCAGGCGTTGCTGACTCCGGCACGCCATTGGTCCAGGTCGTCGCATTCTCCGGCCCGTGTAGCGGCATGGACCGCAGGGCCGGTTGGTGCCCAGCGTGCTTCGGCGCCACTTTGTTCGAAGGCGCCCAGGTAATAGTCCACCACGGACAGAGGGTCTCGGGCGGCTGAAGTGAAGACCAGTATCCTGGGTTGATCCCTGCCGGAAACCGCGGATGCCATTTCCACAAACTCCTGGTAAATGGCAGGCCGTTCGTGCTCGCGAGTGTTGGCGGCGCTGACCCATTCCCGGGCGCGTTCACCGTCCCGGGCCGGGTCTTCGCTGAATGCTTCCAGTAAATCGATGACCCGGTCCCGCTCTCGCGGGCTGAGCTCATCCGGAATGAGCTCTCTCAGCTCCTTGTGAGCAAAATCGCTGCTACCGCTCTTCAGACTGGCCTTCAGGCGTTGTTCCAGTTTTGCCCTCTGCGGCTCCCGCTTTTCCTGCCAATAGGCAGGATCCAGAATCCGCTTCAGGCGCTTGCGGTCCAGTCGATAAACCGTCGCTGTATGCGCACTGGTGGGCCAGTCTGCCTCGTCGCGGCGCTCATCGTCGCAAGCGCTGCGATAGCGGCTGGAGCACAGGCTGATGCTGCCGCCGGCAAGCAGCAGTGACCATTGAATGTCATTTTTCGGGTTGTCGTTTTCTTGCAACGGCTGCGGGCCGCAGGCCGTTAGCAACAGCGCTGCGAAGGCAATGAATGCAAGCCTTTGGCGGGTTTTCATGGTCTTCCCCATCCGTCCAATTGCAGTGAATCAGTGTCGCCTGGGCGACACAGTGACTTGACTTTGGCAAAAGGTCGTGGATAGTCTGAGGGGAAGGCTGGCAGGGGAGGCCAATCCAAGGCCAGCCTTCTTTGGAGAAGACCAAGTGGGTAGTATGACCCCGGGAGCGGTCTGAAACAATGGCCATCCAGACACTGACAGGCTTGGCTACCTTCCACGGCCGCTTTTGCAAGTCGCCGTATCGGTACAAGCCGCACTATCTCAGCGAGTGGTTCGACGAATAGATCGTCAGGTCACGCAGTGACCTGATGGTGCATTCCCGCCCGGTGCTCTCGGCACCAGTCGGACCCGCGCCATCCCCTAAACCGCCTACATCCCTCAGGATGCTGCTGCGTCTTCTGTCCGCAGTGGGCGTTCGGATGACAGCTGGAGAGCTGCCTCTGGCTGATGGTGGCCTTGAATCCCGATGAGATCAGGGGGATTTATGAGCAATCAAAACGCTTTTGATACAAAGTTGGCCGTAGCTGTGTTCGCCAGCCTTGCCTGGATGACGACAGCGAACGGCTTAGCCGTTGCAGAGACAGATGACACCGATGATGAAAGTCAGGCGGAGCTGGAGCGGGTCCAGGTGACCGGTTCCCGTATTCGCGGTGTTGACCTGGAGGGTGTGCAGCCTCTCCTCAGCTTTGACCGCGAAGATCTGGATGCCTCCGGGCAGGATTCGCTGATTGACTTTCTTCGTTTGCTACCTCAGATGGGGGGCGGTGAAGGGACTTTCACCACGGCCCAGAGCGGTACATTGACGGGCGATAGTCCTGCGGGGGCTGCCGGTGTTTCCCTGCGCAGTCTCGGTACCGCATCCACCTTGGTGTTGGTGAATGGACGCCGTACGACAGTGGCTTCCTTCGCCAATCAAAGCGAATCATTTGTTGATATCAACTCCATCCCCATGGCTGCCGTGGACCGGGTGGATGTATTGGCAACCGGCGCTTCAGCCATTTACGGCGCGGATGCCGTGGCCGGTGTGGTCAATGTGATTCTCCGCGATGACCTGGACGGCGGTGAGGTAAGGCTCGGCTATGGTGACTCGGCGGCGAGCAGCAATGACAGTCGGAGCAGTATCAATGTGGCATTCGGCCGGAACTTCGAAAACGGCAATGTGACAGGCTTCATCGACTATTATGACCGTTCCGCCCTCCGGGACCGTGACCGTTCCATTACGGCGGTAGAGCCGTTTCCCTCTCAGCAGGGCCGCTGGCCAAGCTTCAATGTGGACCCTGACTTGATCCAGGAAGACTTCATTGAGGAAAGCTGTCCTCCTGAGCTTCAGGACGTCGGACGTTTCGGGGAGTTCTGCTCCTTCAACCGCAATGCCTTCACTGACACTGTGCCACCGACCGAGCGGATTGGTGGGGGTGTGTTCGCTCATTTTGACATCACTGATCGCACCCGCTGGTATGCCGATTTCATCTACCAGCAGAACAGGAGTGAAGCGAATTCGGCACCGGCACCCTGGTCTGGTGAGATCATTTCCCTGGACCACCCGGATATCCCCACCGACGTTCAGGAAGAGATCGATGAGCGAGCCGATGAGCTGGACCAGTTCGGTATCGATCCGCTATTCCAGGGCTGGGGGCGTTTCAATGAAGCCCGCGCCATTGATTTGGAAAGCGATACCTGGCGTCTGGTCACCGGTTTGGACGGCATTACCGACGGCAACTGGGAATGGGATACCGCCCTGACCGTTGCCCGTAACCGTTCCGTGCAACGAGCCATCAGCGGGATCATGAATCGGGAAAAGTTCCGCGCCGGCCTCTTTGGTGAACTTTGCCCGGATGGCAGTGTGGGTTGTGACCCCGAGACGGACGGTCTTTGGTACAACCCTTTTGGTGGGCAGGATGCCAATAGCCCGGAAGTCCTGGACCTGGTCCGAGAGCGTGTACCCCGGCGCGGTGAGTCCGGCCTTTACGGCATTGACTTCAGTCTGGCCGGTGATCTGGCCAGCCTTCGTCATGGCGCCTTGTCGGCGGCCTTCGGTGCCGAGTTCCGGCATGAATATGCCGAAGACAATCCTTCGCCTCTGGCAACGGCCGATCCGGATGACAACTTCCAGGTGCCCGTGTTTGGATTCGGTTCCACGGATGTGGAGGCGGACAGGAATGTGGTCGCCGCTTATGCGGAGTTCAACGTGCCCCTGGCTGAAAATTTCGACATGCAGCTTGCGGGGCGATTCGACCATTACAGCGACTTCAGCGGTGCCTTCAGCCCGAAGGTGGGTTTCCGCTGGCAGCCCCATGAACGCTTCCTGATGCGGGGCTCCTGGGCCCAGGCATTCCGGGCACCCTCCCTGGCCCAGGTGGGTGCAGGTATCACCCTGTCGTCAGGGACGTTGCCCTGTTCCGAGGATTCGGAGTTTTTCGACAATTGGTGTGAGGGCGAGGCCGACGATCTCTCCTATCTGTCCCAGATCACCGGCAACCCGGATCTGGAAGCGGAGGACTCCGATTCCTGGAACTTCGGCATCGTGACAAGCCCCACGGATGATCTGACCATCAGTCTGGATTATTGGCGTTTCGAGCACACCAATCTGGTCGATATCGACGATGCCGTGGTGTTTCGTGATGCATTGAACGATCCGGATCTTATCGCTGAACCCGGTGGGATTGGCCCTGGAAACGTGGGTATCGAAACCATGAGCGGCGATCTGGAAAGCCGCTTGTGGGAGGTTTTTGTCCAGCTCATCAATGTGGGTGAGCAGAAAACCGATGGTGTGGACCTTTCCATTGAGCAGCGAATCGACCTGGGGCAGGCGGGTAATCTAAGGCTTTTCCTGGACGCGACCTGGATCAATTCCTTCAAGCGCCGTCTGTCCACCATCGAGCCGGAAGAGAGCCTTGCCGGTACCTGGCGTTATCCTGAAATGCTGGTCAATGCCGAGGCGAGATGGAACACCGGGCCATGGCAATTTGGCCTGCTTTTGCGCCATACCGGCTCCTACGAGGATGACATCGAACGGGCGGATATTGGGGATCTCGCTCGTGTCTCCTCCTGGAACCGCTGGGATGGCAGCGTGAGCCTTGATTTCGACAATGAATCCTGGCTCTCGCTACATGTGGACAACATCCTTGATGATGAGCCGCCCAGGGTGCTTGGTTCCTCGGCTAACGTGGACCTGGTAAATCACACCACCATGGGCCGGTTCTACTGGCTCCGGTATACCATGCCCTTTGGTCGTTAATCAGAGTGCAGCAACCCCCGGCCCCTGGGGTCGGGGGTTTGCCGGAGCCATGAAATGAGTCAGTCAGCCGCATCAGTCACACCGCAGGCCGGGGCCAGTCGCGTTCCCGATACCTTCGTGATCCTGTTCTTCATCGTCATTGCAGCGGCGATGCTGAGCTTTGTGGTTCCCCAGGGCGCTTTGGAAACCCGGGTGGTCAGCTATGAGCAGCAGGGTGTGGAGCGGTCTCGGGAAGTGGTCGTGCCCGGCAGCTTTCAATATCTTCAGGATGAGGAAGGCGAGCCGGTCCGGCGCGGTGTGCGCCTGTTCAGTGATGAGGAGGGCAGCCCTGGGCTGTTGAATTTTGCCTTCGAGGGGCTGGTTGCAGGTGACAGACACTCCGCGGCCGTGGGAGTGATTGCCTTCATCCTCCTGATCGGTGGCGCCTTCGGGATCATTCTGCGTACCGGCGCGATACAGACTGGTCTGATCAGCGTGGTCAAGGCCATGCGGGGTCGAGACATGGTCCTGTTGCCACTGATTACGGTCCTGTTCTCTCTGGGGGGTGCCATCTTCGGCATGGGGGCGGAAGCCATTGCCCTGGCCATGAACATCATTCCCTTGATCGTGGTGTTGGGCTATGACGTCCTGACCGCCATTTTGATCACCTATGTGGCGACCCAGGTGGGTTTCGGCAGTTCCTGGATGAACCCCTTTAGCGTGGGGGTTGCTCAGGGAATCGCCGAGGTGCCGGTGTTATCGGGTGCTGGATTCCGGGGCGTACTGTGGACAGTGTTCACGGCTACCCTGATCCTTTTTGCACTGTGGCATGCCCGTCGGGTCAAGACTGATCCAGGGCGATCGCCGGTGCCGGAGGCCAATGCCTGGTTTCGTGACCGCTTCGAAGAACAGGTATCGGATCGTTTCACCGTGGCCCATGGTCTGGTGATCCTGGTGCTCGTGGCGGGGATCGCCTGGATTGTCTGGGGCGTTACGGCTCGCGGCTATTACATCGCCGAGATTGCTACCCAGTTCTTCACCATGGGGCTGGCCGCCGGCGTGATAGCCACTGTCTCCCGACTTAACGGTATGGATACCAATGCCGTAGTGGTCTCCTTCAAGGAAGGGGCTGCCGCGCTTCTGCCTGCGGCACTGATTGTGGCCATGGCCCAGGGGGTCCTGGTGGTGCTCGGGGGCAATGATCCCACTTCGCCCTCGGTCCTCAACACCATCCTGCACGCCATGTCCCAGGCCATGGAGGGGCAGGGCCCCATAGCATCGGCCCTGTCCATGCTCGGCTTTCAGGCGGGCTTCAATTTCTTCGTGGCTTCAGGCTCGGGACAGGCTGCGCTGACCATGCCCATCATGGCGCCACTGGCAGACCTGGTGGGGGTGAGCCGTCAGGTGGCGGTTCTGGCTTTTCAGCTGGGTGACGGAGTGACCAACCTGATTATTCCCACTTCCGCGGTGCTCATGGGCGTTCTGGGTGTGGCCCGGGTTTCCTGGTGGACGTGGGTCAAGTTCATCGTTCCTTTTGTGCTGCTGCTATTGGGGCTTTCCATGGCCTTCATGGTGGGAGCCGTTTTGATTGGGTTCAGCTAGGTGTTACAGCCTTGGCTGAGCCGAGGAGGTCTTATGCCTTATCTTAAGTTTGCTGTCCTATCGCTATTTTTCGCGCTTTCTGCCGCCTGCTTTTCCGAAAGCGATGCCTCATCGGGCAATGGCGAGACGAGTAATGGCGGGGAAGCACTTCTGGTCCTTGCCGGCGGTGGCGCTGAAGGTGATGTAGGAGATACCAGTAGCTGGTCATACGGGCTGTATTCCCGGTTGCTTGATAACGGCGATATTCACGGCGACGGGGTGGTTCGTGTAGCCATCCTTGCGACCAGTTTCCCCAGTAACCCCAGTGATAGGGACTGGCTGGGTGAATACTTTGTCTGGATTGGCGACACCCTCGGGAAAGAAGTGAGTTTCGAGAATGTGGAAGTTGACAGTCGCAACCGGGCTGATGATCCCGCTGTGGTTGATGGTGTAGCCGATGCCGATGTGATCTTTATTCGCGGTGGTGACCAGTGGGAGTATGTGACCTGGTGGAAAGGCACGCTGTTGGAGTCCCATATTCGGGATGTGCATGCCGCCGGCGGTGCAATCGGTGGTACCAGCGCCGGGGCCATGAGTCTGTCCTCACTGAGCTATGCCTCGGGGCAGGACATGATCAGCACGGATGTTCTATACGACAGCCACAGTAGCTACCTGGATGACCGGGACGGTGGCAGCGGCATCCACGAAGATTTCCTGGCCTTCCTCGACAATGCCGTGGTCGATACGCATTACACCTGGCGGGGACGAATGGGTCGTCTTCTGGGTATTCATGCCAAGGCGATTGACGATGGCGCCTCGGACAGCCTGGTGGGTATTGGCATCGAGGAATACAGTGGCATTGTGGTTCAGGAGGGTGAAGCGGAAGTCATCGGTCACGGTGGGGTGAGCTTCTTTACCAGCCTGCAGGAGACCGAGATGGTCCGGGAGCCCGGTCGCCCATTGATCTATACCGATGTGCGTCTGGACCGGCTGTCAGATGGCTGGCGATGGAGCTTTGATGAAGCCGAGGCCATCCCGCCGATTGATGCCGAGTCCGTGGATACGGTTGGCGAGGGTCCTGCCAATGATGGTGCCCTTTTTGTGGATGGCGCCGTTGTGAACGATGCCGACTATTTCCAATGGCTCATTTTCGACAGCCCCTTTGAGCTTGAGGAAAGCACCCGGGGCACCGTGATTCTGGAAGCGGCCGGCCACACCCATGCTCTGGAAGATGGGGAGCGGGGGTATCGCCAGGAAACGGTTTTCTCCGCATTGGGGGATGGGCGGGTCCAGCTGGGCTTGTTGCTCTTTCATGATGACTACAATGGCGTCAGCGGTGCCGTTGAGCGATCTGCCGAGGTGCCGGATCAATTGCTGGCTGGGCCCGATCTGGCGAGCATCTTCATCAATGCCCGCTCGGCGGAGTTCCAGGCAGAGGCAGCCAACTTTGATTCCAAGAATGGCGTGGATGCCACCCTGGGCATGAGTGGGTTGCGGGTTCATGTCCTGGCGGATTCAGACAACCGCGACATGGCCCTGAATTCCCGAACCGGGCAGGTGGAGACCATTGCTTCCGGCGGGGAGCCCGGGAACGGGGATGATAATGGCAACGGTGATGATGATGGTAACGGGGGCGACGACGGCGATACAGACTCGGTGGAGCTAGAGCTTGACCCCTACAGGGTACGTGGCCGCCATCATGTGGATTTGTCCTGGACTGGCCTGGAGGACGAGACTGCGGTGGTCTTCCGGGATGGCGAAGAGGTGGTCGTGGTGGATGATTCCGACAGCTACACGGATGTCCCGGGCGGCCAGGGTGGCGGTAGTTATGTGTATCAGCTATGCGATGCCGAGGGCGCGCGCTGTTCTGACAGCGTGACCGCCGAATTCTGACCTTGTCCCCGGGCCCGGTGCCGGCCCAGGTGGCCGGCACCGCCTTCCAAACGACCCTGTTTGGAAAAAAACCTTTTGGAACAAACCCCTGTCGTATTTTTTCCAACAAGATGGACAGCCCCGACGGGCTGTCACGGACGGGCGTTTGAGCTAGAATAGTCGCCTTGACGGCTGCCCCGGCCACTTTTGCTGGGAGTCGCCGGGAGAGTCGTCAATCGCATTCATGCCGCCCCTATGGGGCGGTGGTCCTTATTTCCGGATATCAGCGGGAGTCTTATCGTGGCACTACCCGAACGCAGCCAGCCGGCAACCACCCCTTTCATTTTCGAGAATGGCCGCCCCGCCATGGACGAACGGCGGGCTGAAATGAACAAGCTCTACCTGGCCGACGAGGCGGAATGCATGGAACGCCTGCTGCCCGCGGCGCGTCTGGATGACGCCACCCGGCGTCGGATCGTGGCCAAGGCCGAGTCCCTCGTGGAACTGGTTCGCAAGAAGGGCGTGAAAAAGACAGGTATTTCCGCCTTCATGCAGCAGTATGACCTGTCTTCCCAGGAAGGTGTGGTGTTGATGTGCCTGTGCGAGGCCCTGATTCGGGTGCCCGACGCCATTACCGCCGACAAGCTCATTCAGGACAAGATCGCCTCCGGTGATTGGCGCTCTCATATGGGTGAGAGCGACTCCCTGTTTGTCAACGCGTCCACCTGGGGCCTGATGCTGACCGGCGGGGTCGTCAAGGTCGACAAGCGCACGCGCAAGGATGTCTCCGGTTTCATGAGTCGGCTGACGGCGCGCCTGGGTGAGCCCATGATACGGGGCGCCATGCGCCAGGCCATGCGTATTCTGGGCTTCGAGTTCGTCATGGGGCGGACTATTGAAGAGGCCCTCAAGCGCGCGCGCAGCAAGGAGCACCGGTATTATCGCCATAGCTTTGACATGCTGGGCGAAGCGGCCTTGACCTGGACCGATGCGGATCGCTATTTCGAGGCCTATGCCGAGGCGATCGACAAGACCGGCGAGGCCGTGGGCAAGGATGAGTCCATCTGGCAGGCCCACAGTATCTCGGTGAAGCTGTCTGCCCTGCATCCCCGCTATGAATACGCCAACCGTGAAGCCGTGCTGGATGAACTGGTGCCGCGGCTGCTGCGCCTGGCCGAGCGCGCCCGGGACGCTGGTATACAGCTGACAGTGGATGCCGAGGAGGCCGATCGCCTGGATATCTCACTGGAAGTGATCGAAGCGGTCTATCGCTCCCCCTCCCTGGAAGGCTGGGAAGGCTTCGGGCTGGCCATCCAGGCCTATCAGAAGCGCTGCATCCGGCTGATTGACTGGCTGAATGCGCTCACCAGCGATGTCGGTCGCAAGATGCCGGTGCGGCTGGTCAAGGGGGCCTACTGGGATAATGAGATCAAGTGGGCTCAGGTGGAAGGCGAACACGCCTATCCGGTTTTCACCCGCAAGGTGAATACCGACGTTTCCTATCTTGCCTGCGCTCGCAAGTTGCTGGAAGAGTGCGACCAGATCTATTCCCAGTTCGCGACCCACAATGCCCATACCCTGGCCAGCATTCTGGAGATGGCCGGTGGTCGCAGCGATTACGAGTTCCAGCGCCTGCATGGTATGGGGGAGGAACTCTATGGCGAAGTGATGCGGGAGAGGCCGGAAATCTCCTGCCGGGTTTATGCCCCCGTGGGTCGGCACAAGGAGCTGCTGCCTTATCTGGTCCGTCGTCTGCTGGAGAATGGCGCCAATACCTCCTTTGTGAACCACATCATGGATCCCAAGGTGCCGGTGAGTCAGATCACCAGGGACCCGGTGGCCGAAGTGGAAAAACTTAAGCAGATTCCCCATCCGAAAATTCCCCTGCCCAAGGACTTGTACCGCAGCTTCGGCCAGGAGCGGGAGAATTCCCTTGGCGTGAACCTCACGGATCCGGACGAGTTGGCGCCGCTGGCTGAAGCCATGGAAAAGGCCATGCAGCAGCAATGGGAGGCCAGGACGATTATTGGTGGCAAGATCCACGGTGGTGGCAAGGAAGTGCGGGCGGTGGACCCAAGCGATAACCGCCGTTCCCTGGGTGTCTATTACGAGCCGGAGGAGTCGGCGGTTCGTGAAGCCATCGACATTGCCCACAAGTCTCAGCCGAGCTGGGATGCCACTCCGGCCGCCGAGCGGGCAGCCATTCTGCGCAAGGCGGCGGATCTCTACGAGGCGCACATGGGGGAACTCATGGCCCTGTGTACTCGCGAAGCCGGCAAAACCATTCCTGACGGCGTTGCCGAGGTTCGCGAGGCGGTGGACTTCCTGCGCTACTACGCCAACCAGTGTGAAGAAAAGTTTGGCGCGGAAATACCGCTGCCGGGGCCCACGGGCGAAAAGAATACCCTGCGATTGACCGGCAAGGGTGTGTTTGTCTGCATCAGCCCCTGGAATTTCCCTCTGGCGATCTTTACCGGTCAGGTCACCGCCGCCCTGGCCGCCGGCAATGCCGTGTTGGCCAAGCCGGCCGAACAGACTTCCCTGATTGGCTCCCTGGCGGTCAAACTGCTGCACAAGGCCGGCGTGCCCGGCGATGTGCTGCATTTCCTGCCCTGTCGTGGCAGCACGATCGGCAAGATTGTCACCCCGGATGAGCGTATCGCCGGTGTGGCCTTTACCGGCTCCACCGAGACCGCCAAGCTGGTCAATCGCACGCTGGCCGAGCGGGAAGGCATCATTCCCACCTTGATTGCGGAAACGGGCGGCCAGAACGCCATGATTGTTGACAGTTCGGCGCTGCCGGAACAGGTGGCCGACGACGTCGTACAGTCTGCCTTTCACAGTGCCGGCCAGCGTTGTTCCGCGCTGCGTATTCTCTGTCTCCAGGAGGAGATTGCCCCCCGCGTGCTGGAAATCCTCAGCGGCTACATGGACACCTTGACGGTGGGTGATCCTGGTCTGCTGAGCACCGATATTGGTCCGGTCATCGACGAGAAGGCCTACAAGGGGCTGAGTGAGCACGTGGAGTGGATCAAGGGCAAGGGCAAGTTGATCAAGGAAGCGCCTCTGGGCCCGAACTGCGCCAATGGCACCTTCCTGGCACCTGTGGCGGTGGAGATTGACGACATTGCCATGCTGGAGCGAGAGCAATTTGGCCCGGTCCTGCATGTGGTGCGTTACAAGGCCAAGGATCTGGATCGGGTCATCGACGCGGTCAACAAGACCGGCTACGGGCTTACCCTGGGCATCCACACCCGGATTGACAGCGAGGCGGATTACATCCAGCGTCGCATCAAGGTAGGTAATGCCTATGTGAATCGCAATATGGTGGGCGCAGTGGTGGGCGTGCAACCCTTCGGCGGGCAGGGCCTTTCCGGCACTGGCCCCAAGGCCGGCGGCCCCCACTACATGCTACGTTTTGCCAACGAGCGTACTCTGACAGTCAACACCGCCGCCGTCGGTGGTAATGCCAGCCTGCTGGCGTTGTCGGATGATTAAGATAAAGTGAACAGTGAACAGATGAAAGTGAACAGTGGGCCGTGCCCTCGGAGATAGAGTGCCGCTTTGGCAAGATACCAGTGCACTCAAGGCTCCAGTCGGCAATGGCCTTTCAGGAAATGGACAGCGGTTGAGTAGGTACGGCCCGCTGTTCACTGGGAACTGTTCACTTTCATCTCCAAAAGAACGGAGTTCTTATTGTGGCAGTCAGCGTATTCGACATGTTCAAGATTGGCATCGGGCCGTCCAGTTCCCATACCGTGGGGCCCATGCGGGCGGCGTTGGCCTTCTGTGAAGACCTGGTGGAGAAGGGCGGGCTGGAACGTACCGCCCAGGTGGTCGTCAAGCTCTATGGTTCACTGGCGCTGACCGGTGTGGGGCACGGCACGGACAAGGCCGTGATTCTGGGGCTGCTTGGCGAGACGCCCCGGGATGTCAATCCCGACGCCATCGATGACATGTTGGCAGCGGTTCGGCAGGCCAAACGTATCAAACTATTGGGACAGCATGAGATCGCTTTCGATCCAGCGGAGAAGATTGAGTTTCACAAGGGCGAACGTCTGCCCCGGCATTCCAATGGGATGGGGCTGGTGGCGTTTGATGCCGATGGAGGCGTCGTTCACGAGGAGATCTTCTATTCCATTGGTGGTGGCTTTGTTGTCCGTGAACACGAAGAAGAGGGCGATGGAGCCAGTGACGATCAAGCACCGATTCCCCATCCCTTCAACACGGCTGAAGAACTGCTTGCCCAATGCCGTGACAACAATATGTCCATCTGGGCCCTGATGCTGGAGAACGAGAAGATCTGGCGGGATGAAGACACGGTTCGCCAAGAGTTGCTGGCGATCTGGCAGGTCATGCAAGAGTGTACTCAACGGGGGTTCCGCGTCGAGGGGAATCTGCCGGGCGGATTGGAAGTTCGACGGCGGGCGCCTCGTTTGTATCGAGAGCTACAGGAACAGAATGCCGACGAACATCTGGACCTGCTGGACTGGGTCAATGTCTTTGCCCTGGCAGTGAATGAGGAAAATGCCGCTGGTGGTCAAGTGGTAACCGCTCCTACCAATGGTGCGGCGGGAATCATTCCGGCGGTACTGCACTACTACAATCGATTTGTAGACGACGCCTCGGATGAAGGGGTTATCCGCTTCCTGCTTACTGCCGGGGCGATTGGGATTCTGTATAAGAAAAATGCCGGTATCTCCGGTGCCGAGATGGGCTGTCAGGGTGAGGTCGGGGTGGCATGCTCCATGGCTGCGGCCGGGCTCACGGAGGCAATTGGTGGCAGCCTGTCGCAAGTGGAAAATGCCGCTGAAATTGGCATGGAACACAATCTGGGTCTTACCTGTGATCCAGTGGGTGGCCTGGTGCAGATCCCCTGTATTGAACGCAATGCCATGGGATCGCTCAAGGCCATCAACGCCTCACGCATGGCCATGCGCGGGGATGGTCAGCACAAAGTGTCCCTGGATCAGGTCATTCGGACCATGCGCCAGACGGGCAACGACATGAAGAGCATTTACAAGGAGACTTCCCAGGGTGGTCTGGCCGTCAACGTCCCGGAATGCTGATTTTCTTATAGCTGTACGCAACTCCTTTCTCCTCTTTCCATGCCTGTTTGCCCTGGCTGCTTGCAGCCAGGGCCGGCTGGATCAAGCTTATCCGGCCAGTGGATTACTGGCCGAGGAGACCTTCACTGCGAAACTGGATTCACCCATTGCCCGCTATTATCTGGAAGATTATCCGGATGTACACCCCGACGGCTGGTACGAAAAAATCGCAGAGTTTGAGTCTCGACTGTCCGATGAGGGCTTGTCCCAGGCGCTCCTTGGCGAGGTGACCCGGGCAACGGACTCTGTCGATCTGGCAGCCCTGATGTTTGCCCGCCACATACGCGCTGGTGAAGGTAATCGCCACTGGCAGGCCTGTGTTACTGAAGCCAGCCAGGGTTTACGTTCCGCCGATGACTTGCGGGATCTGCTGATATTCAACGCCGCCGATAACTACAAGATCCTGTTCGCCCCTGGCTGGCTGTATGAGGATAATGCCCAGACCGAAGCGGATTTCGCCCGTACCCGTGCCAGCCTGGATCACACACCCCTGGAGTACCATTTCGTGCCCACGCCGCAGGATGGCAGCGTGGAATCCAATGCGGAGATGCTGGCCGATGCCATACGCGACTATCAGGGCACGGATTTGAACCTGATCGTTGTGAGCGCCAGTAAATCGGCTGCGGAGGTCCACTGGGCCCTGGGGACATTATTGACGCCGGAAGAGGGCGAAGCGGTAGTCGCCTGGGTCAATGCCGGCGGGGTCCTGGGCGGGACGCCACTGGCGGATCAATGGACCCGATTTCCCAGGAACCTGATGGCTCGTCTCGTCTTTCTTCGCTATGGTTGGAACTGGAATAGCCTCCATTCCCTGCGAACTGACCGAAGTAGAGAGCGTCTGGAAAAGGCTCGACTCCCAGAAAACCTCCCTGTGATCAATTATGTGGCCGTACCCATGACTACGCAGGTCAGCGAAGGTGCCAGGGGACGTCACCGTTTTCTTGCTCGGTACGGACCCAATGACGGCTTGGCGCCACTGATGTACACCAAGGTTGCGGGGCAGATTAGTCTGGTAGAGAGTGGTGCTGACCATTATTTCCTCACAGTGGATATTGGCACCCGGACTCTGGCCATGACCGAAGCGGTGTTGGCTTTCCTTGAAGGTGAAGACTGCGGTGGCGGGCGGCTTCCGAGGCCTTGAAATTACTGGGGAAGCCGAGATTGGGGGATGGATTGGTGCAGGAAGAGGAGAATGGATTAGACTTGGGGAAAAAGGGGCCGAGGCTGGGAAGCCCGGAGTGAGTGTCATGCGGTGAGGTCTTACGGCCAGGAGGGCGCCAACTCACCAGGGGCATCCAGATGCGGCCAGTCGAAAACAGCGGAAGCCGGTCATCAGGCATGGGCGAAAGACCCGTGCAGACTGCCTTGTTGTTGACCTTGTTGCTTGTTTTATTGGCTCTGGGCTTTGGTGCCTGGCGTCTCGCCCTTGAGGCCGAGCGAGTGGAGCAGACCAGTGAGCTGCATACCCGCCTCGGTGTTGTGCAGCGAGAGCTGGAAGCCCGCACCGGACGTTATCTCTCCCTTCTGAGGGCGTCGTCTGCATCCCTTGAGTATATTGGCCCACCTGATGCCAACGCCTGGGAGCAGTTTGTTAGGCGTCTCAATCTTGAATTCAACTATCCCCAGGTCGATAGCCTCAACCTCCTGCGACATCTGTCGCCAGATGAGGTTCATGATTTCGAAACTGAAATTCAAGCGCAGCTGGACTCTGATTTCGCTGTGATCAGTGATTCAGGGAGAGATTTCCTCTGTGTGATCACCTATTCGTCGGCACCAGGCGGCGGGCAGCCAGGCTACGATGCATGCCAGGCGGGTACGCCCCGGGATGCTCTACTCCAGGCGGCAAGCCTTGAAGAACCCGTGCTATCCGCGCCCCTGCAGTTTTCTCCGGCCGGCAACGAAACGGAATTTCCTGAAGAGCGTCTTATTCCGGGTATGATATTCGTTTCCCCTTTATTCATGGAAGGCCGGGGGCCTGATCAGGCCCTGTTTGGATGGCTTGCGATAACGCTAAGCACTGAGAGCCTTTTCGCCGGTCTCGAAGAGAGGCTGGACTCCTACCATTTGACGGTAAACGATCGTGGTGTAGATGACGGACCAACACCCATTTTCGATAACCGGGCCGATCAGAACTTGGAAGGAGGGGTGAGCGTCATTGGTACCCTGGAGGCTGGAAATCGGCAATGGGAGTTGCAGCTCAGCCGGTCGTTTCACCCAGGACCTTTCCCCTATGCCGTACTGGTCGCCAGCTGGCTGGTCAGTGTTTTGCTCGTTTTCCTGGTTCGCAATGGTTATCAGACCCGCTACAGGGCCGAGGAACTGGCCGAACAGATGACTCGGGCCTGGGGAGAGAGTGAGGCGCAGCGCAAGCGAACCGAAGAGCTTTCCCTGATCATGGTTACCCATGTGGATATAGATGGACGCTGGTCTCGCGCTACGCCCAGACTGGGAAGTCTGTTGGGGGTGGATGAAAAGGAAATGGTCGGACGGCCGGTATTGGAGTTTGTTCACCCTGATGATCAGTGGAACCTGGAAAATGAATTGCAGTCTCTGATCGCCGGGACGGTGCAGTCTGCGTGGCTGGAGGCTCGGCTGCAGAGCAGGACTGGGGAGACCATTTGGTCCGAATTCAATGTTTCTCTGGTAAGAAACGACGAGGGGGAGCCGCAGTATTTCCTGGCGTTTATTCAGGATGTCAGTGACCGCAAGGCTTGGGAGGTTGAGCTGGGTCAGCGGGATCGCCTGTTGGGAGCCATTGCGGAGAGCCTGTCCCATTTGATTGCGCCGCGCCAGTTCGATGCGGCCGTGGAGGAGATGTTATCACTGCTGGGACGGGCTGCTGGCGTCGATCGGGCATATATATTCGTCAATCATCCGCATCCGCAAACGGGGCTGCCCGCGCACTCCATGCGATATGAGTGGGTTGCAGGAGGGGTCACGCCGGAGATTGACAATCCGGATATGCAAAACCTCCTTTATTCCCTGTTGCCCGAGGAGTGGTATGACAGTCTGAATCAGGGACGTCCGGTCCGTGCAATGCCTCGGAATCTTGGAGAGTCTGCCAGGGAGATTCTAGAGTCTCAGGATATCAAATCGTTATTGCTGGTGCCCATTATGCTTCGGGATGGTTTCATGGGGCATATTGGCTTCGATGACTGTCATCAAGAGCGAAGTTGGCCGGAGAGCCAGGTGTCAGCGCTTATGGCTGCCGCGGCCAGTCTTGGCAATGCCTTTGAGCGACAGGAGACAGAGGAAGCGCTTGACCATAACCGCCGGCTCCTTGTTTCCATAACCGACAATATTTCAGAGGGAATATATAGAAGTACACCGGAAGGCGAGTTGGAATACGTCAATAGCGCCTTGGCGGAAATGTTTGGTTACGATTCGCCTGAGGAAATGATGCAGGTCCCGGCACCTATCCATTATTGCTCCAGGGAAAGGCGGGAAGAGCTGCAAGAGCATCTCAAGGAATATGGGCATTACAGGGACGAGGAAGTTGATTTCATGCGTCGCGATGGTTCTCGCTTCGTGGCGTTGAACAATGCGGTTGCCCTTAAAGGTGATTCCGGACGGATCATTTATCTCGATGGTGTGATTTCTGATATCACCGAAAGAAAGGAAGCAGAACGGAAGATCAATTATCTTGCCCATTACGATACGCTGACCGGTTTGCCCAATCGGACCATGTTGCGCGATCGCATGCATCAGGCGCTGGCCAAGGCAAAACGTCATGGCTACCTGGCTGGTATTCTGTTTATTGATTTGGACCGCTTTAAGAATGTAAATGACTCACTTGGGCATGCAGTGGGTGACCGTTTGCTTTCCGAGGTTTCAAGACGGCTCCAGTCTGAAACACGCGCCGAAGATACCGTCAGTCGGCAGGGAGGGGACGAGTTTATCGTTCTCTTGCCAGAGATCGGAGAAGCCAATGAGGCAGCACAGGTTGCCACCAAGCTGCTTTCCGCTCTGGGAGAGCCATACCGGATTGGGAATCATGAGTTGCATGTGACGCCCAGTATCGGAATCAGTATTTATCCGGATGATGCCGAAGAAATTGACGAGCTGATTCGGAACGCGGATGCCGCCATGTATCAGGCGAAGGAGCGGGGGCGTTTCAATTTTCAGTTCTTTACCCATGATCTTAGCGTGCAAGCCTGGGAAAGGTTATCTCTGGAGAATCAGCTGCGGCGAGCGATTCAGCGGCAGGAGTTCGTGCTCTACTACCAGCCTCAATTGAGTCTGGAAACTGGAGAGATCATTGGGGTAGAGGCTTTGGTGCGCTGGCGTCATGAGGGTAGGCTGATCTCACCCAATGTGTTCATTCCCGTTGCCGAGCAGACTGGCATGATCATTGAGATCGGCGACTGGGTCTTGACAAGAGCCTGTCAGCAGATCCAGGAGTGGCAGGAAGAGGGTCTCCCACTTATTCCGGTCTCAGTGAACCTTTCGCCCATGCAGTTTCGCCGGAGGGATATTAGGAATCATATTCAACAAGCACTGGCCGGCTCCGGGGTCTCGCCGGAGTATCTGGTGCTGGAGCTGACAGAAGGTACTGTCATGGAAGAGGTGGAAGAAAGTGTCCGCATGCTGAGTCAGTTAAGCCGCCTCGGAGTCGGGTTGTGTATCGATGATTTCGGAACCGGTTATTCCAGTCTCAGTTATCTGAAGCGCTTTCCCATCGACAAGCTGAAGATCGACAAATCCTTTGTCTCCGATATCCCAGATGACCCCGATGACATGGCGATTACCGCAGCGGTAATTGACATGGGGCATAACCTCAATCTAAGGATCGTGGCCGAGGGTGTGGAAACGCGTGAGCAGCTTCAGTTCCTGCGTCAGAGAGGATGTCAGGAAATGCAGGGATTTCTGTTCAGTCGTCCGGTTCCCGCTGATGAGATGGCTGAGATGCTGAAACACCGCTCTCGTCTGGACGTTGCCTCATGATCAAAAAAGGCCCGCCGTAGCGGGCCTCTCAGGGTGGACCATACCCTGTTTCAGCAATCGTTAGTGGGCATCACTGCGGTACTCCGCAAGCATGCTCATGAAACGGTCCCGGGTTTCCGGGTCAGCTCGCTTGGCGCCGAGAATTTCATTGTAATCTTCCAGTACGAGTCCGGCTTCCTCAATGGCAGATAGCTTCTTGTCATGCCCCTCCTTGTGGAGGCGCGTGGCTTCATCGCTGTCGTCGGCCTGTTGAACGCGCTCAGCGGTGTCGCGGCGAATTGCTGCGATGGCTTCATAGGCTTCGACAAAGCGCTCCAGTTCGCCATCATCCACATCAATGTCCACTTCCGGCAAATCACCCGCGCCTTCTTCCTCGGGTGTGATATCAGGTGCCTGTTGTCCGGCTTGCCCCGCATCCTGGGCCAAAGCATAAGGACTGGTTGCCAGACCAAGGATCAGCGTGGCGAGAAGGGTATAACGTGGTTGTGACATGGTTTCCTCCTGTCGCTTTGGTATCTGCCTTTTTCTTTGCAGATGCCATGCCAGATATTGCCGGCAAGACGAGACTTGGGGGGAAATCCAGGAAATTCAGTTGGTTAGTGTTTTGCATGCGGCAGGCAGCCGGACTCTGTGGGCCACTCAAGGGTGTGGCACGCTGTGACATGTCCACCTGTATCACGCTCCGAGGATGTCCGCGACTTCGTCGAACCCCTGATCGATGGCAAGTTCCGCGGCCCGCAGGCCTTGTTCGCTCCTGGCGTCGGAATCGGCGCCGTGATCAAGCAACAAGGCAACCATCTCAATTTGCCCGGTTCCGGCGGCCGCCATCAATGCTGTCAGGCCATCTCCCTGACGGCGGTCCACGCTGGCGCCGGCATCCAGGATCAGTTCCGTACTCTCCAGGCTGGCCCCTGCCACGGCCGCGTGAAGGGGCGTAAAGGCGAGGGGGTTTTCACTCACAAAGTCCGGGTTGGCGCCTCGGTCAAGTAGCAGGCCGCAGATATCCGGCTGATTGAAACGGGCGGCGAAATGCAAGGGGCTCATACCGTCGGCGCTGATGTGCATCACCGCATCGGGATCCATTTCCAGACTGCGCTCAATGACTGCTCGGACACCCAGGGCGGATGCTTCAAAAATATCCAGCCCCATCCGGTGAGCAGCAATACTGCGGGCCAGGTGTCGTTGGCCGGTATAGAGGGCAAGCATCAGGGCACTGACGCCCGCATCCGTGCGGGTATCGGCCAGGCCCGGGTTGGCCGCCAGTAAGCTGGCCAGCTCACTGCTGTCCTGGTTCTGAATGCAATAGATAATCGCTTGTTCGTCGGGTGTCATGGCCTGGCTCCCGGAAACGGGTCCGGCATTGTATCAAGTCATCGCTGTTGCTGAACGGGGAAGGCCTGAAGAGGTCACACGGGGCGGTGGGCTGAGTTGCAGGCCCAAAAATGTCACAATGTGAGACATTGCTCAAGCAAACGGTGATCCCATGCAATGGATGTCCCGGCTATTGGCCGGATTTCGCCTCAGTCTGCGTGCCCGACTGGTCTTTGGCATCGTGGTCCCACTGTTGGTGGCGGTGCTGCTGACCATGACGGCGGTGCTGGCCACCATGGAGCAGCGGGCCGAGCAGCGCATGCAGGAGGATGTCGAGCTGATTGCCCAGGCGATTCGGCTGCCTGTGAGCTACAGCATGGAGCGGGATCGACGTGGTTCAGTGCATCAGGCGTTGGAGTCCGTGTTTCAACTGGACCAGGTCTATGGTGCTTTCGTTTACGACGCCGAAGGCGAACAGATCGCCGCCGTCGGTGCCGTACGTCCCCGTCAGGAGCCGGATTTCGTTCACGATGTTACCGTGACGCCGGATGAGGATGCCGGTCAATACGAAGAAATCGATGGGCGTGATGTCTATTCCCATTATGTGGCCCTGGCCGACGAGGCGACCGGGCAAATTATTGGCTGGCTTCAGGTCACACGCCGTGCCAGTGATTTTGAAGAACACATGCGCCAGGTGCAGCGCCAGATGCTGGCTGGGCTGCTGGCGGGCACTGTCGTCGTACTTCTGTTGGTAATGCTCGGCCATCACCGCGCGGTGGGCCGCCATCTGGGACGGCTCACTGCTGCCATGGCCCGTGTGGAGCGCGGGGAACGCGGAGTGCGTGCGGAAATGGACGGGCCCCGTGAATTGGCGATGCTGGCCCGTTCCCTCAATACCATGCTCGATGCAGTGGAGCGAGCGGAGCGGGAGATTCAGCAGCGGCGCAGTGCCCAGTTGGAGCTGGAAGAGCGCCTCCGGCATTCCGAGAAACTCGCCGCCATTGGACGCCTTGCCGCCGGTATTGCCCATGAGCTGGGAGCGCCGCTGTCGGTCGTTGATGGTCGCGCCCGGCGGGTGCTGCGAGATGAGGGGCTGGATCAGCGCCAGCGGGGCAATTTGGAGGATGTTCGCAGCGAGGTCCAGCGCATGAGTCATATCGTGCGCCAATTGCTGGATTTCGGTCGTGCCTCCAGCCGGGAGCGTAAACCGGTGCCGGCGGGGGAACTGCTTGGCGGCTGTCTGGATCGGGTTCGTGAATTGGCCGAGGCTTCGGATATCAGCCTTGAAGTCTCTGAGGACACTCCGGACCGGACGGTGGAAGTCGACCGGATTCGGATAGAACAGGTTTTTGTGAACTTGCTCCGCAATGCAGTTCAGGCTGAAGCGGTCAGCCAGGTCAGGTTGTCCTGCCGGGAAGAGGATGAAGGGATCCGCTTTCTGGTGGAGGATGACGGCAAGGGGATTGACCTGGAGAACCGATCCCGCTTGTTCGAGCCCTTCTTTACCACCAAGTCAGTAGGTGAAGGCACAGGCCTGGGTTTGGCGGTAGCCCATGGCATCGTCAATGAACATCATGGTTGGATCGATGTCAGTGAAAGTCGTCTGGGTGGTGCCGCTTTCATGGTCTGGCTGCCGTTTCAGCGTCGACGTGCAGAAGATGTGGGTGAGGCGTTGAGCGCTGGATTGCCTGAGCGGATTTCCCAGGACTGACACGAGATTGAGATGGTAGCAATAATGACAAAAGCCGAGCATATTCTGGTGGTGGAAGACGACGCCTCTCTGGCACGCCTGATGCGGGAAGAGCTGGAAGAGGAAGGTTGGCAGGTGGCAGTGGCGGAATCGGCCGAGGAGGGTGCCGAGTTGCTGGCCCGCCTTCAGCCGCAATTGGTGCTGAGCGACCTTCGGCTGCCTGGTGCCGATGGCATGAGTCTCTTGCGGGAAGCCAGGGCCATGCCCCATCCTCCATCCTTCGTCATTCTCACCGCCTTTGGCAGTATCGAGCAGGCAGTAGAGGCCCTCAAGGCAGGCGCAGACGAGTTTCTCACCAAGCCCATTGATATCGATCACCTGTTGCTGACCGTCAGTCGGGTCATGGAGAATCGGCGGCTGCGCTCGGAAGTGCAGCGATTCCGGGAGGCGTTCAGCGGTGACGATTTTCACGGCATGCTTGGCGACAGTCAGGCCATGCAACGCCTCTACAAGGAAATCAGCAGTGTGGCTGTTGCCAGTGGACCAGTGCTGGTGATCGGAGAGAGTGGTACCGGCAAGGAATTGGTAGCCCGCGCCATTCATGAGGAAAGCGAGCGCAGTCAGGGGCCCTTTCTGGCCGTCAACTGTGCGGGTATTCCGGCCGACCTGCTGGAAAGTGAATTCTTCGGACACGCTGCGGGGGCGTTTACGGGCGCCACCCGGCGACACAAGGGGATCTTTGCCCAATCCGACGGTGGCACCTTGCTACTGGACGAGATTGGAGAAATGCCCATGAATTTGCAGGCCAAGCTCTTGCGGGTTCTGCAGGAAGGCGTTATCCGCCCTGTTGGTGGTGAGTCCGATGTCGAGGTGGATGTCCGCATCGTGGCTGCCACCAACCGGGATATGGAGCAACTGGTTGCGGATGGAGAGTTCCGGGAAGACCTTTTCTATCGCATGGAAACCTTCGCCCTGCATATTCCGCCACTGCGGGAAAGGGAAAACGATATGGAGCAACTGGCCGTTCGCTTCATGGAGCGTTTCAGTCTTCAGCAAGGCCGGGATATTCAGGGCTTTTGCCCTGCTGCCGTCGAGGCCCTGAAGCGTTATCCCTTCCCGGGCAATGTGCGGGAGCTGCAGAATGCGGTCGAGCGAGCGGTGACCTTCTGCCACGACGGCGAGATACAGACCGAGCATTTACCCACCCGCATCCGCAACTACCGTGATGATGGCCGCGGCGGCACCGGCAGCGAGGTTCGAGCCGGGCTCATGGATCGCCTGGCCAGTGGGCAGAGTCTGCCCACCCTGGAAGAGCTCCAGGACCGCTATATTCGCTATGTCCTCGATCAGGTGGACGGTAACAAGCGCCAGGCCGCCGGCATCCTCGGTGTCAGCCGCCAGACCCTCTATCGCAAGTTATAGAAACCTCTGTACGAAGGTTCCCTTACCTCTTACCCCTTACCCCTTGCCTCATCCGGAATACTGTATATACTGACAGTAACTGTCAGTCCATACACCCATCCGGAGGTGGGCAATGAGCGAGTTGACTGCAAGACAGGCAGAAGTGCTGGATCTGATCCGCCAGGTTATCGAAAACACCGGGCGTCCCCCCACCCGGGCCGAGATATCAGAGCATCTGGGTTTCAGTTCCGCCAATGCCGCCGAGACCCATCTGCGCGCCCTGGCCCGCAAGGGGGCCATTGAGTTGGTCCCCGGTTCCTCCCGGGGGATTCGCCTGATGATGGAAGAAGAGCCCGGCCTGCCGGTGGTGGGGCGGGTAGCCGCTGGCACCCCCATCCTGGCCGAGGAGCATGTGGAAACCCGCTACCGCATGGACCCCGAGGTTTTTCAGCCCCGCGCCCACTACCTTTTGCAGGTCAAGGGCATGAGCATGAAGGATGCCGGGATCTTCGAAGGCGACCTGGTTGCCGTGCACCGGGCCACGGATGTGCGTAACGGCCAGATCGTGGTCGCTCGCCTGGATGACGAAGTCACCGTCAAGCGCTTCAAGCAACGCGGTAAGCAGATCTGGCTGCTGCCGGAAAACGAAGACTTTGAGCCCATCGAGGTGGATCTGGAGACCCAGACCCTGGTCCTGGAAGGCGTCGTGGTCGGCGTCATCCGCAACGGCCGTATCCAATAGGGGGAGGAACCACTGATGGCCCCCCGTCGGCACGCTCCCGCGCTTGAGCACGGCTGCTCCTGCGTTACTCCGGCCGTCCCTGGCCTTCGCCCTTCGGGCCTGCAAGCGGAGCTTGCAGTTCAAATGCGTTCCAGACGCATTTGTGCAGCACTTGCCCGTAGCGCTGCTACTGTGCTGCGTGCTGTGCCTTGGATCAGCAGCCCACAGACGCGGAATCGCACAGCCGGGAACCCATCCGTGCTTCCTGGGGGTGACAGGCTTTCGGTGGTGTAGCGTGTCGGGGCTGGAGGCGTTGTTGCGGGATCCGCGGGTGTTTCGGCCGCGGCGGGGTGGGGCCTCGGGTGCCTCGAGCCTGTCCACCGGCTTCGAGGCGCTGGATCGGGTATTGCCTGGTGGTGGCTGGCCCACGGGGGTGCTGATCGAGCTGCTGGCCGGGCGTTGGGGGGTCGGCGAGCTGCGCTTGATCATGCCGGCTCTGGTGTCGGTGAGCCGTGCCGGGCGCTGGGTGCTTTGGGTCTCATCGCCGCATGTGCCTTATGCCCCCGCCCTGGCCGCCATGGGCCTTGATCCTGGTTGCTGCATTGTCACCCGTCCCGATAGCCGCGAAGAAAGGATCTGGACGGTGGAGCAAGCCCTTCGCTCCGGTGCCTGCGGCGCCGTCCTTGCCTGGCATTGTGAAGGCGCGGCCCGTCATGCCCGCCGCCTGCAGTTGGCCGCCGAGGCCGGTCAGGCCCTGGCTCTGCGCTTTCGCCCGCCGTCCTCGGCCGGAAGTCGTTCACCGGCAGCCTTGAGATTGCTGCTTCAGGCCTCGGGCACGGGCCTGCATATCGACATCCTCAAATCTCGGGGTGGGCAAACAGGGGGGCTTGAACTGAATATTTGAATCACTGGGTGTTGCCGATGACTCTGCCCCTGTTCCCCGAGCTCACAGCGCCTAAGGAGAAGCCGCCACCGCAGGCCAGGCATGGCCATCTGTCTTCCGTGGTGGTCAGGCCCCTGCCGTCGCGAAAAACGTATTCCGTTCTCTGGCTTTGCCTGTACTTTCCCGATCTGGTGATCGAATCGCTGACCCCCGGTGATGAGCGGCCCTGTTTGGTCGTGGCCGGTGAAGGCGGTGCTGCCCGTGTCGTCGGGCTCAATACCCGGGCCCGGCAAGCCGGTGTTTCAACGGACATGCGCCTATCCTCCGCTCTGGCTCTGGTGAAAGCCCCCAGTCTGTGTCGCCGCGATTCGGCCAGGGAGCGCGCCTGTCTGGCCGCGGCCGCGGATGCCGGAATGGATTTCACAGGCCGGGTCAGCGTGTTGCCGGGAGAGGGCTTGCTACTGGAGGTGCGTGGTAGTTTGCGTTTGTTTGGCGGATTGGACGTGCTCAAGGCGCAAGTGCTTGAGCGCATGGAAGGCCTTGGGCTGACGGCGATGGCCGCAGTTGCCCCCACACCGCTGGCGGCCCAATGGCTGGCCCGGATGGGCGATGAGAAACCGGTCACGAATCCGGCTAACTTGCCCGGTCGCCTGGGGCGTCTGCCTCTTGCGCCCCTGAGACTGAATGACAAGACGCGCCGGAGCATGGCCGGCATTGGCCTGCGTCGTCTGGCGGATCTGCTGCGCCTGCCCAGGGATGGCATTGCCCGGCGCTGGGGCAATGATGTCCTGAACGGTTTGGACCGGGCACTGGGCAGGGCCCCCGATCCACGGATCTGCTGGCGGGGCCAGCTCCGTTTTCATGATCATATGCTTCTGCCGGCCGAGACCCGGAATGCTGACCATCTGATGCAGGCTGCCCAGCGCATGCTGGAAAAACTGCACCGTTTCCTTCGACGACATGACAGCCAGGTGGAATGGCTGGAGTTGGGCTGTCATCATCACCGGCGGGAGACGAGCCGGTTACGTTTGCGTCTGCTGGGGGGGAGCAGTGATCCGAAGCATCTGGGCCGATTGTTGGCCATCCGAATGGAAGCACTTCGTTTGCCGGAGCCGGTTATTGAGCTGAGTCTGCAAAGCGGGCCGCTACGCCAGGCTGTTGCAGTGAGTCGCGGCCTCTTCATGGAAGCAGGGGATTCCGCTCGCAAGCTGGACTTGCTGGAACAACTTCGAGCCCGCCTGGGAGACAAGCGTGTATTCAGTCTCGCCAGTCGAGCCGTGCATCATCCTGAGCAGGGCTGGTGCCGGAGTGACCCCGGTGGGGGAGGCCAGGCCTATCCACGTGATGACCGTCCCCTGTGGTTACTGGCCGAACCCCAGCCCCTGAAATACACGGCGGGTTTTCAGAAGGTGTCGGGGCCGGAGCGAATAGAGACCGGCTGGTGGCAGGGACGGGACATTGCCCGTGACTACTATCGGGTCGTTTCCGAAGACGGCCGATGCTTATGGATTTTTCATGACCGACGCGGCAATCATTGGTTCATGCACGGCCTGTTTGGCTGAACAACAAAAAGGCTTTCATCATGCATAACCCGAAACAGGCCATGATTTTTCGTGCAGCGGAAGCCGAGGCCTTTGACTTTGTGGAGCGCTGCCATATCAGCGAATGGCTCAATAATGAGGCCGACCCGGCCTTGTCCGTTGCCCGCGCGGCGGTGGCGGCAGGAGTGACCACACGCTGGCATCGACTGCGGGGAATCGCGGAGCGCTATGTCGTGTTGTCCGGCGAAGGTGAGGTGGATGTGGCGGGGCTGGAGCGCCAGGTGGTTGGGCCCGGCGATGTCGTCGTGATACCTGCCGATACCGCCCAGCGTATCAGCAACATGGGTAGTGAGGAGCTTGTTTTCCTCGCCATCTGTACACCGCGATTCAGGCCCGAGTCTTATGAAGACCTTGATCCTGATCCCATGCCGGATGGCGAGGATCAGTCGCGGCGTTCGTAATCCCCTTCAATGGTGCGCTGATGGTCTTGCGGGGTGTGCTGCCGGGACCAGGCCGGGCCATACTGCACATGCATGCGGGACAGGCCCGAGCGGATGGCAAGCCGTCGCAGCGGCGGCACCAGCAGCATGAAGCCGAGGGCATCGGTGGCGAACCCCGGGGTCAGCAACATGGCCCCAGCCATCATCAGCGCCAGACCTTCAAGCATCTCCATGGCCGGGGCCATGCCCCGGTTGAGATTCTGCCGCGCACGGGACAGTGTCTGGATCCCCTGCAGACGGATCAGGGCAGCGCCAATGACGGCCGTCAGAATGCAAAGACCGATGGTGGACAGGGCACCGATGGATTGCCCCACCTGGATGAGCAGATAAAGTTCCAGCAGGGGAACGCCGACAAAAAGCAGCAGCAGAATTAAAGGCAAGACAGACCTCGGCAGCCAGTGGTCGTTCAGTGATCTCACGTTTGGTGCCATTGTATATGGCGATGTTCCCGTGAAAATCAAGACAGGGACCGATAGATGGCAGATTCCTGGTGGCTTTATGTGCTCGACTGCGATGGTCGCTTCTACACCGGCGTGACCACGGATGTGGCGCGACGGCTTTCAGAGCACCGCCAGGGCCGTTCCCGCGGCGCCCGTTTCACCCGCGGCGCCGGCCACATCACGCTCGTCTATCAGGTCGCCCTCCGGGACCGCAGCGAAGCCCAGCAGGCCGAGGCCCGGCTGCGGCGTTTGCGGCGGGCGGGAAAGCTTGAGGTGATTACGGCGGGGTTGGATCGGGATGAGTTGTTGGTTCGGCTTGGTTTGGTTTGATTTATGCAGGACTCTGCGTTGTTGGTGGCGGGGGTATTTCGACCGGCTTAGAGCTGTCTAGGACCCTTCGACGTCGGTGACGGGTGGCTTCCCGGCTTCGGTCCTGGTGGGCTTGCTCAGGAACGCCGTTAATACATCCCTGTAGGCTTTGTGGGCGACCGGAAGACTGCGCAATCCTGCTCCGCCTCCCGGTCCAGCCCGCACATCCCTGTGCGGGCGTTCGGCAAGCTGCGATGGTCCACTGGACCATCGGTCTTGCCTCACCCTGCCTCACACAGCCCTGAGCAAGGCCACCGGGAAAGGAACCTACCTTGGGTGGCGGTCACCTGGGCCGTGCTAGTGGAGGGGTTGGTTCAGTCTTATGCCTTGGTGCTAGCCGGAGGCTTTTGATCGCGAATAAATTCGCTCCTACGGTGCCATTAGCGTATGCCGAAGCCGCCGTAGGAGCGGATTTATCCGCGATTTCCCCGGCCAAACCGAAGGCAATCGGCCCATCAAATTGAATACGCCATCAGCAAGCACGGCCCAGGTGACCCCCACCCAAGGTAGGCCTGTCGCCACCTAGGCCTGAACGCCCCTCGTCACCGTCATCGAAGGGACCTAAACAGCCCGAAGCCAACTTGCGTCCGGATAAACGCTGTGTTTTTATGCAGTACTCATAAGCCGGGTACTGTCCCATGCCCTACGCCGAACTCCATTGCCTGAGCAATTTCAGCTTCCTGCGCGGGGCCTCCCATCCCGATGAGCTGGTGGCCCGGGCCGCCGGGCTGGGCTATCGCGCCCTGGCCATCACCGACGAGTGCTCGGTGGCCGGCGCCGTCCAGGCGCACCTGGCCGCCATCCGCCATGGCCTGCCCCTGGTGCATGGCAGCGAATTCAAGCTCGAGGACGGCCTGCGCTTCGTCGCCCTGGTCAGCGATCGGGCCGCCTGGGCCCGGCTTTGTGCCCTGATTACCACCGGTCGTCGGGCGGCGGAAAAGGGCGGCTACAAGCTGAGTCGGGCCGATGTGGCCGACAATGGCCTAGCCGGTTGTCTCATCCTCTGGCTGCCGGGGAAGACAGCCGACGAGCAGGCGCTGCAGTGGCTACAGGGGCACTTTGCCGGCCGGCTCTGGATCGCTGTGGAACTGCTGGCCGAGGGCGATGACGACCGGCGGCGGGAAGCCCTCATGGCCCTGGGAGAACGCCAGGGTATTCCCTGTGTGGCCACCGGTGACGTGCACATGCATGCGCGGGGTCGTCGGGCCCTGCAGGATACCCTGACCGCCCTGCGCCATCGTGTGCCCCTGAGCGAGGCCGGCCTGCGCCTGTTTCCCAATGGCGAGCGTCATCTGCGGCCACTTGCCGCCCTCGAAAGCCTTTACCCCCGGCAGTTGCGGGAAGAAAGCCTGCGCATCGCCCGGCGCTGTACTTTCAGTCTCGCCGAGCTGCGCTACGAGTATCCGGCTGAGCTGGTCCCGCCCGGCGAGACCCCGATCAGCCACCTGCGCCGCCTGACTCTGGAGGGCATGCGCCGGCGCTGGCCGGACGGGGTGGCTTTTCGCATTCGGCGCCAGATTGTCCGCGAACTGGCCCTGATCCGGGAAATGGCCTACGAACCCTTTTTCCTCACCGTGCACGATGTGGTCGCCTTCGCCCGCGGTCGCGGCATTCTTTGCCAGGGGCGGGGCTCGGCGGCCAATTCCGTGGTCTGCTTCTGTCTTGGCATCACCGAGGTCGATCCCGCCCGCATGAATGTGTTGTTCGAGCGTTTCATCTCCAAAGAGCGGGGCGAGCCGCCGGATATCGATGTGGATTTCGAGCACGAGCGGCGGGAGGAGGTGATCCAGTATATCTACCAGAAATACGGCCGGGCCCGGGCCGCGCTGGCCGCCACCGTGATCCGCTATCGGCCCCGCTCGGCCGTTCGCGATGCGGGCCGCGCCCTGGGGCTGGACTCGGCGCGCCTGGACCGACTTGCCGGTGCCTTCCAGTGGTGGGACGGCCAGCGGGATCAGCGGGCACGGCTGCTGGAAGCCGGTGAGGATCCGGACAACCCCGTCATTCATCGCCTGATGGTGTTGGCCAACAGCCTGCTGGGTTTTCCCCGCCACCTGTCCCAGCATGTGGGCGGCTTTGTCATCTCCGAGGGCCCGCTGCATGAACTGGTGCCGGTGGAGAATGCCACCATGGCTGACCGCACCGTGATCCAGTGGGACAAGGACGACCTGGAGGCCCTCGGCCTGCTCAAGGTGGATGTCCTCGCCCTGGGCATGCTCACCGCCATTCGCCGCTGCTTTGATCTGGTGGCGGACTGGCGGGGCAAGCGCTGGAGCCTGGCCGGCATCCCCGCCGAGGATCCGGCCGTCTACGATATGCTCTGCCGGGCCGATACCGTGGGCGTGTTCCAGATCGAGTCCCGCGCCCAGATGGCCATGCTCCCCCGGCTCAGACCCCGGACCTTCTATGATCTGGTGATCGAGGTGGCCATTGTCCGCCCCGGTCCCATCCAGGGCGATATGGTCCATCCCTACCTGGCCCGTCGGGCCGGGCGGGAGGGGGTGGACTATCCCAGCGAGGAAGTGCGTGGGGTACTCGAGCGTACCCTGGGGGTGCCCATCTTCCAGGAGCAGGTCATGCAGCTGGCCATTGTCGCCGCCGGCTTCACTCCCGGCGAGGCCGATCAGCTGCGCCGCGCCATGGCCGCCTGGAAGAAGCGCGGCGGGCTGGGCCATTTCGAGGACCGTCTGATCGCCGGCATGCGCGAGCGGGGTTACAGCGAAGACTATGCCCACCGGGTCTTTCGCCAGATTCAGGGCTTCGGTGAGTACGGTTTCCCCGAGTCCCACTCCGCCAGTTTTGCCTTGCTGGTCTATGTCTCGGCCTGGCTCAAATGCCATGAGCCGGCCGCCTTCACCGCCGCACTGCTCAACAGCCAGCCCATGGGTTTCTATGCCCCCGCCCAGTTGGTCCGGGACGCCCGTGAGCACGGGGTGGAGGTGCGCGCGGTGGATATTCTGCATAGCCAGTGGGAATGCACCCTGGAAGTCGGCCACCAAGGCGAGCCAGCCATCCGCCTGGGCTTCAACCAGGTCAAGGGCCTGGCCCGGGAGGCGGCCGAGCGGGTGGTGGCCGTGGTACAGCAGGGCGGGTGCGGTCTCTCGCGCCTGGACCAGTTCCTGCAGCGGGCCGGCCTGGACCGGCGCGCGGTGGATGCCCTGGCCGATGCCGGGGCCCTGGCAAGCCTTGCCGGGCATCGTCACCGCGCCCGCTGGCAGGCGGCGGGGGTGGAGGCGCCCACGCCCCTGTTCGGCGAGGCCGCCATGGCCGAGGCCGAGCCCATGCTGCGTCCGCCCCGGGAGGGGGAGGACATCGCCGCCGATTACGGCCGCCTGGGCCTGAGCCTGGGCCGCCATCCCCTGGCCCTGTTGCGGGAGCGACTCGCCAAAGCCGATATCCTGCCTGCCGAGGCCCTGTGGCGGCAGGCCCCGGAGAGTCCGGTGGTCACCGCCGGCCTGGTCATCAACCGCCAGCGTCCCGGCAGTGCGGCGGGCGTGACCTTCATGACCCTGGAAGACGAAACCGGGGTGATCAATTTGATCTGCTGGCGCAAGCTGGCCGAGCGTTATCGCCAGGTCGTGCTCCAGTCCCGCCTGCTGGTGGTGGTGGGCACGGTACAGCGGGAAGAGGGCGTTCAGCATGTGATTGCCCATCACCTGGAAGACTGGAGCCATTTGCTCGGCCGGCTCGTGACCCGTTCCCGGGATTTTCGCTGACCCCCCAAATGAGGGATTGATAGCCGACTTGCCAGGCCTGAAGCTCAATCCCTCCCCTAAGCAAGATATATTTCGCCAGAAGCTGGAGAGCCACATGATTGAGAAGCTTGCGAAAGTAATGCTGGTGCTGGCGGGCATCAGCCTGATGTCGGCCTGCGGGCACCTTGAGGACCGTCTTGACGAAGCCCGCGATGATGCCGTGGACCGGGCCGGGCAGGAGAGCCGCCAAGCGGCGGCGGAGCGGGCCGAGCGAGAGGTTCGCGACACGATGGAGCGTCCGGAACGCGAGGCAGAGCGGGCCCGATCGGAAGCCGAACACGAGGCGGGTGCGCCGCAGCGGGAGCTGGATGCCCGTGAGCGTGCCGCGCGGCAGGAGCTGGATGACGCCGAATACCAGGCCCGTGCCCCTGAACGGGAGCTGGCCGCCATTGAGCGGGATGCCCGCCATGCCGTCGGCACCCCGGAACGGGAAATGGCTGCTGCCGAGCGCAAGGCCGAGCGGGCCCTGATGCACCCCCAGGACCGCATCGATGCCGTGGAATCCGAGCTCGAAGTGCGTCAGCGGGAGCTGGAGCGGGCAGCCAATGCCCCCGAAGAAGAGCGTCGCCAGATTGAGGCCGAGATTGATGCCCTGGAACGGGAGCGCCAGGAAGCGGAAACGGAACTGGAGCGCCAGACCGGGCAGGACAGCTAAGGTGGCGTTTGGTGGCGTAGCAGAGAGAGCTGCTGCGCCACCACCATCCAGCCCCAAAGAAGCCGCCGGCTCATGCTAGAATCCCCACGATCCAAAGGGGAGTCCTGACGTGGGTATCGATCCCGTTATCCTGTTCTTTATCCTGGGTGTCGTGGCCGGCGCGGTGAAAGCCGACCTGCATCTTCCCAAAGCCGTCTATGAGCTGCTCACTGTTCTGCTCTTGCTGTCCATTGGCCTCAAGGGTGGCGTGGAGCTGGCGGACAGTGATCTGCTCCGCATCCTGCCCAGCCTGGGCGTGATCGCCCTCAAGGGTGTCGTTCTCGGCCTGATTGCCTTCGGCCTGTTACGCCTTTCCCGCAAGCTCCCTCGTGCCGATGCGGCCTCCATCGCCGCGCATTACGGTTCGGTCAGTGTGGGTACCTTCGCCGTGGCCATGGCCTATCTGGAGCACCAGGGCATTCCCTTTGAGGGCCATGCCGCCGCCTGGGTGGTGGTATTGGAAATTCCGGCCATTCTTCTGGGTGTGCTTCTGGTCCGGGGCCTGCGTCCCAGTATAGGCTGGGCCGGTCTGAGCCGGGAGGTCTTTCTCGGCAAGGGGGTGGTCCTGCTGCTGGGTGGCTTGCTGATCGGCCTGCTCGCCGGGCCGGTCGCCGTGGAGCCACTTGAGCCCCTATTCTTCGACGCCTTCCGGGGTGTGCTGGCGCTCTTCCTGCTGGAGATGGGCCTGGTGGCCGCCAGCCGGGCCGGGGGCCTGCGTGAACACGGCCTCTTCATTGCCTTTTTCGGTATTGCCTTTCCCTTGATCGGGGCGGTGGTGGGGGGTCTTGTGGCCTGGATGCTGGGTCTGAGTCTGGGCGGGGCGGTCCTGCTGGTTTCTCTCAGTGCCAGTGCCTCCTATATCGCGGCCCCGGCGGCCATGCGCCTGTCGGTCCCGGAGGCCAACCCCAGCCTCTCGCTGACCGCATCTCTGGCGCTGACTTTCCCTTTCAATGTGGTGATTGGCGTTCCTCTCTATCACCATACACTCGCTGCCATTTACCCCGTGACAGGAGGTTGATATGCACCGCAAGCTTTTGACGGTCATTACCGAGGAGGCATTGGAGCGCCCCCTGATCAAGATCATCAATGAAGCCGGTGCTCGGGGTTACACCGTTACCGAGGCCTGGGGTTCAGGGCGACGGGGTGCCAGGGCCGCAGGCATTGAGCAGGGCGCCAATAT
Organism: Natronospira sp.; assembly: GCA_003558125.1. Classification (GTDB taxonomy): domain Bacteria; phylum Pseudomonadota; class Gammaproteobacteria; order Natronospirales; family Natronospiraceae; genus Natronospira; species Natronospira elongata. The sequence continues at coordinate 10,512 of PWMQ01000045.1, read as the reverse complement.
CCGCGTGGAAGTAATCTGCGAGGAAGACATGGCCTGGCAAATCGCCGAGATTCTGCACCAGCGTTATTTCAAGGATTTTGCCATGGTGCTTTATCTCTCGGATGTGCAGGTCATTCGCGGCGAGAAGTTCTAGCGTCTCTCTTCTTCGATTGGCGTGTTCCTTTTCGACATCGAATTGTTGTCGGCTTCGCTAGAGGTAGGTCCCTTCGATGTCGGTGACGGGTGGCGTTCCGGCCTAGGTGTCGACAGGCCTTTCCAAGAACGCCGTAGACCCATCCTTGGGGGCTCTGGGTTCGCCATCCTGGCTCACACAGTCTTGGAAAGACCAGTCGACACCTAGGCCTACCTTTGGTGGGGATCACCTGGGCTGTGCTTGCTGAGGTCGAATTCTGATATTCGAGCAGATTGCCTTCGATTCGGCCCGGTAAATCGCGGATAAATCCGCTCCTACGGCGACTTCGGCGTAAGCTATTGGCACCGTAGGAGCGAATTTATTCGCGATCAAAAGCCTCCGGATGGCACCAAAACATAAGACCGAACTTCAGTACTCGAAGCCCAGGTCCATATTGCGCTGACGATAGAGCCGCTGCATTCTATATTCTTCGCTTGAGTGAAATCGAATTCCAAAAAAGGGGTGGGAGTCATGGAATCTAGATCTGGAAGTCGCTTGGGTATAGGGATTTGGGGTGCGCTTTTTCTGCTGGTGGTGACCCCGCCATTGAGCGCTGCGGATATCGAGGGGGATTATCTCTGTCTTTCCTGTCTGGATGAGGCGTCGGCCAAGTTATTGGCCATTGCCAATATGGAGCGCGACCTCACTGCGCACCGAGAAGAATATTGTGAACCAGCCGGGGATGAGGGCGAAGTCGAGTTAAAGCCCGAGTCGCTGCTATCCGAATGCCGCAGCCTTGTTAAACATGCTACGTATGTAAATCCCGAAACCAGGGAGGTTTATGCCTTTGAGGTGGAATGGGGCGGGGTTTCCATGGATTCGATTACGGCAATTCCGCGTAGCCTGCCTGAGAGTGAATATGCCAGACATCAGAACAATATGGAGGCCCTTGAGCAGCATCGGAATATGTTAGTGGAGGTAGGTGAGTCCGTCTCTGAGTCCATTGCTACGGGGCAATTGGGTGCCTCCCGCACGGCCGCTAGATCGGATACTTGGTCAAGCGATGAGACGCCGAGTTCTTGTAACTCAAACAGTGACACGATCCTTGCCTTTCTGGCTGACCCGGAGCGACTGCAACAATTTCGGGAGGAGTTGGGCCGTCAGTTTCTGGACGCCTATCGATCAGCCGAGCAGGGGGAAAGGGGGCGTGTCAGTTTTCAGAGTCATGGCTGGCGTTCTGGTGTGATCCTGGACAGGCTGGTTGGCGAATATGAGATGGAATTGACGGGCGTTCGGAATGCGCCACATCTCAGCGTAGAGTTCGATTTGGTCGAGGGTCATGGGGGTGTGGAGTTATCCGCTCGGCCTGATCGACTGGTTGTGGAGTATGCTCTCAGTACCGATGAGGATGGCAAGAGAATGGTAGAGTTCTCAATTCTGCCTCGATTCAGTCGAGTTCAGGGCTATGACTCTTACCTGAATGATGATGGTATCGGCTTTGATCGCATGAGTAGCTGTGAACGCTACCAAGTGGCGAGGATGTTGCTGAATCACGAGGTGTTCGTCGGTGATGACAAGATTGACGCTGCCGATCTGTATTTGGGTAGCGAGGAGAAGGGAAGCGGTGAAGGCTGTTATACCAGGCGGTCCGCAATCGTTAAAGCGGGTGGTGAAATGATTGCACGTCAGCGTATTCGATTGGTTACCGAGTGCCGGGATTGATCAGAGCTTCCTTGGGGTTTGGCGCCGATTGGTTTTGAGCGCGCTGGCGAAATCGCGAATGAATTCGCTCCTACGGAGCTTATAGCTTATGCCGGAGCCGCCGTAGGCGCGGATTCATCCGCGATTCCTCCGGAAGACGGCGTCACGGCTTGAAGATATACGCCTTAAGACGCGCCAATGTCCTTGTGGAATTTTTCGATCAGCGGCAGGACCTTGTCCGGGGCCTCGAAGTGGGGGGCGTGGCCCAGACGGCCGATGCGGATGCGTTCGTGTTCCGGCAGGGCCCTTTTGAAGGCCGGGTCGAGCTGGTGGCCGGCGATGGGGTCATCCGGGCCGGCGGCCAGTTGCAGGGGGCGCTCGGTGGCGCGGATGGCCTTGGTCCAGCGCTTGCCGTAGCGCATCAGCTCCTTGAGATAGCGGGCATGGGAGGCCCAGGTCCAGCGGCCCCCGTCGCGGCTGTAGAGGCGCCAGAGCTGGGAGACCTCCTTCGGCGTGGGCCTGCTATAGGGTCCGGACAGCTGATTGAGATATTCCCAGAACAGCTTGCGGTTGCCGGCCAGCGCCACGAGATAGCCAAACTGCGTCGCCAGCCAGCGTTCCGGCCGGGGCTGGCGGGCGAGTTCAGGGAAGAGTGGCGGGTTGAGCAGAAACAGGCTGGCGGGATCAATGCGCGGATCCCGGCCCTCGCTCAGGCGGCCATCCGCCCGGGCCATCAACTCCAGGGCGATGCTCGCGCCCATGCCCTGTCCGAGCAGGTGGAAGCGGGGGGCGTCCATCGCCGCCATGAGGGATTCGATGCGGTCGGTATGGGCCACCACCGAGTAGCGTTCGTCGCTCGGCTTGTCCGAATAACCGTGGCCCAGCAGGTCCGGGATGACCACGCGAAAGCCTCGCGCCAGGTCCGGCGCCAGTTTGTGCCAGCTCCAGGAAGCGCCGGCGACACCATGCAGGCAGAGCAGCACGGGGCCCTGACCCGATTCATGAACATGAATCCGGTGGCCGTTGATCTCGTAGACGGTGCTTTCCTCGTACCAACGTGCGGGTTTGACCATGGCGACAGGGCCCCGGGTTGCCGGAAAATCTCAGGGATAGAGGCGTTCCGTGCGCCATTGTTCCCCGTCCCGGAAGTAGCAGATACGGTCATGGAGGCGAAACTCGCCGTCATCCCAGAACTCGATCTCCTCCGGAACCACCCGGTAGCCGCCCCAGTGGGGCGGGCGCGGGATGGGATCGGAACCGAATTCCCGGTCCAGCTCTTCCACCCGCTTTTGCAGGGTTTCCCGGCTGTCCAGGGGGCGGCTCTGCTGGGAGGCCCAGGCGCCCAGCTGGCTGCCCCGCGGGCGGTTGGCGAAATAGGCGTCCGACTCCCGCTCGGGAAGTTTCTGCGCCTTGCCACCGACCCGTACCTGGCGCCGCAGCTTGTCCCACCAGAAGAGCAGGGCCACATGCGGATTGTCGTGGATATCACGGCCCTTGCGCGAGGTGTAGTTGCTGAAAAACACGAATCCGCGGGAATCCCAGTGCTTGAGCAGCACGATGCGACTGGAGGGGCGGCCCTGTGCATCGGCCGTGGCCAGGCTCATGCCCGTGGGCTCCAGCATGCCGGACTTGTCCTGGGCGTCGGCCCACCAGTGGCGAAAGAGTTCGAGGGGATCGCCGGGAAGCTTGGATTCAATGATTCCGGTCTGGCTCATCAACGGCTCCTGGTTTCTTGATTGTGGCCGGGCATCATGGATTCAAACCCAAAATTCTACCTTGATTGGCGTCAGGTTTGGGTGGCATTGCCGGATTGAAGCCGCTGCTTGCGGCTGCCGTTCCCGCCGGGCAGGGCCATGGCAAGCAGGGCGGAGAGGAGGATGAAGGCGGTGGCGGCTACCAGGCAGGCGATCAGACCCTGCTGCTGATAGACCAGCCCCGAGAGGACGGTGCCCACCAGGCGGCCGGCGGCGTTGGCCATGTAATAGAAGCCCACGTCCAGGGACACCCCGTCGGCACGGGCATGTTCCAGGATCAGCCAGGAGTGAAGCGAGGAGTTAAGGGCGAAGAGAAAGCCGAAGATCCCCAGGCCGATGATCAGGGTCTCGGCGGGGGACAGCCCCTGGGCGAGGCCCAAGGCGATCAGGGCCGGGGAGGCCGCGAGCAGAATGGCCCATAGCACCGCCGCCCGCTTGCCCCGCCTGGCACTGTCGTCGCCGGCAAGGCGCAGGAACCGGGGGGCCAGGGATTGGACGATGCCGTAGCCGATGACCCACAGGGCCATGAAACTGCCGATCTGGACATGGCTCCAGCCCAGCACGCCGTGGAGAAAAACCGGCAGGGCCACCACGAACCAGATGTCACGGGCGCCGAAGAGGAAAAAGCGTGCGGCGGAGAGGAAATTCACCGCCGGGCTCTTGGACAGCAGGCGGCTGAATGGCGTGGCCATTTTCGCCTGGCCCAGGCCGCGGCGCAGGAGCAACAGGCTGAGCAGCAGGAAGATCCCGATCCAGGCCGCCATGGCCAGCATCCCGGCGCGGAAACCGATCCAGGCCAGCAGGGCGCTGCCGATGAAAAAGCCCACACCCTTCAAGGCATTCTTGGAGCCGGTCAGGGCCGCCACCCACTTGAACAGCCGCCCGCTCTGGCCTTCCGGCACCAGCAGCTTGACACTGCTCTTGGCGCTCATCTTGTTGAGGTCCTTGGCAATGCCCGACAGGGCCTGGGCCAGCATCACGTAAACCACACCCAGCCAGGCCTCGGGCACGGTGAGCATCAGCAGGGCGACGATCTGCAGGAGCATGCCGGCGAACAGGGTGCGATGCAGACCGAAGCGGGCACCGATCCAGCCCCCCAGCAGGTTGGTGATGACCCCGAACAGTTCGTATAGCACGAACAGCATGGCCACTTCGAAGGCGGAGAAGCCAAGCTGATAAAAGTACAGCAGCACCATCATGCGCAGGGCGCCGTCGGTAAGGGTGAATGACCAATAGGCCATGGTCACCACCATGTACTGGCGAACGCCTTCCGGGAGCTGTTTGAGTTGATCCATCATCGGGCGTGGGCGATTCGCCGGGCCAGATCGAGCATGCGGCAGACATAGCCGGTTTCATTGTCGTACCAGGCCACCACCTTCAATTGGGTGTCATCCACCACCATGGTGGAAGCCGCGTCGACAATGGTCGACCGGCGGTCGCCGCGGTAATCACTGGAGACCAGCGGGCGTTCCTCGTAGCCGAGAATCCCGTTCAGGGGCCCTTGGGCGGCGGCCCGAAAGGCCTCATTGACCCGGTTTTCATCCACCGGGCTTTCCAGTTCGAAGACCGCATCGGTCAGAGAACTGTTGAGAATCGGTACCCGTACAGCCATGCCGTTGAGTCGGCCTTCCAATGCCGGGAAGATAGTGGTGATGGCCTTGGCCGAACCGGTGGTGGTAGGGATCAGGTTCTCCCCGGTGGCGCGGGCCCGGCGAAAATCCTTGTGGGCCGAGTCGATCACCTGCTGGGTATTGGTGGCATCGTGGATGGTGGTAATCACACCGTGGCGGATGCCGAACTGTTCCTGGACCACCTTGACCACCGGGGCGAGGCAGTTGGTGGTACAGGAGGCGGCCGAGACCACCGGGTCTCGCGCCGGGTCGAAGTCTCCATCATTAACGCCCACCACGATATTGGGTGGGCCGCCCTTGACCGGCGCGGAGACCACCACATGGCCCACCGCTTGCGACCAGGGGGCGAGGCTATCGTGTTCCCGGTACTGGCCGGAGCATTCCAGGGCAATGTCTGCCTGCGCACCGGCGGTGAGTTTGTTCAGGTCGGTCTCGGCGGTGAAGCGGATTCGATGCCGGTCAATGATCAGTTCGTCTCCATCGACTTCGACATCCCGGTCCCAGCGGCCGTGGATGGAGTCGAAGGCCAGCAGATGGGCGGCCATGGGGGCATCCATCGCCGGGTCATTGATGGCGGCAAAGTCCAGGTCCGGGTCGTCGAATCCGTGCCGCAGGCACAGGCGACCCATGCGGCCGAAGCCGTTGATGATGACTGAGCTCATTCTGCCTTCTCTTTTTCGTGATTTCCCGGTCCGCACTCACCCCGCAAGCCCCCCAGCAGGCTATCCGGGCAGGCGGCCGGATTGCCATTGCAGCAGTCTTCGAAGAGATAGGCCATGAGGGCGTTCATGGTCTCCAGCCGGGCCAGGTACAGACGGCTGCGACCCTCGCGCTGGTGCTGGAGGAGGCCAGCTCGTTCCAGGGTGGCCAGGTGAAAGGAGAGGGTGGCCGGGGCGATGTCCAGTGCCTGCCCGATCTCACCGGCCGCCACCCGGGCCGGGTATTGGCGTACCAGCCAGCGGAAAACGCTCAGGCGGCTGGGTTGGGCCAGGGCGGACAGGGCTTCGGTGGCGTCTGTTATTTTCATATTTCCAATAATATCGAAATGAATTGATGGAGGGCAAGCTGCGGGGGCAGGCGGGTGCGTCCCGGCCTTTCCAATGCCCCGCTGCAGGCGCGGATCCATCCGCGCATTCCCCCTCAACGCAGGTGGTGGTTTCGTGTCAGCCGTTCTCGCCGAGCAGATCCAGTAGCCGCTCCCGGAACTCGCGGATGCGGGCAGCGTTGGTGCCCACATCCGAGCGGCCAACCCGGGACTTGGAGCGGATATCCAGTGCACTGCCCTCGCCAGTGGCCTGGATACGTATGACCACATCGTCCTCGAAGCCGAACCAGCGCGTGGTGGCGGTGCCTTCCAGGCGGCCTTCCGCGGCATCCACGGCCACCAGCTCCCAGCCCATGGCATGGGCCACGGTAACCGAGGCGTCCATGGCCGTCTCCGGGTCCACCGCCAGCATCAGGGTTTCCAGATCGGGATAGGCCTGCCGCTGCTGTTCGGCGGTCTCCTCGCCCGGATATGCCACCGGATTGGGCGCATCCTCGCGCAGGGGCGCGATCGCGCGGAAGGCCGGCGGGTCGTCGGTGTCGGTCGTGATGTCGTGAATGGGGGGCACGGACTGGGCCTGGGCGCGCCAGCCGTAGGGGATGGCCACACTGAGCGCGCCCGCCAGCAGGGCCACCAGGCTCAGCACCACCGCGCGACGGGCACCACCCAGATACAGGGCCAGGCCCAGCGGCGCCAGGGCCATGAGCGCCGTGAAGATGCCGATATAGGCGGCATAGCGGAACAGGCCGAAGGCCTCGCCCAGCTCCAGCAACTCCAGGCGGTAGGCAGGGCCCGCCACGGCCAGCAGAAGCAGTGCCAGCAGCCCCAACCCCAGCAACAGCCAGCCCGCACGCGGCAGCCAGCGGCGAATGCTATCGGGTGATGCCTTGAACATGGTGGCTCCTCCGGTTTGGAAGCCACCATGTTAAGCGTGATCAGGCCTGTTTCGCCAGTTTGAAGCCGCCGGCGGTGGCCTCTCCCTCAGCCTCGCTCAATGCCCCGCCGCAACTGGAGCCCTGGCCGGCGGTACAGCCATAACAATGCCCGGCCACCCGAATGGGATTGCCTTGCAGCTCCCTATCCAGCAGCTCGGACAGGTGAGTGCGCCGGCCCCCCAGGCCCATGTCCAGCATCTGGTTGAAGTCGCAGTCGTAGACATAGCCCTGCCAATCGACGCTGATCAGGCTGCGGCACATCACGTTCTTGAGGTTCGCGGTGCGATGGGCCGTCTGCAGGGTTTCCATGTAGTCATCGAACTGGTTGGTGGAAAGCAGCAGGCTGCCCCAGCGCTTGATGGGCATGTTGGCGATGGCAAAGAGACTGTTGAAGCGCAGGCCGAAGTGTTCCCACAGAAATTCCCGGTAGTCCGCTTCCAGTTGTGTCTGGTCCGGTGGCAGGTGAGCGCCCACGGGGTTGTACACCAGGTCCAGTTCCAGGCCCGTGTCCGGGTCGCCATAGCCCTGTTCATTGAGCTTTTGCAGGCCGGCGATGCTGGCATCAAAGCTGCCCTTGCCGCGCTGTTTTTCCACATTGTCCGATTGATAGCAGGGCAGGGAGGCCACTACCTGAACCCGGTGTTCGGCCAGAAAGCCCGGTATCCAGTCATAGCCCGGCTCCTCGATGATGGTGGGATTGCAACGGTCCATGAGCTGCACGCCCATGGCATGGGCGTGCCGGAACAGCTCGCGGAAATGAGGGTTCATCTCGGGAGAACCGCCGGTGACATCCAGTGTTTCTATCTTCTGCCGCTCCATGAAGGCAAGCGCGGTTTCCATGGTATCCCAGTCCATCAGTTCCTTGCGGTTGGGCCCGGCCGCCACGTGACAGTGAACGCAGGAGAGATTGCAGAGATAGCCCAGATTCATCTGCAAGGTCGTCAACCGGTCCCGCCGGATGGCAGGGAAATCGATGGCTTCCAGTCTCGGCAGGGTGTCACGCATTGCTCTCTCCGTGTTTTCGTGAATGTATTCTTGGGACTGTAACACCCCGGGGCCTGTTACAGTCTCACGGCCAGCCCTTGAACCGAAGCGAGCATTTCAAGGTAGATCAACCGAGATCAACGGACAGCAAAATGTATAAACGCATACTTGTCGTGGCAGCCGTGGTGGCGGCCTTCTTGACATTCTTCGCCCTGGATCTGGGTCAGTACCTGGATTTTGAAACGCTTCAGGCCCGCCGGGACGAGCTGGAAAGCCTGGTGACCGCCAATCCGCTGTTGATGATGGCGGGCTTCTTCCTGCTCTACGTGGCAGTGGTGGCATTGTCCATACCCGGGGCGGCGGTCATGACCCTGGCGGCCGGCTTTCTCTTCGGCCTGCCGTGGGGCACCGCGCTGGTTTCCGTGGCCTCCACCCTGGGCGCCACGCTTGCATTCCTGATCGCCCGTTTCCTGTTCCGGGACGCGGTACAACAGCGTTATGCGGACCGGCTCCGGGCCCTGAACCGGGGCGTGGAGCGGGAAGGGGCCTTCTATCTCTTCGCCCTGCGGCTGGTGCCCATCTTCCCCTTCTTCGTGATCAATATCGCCATGGCCCTGACCCCCATCAAGGCCCTGACCTTCCTGATCGTGAGCTGGGCGGGGATGCTGCCGGGGACCCTGGTCTACGTGAATGCCGGCACCCAGCTGGCCCGGATCGAGAACCCGGGTGACATCCTCTCGCCGGTCCTGATCGGCTCTTTCGTCCTGCTGGGTCTGTTCCCGCTGATCGCCAAGCGGCTGCTGGACTTCTTCAAGCGCCGCCGGGCTTTCAAGGGCTGGAAAAAGCCCAAAAAGTTCGATCGCAATCTGGTGGTCATTGGTGCCGGCTCCGGTGGTCTGGTGGCCGCATTGATTGCCGCGACGGTCAAGTCCAAAGTCAGCCTGATCGAGCGGGACCGCATGGGTGGTGACTGCCTGAATACCGGCTGTGTGCCATCGAAGGCACTGATCCGTTCAGCAACCTTCAAGGCCCAGGTGGACAAGGCCGACAAGCTGGGCTTTCGCGAGGCCAGTGTGGATTTCGACTTCAACGATGTCATGGCCCGGGTCCAGCGGGTTATCAAGACCATCGAGCCCCATGATTCGCCGGAGCGCTTTGAAAGCCTGGGGGTCGATGTGATTCAGGGTGAAGGCCGGGTGATCTCGCCCTGGGAAGTGGAGGTCAACGGTCGTCGTCTGACGACAAGGAATATCATCATCAGCACCGGTTCGGCCCCGCTGGTGCCGCCAATCCCCGGTCTCGACCAGGTGGATTATCTGACCACCGACACGATCTGGAATCTCAAGAAGAAACCGGAGCGCCTGGTGGTGCTGGGGGGCGGCCCGATCGGCTGTGAGCTGTCCCAATCCTTTGCCCGTTTGGGGTCGAAGGTGACCCAGGTGGAGATGACCGACCAGCTGCTGGGCCGGGAAGATCGCGATGTGGCCGATTTCACCCGGGAGGTGCTGGAGCGCGACGGTGTGGAGGTACTCATGAATCACAAGGCCACCTCCTTCGAGCCCCTGCCGGGCGGTGGTTTTCGCATGACCGTGGAAGTTGGCGGCGAGACCCGCACCATCGAGGGCGATGAGTTGCTGGTGGCGGTCGGCCGCCGTGCGGTGACAGAGCGTCTTGGGCTCGATGCGCTGGGCGTTAAAAAGCTGCCCGATGGCCGTCTGGAAACCGATGAGTATCTGCGCACTTCGGTGCCGAATATCTTCGGTTGCGGTGATGTGGTGGGCCCGTATCAATTCACCCATGCCGCCTCCCACCAGGCCTGGCATGCGACGGTCAATGCCCTGTTTGGCTGGGCCAAGCGCTTTCGGGTGGATTATCGCTTTCTGCCCTGGGCGACCTACACCGACCCCCAGGTAGCACGGCTGGGCCTGAACGAGCGCGATGCCAGGGACCGGGGTGTGGATTATGAGCTCACCACCTACGACTTCTCCGGACTGGATCGGGCCGTGGCGGATGAGAGCAATGAGGGCTTCATCAAGGTCCTTACCCCGCCGGGCAAGGACCGGGTGCTGGGTGTCACCATTGTGGGGCCCCAGGCCGGGGAGCTGATCAGCCAGTTCACCATTGCCATGAAGAACGGTATCGGCCTGAACAAGCTGCTATCTACCATTTACCCCTATCCCACCCTGGGTGAGGCCAACAAGTTTGCTGCGGGGAATTGGAAGAAGGCCCATGCACCGCAGGGCGTATTGGCCTGGATGGAGAAGTTCTTCGCCTGGCAGAGGTGATGCCAGGTCGGTATGAGGCAAGGCGGGTGGGCAAGCGACCGGCTACCGGCCGGTCCTTGCCCCTT
>PWMQ01000064.1 GCA_003558125.1 Natronospira sp. | reverse complement strand
CGATCAACGAGTCCTCCGACGACAAGTCCCAGATCGTCGAGTACCTGAATGAATACAACGGTGAGGGCATCCAGCACATTGCCCTGTTCACCGATAACATCTACGACACCGTGGAGAACCTGCTCAGCAAGGGCATCGATTTTCTCGACACCCCCGATGCCTACTATGAGCTGATCGATGAGCGCATCCCCGGCCACGGCCAGCCCGTGGACAAGATGAAGGACCTGCGCCTGCTGATCGATGCCGATCAGGAAAACAAGGACCGTCTGCTGCTGCAGATCTTCACCAAGAACGTGATCGGCCCGATCTTCTTTGAGATCATCCAGCGCAAGGGCAACGAAGGCTTCGGCGAAGGCAACTTCACCGCCCTGTTCGAAGCCATCGAGCGCGACCAGGAGAAGCGGGGCGTTCTCTAAAGCTACGAGCCACGAGCTGCGAGCTACGAGCAAAAGGCGCGCAAGCGGCCGGCTCGTGGCTCGCTGCTCGCCGCTCGCAGCCCCTGTGAGATTGGTTCTATCAACTGGGGGTAAGCAATGAATGGATCGAAGGGCTATATGACCGGCTTTGGCAGCGAATTTGCCACCGAGGCGGTCGAGGGCGCCTTGCCGGAGGGGCAGAACTCACCCCAGCGGCCGCCCCATGGGCTGTATGCCGAACAGCTGTCGGGCACGGCCTTCACCGCACCCCGGCATCGCAATCTGCGTAGCTGGCTATATCGTATTCGTCCGGCGGTCATTCACGGTGAATTCCGCCAGATCAAGGAAGGCAGCTTCCACAACCGTTTTGAGGAAATGCCGCCGACGCCCAATCAGTTGCGCTGGGGCAAGTTGCCCATGCCAAAGGGCAAGGTGGATTTCGTGGACGGTCTGTTCACCCAGGCCGGCAATGGTTCGGCGGCTGCCCAGGCGGGCATTGCGGTCTACCAGTATCTCGCCAACCGCTCCATGGAAGATCGTTTCTTCTACAGCGCCGATGGTGAGTTTCTGATCGTGCCTCAGCAGGGCCGTCTGCGCCTTGACACCGAGATGGGTGTGATCGAGATCGAGCCCCAGGAAATTGCCGTCATCCCCCGCGGGGTGCGGTTCCGGGTCGTGTTGCTGGATGAGATTGCTCGTGGCTATGTGGCCGAGAACTTCGGCGCGGCCCTGCAGCTCCCGGATCTGGGCCCCATCGGTGCCAATGGCCTGGCCAACCCCCGCGACTTCCTCTATCCGGAAGCGGCCTGGGAAGATGAAGAAGGGGATTTCGAACTGGTGGCCAAGTTCCAGGGCCATCTGTGGTCGGCAGCCATCGACCATTCCCCGCTGGACGTGGTGGCATGGCATGGCAACTACGCCCCTTACAAGTATGATCTGCGCCGCTTCAACACCATCGGCTCGATCAGCTATGACCACCCGGATCCGTCCATCTTCACCGTGCTGACATCGCCCTCGGGCAAGCCCGGTGTGGCCAATATGGATTTCGTGATCTTCGGACCGCGCTGGCTGGTAATGGAAGACAGCTTCCGTCCGCCCTGGTATCACCGCAATATCATGAGTGAGTTCATGGGGCTCATTCATGGCGAATACGATGCCAAGGAAGCCGATGAGGAAGGCGGTTTCGCACCGGGTGGGTCCAGCCTGCACAACTGCATGTCCGGCCACGGGCCGGACGCCGGCAGCTTCGAGAAGGCCACCGCAGCCGATACCTCGAAGCCGCAGAAGATCGAAGACACCATGGCCTTCATGTTCGAGACCTGTCTTACCTACAGGCCTACGAAACAGGCCATGGACAGCCCGGCCCTGCACAAGAACTACCAGGACTGCTGGAAAGGTCTTAAAAAGCATTTCAAGGCCTGAGGCCGTGAAATGCCAGCAGCGAGCAGCGAGCAGCGAGCGGCGAGCAGGCAATGATTGCGCCTGGCTCGTTGCCCCGAATCGCAGATCATGCAGGCGTCGAGCTATGAAGAATCACTTTTGAGCTTGCACGGCCAGCTCGCCGCTCGAAGCTTGCCGCTCGAAGCTTAAAAACAACTGAAAGGAGTTTTCCAAATGAAACTGGCATCCCTGAAAAAGGGTCGTGATGGTGAGCTGATCATCGTCAGCCGTGACCTCAAGCAGGCCGTGAAGGCCAGTGATATTGCCCCGACTCTGCAGGCCGCCCTGGAAGACTGGGCCAATGTGGAGTCGAAGCTCAAGGCCCGCTCTGATGAGCTAGAGGCCGGCAAGGCCGAAGGCAGTTTTGCCTTCAAGCAGGATGACGTGGATGCCGTGATGCCACGCAACTTCCAGTTTCTGGATGGCAGCGCCTATCTGCCCCACGTGGAGCGTGTTCGCAAGGCCCGTGGTGCCGAGCTGCCGCCCCAGCTTCTGGATGATCCCCTGATGTATCAGGCCGTCAACGACGGCTATGACAGCCCGCGGGACCCCATTCGGGTGGCCAGCGAAGATTACGGTATCGATTTCGAGTCCGAAGTGGGCGTGATCGTGGATGATGTGCCCATGGGTGTCTCCGAGGAAGAGGCCGGCAAGCATATCAAGCTGATCCTGATCCTCAATGATGTCTCCCTGCGCAAGCTGATTCCCTCCGAACTGGCCAAGGGCTTTGGCTTCATTCACGGCAAGCCGCGTTCGGCTCTGTCCCCGGTGGCCATCACCCCGGATGAGCTGGGTGAGGCCTGGAAAGGCTATAAGGTCCATCTGCCGCTGATTACCCATTACAAGGGTGAGGAATTCGGGCGTCCGAACTGTGGCGTGGACATGCAGTTCAGTTTCGCCCGCCTGGTGGCCCACGCCGCCAAGACCCGGCCGCTGGCCGCCGGCACACTGGTGGGCTCCGGCACCATTGCCAACCGGGACGAATCACTGGGTTCCTCCTGCCTGGCCGAGAAGAACGTGCTGGAAGTCATCAATGAAGGCGAAGCCAAAACCGGCTTCATGCGTTTTGGTGATACGGTCAAGATTGAAATGCTGGATGCCGATGGCAACTCCATTTTCGGATCCATCGAGCAGACCGTGGAAGAGTATAAGTGAACAGTG
>PWMQ01000076.1 GCA_003558125.1 Natronospira sp. | reverse complement strand
GATGAACCAGCCCTGCTCACAACGACCGGCGACCTTTACCGGCTCGCCGCCGCAGAGGATAGTGGCGCCATCTTCTCGCGCCTGTTCGATGCAGCCCAGGACCTTGTCGTAGTGGGGCCTGGAAACCACCGCGCCCTGACGGGTGTCCGAGAGGGCCGGGTCGGCCGGTGGCAGGGCTTTGGCGCGGGCCACGAAGGCATCCCGGAATGGCTCGTAGATGGAGCGTTGCACCAGCAGGCGGGATCCGCACAGACAGATCTGACCCTGATTGGCGAAAGCCGCCCGCAGGGTTTCGTCCAGGGTTCTGTCCCAGTCGCAGTCCTCGAACACCAGGGTCGGGTTCTTTCCGCCCAGCTCCAATGACAGCTTCTTGAACTGGGGGCCGGCCACTTGCGCAATGCGGGCGCCGGTAGCGGTTCCGCCGGTGAAGGAAATGGCCTTGATTGCCGGGTGACTGACAAGCCGGGCGCCAATCTCGGGTCCGCGGCCGTGCAAGATGTTGAGGACGCCGCTGGGCAGGCCGGCCTCGATGCAGAGCCTGGAGAACAGCCAGGCGGTCTTGGGGGTGACTTCCGAGGGCTTGCCGATCACGCAGTTGCCGGCGGCCAGCGCGGGCGCGATCTTCCAGGTAAACAGATACAGAGGCAGATTCCAGGGCGAGATGCAGGCCACCACCCCATGGGGTTCGCGCAGCGTCCAGTTGATGGCCCCGTCTTCCATGAGATGGGACTCACTGGAAAATTGACTGGCGGCGGCGGCAAAGAAACGCAGATTGGCTGCGGCACGGGGGATATCCACTGAACGAGCCAGGGCAATGGGTTTGCCGGTATCCTCGGACTCGGCGGCCGCCAGGGCCTCAAGATCCCTTTCCACCAGATCGGCCAGGCGATTCAGCCAGCGGGCCCGTTCCGGGGCCGGGGTATGGCGCCAGGCCGGGAAGGCTGCCTGTGCCGCCGTTACCGCCGCATCAAGCTCGGCCTGTCCGGCGTCCGCAATTCGGCCCGACACCTGCCCTGTGGCCGGCTCGAAATTGTCCAGCCATTCGTTTGAGCCTCTGAGCTCGCCGGCAATGTAATGCTCGATCTGATCCATTGCTGTTTCTCACGGTGGGGGGCATCAGGGAACCGCCGGATTTATCCCGCCGCAGGAGCGGATTCATCCGCGACCTTTGCCCGCGGGGGGCGTGATCGCGGATGAATCCGCTCCTTCGGTCTGGCTATCTCCACAGTTCTCAATATCCCCGGTACTGAATGAGCCCCTGTTTCAGGTGTTGGCAATGTTGCCTCTCAGATACCCTTGGTTCGCCCGCCATCCACCGGGATGCTGACGCCGGTGATGTAGGCGGCCGCCGGGGAGGCCAGAAAGGCGATGGCGGCGGCGGTTTCCTCGGGGCGGCCGAAGCGTCCCATGGGCACCTGGCCAAGCGCTGCCTGTTCCACTTGCTCAAAGCTTTGTCCGGTCTTTTCCGCCTTGCCTTCAAACAGGCGCTTTAGGCGATCGGTCTGGGTAAAGCCGGGTAATACGTTATTCACCGTGATGCCATCGGGGGCAAGCTCCGTGGCAATGGTCTTGGCCCAACTGGCCACCGCGCCGCGCACGGTATTCGATACCCCCAGGCCGGGAATGGGTTCTTTCACCGACGTGGAGATGATATTGATGATGCGCCCGTAACCGTCCTCGCGCATCCCGGGCAGCAGAGCCTGGAGCAGGGTCTGGTTGCAGATGAGATGGCGCTGAAAAGCGGCGGTGAACTCATCCTTTTTGGCGCTGTGGGCCGGGCCGCCGGGTGGGCCACCGGAGTTGTTGATCAGGATGTGATAGCGACGCCCTTCCTCCACACGGGAGCGGATCACGGTCTCCAGCGCTTCGGGACGGTCGAAGTCGGAGGTGAAATAGCCGTGCTCCTGCTCCAGGGGCCGGGGCAGCTGATCACGAACAGCGCTCAGGGCCTGTTCGTTACGGGCGGTCAGGGTCACCGTGGCGCCCAGCGAAGCCAGTTCCATGGCCACCGCTCGCCCGATGCCCTGGCTGCTGCCGCAAACCAGTGCATGTTTGCCTTCAAGGTTCATATCCATCGTTCGGCTCCCTTGTCATTCATCAGAGGAGTGAGTTCACCACGGAGAACAGCCATCAATCTTCGCCTGGCGCCATGCACCCCTGGCAGTCGACGGTGGTCCAGCCGCCGTCTTCGTCCATGCGGAAGGCGGTCAATGTGCCGCCCCAGACGCAGCCTGTGTCAAGAGCGTAGACATTGTGGTCGCTGAAGTTCACCCCCTCGCTCTGGCCCTCGGTCGACCAGTGGCCGAAAAGAATATGTTCGTCAGCGCTACGTCGGCCGGGAGCCTGATACCAGGGATACAGGCCCTGTGCCTGTTCGCCGGGGGCGCACTTGGTGTTCAGATCCAGGCGCCCGTCTTCGGTGACGAATCGCATGCGGGTAAAGCAGTTGATCATGAAGCGCCAGCGATCCGCTCCCGTCAGGGACTCGTCCCACTGGTCTGGTTCATTCCCATACATGACGGCCAGGAAATCCTGATGGTCGGGACCCTGCAATACTTCTTCCAGCTCGCGGGCAGCCGCCGTGGCCTGTGTCATGTCCCACTGGGGGGGCAGGCCGGCATGAACCAGGCTGTAGCCCAGCTCCCGGTCAGTATGTAAAAAGGGGCGGTGACGCAGCCATTCCAGTAGGTCCCCGGCATCGGGGGCGTCGAGAATCTGGGCCAGGGTGTCCTTCGCTTTCAGTCGCGGCGATGCCTGCTGGGCCACGGCCAGCAGGTGCATATCATGATTGCCCAGCACGGTGACGGCCTGGTCGCCCATGTTCCTGACAAAGCGCAGGGCTTCCAGAGACTCCGGGCCGCGATTGACAATGTCACCCGCAAACCAGAGCCCGTCTTCGGCAGGGTCAAAGTTGACCCGATCCAGGAGTTGTCTCAGCTCGTCGTAACAACCCTGTATGTCACCGATGGCAAAAATGGCCATGTCTGTTTTCCATTATCGGGAGAATTGGAACTGCCGTGAAGATCAGTTCACCACGCCTGGGACGGCCAGGCGAAAGGGGGCAATGGGGGCGCGAAACTGGTCGCCGTCATCGGCCTCCATGAGATAGTCCCCTTGCATTGACCCCACCGGTGTTTCCAGGATGGTGCCGCTGGTGTACTGATAAGCCTCGCCCGGCTGAAGGTAAGGGTATTCCCCGACGACGCCGTCACCTCGAACCTCCTGGACCTTGCCGTTGGCATCGGTGATCAGCCAGTGTCTTTTCAGCAGACGGGCACCCACGGACCCCTCGTTTTGAAGGGTGATGGTGTATGAAAAGACGAATCGGGCCTTACCGGGATCGGACTGGCCGTCCAGGTATCGGGTCTCCACCTGGATTTGTATGTTGTGCTCGGGATTGTCGGTCATGAAGTGCCTTGTCCGTTCAAGAGCGAACCGGCGCGGCGGTGCCGCGTAAACTCAATCTGCAGGGACATTCTAACAGGGTGTCCGTGCCCGCCGCCTCAATCGTCCCGCAGGCGAACGGTCAGCACGTCACAGGGGGCGTTATGAACGACCGAGCGCTCCGTGCCGCCCATCAGCAGGGCCAGGCCGTGACGCTCACGACTGCCCAGCACGATCAGATCAGCACCGATGTCGCCGGCGATCCGCTTGATCTCCGCCTTGGTCTGGCCCACTTTCACCAGACACTTGTCCACCTTCAGGTCCAATGAGTCCACCAGCTTCTGCAGGCGTTCGCGGGCACTGTCGATCAGCTCTTCTTCCATGTCCACCGGCGGCGGGAGCAGGGCCTCGCCGGCCGGGTCCACGGGGACGTATTCCACCACATGCAGCAGGGAGATGCGGCCGTCCGTGGCCCGGGCCACGGTTTTTGCCCGCTCCAGCACCTGTGCGCTTTCCTCGGCGAGATCAGTGGCGACCAGGATATGCTTATAGACGCTCATGCTTCCCCCTCACGCGACGACTGAGCCCAGTATAGGTTATTGCCCCTGGGTGGCACGAATGCGGCTCGCCAGGCGGGCAAAGTCCTCCGGCGTCAGGTTTTCGGGACGACAGCCGGGATCGATGTCGGCGGCTTCCATGGCATCGCCGTCAGCCAGTCCCTTGAGGGCATTGCGAAGGGTCTTGCGGCGTTTGGAGAAGGCCTGGCGGACCAGTCCGGCCAGTGTTTCTCGGTCCTCCGGCAAGCACAGGGGCTCGCTTCTCGGGCGCAAGCGGACAATGCTGGATTCCACCCTGGGGCGCGGATTGAAGGCACCCGGGGGGACATCAAAGAGATGTTCGGCATGGCAGTGCAGCGCCGTCATGATGCCCAGACGGCCATAGGCAGGGCTGCCGGGGCCGGCCGCCAGGCGATCCACCACTTCCTTCTGGAGCATGAAATGCATGTCGGTGATGGCATCAATCTGCTCGAAGAGATGGAACATCAGCGGCGTGGAGATGTTGTAGGGCAGGTTGCCCACTACCCGCCAGGGGCCTTGTCCCAGTTGATCAAGACTGAAGCGCAGGGCATCCACATTGTGTATCCGCAGCTCGCCCAGTCCGGCGCAGCGTTCCTGCAGCAGGGGGATGACATCCCGGTCGATTTCCACCACGTCCATTTGCCCGTGCCGCTCCATCAGGGGCGCGGTGATCGCCCCAAGGCCTGGGCCGATTTCCAGTAGGCGGTCGTCGGCCCGGGGATCGATGGCAGCGATGATCCGGGCAATGATGCGGGGATCGTGCAGAAAATGTTGCCCGAAGCGCTTGCGCGCGCGGTGCTGATTCATGCCTTGGCCTCCACCATTTCCAGCGCGCTTTCCACCGCGGCCCTCAGACTGCCCGCTTCGGCCTTGCCGCTACCCGCCAGGTCCAGTGCAGTGCCATGATCCACCGAGGTGCGGATGATGGGCAGACCCAGGGTGATGTTGACCGCATTGCCGAAGCCGGCGTACTTGAGCACGGGCAGACCCTGGTCGTGATACATGGCCAGTACTGCGTCGGCCTGGTCCAGATGACGGGGGGTGAAGGCCGTGTCCGCGGGCAGGGGGCCGTCGAGGGAGAATCCCTCCGACCGTAATCGCGACAGCAAGGGTTCGATGATATCCAACTCCTCCCGGCCCAGATGCCCGCCTTCACCGGCGTGGGGATTGAGCCCGAGTACCAGGATCCTGGCTGCCGAGAGGCCGAATTTCTGGCGCAGATCCTGATCCAGGATCCGGATGATGGTTTCCAGGCGCTCGCTGCTGATGGTATCGGCCACTTCCCGCAGGGGCAGGTGGGTGGTGGCCAGGGCAACCCGCAGACCCGGACAGGCCAGCATCATCACCGGCTGCTTGCCGCCAGTGCGCTCGGCGAGGAACTCGGTATGGCCGGAGAAGGGAATGCCAGCGTCATTGATCACGCCCTTGTGAACCGGGGCGGTGACCAGAGCCGAGAAGTGACCGGCCAGGCAGCCGTCCACCGCCTGGGTGAGCAGATCGATGACATGAGCGGCGTTGCTGGTATCGAGATGCCCGGCCCTGACCGGCGTGCGTACCGGTACCGGCTGGATACTGAGACGCCCCGCCGTGCGCAAGACTTCGCCACCGTGCCAGGTCTGGCAGTCAATCCTATAGCCAAGCTGCTCGGCGCGGGCCGCGAGCACCCCCGGGTCGCCGAGGACGACCAGGGGGTATTCACGGGATTCTCGCGCCAGCTCAAGGCAGAGATCGGGGCCGATGCCGGCCGGCTCGCCGGCACTCAGGGCCAGCGGCCGCATGGACATCTCAGCTCCCGAGGCGGATTTCGAGGTAGGACTCGTCACGCAGGTTCTGAAGCCAGGCGTCCATCCGTTCCTCGGCCTTGCGGGCACGAATGAATTGTTGTGCCTGGTTGCGCCGCACGTCCAGGGTCCGGTCCCGCTCCCGAAGTTCGATCAGCTGCACCAGGTGATGGCCGAAGCGGCTCTCAAAGGGCTGGCTCACTTCCCCCGGCTCCAGCTCCTCGATCACTTCCTCGAATTCGGGGACAAACTGACCGAAGGTCTGCCAGTCCAGATCGCCGCCCAGGGACGCGGAGCCCGGGTCCTGGGAATATTCACGGGCCAGATCTGCGAAGCTTTCACCTTCCTCGACAACACGACGGCGCAGCTCCACCAGTTTGAGATGGGCCTGCTCCGGCAGCAGGATCTCGGAAGGCTGCAACAGAATATGCCGGCTGTGATGCTCCTGGACAATCACCGGATCACCGCGACGGGCCTCGTTGAGCTTGAGGATGTGGAAACCGCTGGAGGTGCGGAAGGGCCGGGTGACATCACCGGCGCCCATGTCCACCACCCGTTCGGCAAAGGCAGTGGGGAGCTCCGGGCCCGGGCGCCAGCCCAGATCGCCACCATCGAGGGCAGTGCGACTTTCGGAATGGGCAATGGCCAGTTCGGCGAAGTCGGCCCCTTCCTGCAATTGCTCGTAGATGTTCTCGGCGCGTTCCCGAGCCTCGCGGACCACGTCCGGGTCATCGCTGGAGCCGTCCATGCCAATCATGATGTGTGACACCCGGTATTCCGCGTCCAGGTCACCGCGGGCTTCGGCTTCCGCCAGGAACTCCTGGATTTCCCGTTCGGAAACGGTAACTTCCCGGTACAGCATCTGCTCCTGGACACGTTGTTGCAGCAGCTCCTGGCGCATCTGTTCACGCATGGAGGCGTAACTCATGCCTTGCCCTTCCATCAGTTGGGGCAATTCGGCCAGGGTCGTTCCCTGCTGCTGGGCGAAACGGGCCAGGGCCTGGTTGACCTCGTCGTCACTGACCCGCAGGCCGGCCATGTCGGCGCGCTGAAGCTGTACCCGCTCGTTGATCAGTTGTTCCAGCACCTGTTCACGCAAGACGCGCCGGGGCGGCAGTTGGGTACCCGGGTCCATGCGCATGCGAAGCGCCTCAATCCTTTCCTCCAGGTCCGAGTCCAGGATGATTTCGTGGTTGACCACGGCGACGATGCGATCGAGGGGCTCGTTGGCCGAGGCCAGGCTGATGCTGGAGGCCAGCAGAAGGCCAAGCAGGATGGTGGTGATCTTTCTCATAGTGACAGTGCCATGTTCAGTCGAATTCGCGATAGCCGTAGCCCATGATGCCTTCGCCCAGGAATTCCCTCACGGGATTACCCACGCCACCCAGGCCCTTGAGCTCAAGCTGGATCATGAAGTTGCGGTCCAAATCGCCGTCCCGGTTGTAGATGTAGCGACGGCTGGTGAAGCGAAGGGCCCAGCAACAGCTCTCATACTCAAGACCGGCGAAACGGTCCAGGGTTTCGTCGTCCTCGAGTGAATGATTCCAGCGCCCGAAAACACGGATGCGCTCCGT
The DNA here is from genome assembly GCA_003558125.1 of Natronospira sp. Classification (GTDB taxonomy): domain Bacteria; phylum Pseudomonadota; class Gammaproteobacteria; order Natronospirales; family Natronospiraceae; genus Natronospira; species Natronospira elongata. The sequence goes on along the minus strand of PWMQ01000076.1, from coordinate 78,301 downwards.
AATGGGCCAAGCAAATGAGACATCGGCCTGATCGAGTCGGTTCCGCCGGTTGCGGTAGCCGATATTGATGACTTTTCGGGGTTCCGGCCGATATTGGAACTGTATCGCGCTGCGACTGGTTTGTCGATCATCCGGGTCCCACAACAGGGTGGTTCGGGCGCTGAAACTGTCCGTCGGTGCCGCCTGGACCTCGGCAACCAGTTCCGAGCGGGCCTCGGTTGCCGTCTCGCCGCCCCTGAGTCTCACTTCCCGGTCATCGAAGTGGTGAATCTGGCCCAGGCTGCCACTCAGCAGGCTGCGGCCACTGTCCCGGTCCAGGATGCGGGAGGTCAGGGCCATGCCCACCCGGTTGGCGTCGCCGAGACGGTCCGGGCCCACGAAGCGGTCTTCCATGAACAGGCTGGCGAAGGTGAAGTCGATCTCCCGGGTGTCGAAGCGGGGCAGCAGATTCTGCTCCTCGTCCGCGGGCACATAGAGGTAGAACAGTCGTGGCTCCAGCGTCTGGCGCAGATTGGCGGTGCCGGCGAAAGGGCGTTCCAGAATCAGGCCCGAATCCAGGCTGAAAATCGGCGTGCTGCGGCTGAAGCTGAGATCCTCTCCGGGGCTGAAAACCAGGCCGTCGCCATCATCGTTGATGGCGGCGTTCGACAGCTCATGTCGGGTGTACTGGCCGCCCAGTGCCGGTTGCAGGAACCAGCCAGGGGTCCCGAAGCGCCCGGTGACCCGTGGGTGCAGATGGAGGCGATCGGCCTCGATGGAATCGGCTCGCTCCAGGCGAGTGAAGCGATGATGGAGTTCGGCGTGGAAGGGGCTCCGCCCGATGGGCAGGTCCGAGTCCAGGCGCATATCCGGCATTTCCCGATAGGGCAGGCGGCTGTCCTCAATGGCATCGTCGATGGTCTGGAATATCCGGAAGCGGCTCTGAAAGCGATACCAGGGCGTGCGCTGGCTGATGGTCAGCGATTGCGGCAAATGGGTTCGGGTTCGTCCGCCCGGTCCGGAGCCGAGATCAAGGAAGTAATCCGGGTCGGAGGCCCGTTGCACATTGGCATTGATCCGCCAGTTGGCGGGCAGGTCCGTGCGTTGGCGGTAGCGGTAGTAATAGCGATCATCGCCGAACAGCTTGTCGTCAGGATGGTACTCCACGTCCAGGGTGCCGCGGGTTGTCGCGGTCAGATAGCGGGTTTCGGTCCTGAGCTGGGTGCCCCGCTCGCTGCGGTGGTGGGGGGTGAGGGTCATGTCCAGGTTGGGGCGAATATTCCAGTACCAGGGCAGCACGACCTCGGTGCCGTGACGGCTTGAGCGGCCGAAATCCGGGAACAGAAAGCCGCTCTTGCGGCTCTCGTCGATGGGAAAGCTTACCCAGGGGCTGTAGAAGATGGGAACTCGCTTGAAGTCCAGACGCATGTGGCGGGCCGTGCCGCGCCCCGCCTCGTGGTCCAGTTCCATCTCCCGGGCGTGCAGCTCCCAGTCACGGTTACCCGGCGCGCAGGTGGTGAACATGAGGTCATCCATGAGGGTGCGGTTGTCCGCGGTGCGCCGCAGGCGGCTGGCATCACCCCGGGCATGTCGATCCAGCAGTCGGAAGCCGCCCTGCTGGAACTCGCCACTGTCACTGTCCAGATCGAAACGGGCCTGTTCTCCGCTCAGGGCCAGATCGTTCTGGATGAAATCCACCTCGCCCCGCATCTCTGCTGCATTGGCCTGTATATCGTAGAGAATCTCCTCGGCCCGCAACTGGCGCGTACCCTGGCGCATGATGACATCGCCCTGATAGCGGAAATACTGTTCGCCAATCCCCTCGCTCGAATCCGCGTCAACCGTCACCGGGGTGCCGTGATCCGGTGCCGGTCCAACGGTTTCCGGCGGCCGTTCCGGTGGCCAGGTGGGGCACAGCCGCCAGGGCTCGGGCTCTTCGGCCTCGATCTGGGCCGTTGCCAGGTCATGCCACAGGCAGCCGCCCAGAAGCAGCACTGCCAGTCCGGCCCGACGAAATCCCTGTTGTGCCTGCTTGGAAACCACGCGTGTCCTGTTCCTGGCCAATGCCGGGCCGTGCCGGCGGGGTTTGTATGATGGCGGGATCGGCGCGCGCGGTAAACTCGCACAGCCGACGCAGGACCGCAAGCCCGGGCCCCGCTGGCAGGCGGCAGCTTGCCAGCGCTGGTCGGGACCGGGATGATTCGCATACGGTTAAAGCTCGATTATCGCTGCTGGAGCAAGTGAATGAGTGAAGATTCGCGCCTTGTCGCGCTGCGACACTGGCTGCAGGCAGGTTTTCCCGATGCGGAGATCGAATTGCGGCCGGCGTCGGCGGATGCTTCCTTTCGGCGCTATTTCCGGGTCAGCGGCCTTGGGCCGCAAACCCTGATCGCCATGGATGCACCGCCCGAACAGGAGCGGCTGGGCCCCTTCATCGACGTGGCGGGCCGTCTGGCCGCTGCCGGCCTGCGGGTGCCGGAGGTGCTCAGGCAGGATCTGCGTCAGGGTTTCCTGCTGTTGACGGATCTGGGGCGCCAGACCTTCCTGGAGGCATTTGCCCACGAAGACCCGGCGGCGATGGTGGAGTCCGCCCTGCCTGTCCTGGTGCGGATGCAGGCGGCAACCGATCCCAGCGGGCTGCCGGTCTATGATCAAGCTCTGCTGCAGCGGGAGTTGTCCCTGTTCCCCGACTGGTATCTGGCCCGGGAGCGGGGCCTGAGTCTGTCGGCGCGGGAGGAGAAGGCACTCGCCGACTGGTTTGATCGCCTCTGTGAGCGAGCCCTGGCTCAGCCCCGGGTTTTTGTCCATCGGGATTTCATGCCCCGGAATCTGATGGTTGGCGGGGCAGAGCCCGGAATGGAGCCCGGAGTCATTGATTTTCAGGATGCCGTGCTTGGGCCGGTGAGTTACGACCCGGTCTGTCTGTACATGGATGCCTTCCACAGCTTCCCCGAATCCACCGTTACTGCCGGGCTCGGCCGCTACCACGAGCTTGCCAGGGCAGCCGGGATACCCGTTCCCGAGGCGCTGGACGAGTTTCTCCGGGATGCCTGCTGGATGGGGGTGCAGCGCCACCTCAAGGTGATCGGGATATTCGCCCGCATCGCGCACCGCGATGGCAAGCCGCATTATCTGAGCGATGTGCCCCGCTTTTTCGACTATCTGGAACGAGCCGCCCTGTTCGATCGCGAGTTGCGCCCCCTGGTGGAGTTGATCAGCCCCTGGCGGCCCCCGGCCAGTGCGGAGGCGGCCGGATGAGCAGGCGGGCGATGATTCTGGCCGCGGGTCGTGGCGAGCGCATGCGGCCACTCACCGATCAGACCCCCAAGCCCTTGCTGAAGGTGGCCGGCCGCCCCTTGATCGAGCACCAGATCCGCCGCCTGGCAGCGGCTGGCTGGCGAGACATCGTGATCAATCTGGGCTGGAAAGGCGAGCAGATTCGCCAGGCACTGGGTGATGGCAGCGAGTTGGGCGTGGCCTTGCGTTATTCCGAGGAAGGCTGGCCGGCACTGGAGACCGGCGGCGGCATCCACCATGCCCTGCCGCTGCTGGGGCAGCAGCCCTTTCTGGTGGTCAACGGGGATGTCTGGTGTGAGGCGGATTTTGACCGCCTCCGTCTTGCCGATGATGACCTGGCCTGTCTGCTGCTGGTGGATAATCCCGACCACAATGCCGACGGCGATTTCGCACTCCAGCAGGGGCGGGTCCGAAACCAGGGCGGTCCGCGCTACACCTTCAGCGGCATCGGGCTTTACCACCCAGAGCTGTTCCGAGACAGCCCCGCAGGCGCCTGGCCCCTGGCCCCCCGCCTGCGCGAGGCTGCCGAGCAACAACGACTGGCCGGCATCCACCATGCCGGCCCCTGGCTGGATGTGGGAACACCCGAGCGCCTGCACCAGCTCAACGCCCGCTTGAGTGGTGCCGAGCAGTAATGGGCTTCATCTCTTGGGAGCTTGCCGGATTCAGGCCGGGGTGTAGCCGAGATGGTGGAGGAGATGGGGCTGGAGGTCGCGCCATACGGTGAGCAGGTCGCCGGGGCCGCCCAGATCGGCGACCTGGGTGACTTCCAGGCCCTGGAAACCGCAGGGGTTGATGCGGGTAAAGGGTTCCAGGTCCATGTTCACGTTGAAGGCCAGGCCGTGGTAGGTGCAGCCATTGCGCACACGCAGGCCAAGGGCGGCGATTTTGCGGCCGTCCACATAGACCCCGGGGGCATCGGGACGATTCACCGCCGCAATCCGGTAGCCGGCCAGCGTGTCGATGACTGCGTTCTCAAGGGCCTCGACCAGGGCCCGGACGCCCAGCTTCAGGCGTCGCAGGTTGAGCAGGGGATAGACCACCAGCTGACCGGGGCCGTGGTAGGTCACCTGGCCGCCGCGGTCGATGTCGATGACCGGGATATCGCCGGGGGCGAGTACATGTTCGTGCTTGCCGGCCAAGCCCAGGGTAAAGACCGGCGGGTGCTCCACCTGCCAGATGCGGTCCCTTTCCTCGCCCTTGCGGGCCAGAGTCCACTCCTTCATCTCGGCCCATACCGGCTCGAAGTCGCGTCGCCCCAGTTCACTGAACTCGGGCGGCGTTGGGGTCTGGCGGGCGGAGGCGGGGGCGGCCATGGTCAGAGCGTCATCAGTACACGCTCGGAGGCGTGCAGTTCCCGGTAGATGTCATCCAGCTGGGGGCGGCTCTCGGCCCGGACGGTAACGGTCAGGGAGACAAAGCGCCCACCCCGGCTTTCCCGGTCACGCACATTCAGGACCGCCGATTCACCTGCATGACGGCTGACGATTTCTATCACATGTTCGCGAAAGCCTTCCTGATCCCGCCCCATGATCTTGAGCGGGAAATCGCAGGGGAACTCCAGCGGTGTGTTGTCTTCGTTGATGCTCATGACACTGCCTGTTTCTTGCCTTGTCTTGTGGAAGCTTCCAGTGCCGCCTGCACGCGGGCCCAGACCGGCCCGGGGCGGCCCTCGCCGATGGTTTGTTCGTCGACTCGGGTGACCGGCATGATTTCCCGGCTGGAGCTGCTGAACCAGAGTTCATCGGCCTGCTCCAGTTGTTCCAGGGGCAGAGCCGTTTCCTGAACCGAAATCCCGAGCTCGTGCGCCAGTTCCAGCACCACCTGTCGGGTAATGCCCGGCAGAATGGCAGAACTCTGGGGCGGCGTATGGATGACACCGTCCTTGACCAGAAAGAGGGTCATGGAGCTGCCCTCGATGAGTTCGCCGTCGCGGTGGAGCAGGGCCTCGTCGGCGCCGGCCTCATGGGCTGCCTGCTTGGCCAGGATGTTGGGCAGCAGGGTTGTTGCCTTGATGTCGCAGCGCCGCCAGCGCAGGTCCTCCACCAGATGCGCCCGTGCCCCCTCGCTTCGCAGATGGGCCGGGGGGCGGGGCAGGGGCGAGCTCATGGCAAAACAGGTGGGTGCTATCGGCTCGGCCGGAAATCCATGTTCACGACCCTTATCCGTGCCCCGAGAAACCTGCAGGTAGACGTTCTGGTCTCCCCCGCCATTGCGTTCGACCAGTTCCAACAGGGTGTCACGCCAGCGTTGGCGTCCCATGGCATCACTGAGCCGGATCGCTTTCAGGCTGTTCTCCAGCCGCGCCAGGTGTTCATCCAGGCGAAAAGGCTGGCCGTCATAGACGGGGATGACCTCGTAAACCGCGTCACCGAACAGAAAGCCCCGATCCAGGGGGGAGATGCGCGCTTCCTGCACTGGCAGGAACTCACCATTCAACCAGGCTGTTGGCAAAGGTATGGCCATGGGCTGCCTTTAATCAAACATCAGGCGGACACGGTCCACAAGGCGTCGCCAGAGCCCGCCGGATTCCACGTCCTCAAGGGCGTGAACCGGACGTTCCGCGACCAGCTCACCGTTGAGACTGACCTGGACAGTGCCCAGCTCATCGCCAGACTGCAGGGGGGCGTCCAGACGGCTGCTGAGGTTCATCACCGGGTCCAGGTTGCTGTAGCTACCCCGGGGAACGGTGACGTAAAGATCCTCGCTCAGGCCCACCGGCACCGTGTCGCTGGCCCCGCCCCAGACCCGTTCTTCCGACAGCGGCTCGCCGGCCGCATAGAGGCGATGGGTTTCAAAGAAGCGGAAACCGTAGTTGAGCAGGGATTGGCTGGCATCGGCGCGGGCTCTCTCGCTGCTCGACCCCATCACCACCGAGACCAGCCGGGTGTCGTCCCGGCGGGCCGAGGTTACCAGGCAGTAGCCGGCCGAGGTGGTGTGGCCGGTCTTGAGCCCGTCAACGGACTCATCCCGCCACAACAGGGTATTGCGGTTGTTCTGGCGGATGCCGTTCCAGGTGAATTCCCGCTCTGAATACCAGCCGTAGTGTTCGGGAAATTCCCGAATCAGGGCGCGGGCCAGCAATGCCGTGTCGTGAGCCGTGGTGATCTGGTCTTCGTGGGGCAGGCCCGTGGCATTGGCGTAGCGGGTATTTTCCATGCCAATACGCTCAGCATACTGATTCATCAGATCCACAAAGGCTGCCTCCGAACCCGCCACATGTTCGGCAAGGGCCACGCTGGCATCGTTGCCGGACTGGATGATCATGCCTTTCAGGAGGTTCTCCACCGTGACCCGGGTGCCGACTTCGATGAACATGCGTGAGCCCGGCATCCGCCAGGCCCGCTCGCTCACCACCACCTCCTCGTCCAGGCTGATGCTGCCGGAAGCCAGGGCCTGGAACACCACATAGCCGGTCATCACCTTGGTGATGCTGGCCGGTTCCACTGCTTTTTCCGGGTCCTTGTCGGCCAGTATGCGGCCACTGTTGTAATCCAGCAGGACATAGCTTTCAGCATCCACCGACGGGGCGGAGGGAATGGGACTGGAAGCCATTGCGGCGGTGACGGCCAGCAACAGGGTGGCGGCGGCCGCCAGGCGAGCAGCGATCTTGGTCATCGGTCAGAGTACCTGTGTTGCAACAAGGGAACGGCTTTTCGGCGACTGGCATGATGCCAGCGCCCCATTTTAACAGGAGTGATTGTTCCGACGAGTATTTTTGGTCCAGGTTCCTCAGTCTCTGACGAGGCTGGTGTCCTGAATGCCGGCATCCCGAAGGCGGCCAAGGATGGTTTCCACCCGATCCTGGCTGTCCAGCGGCCCTACCCGAACCCGGTGCACGCCCCGGCGCCCGCGCTCCGATTCAACCCGCACCGGCCGGATATCCCGTGACTCCAGTCGCCGCTTGAGGGCGAGGGCGTTGTCGCGGTCACGAAAGGCGCCCACCTGGATACGGACCGGCCCCTCAATCGGCCCCAGGCTCGGACCACCACTCTCGTTCTGTCCGGTGAGTGCCTCCACCCGCACCCTGGCGGTGCCCTGGTCGGCGAAACCGAGACGGTGGGCGGCGGCATAGGACAGATCAATCAGCCGGTCGTGGGCGAAGGGGCCGCGATCATTGACCCGAACCACCAGGCTGCGGTCGTTTTCCAGGTTGGTGACCCGCACATAGGTGGGCAGGGGCAGGCGGGTATGGGCTGCGGTGAGGGCATACATGTCGTATTCCTCGCCACTGCTGGTACGCTCGCCGTGAAATTTCTTGCCATACCAGGAAGCAATGCCTTCTTCCTCATAGCCGCGGGCGGAATCCATTACGTGGTAAGTGCGCCCGAAGACTTCATAGCTGTCGGGGTTGCCGTAGCGGCTGCGTGGCTCTTCCCGAGGCGTGGGTTCCGGAATCCGGTCCAGGCCGGCTGGCGGCGTTCGTGGCCCGCTGTCCTGGACATCAAAGGGCGCGCAGGCGCCGGCCAGGACCAGTAGCAGCATGAGACCGCCTGTGGGCAGCAGCCGACGGTGGATTACTCCCTTCATCGTTACCCAGACCCTTCTCGGTATTCACGCTTGATCGCCCGGCTCAGCTCCCAGACCGCCATGGCGTAGAGGGGGCTGTGATTGTAGCGGGTGATCACACGAAAGTTGTGCAGGCCCACCCACCAGTCCTCGCCGTTCTCCTGCTCCAGTCGGACCGGCAGCACCCGTTCGTCGTCGCTTACGCCCTCGCTGAAGATCAGACCGGCCTCTCGCAGTTCAGCGGCCGGTCGCCGTTCCAGACCCGAAGGCGGCTCGAGATGCCGATCCTCCGGCAGGATGGCCGGAACCACCACGGCATCACCCGCCCGCCAGCCATGTTGTTTGAAATAGTTGGCCACGCTGCCGATGGCATCTTCCCAGTCGCTGAAAAGATTGCGTTGGCCACTGCCGCTGAAATCCACGGCGTAATAGCGGTAGCTGGATGAAATAAACTGGCCCACGCCCATGGCACCGGCGTAGGACCCTCGCAGCTTGTGAATGTCCAGGGCTTCCTCGTCGGCGAGCAGGAAGAGCTGCTCCAGCTCCCGGCGAAAGAAATCCGCCCGGGGGGGGTAATCGAAGCCCAGGGTCACCAGTGAGTCCAGTACCGGGTGTCGGCCTTGATGACGGCCGTAATAGGTCTCGACACCGATGATGGCAACGATGATCTCGGGGTCGACACTGAATTCCTGGCTGGCTCGCCGGATGATGCCTTCGTGTTCCTGCCAGAAGGCAACCCCGCCCTGGACGCGTTCGGAGGTCATGAAAATCGGGCGGTAACGATGCCAGGGGAGGGCTTCGGCCGGGCTGGCGATGGCCTCCAGCACGGCATCCTGGCGGATCACCTGGCTGAACACTGACTCCAGCCACTGCCGCTCAAGACCATGCTCTTCCTCCATGTGGTCGATGAAGCGATTGATATCATCCCGCTCCAGCCAATTGGCTGCCGACAGGGTAGTGGGCAGGAAACTGAGGGCCAGCAGAATGGCAAGGATATAGGGCTTCATCAGTGCATGAACCGTCGGTGGCTGTTGATGCTCATGAGAATACCGAAGCCGGCCATCAAGGTCACCATTGAGGTACCACCGTAGCTCACCAGTGGCAGGGGAACACCCACCACGGGGAGCAGGCCGGTCACCATGCCGGTATTGACGAAGATATAGACGAAGAAGGTCAGCATCAGGCTGCCGGCCACCAGGCGCCCGAAGTTGTCCTGAGCCCGCAGTGCCAGCACCATGCCTCGCCAGAACAGGAAAAGGTAGAGCAGCACCAGGACCATCACGCCCAGCAAGCCGAACTCCTCGCCGAGAACCGCAAAGATGAAATCGGTGGACCGCTCGGGCAGAAACTGCAGTTGCGACTGGGTGCCCTCGGTCCAGCCTTTTCCAAAGAACCCGCCGGAGCCGATGGCAATCTTCGACTGGATGATGTGATAGCCGGCCCCCAGGGGGTCGGATTCCGGATTGAGGAAGGTCAGCACCCGCTGGCGCTGGTATTCGTGGAGATAGGCCCAGAGCAGTGGCAGGGCCGCACCTGCCGCCACCAGGCCGCCGATCATGTACCGCCAGCGAAGACCGGCCAGAAAGAGGACGAAGAAACCGGCGCTTGCCACCAGCAGAGCGGTGCCCAGGTCAGGCTGACGGACGATCAGGGCCACTGGAACAGCAATTGCCAGAAGAACAACAATGACCTGCCACCAGCGCGGCGGTACCCCGCGGTCGTGGAGATACCAGGCAATGGCCAGTGGCACCACGAGCTTCATCATTTCCGAGGGCTGGAAGCGGACGAAGCCCAGATTGAGCCAGCGCTGAGCGCCCTTGCCGGTCTCGCCGACCAGAAGAACCAGCACCAGCAGTCCCAGTCCAGCCAGGAACAGCCAGGGCGCCCAGCTTCGATACAGGACCGGTGGCAGTTGAGCCAGGAAAACCATGATGGCCAGGCCGAGACCAATGCGAATGAGCTGGCGAATCAGCAGGGAGGTACTTTCGCCGCCGGCACTGTAGAGCACGATCATGCCGAAGCCGCTGAGCAGGGCAATGCCCAGCAGCAAGGGGCCATCCAGGCGCAGATTGCCCAGCAGCCCGTTGCTGTCATTGCCCCTGACCGAGAAGGAATCAGCCGCCATTGTCTGCCTCCTCTTCCAGCTTGAGCAGGTAATGGTCCATTACCGCTCGCGCCCGGGGCGCGGCGACGGCGCCACCGCCGCCACCATGTTCCACCAGAACCGCCACCGCAATACGCGGGTCTTCCGCCGGGGCGAAGGCGATGAACAGGGCATGGTCACGCAGGTGGAAAGCCACCTCTTCATGTTCGTACTCTTCGTCCTCGCCCAGGCTGAAGACCTGGGCCGTGCCGGTCTTGCCGGCAATCCGGTAGGGCGCGTTCATGCCGGTGGCTCGGGCCGTCCCCCGGGGGCCGTGAACCGATTCCACCATGGCGTCAATGGTTCGCTGCCAGTGATTGGGCTGAATTTGGCTGAGTAACTCGGAGCGATGGCTTTCCGGTGGGTCCATGGCTTCGAATTCCCGGGTAAAGGCGTTGCGAAAGCCCCGCAGCAGTCTCGGAGATCGAAGCTCGCCGCCGTTGGCCATGGCCGCGGTCGCCTTGGCCAACTGCAGGGGCGTGGAAAGCATATAGCCCTGGCCAATGCCGGCGATGACCGTCTCTCCATGGAACCAGCTTTCGCCCAGGGCGCGGCGTTTCCAGTCTCGCGAGGGGACCAGGCCTGCGGACTCGCCGGGTATGTCGATGCCGGTTCGCTCACCCAGGCCGAAGTGGGTCAGATAGCGGTGGATATTGTTGATCCCGAGCTCCATGGCCAGGGCGTAAAAGTAGATATCGCAGGACTCCACAATGCCCTTCTCGAAATCGGTGGGACCATGGCCCTCCCGTCGCCAGTCCCGGAAGGGACGGTCACGCCCATCAATGAAAAACTCCCCGGTACAGCGCAGGGGGGCGTCGGGATCGAGATCCGTGGCATCCAGGCCTGCCAGGCCCAGCATGGGCTTGACCGTGGAGCCCGGCGGGTAGCGGCCACGGGTGGCGCGGTCGAACAGGGGCCGTGCCGGGTCGGCCTGGAGCTGGCGAAAAGTTTCATGCTCCAAGCCTCTGGAGAGCTCGTTGGGGTCAAAGGAGGGGCGGCTGACCATGGCCAGCACACCGCCGTCGCGGGTATCCAGAGCCACCAGGGCGCCCCGCTGACCTTCCATGGCATCCCAGGCGGTCTGTTGCAGTTCAACGTCCAGATTAAGGTAAATGTCGTCACCGGGCATGGCCGGCTCACGGACGTCCAGGGTGCGGATGACCCGGCCCTGGGCGTTGGTTTCCACTCGGCGACTGCCCGCACCGCCGTGGAGTATTGGTTCATAGGAGAACTCGATGGCCGTCTTGCCGATCTGGTTGGTACCGCTATAGCGGCTGCGATCAATGCGTTGCAGATCCTCGCGACTGATGGCGCCCAGATAACCCACAACATGGGCAGTGAGCTCACCGTAGGGATAATGTCTGGCCAGACGGGCGCGGATATCCACACCGGGAAAACGTTGCCGCTCCACGGAAAAGCGGGCCACTTCCTCTTCACTCAGATTCTGTCGAACCGGCACCGGCTGGAAGCGGCGTTGGCTGCGCAGGAGGCGAAAGAAACGCTCCCGGTCGGCATCCCGTAGTTCCACCAACTCAGCCAGCTGGTCCAGGGTCTCGTCGATGTCCTCGACCTGTTCGGGGATCAGTTCCAGCTGGTAGGTGGGGACATTCTCGGCAAGGATATGACCATTACGATCGAAAATCAGGCCGCGGGTCGGCGGAATGGGCTCCACTCTCACCCGATTGCCGTCGGCGAGGGTGGCGTAGTGTTGGTGATCCACGACCTGCAGGGCGAACATCCGCCCGACCAGCAACAGCAGCAGTGCCGTGGCCACCACGGCAGCCAGCACCGCCCGACCGATGAACAGGCGGCGATCCTGGGATTGGTCGCGAATATGCAGGTCAGACACTAACTCACACCGAATTGCCGGCGCAGGGCTCTGAGCAGGAACATGATCCAGGGCCACAGCAGCATGCCGGCCAGTACCGGCGCCCAGCGCCATTCCAGGTCATAGAGATTGCCAGTGACACCATCCACCAGAATAAGCATCAGTTCATACAGTCCCAACAGGGCCATTACTGTCATGGCCTGTTGCCACACCGGGAAGACACGGATGCGCAGGTGCGACCCGGCCACCACCAGACTCATTATTGCCAGCGCCAGGGCATGCTGGCCCAGCAGGCTGCCGGTGAGCACATCCAGCAACAGTCCGGTAATCCACGCCGTGCCCACGTTCACCCGATGGGGCAGGGCCATGATCCAGTAGATCAAAACCAGGGCCGACCATTCCGGTCGAAATGGCGCAACGGTATCAGGCAGCGGCCAGATGGTCAGTGCCAGGGCCACGAGCAGGCTGAGCCAGATCACCCAACGGGCCTGTGCAGGCTGATCTCTCATTGGCTCTCCCCTTCATCCATGCTGCCGCTGCCATCGTTCTGGTCCTGGTCCCGGCCCCCATTCGAGTCCGGGTCCGCCAGGGGGTCGCGGTCAAAGGGCAGGCCGTCTTCTCGCCAGACCAGCAGGACTTCCCGGCTGCGATTGAGGGCGGCGGCCGGTTCGGCGTGGATGGCGGCGAAGGTCTCGCCGGGGCGCCGCTCAACCGATTGAACCGTACCTACCGGGTAACCACGGGGGAAACGCATCCCGAGGCCCGAAGTGACCAGCAGGTCGCCTTCCTGGATGTCGGCGTTGTTGGGCAGATAGGGCAGCTCCAGACGGGTAAGGTTGCCGGTTCCCACCGCAATGGTGCGCAGGCCGTTGCGGTTTACCTCCACCGGTATGGCGTGGCTTGGGTCGGTAATCAGAATGGCCTCGGCGCCGAAGGGACCGAGGTGGGTGATCTGGCCCATGACCCCGTCGGCATCCAGCAGAGGCTGGCCCTGATAGACGCCATGACGACTGCCCTTGTCCACCACCACCCGATGGCGGAAGGGGTCCAGGCTTACCTGCAGCAATTCCGCGGCCAACAGCCGTTCGCCCACCCGCTCGCCTGATTGCAAGAGCTCCCGCAGGCGTTCGTTCTCCTGCTCCAGGCTCTCAAGCCGCTGGACCTGGCCGCTCAGCTCCAGCCGTTCCGCTCGCAGCCGTCGATTCTCCTCGAGCAGCTCACCCCGCCGGCTGAGGCTCTCGCTGGCTCGGTCAATGGCGGATGAAGGCAGGTCAACGATGAGCTGAATCGGGTAGGTGAGCAGGGCCAGGCTTTGCCGCACCCGGTCCAGATGGCCTTCGCGGTGATCCACGGTGATGATCACAATGGACAACAGGACCAGGAGCACACAGCGAATCAACGGCGATGGGCCGTGGCCGAAAAGCTTGTCATTGCCGCTGCTGCTGAATGCGGAGGCCATGTCCCTAACCGATTGCTATCGAGTCAGTGCCGCCGGGCCGGCAGTGCCGGCCCGGTTGGGTGAGGAGGACAGGGCCGAGTGGGCGCTCATTCGACGGAGAAAAGTTCGCCGCCGTGTTCGTCCATTAGTTCCAGCACCCGGCCGCCGCCACGGGCGACACAGGTGAGCGGGTCGTCCGCAATCACCACGGGAATGCCGGTTTCCTCCATGAGCAGGCGGTCCAGGTCGCGCAACAGCGCGCCACCGCCCGTGAGCACGATGCCCCGGTCGGCCACATCGGAACCCAGCTCCGGCGGGGTCTGTTCCAGAGCGGTCTTGACCGCGCCGACAATACCCGCCAGTGGCTCCTGCAATGCCTCCAGGATTTCATTGGAATTGAGGGTAAAGGCGCGCGGCACCCCTTCGGAAAGGTGGCGTCCCTTGACTTCGATCTCCCGAACCTCCTCGCCGGGATAGGCGGAGCCGATCTCCTGCTTGATCCGCTCGGCGGTGGACTCACCGATCAGGGTGCCGTAGTTGCGGCGGACATAATGGATGATGGATTCGTCGAAACGATCACCGCCGATACGAACCGAGGCCGCATAGACAATACCATTCAGGGAGATGACGGCCACTTCCGAGGTCCCGCCGCCAATATCCAGCACCATGGAGCCCTTGGCCTCGTGCACCGGCATGCCCGCGCCGATGGCCGCTGCCATGGGTTCATGAATGAGATGGACCTTGCGGGCGCCGGCCCCGGCCGCCGATTCCTTGATCGCGCGGCGCTCCACTTGCGTGGAGCCGTAGGGGACGCAGACCACGACCCGCGGGCTGGGGCGGAAATAGCGGGTCCCGTGGGCCTTGCGGATGAAGAACTGCAGCATCTTCTCGGTCACGGTGAAGTCGGCAATCACACCGTCCTTCAACGGCCGGATGGCGACGATATTGCCGGGCGTGCGGCCAAGCATGCGCTTGGCTTCGACCCCCACCGCCTCGATGGTCTTGCCGCCTCGGCTGGGATCATCGCGAATGGCGACCACCGAGGGTTCGTCGAGAATGATGCCCTTGCCCCGGACATAGATCAGGGTATTGGCCGTGCCCAGGTCAATGGAAAGGTCATTGGAAAAAAAGCCGCGAATACTGTTGAACATCGGGGGAGTTCTTCTTTGTCTGCGGCCCTGGCGCATGGCCGGGGCCAATGATCGGAATTTCTGCCAGCCCGCATTTGCGGCGGCATAGCGCACCGCGCGTACTTTATCAACCACCCCGGCAATGGGCAATCAAATTTCGGTGTGCGTCAACGTGTCTGTGGCGGACGGTTGACGCGACCCGGGTCCGCCCAGCCATGACGGCGGAGGCCTGCCTGTGGTAGATTTCTGCGCCTGTTTCTCAGGCTCTGGAGGCCGAATCCATGTCACTCAGCCCGGACGACGTTCGTCATATCGCCCATCTGGCCCGACTCCGCATCGAGGAGCAGGATATCCAGGAGTATGCGGGAAATCTCTCCCGAATTGTGGATTTTGTCGACCAGTTGGGCAAGGCCGACACCGATGCGGTCACCCCCATGGCTCACCCGCTGGAGATGGCGCAGCGCCTGCGCGACGACGTGGTGACCGAGGAAAACCACCGCGACGAATACCAGCAGAACGCGCCCGCCACCGAGGCCGGTCTTTATCTCGTACCGCGCGTCATCGAGTAAAAAGGGATCACTGGACATGCATGACAAGACACTCGCCGAACTGGCCGCCGGTCTCAAGCAGGGGGAATTCTCCAGCGAGGAGCTGACCCGGCATTTTGTGGACCGGATCGAGGCCCGGGACGACCGCTACAACGCCTTCATTACCCCGACGCCGGAGCGGGCCCTGGAGCAGGCCCGCGCCGCCGATCGGCGCATCGCCGAGGGCAATGCCGGCCCTCTGACCGGCCTGCCCCTGGCGCACAAGGACATCTTCTGCACCCGCGGGGTGAAGACCAGTTGTGGTTCGAAGATGCTGGATAACTTCGTCTCTCCCTACGACGCCACCGTTGTGGAGAAGCTGGCCGAGGCCGGCATGGTGACCCTGGGCAAGACCAATATGGACGAGTTCGCCATGGGCTCTTCCAACGAGACCAGCTATTACGGCCCGGTGAAAAACCCCTGGGACGAGAGCAAGGTCCCCGGTGGCTCCTCCGGTGGCTCGGCGGCGGCGGTGGCCGCGCGCCTGGCGCCGGCCGCCACCGGCACCGACACCGGCGGTTCCATTCGTCAGCCGGCGGCCCTCACCGGACTGACCGGCTTCAAGCCCACCTACGGCCGGGTCTCCCGTTACGGCATGATCGCCTTCGCCTCCAGCCTGGATCAGGCAGGTACTCTCACGATCAGCGCCGAAGATGCCGCGCTCATGACCCAGGCCATGGCGGGTTTTGATGAACGTGACTCCACCAGTGCCCAGGAATCCGTGCCGGATTATCTGGCCGCCCTGGGTCAGGACATCAAGGGCTTGAAAATCGGCGTACCGCCCGAGTTTTTCGACGAGGGCCTGGACGCGGATACCCGCAAGGCGGTGGATGATGCCCTGGATGTCTATCGCCAGTTGGGCGCCGAGATCCGGGAAGTGCATCTGCCCCATCTGGACCTGTCGGTGCCCACTTACTATGTGGTGGCCCCGGCGGAGTGTTCCTCCAACCTGTCTCGCTTTGATGGTGTCCGCTTCGGTTATCGCTGCGAGAATCCCAAGGATCTGCTGGATCTTTATGAGCGGTCCCGGGGCGAGGGCTTCGGGGCCGAGGTCAAGCGCCGGGTCATGACCGGGACTTATGTACTGTCCGCCGGTTATTACGACGCCTACTACCTGCAGGCGCAGAAGACCCGCAAGCTGATTCGTGATGACTTCCTCAAGGCCTTTGAGGAAGTGGATGTTTTGATGGGCCCGACCACGCCCACTCCCGCCTTCGGGATCGGCGAGAAGACCGACGACCCCATCACCATGTACCTCAACGACATCTACACCATTGCCGTCAACCTGGCCGGCCTGCCCGCGGTATCGGTGCCCGCTGGCCTGGTGGGCGGCCTGCCGGTGGGGCTGCAGATTATCGGCAACTTCTTTGATGAAGGCCGTCTGCTCAACGTGGCACATCAGTTCCAGCAGCAGACGGACTGGCATAGGCGGCTGCCGGAAGGCATCGAGTAACACTGTGAGGTCGAGACTTTCCCGTCTCGACTCTGGACCAGTACAGACCCTGCCAAGGGGTCTCCCACAGTCAAAATTGGAACACGATTATGGAATGGGAAACCGTCATCGGGCTGGAAATCCACACCCAGCTCCAAACCAGTAGCAAGATCTTTTCGGGCAGTTCCACCGCCTACGGTGCCGAGCCCAATACCCAGGCCTCGCTCATTGATCTGGGCTATCCCGGCATGTTGCCGGTGCTCAACCGTGAGGCGGTGGGCATGGCCGTGAAGCTGGGGCTGGCCATCGGCGCCAAGATTGCCGATCGTTCGGTTTTTGCTCGCAAGAACTACTTCTATCCGGACCTGCCCAAGGGCTATCAGATCAGCCAGTACGAGCTGCCGGTAGTCTACGAGGGCACCCTGGATATCGAAATGGATGACGGCAGCACCAAGACTGTGGGCGTCACCCGGGCCCACCTGGAAGAAGACGCCGGCAAGTCGCTGCACGAGGGTTTCGAGACCATGACCGGCATCGACCTCAACCGCGCCGGCACGCCCCTGCTGGAGATCGTCTCCGAGCCGGATCTGCGCTCCTCCGCGGAAGCGGTGGCCTACATGAAAAAACTCCATTCCCTGGTTCGCTACCTGGAGATCTGTGACGGCAACATGCAGGAAGGTTCTTTCCGTTGCGATGCCAATGTCTCCGTGCGTCCCAAGGGCCAGAAAGAGTTTGGCACCCGCACCGAGATCAAGAACGTCAACTCCTTCCGTTTCGTGGAGAAGGCCATTGATTACGAAGTGGAGCGGCAGATTGATGTCCTTGAGTCCGGTGGTGAAGTGGTGCAGGAGACCCGTCTCTACGATCCTGCCAAGGGCGAGACCCGCTCCATGAGGACCAAGGAGGAAGCCAACGATTATCGTTACTTCCCCGACCCGGACCTGCTGCCTTTGGAGATCGAGAACAGCTTTGTCGAGAAGGTTCGTTCCAGCCTTCCCGAGCTGCCGGATGCAAAGAGAGAGCGATTCATCAGCGATTACGGTCTCAAGGCCTATGATGCCGGCGTGCTGACAGCCACCCGGGAAATGGGTGATTTCTATGAGGCGGTGGTCAAGGCCTCGGGCGGTGATCCCAAGTTGGCGGCCAACTGGGTCATGGGTGAGTTTTCAGGCTTCCTCAACAAGGACGGCGTGGAGATTGCCGAGGCCCCGGTGAATGCCGATGCCCTGGCCGGACTGCTCAAGCGTATCGAGGACAACACCATCTCCGGCAAGATCGCCAAGGATGTATTCGAGGCCATGTGGGCCGGTGAGGGCGATGCCGATACCATCATCGACAAGAAGGGTCTCAAGCAGATCACCGATGCCTCGGCCATCGAGCCCATCATCGACGACGTGCTGGAAAAGAATCCCCAGCAGCTGGAGCAATACCGGGCCGGTAAGGACAAGCTCTTCGGCTTCTTCGTGGGGCAGGTGATGAAGGCCACCAAGGGCAAGGCCAACCCCCAACAGGTCAATGAGCTTCTGAAGGAGAAGCTGAAGGGATGAACGACGCCGTCAAACAGGCTGACAGTCTGCACCGCTTCCTCTTTGAGCATTTCCCGGTGCGGGGGGAGGTGGTGCATCTGGACGCAAGCTGGCAGGCCGCCCTGGAACATACGGATTACCCCGCGCCCGTGCGTCGGCTGTTGGGCCAGGCCATGGCCGCCGCCAGCCTGCTGGCGTCCACCTTGAAGTTTGATGGTGCCATGACCCTGCAGGTCCAGGGCAGTGGTCCGGTGAACCTGCTGGTGGTGCAGTGCAGCAGCGACCTGGTGCTTCGCGGTACCGCCCAGTACGGAGAGTCCCTGCCGGATACCGACAGCTTCCAGACCCTGGTGGGTGATGGCACCATGGCCATCACCATTGAGCAGAAGGAGCAATCAGAGCGCTATCAGGGCATTGTGCCCATGGAAGGGGATAGCCTGGGTGCCTGCCTGGAAGGTTATTTCTCCCGCTCGGAACAGCTTCCCACCCGCCTGTGGCTTGCCGCCGACGAGCATGCGGCTTCCGGTCTGTTGTTGCAGGTGATTCCCGGTGAACAGGAAGAGGATGATGCCTGGAATCGGGCCGTCACCCTGGCGGAGACGGTTAGCGAACAGGAGCTCTGTCATCTGCCGGTGGAGCAGCTCCTGCACCGCCTCTATCATGAAGAAGACGTTCGCCTGTTCGAGGCCCACCCGGTGGCCTTTCGCTGCACCTGTTCCCGCGACAAGATTGCCGACGTGCTGCGGCGGTTGGGCACAGAGGAAGTGGAGGAGATCATTGAGGCTCAGGGACGCGTGGAGGTGTCCTGCGAATTCTGTGGTCGAAGCTATCATTTTGATAAAGTCGATACAGCCGAGCTGTTCGCGGATTCTTCGAGCAGCTTGGGTTCCAGCACCCGACACTGACGCGCGACCGGAGTCTGGTTGTCGCGAATGAAAAGCGCCAGCAGGGAAAGCCCTGCTGGCGCTTTTTCTTACCCGCGATTATTGCTTAGGGATTGGAGGGTACGGTGTAGTCTCGCTCGGCAACGATGTTGTTGTAGTCGATGCGCAGGGTGAGAACATCGCCGGCCTCCAGGTCCACGCCAGGCAGCTCCAGGAGGTACTGGAACTGGATACCGCTCTGGATGCTGATAAAGGCATCGGAGATATCGATGCTGTCCACGGAGAAGTAGTCACCGCCGGTGTCGTAACCCAGATCCTTCAGGTTCTGTTCAGCGTTACCGGACACCGCCAGGCCCACAGCCAGAACCGGGATCCCCATGCTGTTGGCGCGGTCGATGACTTCCTGCTTGTTCTTGGTTGAGCTGTTATCGCCGCCATCCCCCATGGTGACCAGGATCTTGCGGTCATTCGCCGCTGTCTCCAGCACGTCCAGACCAGCATCAACGGCATCATAAAGTGCCGTCATCCCGCCCCAGCTGTAGGAGTTGGTGATCTGGAAGTCGGGAGTCTCCGCGTGGGGATCATCCGCGATGGTGTCGGCATCCTGGTTGGCTCCCCAGATGGTGGAGTGAGGATTTAACGCATCGCTGATCATGCGCAGGGGTTCCTCATCCTGGGTGAAACCGGAGCTGCTGAAGCTGTAGTCCACCGGATCCTGCTGAGCATCTTCCAGCGTCCAGTTGGCCTCAATCCAGTCATCATTAATCAGGTCCACGCGACCATCAAAGATGGTGAAGCTGACCTCATCACCGCCGCCCCGGATATTCAGGAATTCATGGGTGGCGAGGGTGGTGAGCTGGAAACGGTCAAAGCTCTCACCGGTGTCCTCGTCAGTGTAGGCCCACTGGTACATGGAGCCACTGGCATCCAGCACCACGCCGACCGAGGCGGCTTCCTGGGTGGCGGCACTGCTGGTCAGGTCGCCGATGGAGACCTGGGTCTGGTTCACCAGGGCTTCCACTGTGCGGGCCGGGAGGCCGATGACGGCCATGCCACGCTGATCGTCAACCACGGTGAAGGCTACACGCCCATCGCTTTGGACCTGCATGGAGCCAATACGGTAGTTCCAGTTGGAGGGGATGGTGGACCCAATTCCAGAGCCCCCTGCGCGGAAATTGGCAACTTCCGCTTCCACCGGATGGAACCCATCTCGGGTGGCTCGAACCATGACGGCCTCGGAGGGCGGGTCGGCATTGAACTGACCGCATTCGTCGGTGGTCACCGTATCACCCACGACCACGTCGCTGCTGTCCAGGAATTCCACGGTGGCATCGGCCAGGGCTTCGTAGCCACCAGGAACATCTGGGCAGTTGGCACTGGCGTTCAGGATGGTACCGCCTGCGGTGGGCCGAAGCGCCGCCGGGTGACCGGCCATTTGGTTCAGGATCGCACCATTGTCGTCGTCGCCGTCGGCGGTCCCCACGGGAACCACGATCTGGCCCTCAACCTGGTCTGGGCTAGCGCTATCATCTGAGTCGCTGCTGAAACAGCCGCTGAGCGCGAAACTGCCTGCAATGGCAACAGTGGTCAATATATGTCTATTCATCATCTGTACTCCTCCCTGTTTCCCTCCGCGAGAAACATGTTGTCTGTTATGCGGATCCTTGGATCACGTACTGCCGCGTCCACCGCAGCACTACACCAACGGAGTGTAGGGACGTGGTGTGGCAATGTCTCTCCCCCAAACGGGGGATAAGAAGGGGGCCCGGGAGGAGGGTGTCTGCGTCGGGGCTACTTCCTGGCGCGAATGGCAACAAAAACGCCGCGGAACTCGGCGCAGGTCCGGCCGGCGCTTTCCACTCGGGCCTGGAGTTCGATGGCGGATTTGCTGCGACGCTGGATGCCCCGCAGGAACTGGGTGACCAGGCCTACATTGGGGGTCTCGCAGACCGCCACCAGATCATCCTTGGCCGGTTCCAGGTAGCGCATGCTGCTGTCGCGAATCACCAGGCTGACATCGGGCTGGTCCCTCAGCAGCACCCACAGAAGACCCCAGGCAGCCAGCGTGCCAAGGCCGTGGAGGCTGCCGCCGAAGGCGGTGCCGATGTGGTTGCTGTTGGGCGCCAGTGGTGCCGCGATACGTACCGCCTCACGGTCAATTCGATTGACGCTCACATTCATATGCTGGAGCAGCGGAATGCAATCGAGCAGATAGCGCTGAAGGGCCTCGACGCTGTCTTCCCTTTCCAGAAGCTGCAAGGGGTCGCTTGTTTCCGCAATCGACTCACTCATACCGGATCTCCAGCGCCAGGTGATTGTCAGGTCAGTTTCGCCGGCCACAGACCGGGCAGAGGGGATCCCGGGCAAAGCGGGTCTCTCGCCAGCGGCCAGAATGGGCATCATAGCGTAACAGGCGGTCCTGCAAAGCCTCACCGCGCCCGGTGAGCAGCTTGATGGCCTCGACCGCCTGCATGGCACCAATCACACCCACCAGAGGGCCCAGCACCCCGTTGCTGGCGCAGTCCCCCATGTCATCGTCAGCGGCAGCCTCGTCAAAGAGGCAGGCATAGCAGCCACCATGGCGGCTGTCGAAGACCGCCACCTGGCCCTGCCAGCGAATCGCGGCCCCGGAAACCAAAGGCCTTCCATGGCGAACAGCGGCGCGATTGACCGCGAAGCGGGTGGGGAAATTGTCACTGCCGTCGAGGATGACATCCACTTCTGGCAGCAGCCTGTCCAGGTTGGCATCGTCCAGCCGCTCACGCTCACAGTCGATCGCCACCGCCGGGTTCAGGGCCAGCAGGCGGTCACGGGCTGCCTGCGCCTTGTCATGACCCACCTGGGTGCTATCGAACAGGATCTGGCGTTGCAGGTTGGCGGTGTCGACACTATCGAAATCGGCCAGAATCAGCCGGCCGATCCCGGCGGCGGCCAGATAGGCGGCAGATGGATTGCTCAGGCCACCCATGCCGACGATCAGGGCGGTGGAGCGGCCCAGTTCGCTCTGGGCGTCCTCGCCGAATTCCGGCAGTGACAGATGTCGGGCATAGCGAAGTCGGTCCATCCGCTTCTCCGGGGCCAATGCGTGGGCGACTATTTTACATGGCAAAAAAAGCGGGGCCCTTGCGGGCCCCGTTGGGGTAGTTGCTTGGTGGCATCCTTGCCGTCGCTCGCCTGTCGGAAGGGCGGCCGGGTAGCCCCGGCTTCTTGTTGCCGCCTGCTTGGGGACTGTTGGCGGCAGCCGGATCCGGGTGAGGGGGAGTCACGATGGATCCGGCGGGTCCGGATCGTTGCCGGACTTGAGTTCAAGTCTATACCAGCTTTGTACAAAAGCAAGTTAATATTAGCGAATGTGCGCATAAATAATTGCATTGCCCAGATAGCTTTTTGCTATCATTTGGCAGCATTTCGCGCGGCTAGCCGGTATCGCCTCCCCGGCGGGCAGTGGATATCCGTTCCCGGCCGGCCAGATCGCGGTGGGTCGCGATCTCGATCAGACCGGCTGCATCCAGCAGCGCCCGCACGGCCGGTCCCTGGTCATGACCGTGCTCCAGCATCAGTCGGCCGTTGGGGGTCAGCTGGGCCGGGGCCTCGCGGATGATCCGGCGCAGGTCATCCAGGCCATCATCGCCCGCGGCCAGGGCGGTGCGGGGTTCGTGGGGCAGATCGCCCTGCGCCAGGTGAGGGTCCTGTTCGGGAATATAGGGCGGATTGGAAACGATCAGGTCGAAACGCTCCCCCGTAACTGGCTCGAACCAGTCGCCTTCCAGCAGGCGGAGCTTCAGGCCCAGCCGCTGGGCATTATCCCGGGCCACGCTGAGGGCCGCCGCGCTCTCATCACTGGCGCTGACCGACCATGCGGGGCGTTCGTCAGCCAGGCACAGGGCAATGGCACCGCTGCCGGTGCCCAGATCCAGTGCGCGTACTCCCCCGGCCGGCATCAGATCAAGAGCCAGATCCACCAGCAACTCGGTCTCCGGGCGGGGAATCAGGGTATTGGCATCGACCCGCAGGCTGAGTTGCCGGAAATCACGCCAGCCCAGCAGGTGGGCAATCGGTTCATGCCGGGCCCGTCGCCGGACCCAGGCGAGATAGCGCTCGGCCTCCGCCGCTGTCAGCTGTCGCTCCGGGAAGGCCATGATCTGGGCATCGCCCAGGCCGCTGGCATGGCGCAGCAGCAGGCGGGCCTCGCGACGGGGATCGGGGGTCGTGCCCTGGAGCAGGGTCTTGCCCCGACTGAGCAGCTCGCTGATGGTGGCCGTTTGAGACCTGCTGTCTGGGGGTATTTCTCGCATCCCCACATTGTACGCAAGCTGGCGAGGCAAAGCTCCTGGCCATGCCGTACAATATGCGCCTTTGCGACTGGCGGTTGGCCTGGGCCAATGCACCCCCTTGGCCTGCAACCGCTGTTTTCCTGTTCGCCTGCGGGAGGCTGCATGCAGATTTATCGCAATGCGCTCGAGATGATCGGGCGCACGCCCATGGTGGAACTGACGCGGCTGGATACCGGCCCCTGTCGTCTGTTCGCCAAGCTGGAACTGAACAACCCGGCCCATTCGGTCAAGGACCGGATCGCCCGGACCATGATCGAAGAGGCGGAGAAGCGGGGCGATCTCAAGCCCGGTGACACCATTGTCGAAGGTACCGCCGGCAACACCGGTCTTGGCCTTGCCCTGGTGGCTCGCCAGAAGGGCTATCCCCTGGTGCTGGTGATTCCTGACAAGATGAGCCCGGAGAAGATCGCCAGTTGCCGGGCCATGGGAGCCGAAGTCATCCTGACCCGCTCGGATGTGGCCAAGGGCCACCCGGAGTATTACCAGGATCTGGCCCTCCGTGTTGCCGAAGAGCGCAATGCCTATTTCATCAACCAGTTCGGCAATCCGGATAATGCCCTGGCCCACGAGCGCACCACCGCGCCGGAAATTTATGAACAGCTGGACGGCAAGGTAGATGCGGTGGTCATCGGGGTTGGCAGTTCCGGCACGGTGACTGGTTTGGGTCGCTGGTTTCGGGAGCATGCGCCGGAGGTGGAATTGATCGTCGCCGACCCCGAGGGTTCGGTGCTGACTCGCTACATCAATGAAGGGGAACTGGGTGAAGCCGGTTCCTGGCTGGTGGAGGGCATCGGCGAGGATTTCATCCCGGATGTGGCCGACCTCAGCTTCGTCAAGAAGGCCTATGCCGTTCCCGACCGGGAGGCCTTTCTTACCGCCCGCCGCCTGCTCTCCGAGGAAGGCATCATGGCAGGCTCCTCCAGCGGAACCCTGCTGGCCGCGGCTCTCCGTTACTGCCGCGAGCAGAGTGAGCCCAAGAATGTGGTGACCCTGGCCTGTGACACCGGGAATCGTTACATTTCCCGCCTCTACAACGACTTCTGGATGTGGGAGCAGGGCTTCATCGAGCGCCCCGCCCACGGCGACCTCCGGGACCTGATCAGCCGGCCCCATGAAGACCGGGCGACGGTGGCGGTATCCCGTCAGGACACGGTGGCCACCGCCCACAAGCGGATGCGCGATAACGGCTTCTCCCAACTACCGGTCGTGGAGGGTGACCGGCTGTTGGGCGGGGTCAACGAGGGCGATCTGATCCATGCGGTCAGGGGCTCGGAAAAGGGTTTCGACAGCCTGGTGGGCGAGATCATGAATCCCAGCTTCCCCACCGTGGAAGTGGATCTGCCCATGGTCCAGTTGGCTGAACGCCTGGAAATCGACACCGCACTGGCGGTGGTGCGCGACTCACACTTCCTCGGCATGGTGACCCGCAGTGATCTGCTGGGTTACCTGCGCCGGGGCAATGTCATTGAAGAGTAAGGAAAGCGATATGTCGGACAAGAAGCGTCACGGTCTGGCCACGCGGGGAATCCATGCCGGTCAGCGGCCGGATCCCAGCACCGGCGCCATCATGACCCCCATCTACGCCAGCTCCACCTACGTGCAGTCCAGCCCGGGGGAGCACCAGGGCTATGAGTACTCCCGTACCCAGAACCCCACCCGCAGCGCCTATGAGGCCTGCGTGGCCGATCTGGAGGAAGGCAGCCACGGCTTCGCCTTTGCCTCGGGCATGGCGGCCACCGGCACCATCCTGGAGCTTCTGGACGCGGGCAGCCATGTGATCTGCATGGACGATCTCTACGGCGGTACCTATCGCCTGTTCGAGAACGTCCGCAAGCGCTCCGCCAATCTGGATTTCAGCTTTGTGGACATGCGCGATCCATCCGCAGTGGAAGCCGCCATTCGTCCCGAGACCCGCATGATCTGGGTGGAGACCCCCACCAATCCGGTGCTCAAGCTGGTGGACCTGGAGGCCATCGCGGAGATCGGTCGTCGCCACAAGCTGCTGACTGTCGCCGACAACACCTTCGCCACGCCCTGTGTACAGCAGCCGCTGACCCAGGGTTTCGACATGGTGATGCACTCGGCCACAAAGTATCTCAACGGTCATTCCGACATGGTCGGGGGTGTGGTCGTGGTGGGCGATAACCAGGATCTGGCCGATCAGCTGGCCTACCTGCAGAACTCCGTGGGTGCCGTCAGTGGCCCCTTTGACAGCTTCCTCGCCCTGCGCGGGCTCAAGACCCTGGCCCTGCGCATGGAACGCCACTGCCAGAGTGCGCTGGAACTGGCCCAGTGGCTGGAAGCCCGGCCGGAGGTGGAAAAGGTCGCCTATCCGGGGTTGGAGAGCCATCCCCAGCACGAACTGGCCCGGCGTCAGATGAAGGGCTTTGGCGGCATGATTACCATCTGGCTCAAGGGCGGCCTGGATCAGGCGCGCAGCTTTCTGGAAAATACCGAGCTGTTTTCCCTGGCCGAGAGCCTGGGCGGGGTGGAAAGTCTGATCGAGCACCCGGCCATCATGACCCACGCCTCCGTCCCCCGGGACAAGCGCGAGGCACTGGGTATCAGCGATACCCTGATTCGTCTTTCGGTGGGTATTGAGGATCTGGACGACCTCAAGGCCGACCTGGAACATGCCCTGTCGGCGATCAAGGCGTAGGGCGTTTAAATCTCACTTTCATTTAGGGGAGCAAGAGATAATGTCGGAGCAAGAAAAGGCAGCCGGGCAGGAGGATTTTGAAGCCCGCAATGAACTGGAATTCCTGATTCAGGCCGGCCGTGACGGCAAGGTCTCCCTGGGCACCATCTTCCAGTGCCTGTTGCGCTCGCCGCTGTACATGGTCATGAACCAGCCGGTCCAGCCGGGCGACCGCCTTAACGACGTCCAGGGCCTGATGGTCACGGACAAGGAAGGCGGCCAGTTGCTGACCGTGTTCACCGCCGAGGAACGCACCGAGGACTTCTGCCGCAAGCAGGAGGGTTTCGAGCATCCCACGCGATTCCCGGCCCCCATCCTGCTGGACAATATGCGCGATGACATGGGCCTGGTGATCAACCCGGGATTGACCGTTGGCATTCAGGTGACCGCCAAGGGTGTGCGCTCTCTCAAGCGCGAGTTCGGCCAGGGCTGGCTGCAGAACATTCCCGCGCCGGAAGCCGATGAAGGCCAGGGCGGTAGCGAGCCGCAAAGCCACTGAGCGGGCTGGCGCCCATGAAGTCGCTGGTGGACGCCCTGGCCGGTCCCGGCTGGGGCGTCATCGATGACTTTCTCCCGGCGGAGACGGTTGCCCGTCTGCGCCGGACCCTCTACCGGCGTCAGAAGCGCGGCAGTTTCCGTGATGCCGCCGTGGGCCGTGCCGCCGGCCGTGCCCGGGTCAAGGCCATCCGCGGCGACCGACTCTGCTGGCTCGACCCCAGCCGGGCACGGGGCAGCGAGGCGGTCTGGTTCGAGCAACTCTCGGCCCTGCGCGAGACCCTCAACCGCGAGCTTTATCTGGGCATTCGCGGCTGGGAAGGCCACTACGCGCTCTATCCCCCCGGCGCCCGCTACGGCCGCCACATTGACCGCTTCCGAGACGACGACGCCCGCGTCGTCTCCACCGTCTTCTACCTCAATCCCCGCTGGCGCTCCGAATACGGCGGCCAGCTCCGCCTCTACCCTGATGCCGCCGACCCGGTGGACATCTTCCCCGCCCCCGGCCGCCTGGTCATTTTCCTGAGCGACAGCCTGCCCCACGAAGTCATCACCACCCAGCGGGATAGATTGTCCTTGGTGGGGTGGTTTAGGAGGGATTAGGGAGCGGCGAGCTCCGAGCTTCGAGCAGCGAGCTGGCCTTGCACGCGACAATGCCGTGCCGCTTCGGAAACGCCGTGGATTGCGTGTGGCTTGAATACGCGAGGCTCTGCAGGAAACAGTAGGCCTCGCAGCCGGCGCGGCCAGCTCGCCGCTCTACCCAGTCATCTCCGCCAGCCGGTCCGCGTGATCTTCCTGCATCAAGGCCTCCAGAACCGGATCCAGCTCGCCTTCGAGAATGCCGTCGAGCTGGTGGAGGGTGAGGTTGATGCGGTGGTCGGTGACGCGGCCCTGGGGGAAGTTGTAGGTGCGGATGCGTTAGGAGCGGTCGCCGCTGCCGACGAGCTTGCGCCGGGTTTCGGATTCGCTCTGGCGCTGTTCCTGTTCCCGGGCGGCTTCCAGTTTGGCTTTCAGCAGGGATAGGGCGCGGGCCCGGTTCTTGTGCTGGGAGCGTTCGTCCTGGCATTCCACCACGATGCCGCTGGGCAAGTGGGTGATCCGGACCGCGGAGTCGGTCTTGTTGACGTGCTGGCCACCGGCCCCGGCGGCCCGGAAGGTGTCCACCCGCAGGTCATTGCTGTTGATTTCCACGCTGGTGTCCACTTCGATTTCCGGGATTACCGCCACGGTACAGGCGGAGGTGTGGATCCGGCCCTGGGATTCGGTCTTGGGGACCCGCTGGACCCGGTGGGCGCCGGACTCGAACTTGAGATGGGCATAGGCCTCGCTCCCCACCACCCGGCTGATGATTTCCCGGTAGCCGCCGACTTCACCCGGGCTTTCGCTCAGGATCTCCACCGTCCAGCCCTTGGTTTCGGCATAGCGGCAGTACATCCGGAACAGGTCGCCGGCGAACAGGGCGGCTTCGTCGCCGCCGGTGCCGGCGCGGATTTCCAGGAACAGATTGCTGTCGTCGTGGGGGTCGCGCGGGACCATCAATGACAGCAATTCCTCTTCCAGTCGCGTCTGCTCCGACTCCCCCGCGGCCAGCTCCTCGGCGCCCATTTCCCGCACCGCCGGGTCCGGGTCGGCGGCCATTTCCCGGGCGTCGGCCAGATCCGCTTCCTGCTGGCGGTATTGGCGGAAGGCCGTCATCACCGGCTCCAGTCGGGCATATTCCTGCGACAGGCGACGGAAATCATCCGGGTTGCTGGCCGCATCCGGTTCGGCCATCAGGCCGGCCAGTTCCTGGAATCGCTCTTCCAGTTGTTCGAGCTTGTGGCGGATATTGTCCTTCATTCTTCTTTCTCGTCTCCCTCGCCCAGGTCGAATAACTGTCTTGCCGTGTCCAGGGTGTCCCGGTCTCCCTGTTCCCCCGCCTCCCTCAAGGCCACGGTGGGTTCGTGAAGCAGGCGATTGGTCAGGGTATGGGCCATGTATTCGAGAACATCCTCGGGCCGGCGTCCGGCGGCCAGCATGCGCTGCGCCTGACGCAGGGTTTGTTCGCGCTGATCGAAGGCCCGCTCGCGCAGTCGGCGGATGGCCGGGACCGCGTCCAGACTACTGAGGGTGGCGGCCAGATGGCTGGCCCTGGCATCGACGATTTCCAGGGCGCGTGCGGCCGCCTGTTCCCGCGAGGCCAGGTTTTCGCGAATGGTCTGCTGCAGATCATCGATGGTATACAGGAAGACATCACTGAGATCTGCCACCGACGCCTCAATGTCGCGGGGCACGGCGATGTCCACCATCAGCACCGGCTTGTGGCGGCGCTGACGGAAGGCGGTCTTGACCATCTCCCGGGTGAGGATGGGCTCGCGACTAGCGGTGGAGGCGATGATGATGTCTGCCTCCACCAGATGGATCGGCAGCCGGTCCAGGCTGCTGGCCTGGGCCTTGACCTCATCCGCAAGCCGATGGGCCCGGTCCACGCTGCGGTTGGCGATGATCATGCGGCCGATGCCACGGCGGTTGAGGTGCTGGGCGGCCAGTTCGATGGTCTCGCCGGCACCCAGCAGCAGGGCGGTGTGGTTCTCGAATTCGGCGAAGATCTGGCGGGCCAGATCCACGGCGGCATAAGCAACCGAGACCGGGTTCTGGCCAATGCCGGTATCGGTGCGGACCTGTTTGGCCACCGAGAAACTGCCCTGAAAGAGCTGGTGCAGCACGCGCTTGGCGGTGCCGGCCTCCAGGGCGGCTTCGTAGGCCTGTTTCATTTGCCCGAGGATCTGGGGCTCGCCCAGCACCATGGAGTCCAGCCCGCAGGCGACGCGCATGGCATGTCGCACCGCCTCCTCGTCGACGAACTCATAGACCGCGCGCTGGATGGCCTCCTGATCTGTGTTCGGGTGATGATTGAGCCATTGCCGCAGGGCCGTCTCACCGTCCTCGTCCAGGCTGCCGTAGATTTCGGTGCGGTTGCAGGTGGACAGCACGGCCACTTCCCGGACCCCGGGCAGGGATTCCAGGTCACGCAGGGCCGCGCACAGCTCGTCGCCGGAAAAACTCAGTTGCTCCCTGAGTTCCAGCGGGGCCGTGTTATGGTTTATTCCTAGGGCGATCAGCGGCATGTAGGGTGGCGTTAGGGATGCTGGCTGGATTGGTGAACAGACCCCGACAGGAACCTGAGTCGACGGCCGTGGTCGGCCGAAGAACAATGCTCATTGGCTAAGCCGGGAGTCATGACAAAAAATCATTATACATCAGTCCTCCTGCTTGCCTTGCTCTGGCTGGCAGCGTGTGCCGGCATGACGCCCGAGCGGGAAGATGAGCAGGCTGCCCAGAGCGAACACATCCTGCTGGCCGAGATCGCCCGTTCCCGGGGGGAGCCCGAGCTGGCGTCGGATTTCTATGCCCGTGCCCTCAAGCCCCGTGCCTCACTGGCCCTGACCCGGGAAGCCAGCACTTATGCCCTGCGCGTCGAAGCCTGGCCACAGGCTCTGGAAATGGCCCAGCTCTGGAAGGCGCGGGACCCGGACAATCCAGCCGCGGACTGGGCGCTGGGTATGGCCGCCCTGCAGGCTGGGGAATTGGCCCAGGCCCGGGACGCCTTTCGGCGCTGGCTAATAGAGGCGAGCGAAGCGGACTGGCGCTATCTGGGCGGGGAGTTGCAATCACTGCCGCGGCGCTGGCGTGCCTGGCAGTTGATGGAGCCCCTCTCGCGAGAACACGACAGTGCGCCCGCGCTGCTCGCGGGCGCGCGCATGGCCATGAGCCTTCACCGCCTTGAGGATGCGCAACGGCTGAGTCAGCGGGCCCTGGTCCGTGACCCGGATGACCCCGAGGCCTGGTGGCTCAAGCGTCGTGTCCGCGCCCAGGCGGGGGATGCGGCGGCGGTGACCGAGGCCTGGCTGGCCCTGGCGGATTGGCGGGATGCCGGCGCCATTCTGGAAATGGCGACATTGCTGTGGGAATCCGGGGATCTGCCCGCCGCTGCCGATCTGCTGCGCGGAGCCCTGGAGGACAACCCCGGACTGTCCGCCTTCGATTATGCCCTGGCCCTGGTACTGAGCGAGCAGGGTCAGTATGAGGAGGCCCTGGAACGGTTTTCGCGATTGGCGGCTCGCGGTTTCCGTCTTCGCGAAACCTGGTTTCGAATGGCCGTGGTGAATGAGCGGGCAGGCAAGCGTGAAGCTGCCTTGCGGCTTTATGATCGGGTGCTGTCCGGCGACGATCATGTGGAGGCTCGCGCTCGGGCCATTGCCCTGTTGCTGGAACTGGGTCGAGAGGGCGAGGCGGATGAACGCATTGAGCTGAGTCGCTATCAGTTGGGAGACTATCGCCACCAGTTCCGCGTTACCCTCGGCAGCCTGCTGTTGGCCCGGGGCTGGCAGTCACGGGGTGTTGCCCTGTGCGAAGCGGCGCAGGCGGCCCGAGCCTGGGATGCCGATGCCCACTATCGCTGCGCTCTGGGCCGCCTGGAGGCTGAGCCGGGTTCGACCGTGGCGGTGGAATGGCTTCGCAAGGCCCATCGTCTCTGGCCGGAGGAGCCGCTGGTGCTGAACGCCCTGGGCTACAGCCTGGCCGATCAGGACCGGGATTTGCGTGAGGCCCGTCGTCTTATTCGACAGGCACTCAGGCGTAGCCCGGACAGTGGCGCCATACTCGACAGCAAGGGCTGGGTGGAGTATCGCCTGGGTAATCATCAGGCGGCGGCGCGCTGGCTGGAGCAGGCCTGGGAGCGCTTGCAGGTCGCCGAGGTCGCGGCCCACAAGGTAGCCGTGAAGTGGGCGCTGGGACAGAGGGAAGAGGCGCGAAGCCTGTATGAGACGGCCCGCGAGCGCTGGCCCGACGAGGAGATACTGGAAAAGACATGGCAGCAATTGCAAAAAGACTGAAGGGCGGTCTGGGGCTGCTGGCACTGGCGCTGATGGTTGCCGCCTGTGCCCCTTTTGCGCCCGCCCCGGAGGAGCCACCGGACTATATGGCCTGGGAGGCGCACCAGCGTGACCTCGCCATGCTGCAGGCCTGGTCGCTGGATGGTCGGGTTGCCCTGCGCACGCCTGATGATGCCTGGAGTGCCTCCCTAAGATGGTCCCAGTGGGTGGATTACATGGATTTTCGTCTGCGCGGTACCTTCGGGATCGGCGCCACCCGGGTTCGGGGCGATCCCGGCTGGGTGGTGATTGAGAACAGCCGGGGCGAGACCTGGCAGACCGCCGAGCCCGAGCGCGAGCTCGCCCTGCAGACCGGCTGGCAGGTGCCTTTGGGCATGTTGCGCTGGTGGATCATTGGCTTGCCCTATCCGGATGAGGAACCGGCCTACCTGGCAGTGAATGGGGGCGGCCAATTGAGCGAGCTGCATCAGGGCGGCTGGACCATTGAATACGATCGCTATGAGACGGTGGATGGTTTGGCGCTGCCCGGGCGGATCACGGTGGACAACGAGCTCGAGGGGGTGACGCTGCGCCTGCGGGTCAGTGAATGGGTTCTGGGCGATCGAACCGGGGGGCCCGACTTTGCCGGTGTGGACTCTCAGCAGGGCGCTTGGGCAGTCATTCCAGGGCAGGACCAGCCCGATGAGTGATCCGGTCCACGAGGATGCACAAGCCTGGCCGGCACCCGCCAAGCTGAACCTTTTCATCCATGTGCTGGGTCGGCGGGATGACGGCTATCACGACATCCAGACCCTGTTTCAGTTTCTGGACTTCGGCGACCGACTGACTTTTCATCGGCGCGACGATGGGGAAATGCAGCTCAGTGGTGACCTGGCCGAGGTGCCTGTGGACGAGAACCTGGTGATGCGAGCCGCCCAGGCCTTGCGCAGTCGAGTCGGCCGGGATGATCTGCCCGGCGTGGATATTCAACTTGAGAAGCGGATTCCCGCACAGGGCGGATTGGGCGGTGGCAGCTCGGATGCCGCCACCACCCTGCATGCCCTCAATCGATTGTGGTCCTTGAAACTGAGTGAGGAGGAGCTGGCCGAGATCGGCCTTGGCCTGGGCTCGGATGTGCCTGTTTTCGTTCACGGCCAAGCGGCCTGGGCCGAGGGGCGAGGCGAACGTCTGACGGCCGTGGCCGATCTGCCGGAACCCTGTTTTCTGGTGGTCAAGCCTGACTGTGCCGTGTCCACTGGCGAGATCTACAATGCCGAGGAATTGATCCGGGACAGTGCGGTCATCCAGTTGCAGGATTATCTGCGACAGGGCGGACGCAATGATTTTCAGCCGGTGGTGGCGGCCCGCTACCCGGCAGTGGCGGAAGCCCTGCGCTGGCTGGCGCCCTATGGCAATCCCCGTCTGACCGGGACGGGGGCCTGTGTGTTTCTCGCCCTCGACGACGCTGCTCTGGCCAATGAATTGCTTCGGCATCTGCCCGAGAACTGGCAGGGATTCTACGCCCGAGCCTGCAATCAGTCGCCCTTGCGGGAGCGCCTGGGGGCCGACTGAGTCAGACGGGGTACAATTGCGGCGAGGTCGCTGCTATAATGCCGCGCTCATTCAGGTTGCCGAGTTCATCGGCTGACCTGGAAAAGATGATTGGGGCGTAGCCAAGCGGTAAGGCAACGGGTTTTGATCCCGTGATGCGCAGGTTCGAATCCTGCCGCCCCAGCCATATTCAGCCCGGCCGTGCTTACGCACGGCCGGGCTTTGTCGCTGTAAGTGCCCCAGACCAGGCCCCGGAGCCTGGCGGGAGTGGGGCGCCCGTCCGGATTCCTCATCACTTGAGCATGCAAGGGGACAGCAGGTGTCGGTATCTAACATGATGGTTTTTGCCGGCAATGCCACGCCGGATCTGGCGGCGCGCATCGCCGAACGCTTGGAGCTGCCCTTGGGCAAGGCCAAGGTGGCGCGATTCAGTGACGGCGAAGTGGCCGTGGAGATCAACGAAAACGTCCGTGGTCGTGACGTGTTCATTGTTCAGTCCACCTGTCCGCCCTCCAACGAGAACCTGATGGAATTGCTGGTGATGGTGGATGCCCTCTACCGGGCCTCGGCCGGGCGGATTACCACCGTGATTCCCTATTTCGGCTATGCCCGGCAGGATCGCCGACCACGCGCGGCCCGGGTGCCCATCTCCGCCAAGCTGGTGGCCAATATGCTGACCTCGGCGGGCGTGGATCGGGTCCTGACCATGGACCTGCATGCCGATCAGATTCAGGGCTTTTTCGATATCCCGGTGGACAATGTCTATGCCTCGCCGGTGCTTCTGGATGACATGCGCAAGCTGCGGGAAGAGGCAGCCTCCAAGGGGCAGGAGCTGATCATGGTCTCCCCCGATGTGGGTGGCGCCGACCGGGCCCGGGCATTTGCCAAGCGCCTGAGCGATTCCGACTTGGCCATCATCGACAAGCGTCGACCGCGGGCCAACGAATCCCAGGTCATGAACATCATCGGTGATGTGGACGGCAAGTCCTGCGTGATCGTCGATGACCTGGTGGATACCGCGGGCACCCTGTGCAAGGCCGCCGGTGCACTCAAGGAAAAGGGTGCGGCCCAGGTAAAGGCCTATATTGCCCATCCGGTGCTTTCGGGCAAGGCCATGGACAATATCAACGCTTCGGTGCTGGATGAGCTGGTGGTGACCGACACCATTCCGCTGCACGCCGAGGCCGCCGCCTGTGACAAGATTCGTCAGTTGGGCATTGCCGAGCTGATGGCGGAAACCATGCGTCGCATCAGCGACGAAGAATCGGTGATCTCACTCTACGCGGAGTGAGTCCGATTCCGTCCGCCTTGAAGGGTGGACGGAGGCGCGGTGACACGAACCTGGTCGCGGGGGAGTGTGACCGGAAACGACAAGGGATCCATGGATCCATACGGAGAGTAAATCATGTCTGACGATTTCACACTGAATGCAGAAGTCCGTGACGACAAGGGGAAAGGTGCGAGCCGCCGCCTGCGTCGTCAGGGCCGTGTCCCGGGAATCATCTACGGGGGTGGCAAGGACCCCGTGCCGGTTTCCGTGGATCACGATGAACTGATCAACCAGCTGAAGCATGAAGCCTTCTACTCCCACGTGCTGGAAATCAACGTGGGCAAGAAGAAGGAGAAGGCCGTGCTCAAGGATCTGCAGCGCCACGTCTACAAGCCCACCGTGGTCGAGCATATCGACCTTCAGCGTGTGAGCGCCAAGGAAAAGCTGCGCATGCAGGTGCCGCTGCACTTCGAGGGCGAGAAGACCTGCCCCGGCGTCAAGCTTCATGGCGGTGTGATCACTCACAATCTGGTCAACGTGGAAGTCAGCTGCCTGCCCAAGGACCTGCCCGAGTTCATCGAGGTGGATGTGAGCGAGCTGGATATCGGCGACTCCATTCACCTGACGGATCTCAAGCTGCCGTCCGGGGTTGAACTGGTCGAGCTGATGCATGGCGAGGACCATGACCTGCAGGTGGTGTCCATCCACCAGCCCCGTGCTGCCAAGGAAGACGTGGAAGCCGACGAGGCCGAAGCCGCCGATGCCGAGGCCCAGTCCGAGGCCGACGAGAAGAAGGAAGAGGGCGGCGAGTAAGCGTCCACCCGAGCGCGCGGGGGCGGCTGCCCAGGTTGCCGCCCTCCCGCGGCTTGATCAGGGGTTTCAATGTCTGAACAGATCAAGCTCATCATCGGCCTCGGCAACCCCGGGGCCGATTACGTTGATACCCGGCACAATGCCGGCTTCTGGTACGTGGAAGAATTGGCTGCCCGCTATGGTGGCCTGTTCAGTGGTGAGCGGAAGTTTCATGGCGAGATGGCGCGTATTCACGTGGGTCGGCATGATCTGCGCCTGTTGCGTCCCCTGACTTACATGAATCGCAGTGGCCAGTCCGCCCGGGCGGTAATGGATTTCTTCCGTATCCGGCCTGAAGAAGTGCTGGTGGCCCA
Source organism: Natronospira sp. (assembly GCA_003558125.1). Taxonomy (GTDB): domain Bacteria; phylum Pseudomonadota; class Gammaproteobacteria; order Natronospirales; family Natronospiraceae; genus Natronospira; species Natronospira elongata. The sequence goes on along the minus strand of PWMQ01000076.1, from coordinate 43,181 downwards.
TGATGAGCTGGACCTGGCGCCGGGGACCGTGCGCCTGAAGTGGAATGGTGGCCATGGAGGCCACAATGGACTGCGGGATCTGGACCGGCACATCGGCCGGGATTTCCGTCGTTTGCGAATCGGAATCGGTCATCCCGGGCATGCCGCGGCGGTGGTGGGCTATGTTCTCAAGCGCCCGGGCAGCGAGGATGAGGCCCTGATTCGCGAATCCATCCGGGATGCCGCCGACGCCCTGCCGGCCATCCTCGACGATGGCCTGGAGGCGGGCATGAACCGCCTGCACACACGGGCCTGAGCGCGATATTGGAGAATCTTTAATGGGAATCAAGTGTGGCATCGTGGGTCTGCCGAACGTGGGCAAGTCCACGCTTTTCAATGCCTTGACTGCGGCCGAGATCCCGGCCGAGAACTATCCCTTCTGTACCATCGATCCCAATGTGGGAGTCGTACAGGTGCCGGACCCTCGTCTGGAGCGGATCGCCGAGATCGTCAAGCCGCAGAAGATCATTCCCACCACCATGGAGTTCGTGGATATTGCCGGCCTGGTGGCCGGGGCCTCCAAGGGCGAGGGCCTGGGTAACCAGTTTCTGGCTCATATCCGCGAGACCGATGCCATTGCCATGGTCGTGCGTTGTTTTGAGGATGATGATGTCACCCATGTGGCCGGCAAGGTGGAGCCGCTGGCGGATATCGACACCATCGGTACCGAATTGGCCCTGGCCGACCTGGATACGGTGGAAAAGGCCATGCAGCGAACCCAGAAGGTGGCCAAGTCCGGCGACAAGGATGCGCGCGCACGGCTGGTGATTCTGGAGAAGCTTCAGGGGCACCTGGCGGAAGGCCAGCCGGTTCGCAGTCTGTTGCTGGATGAGGACGAGACTCAGGCCATCCGCGACTATCATTTGCTGACCGCCAAACCTCTGATGTATATCGCCAACGTGGATGAGTCCGGATTCGAGGACAATCCCCTGCTTGAGCAGGTGCGGTCCCATGCCGAGAATGAATCGGCCGAGGTGGTGCCGGTCTGCGCCGCCCTGGAAGCCGAGATTGCCCAGCTTGAGCCCGAGGAGCAGAGCGAGTTTCTGGCGGATGCCGGCATGGACGAGCCTGGCCTGAATCGGGTCATTCGCGCCGGCTATCGTCTTCTGGGGCTGGAGACCTACTTTACTGCGGGTGAAAAGGAAGTTCGGGCCTGGACGGTCAAGGCCGGTTCCAGCGCCCCCAAGGCGGCGGCCGTGATTCATACCGACTTCGAGAAGGGTTTTATCCGTGCCGAAGTGGTTTCCTACGAGGATTTCACCGCCTGCGGCGGCGAGCAGGGCGCCAAGGATGCCGGCAAGTGGCGCCTGGAAGGCAAGGATTACATTGTTCAGGAAGGCGACATCATCCATTTTCGTTTCAATGTTTGATGCCGGTTTTGGCGCTTGACAGCGAGCGCTGATCACGCCAAAATCCCGCATCTGCCGGCTCTCTTCCCGAGACCGGTCCTGTTTGAAAAATGGCTATGTAGCTCAGTTGGTTAGAGCACAGCATTCATAATGCTGGGGTCGGTGGTTCGAGCCCACCCATAGCCACCAGTTTCGATGCCAGAGAAGGCGGGGTGGCCAGGGCCTGCCCATTACCCACAACGCCCGTGTCAGAGTCCCGCAATTCGATCTCGGCAAGGCGCCGCTCACCGGAAGAGTGGTAGGCTTTCCAGGAGCGGCAACGCCGCCGAGGCCGAATTGCGGCGCTTCCTTCGACGAGTCGCTGGCCGGCCATTTCCTGCGTTGCGCTTGCCTGAAAGGTAATCAGCCTTCCCGCACAAGCGCGCCCTGAATCCGACCGGTCGGTAACGCGCTGACGTGGGCCTTGCGGGTAGTGGGCAGGCCGATAGGGCCCCCCGCCTTTTTTGTTACCGCGTCTGCTGGCGTGGATGTGTTTAGCCCGGAGAGAAAGTATGTCCTTGTTTTCCCGTTCACGTGCCTGGTCTGTTCTGCTGTTGGCCGCGTTTCTTCTGCCGTTGATGGCCTGTGAGTCCATTGATGACGACGGCGACTTTGCGGTCGAGATTCGTACCGCCGCGGCACAGGGTATTCCATTCAATACCCTCGTCGAACTTCATGCCGGGATCGATGAGCCGCGGGAAACCTGGACGGCTCGCGTTGATCCCAATGGGGTGCTGCGGTTTCGCTTCGAGGAAGACAATCTCCCTCATCCCCGGGATTTCATCTGGCTGGAAGCGCAGGTTCAGCGGGCTGATGGCGTGCTGATTGATCTGAAAGTGCTGGTGGATGAATGGCAGCACATCGAAGCGGCGGTTGATGAAGACGGTCAAATCACGCCCAATGAGTTCCCGCGTCTGTTCTTTTCCGCCCTGCGCCTCGTCGAGAGCGAAATGCTGGAGCATGAGGCGGATGGCCTCATCCGCGATGGCGAAAAGCTGCGTCAATATCTGGATGAGCTGGATGCGCAGGTCCTGCTGGACAGTACCACCGCGCTGATGGTCGCTCTGAATACCAGCGACCCGGGCTTTCCCGATGAGCTGGATGAAATCAGAAAGCTGTTCACCCAGCCTGAAATCACCCGAGACCTGATTCTTCAAGCCGGTGACACCCAACCGGATCTGCTGGCAGAAATTCGCACGAGGGTTCTGGATCAGGCCGATCGGAAAGCCGGCTGGAATGAGCCGTCGGAGCTGCTTGGTCGCTTTGCCATGCATTTGCCACGCTTTCCCGGCATTACCGGCGATGTCTTCCGTTTCGATACCGAAAGCAGTGGCCGTATTGGTGCCCCCGAAGGCCAGGATGACTTCAGCTGGTGGCTGGAGGATGGCTCGGTCAAGATCGATTTTGCCGGTGACCTGACCTGGCGTGGCTCTGAACTGCAACAGGACGAAGACGGTAACCCGGTCACGGCAGAGTTTACCGAGCGGTATGATTCTGCTCGCTTCCACCGGATTCTTGCTGGAGAAGAATCGAACCTGATTCTGGTTCAGGCGGAGTTCGAGCGCGTATTCGACGATGAAGAATTCGGGACCCAGACGCGCACCGCAACCCGCGCAATGACGGGTTGGTTCGGCAGCAAGGATGAGCTTCCGGTAGAGGAAGTGGAGGGGCGTTGGGTCCTCAACCTTCCGGACAGTGATCTGGACGAACAGGTGGCCTCCCTGCGCCTTGACCCCAACAACATGGGTGAAGTCGAATTTGGTGGCTGGAAGGCCGGCGAAACCATCAATTGGAGCAGTGATGAGTCACAACTGATTTTCGAGGCACCAGATGGCCGCCTGGAAATCGAATTTGTGCGCCCCTCCCGCAACGGTTGGGTTGGCATCATCACCGAACTGGACGAGACCGGGGCAGTAATTTCCGAGTCCGTGGACCTGATCGACCGGGGCGATTCGGCGTTTGACCCCAATGATGTGGCCGGAACCTACTGGCCTTTCGGCGGCAATGTGGCGCCTGGTATGGACAGCGCCACGGCTTTCCGCATTCGACTGACGACCGCCCAGGAAGGTGAAGAGGGGCAGGCCCAGTCCATGCGATCGGTGGGTTGGGTTGTTGAGGATGGCGATGTTGTCATCCGCAGTTGCTTCGACGAGGAAGAACAGGTCTGGGTCGGCCTGCAGGAAGACCCGGACGAGGAACTGGTATGCACCGAGTTCCGCCGCCGCACCTGGGATCTGGTCCGGATTTCCGAGCGTGATGAGGACGATGACGACTATGTGATCGTTGAGACCCTGGAGGTCTGGAACAACGAGGACCTCAGCGAGCCGCCCAACAACACCTTCTTCAAGCGCCTGTATTTCGTGGAGCGGCGCAGCCCTGAAGTGGGCGGCGAAGAACAGCAGGCCGGCCATGTGGCATCCCCCCTGGCGGACATCCTGGTTCCCGGGCGTGGTCATCCTGACCCGGAAATTGGCGGCGAACGTTGATTTAGGCTCGACAACCTCCATCTTGGCCTGCAATAGTGCACCTTGGTTGGTCTGTCACAGGAGAGACGCAGATGAAAACGAATTCGCGAGGATTTGGCCGCCTTGTTCCGGGCGTGACGGTGGGCTTGATGGCGTCGATGGTCCTGGCAGCCTGCACCACACTGGATCCCTATACCGGCGAGGAGCAGCGCGCTCGAGCAACAACCGGTACGGTGGTCGGTGCGGTGACGGGTGCCATTCTCGGGGCAGCCACGGCCAGTGATCGCCGTGAACGCCAGCGTCGGATGCTGATTGGCGCCGGTGTGGGCGCTCTGAGTGGTGGCGCCGTGGGTGCCTATATGGATCGTCAGGAGGCCGAGCTTCGGGAGCGACTGGAAGGGACCGGTGTATCGGTCACCCGGGACGGGGATCAGATTCATCTGAACATGCCGGGTGACATCACTTTCGACTTCGATAGCGATGCCGTGCGCTCTGAGTTCTACGAAGTGCTGGATTCGGTGGCGGTGGTGTTGGAAGAATTCGATCAGACCGTGGTTGAGGTAGCCGGGCATACTGACAGCACGGGCGCGGCAAGTTATAACCAGCGTTTGTCCGAGCGACGGGCTCAGTCGGTTTCAAGGTATCTCCTGTCCCAGGGCTTGATTGAGGAGCGTATGCTGGTGGTGGGTTACGGTGAGGATCAGCCCGTGGCCAGTAATGACACTGAAGAGGGTCGTCGCCAGAACCGCCGGGTGGAACTGACCCTGGTGCCGGTGACCGATGATTGAAGTCTGAGCAAACAATCACAGCCATGAAAAAAGGCCGCTTTTGCGGCCTTTTTTCATGGCTGTGATGCCGATATCTTCAAAGCCCCATCATCAAACCCGCCAGGGCATATCCCACCAGCGCCAGAACCCCGGCCACCAGAGCGTAGGGGATCTGGGTGCGGACATGTTCAAGGTGATCACAGCCCGCACCCAGTGAGGAAATGATGGTGGTGTCGGAAATGGGCGAGCAATGATCACCGAAAACGCCACCCCCCATGACTGCCGCCAGGATCAGGGACGGGGGTACATCCATGGCTGCCGCCAGTGGTAGGGCGATGGGAATCAGGATGCCGTAGGTACCCCAGGAAGTGCCGGTGGTAAAGGAAATGATGGCACCGGCCAGGAAGGTCAGTGGGGCGAGCAGGAAAACCGGCAGTGCCGGCCCGAGCATGGCGGCAACAAATTCGCCCGTTCCCAGCCCTCGCATGCTGGCGCCAAGTGCCAGGGCCAGTAGCACCGTGGCCACTACCGGCAGCAGCTTGCCCATGCCCTGAAAGCCCAGTTCCACCAGGCGTCGGTGTTCGAACACGCCGTCCCAGCGGAGCAGCACATAGGCCACCGCCACGGCCAGGGCTGTGGCCCACAGTACCGACTGGGCGCCGGCGCCGGCCAGCAGGCTGCCGTCCCCGGTCAGCCACAGGAAGAACAGGATGCCACCGATCATGGTTCCCACCGGCAGCAGCATGTAGCGGGCACGGGTGGGCTGGATTTCGTCACTATCCACCTGGTTTTCGTCCATCTTCGACTCCGCGGTTTTCAGCGGGCCGTGTACGCGGGTAGTCAGGACGGTGTAAAAGACCAGGGCCAGGGTGAGCAGGGCATAGAAGTTTAGCGGAATGGTCGCGGCCAGCACCGCCACCGGGTTTTCGTACTGGAACTCATCGATCAGCCCCAGCAGATAGGCTCCCCAGCCATTGAACAGTATCAGGATCGCCACCGGTGCACAGGTGGAGTCGATGATATAGGCCAGTCTGGCCCGACTCATGCGGAAGCGGTCGAACAGGCCCCGGGCCACGATACCCGAGGTGAGGATACTCATGTTGGTTTCAATGAAGATCGCGAAACCGGTGAACGTAGGGAGCAACCCGGCCCGGCGGGCATTATTGGTATAGCCGCCGCGAGTCAGCCACTGTACAACCGCCGCCACACCGCCGGAATACTGGATATAATAGAGCAGGGCCCCCACCAGCAGACTGAACATCAGGATGCGGGTGCTGTTGGGGCTCTCGAAGACCGCGGTGGCTCGATCCAGCATGCCGGTAAAGCCACCGCCCGGATTGAACCCTGCCAACAGGGTTTCCGACACGAACAGTGCCGCCAGCAGCGCGACGATCACTTCCCGTTTCCAGATCGCCACGGCAATGGCCACCACCGGTGGCAACAGACTCAGCCATTCCATACCTCAGGGCTCCGGGGCAGGGCCAGCCGGCGGCCCCGGCGGGGCCACCGGTGGCTTCCTTGGATTCAACGGATGGGCAGGAGATTGATGAGGTTCATGTCCTCATCATCCACCAGCTCGATATTGCCGGAAGGTGAAGTGAGCAGCGTGGTGACGCCAGGGCCGTGGCCGGCCACACCGCTGATGCCATGAACGACTACGCCAACACTGATCGCACCACCCCGGTAGATGCGACCGAATTTGTGGTCGGCATCCGTGATGGCAACGATGTCACCGAAGCGAAGACGGTCAAGCCCATACCGTTCCACGACCTCCTCGTCGAAGAACTGGATGTCGTAGTCGCCGGTGAAGACATGATTTCGGCCCAGACCGGAGCCCATGATCTTTGCCGGGATGCGGACGCTGACGGGGACTACCAGCCGATCCTGCTCGTCCAGCCCCATGCCGCGTTCCGTCATGGCCTCCAGTAGGTCCGGGCTCATGTTGCGAATGTAGATGTCGTCGGCATTGCGGGCTTCCATGCCCAGGCCCACGGCCCGGATCTGCATCCGGTCTCCCACCACCAGATCGTCATAGACCTCGTCGGGGAAATCCACCATGACATTCTCAATGCCGCCATGCTTGCCGATCACACGGCCTTCCGCGCCGGCAGCCTCACCACTGATGATGCGCACCCGATTGCCTATCTGGGCCAGTACATTCAGGGCCCGGTTGGCGGTATCACCCGGCGAACCGTTACGAATGCTGACAGCCGGCTCCACATGATCCCCCGCCATGTGCACGGCGGAGTCGCCGGTTCGGAAGTTGTAGGTAATGCCACCCGTGCCCGGGGCGGCCGCGACGGTGCCATCCGGCGATACCCGCAGGGGTGGGTCGGCCTGATGGGGCTGGGTAATCTCGCCAATCACGGCCTGTTCCACCAGTTTGTCCAGATTGACTTCCAGGGGGGTGACATCCCGGGCCTCAGTCTCGCTGGCACAGCCGGCCAGCAGAAGGGCGGCAATCAGTCCCAGCAATTTTACGTTGGGGGCAAAGACTCGTTGCATTCCAGCTCCTCCTTACAGCTTGTCGAAGGCATTCCGGGTCATGTTTTCATGCCCGTCGGCGGTGACCACCACGTCGTCTTCAATGCGGATGCCGCCGAAGGGGCGGAAGCGGTCCACCTGGGTCCAGTTGATGGCCTTCCCTTCCTCGCTTTCCCGGATCGGGTCCAGAAGCTTGTCGATGAAGTACAGACCCGGTTCCACCGTGAGACTCTGGCCGGCGTCCAGCTTGCGGGTGGTGCGCAGATGGGGATGGGCGGCCGGTGGCGGCTCCCGGCTGCCATCGGGGCCGGCCATATGGCCCCCCACATCGTGGACTTGCAGGCCAATGAGATGGCCCAGGCCGTGGGGGAAGAACTTGCGCGTCAGCCCACTTTCAAAGGCCTCTTCCGCCGAAACGGTAATGAAGGACCAGTCGGCAAGCAGGCGGGACAGGGCCCGGTGGGTCTGATCGTGGAGGTCGCCGAAAGAGATGCCGGGACGCAGCTGCTCACAAAGACCCCGCTGGAGGGCATCCATCTCGTCAATCAGGCGGGAAAAGTCGGCGTCACCCCCGGACCAGGTCCGGGTTATATCGGATGCATACCCCTTGAAGGCGGCACCGGCATCGATCAGAAAGGAGCGGGCCTCGGCCGGGGCCTGGCGTTCCAGATGGTCATAGTGGAGGGTGGAACCGTTCTCGTTGAGGGCAATGATGGCCGGGTAGGGGAGCTCGGCCTGGGTGTGGCTGCAGGCAGTGCAGAAGGCCTGATGAATCTCGAATTCGCTCGCCCCCTCACGGAATGCCCGTGCCGCGGCCTGGTGCGCTTGTGCCCCGAGTCGGTTGGCCTCGCGCATGCATTGGATTTCGTAATCCGTCTTCCAGGCCCGGTAATAGTGGAGATGATTGAGCAGATCCTCCGGGTTGCGTCGGCATTCACCCAGAGCCGCCGGCGGTGCCTCACCCAGATAGACGGGGTGGCGAAGGGCCACCAGTTGCTTGTCGATCTCGCTGCTGTCCTCGTAGAGCTCGATCTCGAAGGCCCCGGTCCAGTCCCCCTCCGGCGCCTCCGGGGTCTTGTGCCAGAAATCGTTGGGCGCGTGCAGGAGCAGGCGGGGACGCTGGCCGGCCTGATAGACCAGATAGCTGCCCGGATGTCTGGTCAGGGGCGCCCAATAGTTGAAAAGGGGGTTCACCTTGAAGGGATAGGCGATATCATCGAGAAAACGCTGGTGCACCGGCCCGCTGTCGATCACCACCGTGGAGACGCCACAGCGCTCCATGGCATCGTCGAATCGGTGGCGGACGGTTTCAATATGGGCCAGCTGTGCTGAATCGTTGGTCTGGACCGCTGTGCTTGGCATATCCTTGAATCTCTGACTCTGAATGGAGTCGAACAGGATAACCCAGGCGGGCCCTTGCGCGCAGGGGGGTCTAGAGGAGGGATCGCAAAGTGAAAGCCCCAACCCCGCTGGTTTTGCTGCTGCTCGCTCTGCTGGCGGTTTCAGCCAAGGCGGATATTCGAGAAGATTTCGAACGCCCGGCCGCCTTCGAGCCCGATATTGCTTTCTGGACGCGCATCTATACCGAGGTCGGCACGAACGGCGGGCTGCTGCATGACCGTCGCTATCTGGGCGTGGTCTACGAAGTGGTCCGGTTCCCGGAGGGCGCGGAACGGCCCGAGCGCAGGCAGCACCTGGACCAACGCCGGGAGGTCGTGCGAAATCGCTTGCTTGAACTGGCCCGGGACCCCGGCATAGAGGCCGATTGGGCGGAGGAGATGCGCCAGCTCTGGGGCGATGGCGCCGGTCCGGCTGAGTTTCGTGCCGCGGCCGATCGCATCCGGTTTCAGCTCGGTCAGGCCAATCGTTTTCGTGCCGGCCTGGAGCGCTCAGGTCGCTGGGAGGCCCATATCCGGCAGCAGATGCGGGAGCATGGTGTGCCCGAGGGCATGGTCGCCTTGCCCCATGTGGAGTCCTCATTCACCCCCTACGCCCGTTCCCGGGCGGGTGCCGCCGGCATGTGGCAGTTCACCCGGGGTACCGGACAGCGCTTCATGCAGGTGGATCATGTTGTCGATGAGCGCCTGGATCCCTGGCTGTCTTCCCGAGCCGCTGCACAGCTGCTGAGCCACAACTATCAGGTTACCGGTAGCTGGGCCCTCGCCCTGACCGCTTATAATCATGGCGCTGCCGGCGTCAGGCGGGCGGTGTCGATTACCGGCAGCGATGATATTGCCCGCATCGCCCGGGAGTATGAAGGCCGCCGCTTCGGCTTTGCCTCGCGAAATTTTTACCCCGCTTTCCTGGCCGCCCTGGATATCCACGCCGAGCCGGAGCATTACTTTCCCGCCCTGGAGCCCGAGCCCCCGGTTGTGTCCAATGGCCTGGAAATGCCCGCCTATGTCCCGGTGCGGGCCCTGGCCGATGCCCTTGATGTCGCCCCGGATGAGCTTCGGCGGCTGAACCCTGCCCTGCTACGGCCGGTGTGGGACGGCCAGAAGTATGTCCCCCGGGGCTATCCGCTACGATTGCCTGCCAGCGTTGACAGCCTCAACCCGCAAGATCTGCTCTCGCGACTTGATGAGGATCAGCTATTCGCCCGTCAGGCTCCGGACCGCTATCACGTGCTGCGACGGGGCGAGACCCTGTCCCATGTTGCCGACCGCTATGGGGTCAGTCTCAGTCAACTGGTCGCGATCAATGATTTGCGCAATCCCCACCGAGTCAGAGCCGGCCAGCGATTGACACTGCCCGGCAACGATGCGGCCCCGGTCCGGGAGCGCGTGCCCGCCGATGGCCGGTACCAGGTTCGACCGGGGGATAACCTCTCCCTGATTGCAGCCCGCTTCAACACCACCGTGACTCGCCTGAGTGAAATCAATGATCTGGGCAATGGTGACCGGATTTTTCCGGGTCAGGAACTGAAGGTAGCGACGGTGACCCGCAGCCCGGAGGCTGCCGCTGACGATGATGGGCCGACAGGCGAGGTGGCAGAGGCGCCGGAGAAAGCGGCGGATGATGAGTCACCCTCGGCCCTCCCGACGCCCGTCGCCGCAGTGGAAGACGGTCCCGAGGCGATGGAACCGCTTGCCGATGAGGCTCGGAGGGATGGGGGGCATTTGCCGGAAGAGCAGCCGGAACTGGCTGCGGATCCCAGTGATTACGCCGTGGGCGTGGATGGGACGATCGAACTCCGTTGGGGCGAGACCCTGGGCCATCATGCTGATTGGCTGAATATTCGGACTCAGAGCCTGCGTGAGCTCAATGGTTTGCGATTTGGTGATTCGGTGGTCGCGGGCCAGCGCCTGCGACTGGATTTTTCCAGCGTCGAACCGGCCGACTACGAGTCTCGCCGGCTCGCCTTCCATCAGGCGGTGCAATCCCGGTTTTTCAGCCAGCACAGGATCAATGGTGAAAGCCATCATGAAGTGCGGGAGGGGGATTCCCTGTGGAATATCTCCCGCCGCCACGGTGGGCTGCCTGAGTGGCTGCTGCAGCAGTACAACCCCGATCAGAACCTTCGTCGTATTCGGCCAGGGGACGAAATTCGCGTGCCGTTGGTGGAACGACTAGACTGAAATCGCGGGACCGGCGACCTGATCGTCCACAGAGTAACCTGGACAGCTTAACGCTGCGCATGCAGCAATGGGGAGGCTTTTCGTGTCCAGTCCGACCTTGCCTCGTTGGCTGCGCCACCGCCGGCTCAGTCTGCGGGTTATCCTCGTCATCCTCCTGATCAGTGGCCTGTTTACCCTGATCACGGCTTCCTACCAGTTGTACAGTGAGTATCGCCGGGAATATTCCGGTCTTGAGCAGCGTCTGCAGGAAGCCGAGGCCAGTTTTGGTGACAGTCTGGCCCGGAGCGTCTGGGCCCTGGATGAAAACCTGGTGGCCTTGCAGCTACAGGGGATCGCGCAGATTCCCCATGTCACGCGAGTTGAGATTCGTGGGGATATTGAAGCCCGGGTGGGTGAAAGCAGCGATTATCCTCATCAATTGGAACACTTCATTCCTGTAGTCTATACCGGCGAGGATGGCATTCCCCAGGCCCTGGGCAATGTTCGGGTCGAGGCGGACCTCAGAGGCATTCACGAACGTCTCTGGAGCATGGGGCTGGTGATTCTGGCCAGCCAGGCGATCAAGACATTCAGTGTGTCCCTGATATTGCTCTTCGCCTTCTATTATCTGGTAACGCGTCATCTCCAGGCCCTGGCCCGCTTTGCTCGTCGCTTGCGACTGGATCGTCTGGGGCTGCGGCCGAAGCTGGCTCGTCCCGAGCATGGCCTGTTGCGACCGGATGAGCTGGACGATGTGCGCGAGGCTTTCGATCATGCCATTGCCCGAATCCGCCGCGATTTTGCCGCCCGCAACGCCGCCGAAAGGGAACGGAATCTGCTGGCCAGTGCCCTTGAGCAATCGCCTGTCGGTGTCGTGATCATGGACGCGCAAGGGCGGGTCAAGTATCTCAACCCTCGCTTCATTGAATTCAGTGGCTGCAGTAACGAGGAAGTGCTCGGCCGCCAGGCCTTCCAGCCAGGAGGGTGGTTCCACCAGCGTATCAGTCTGCCCCGAGGTGCCAGTGACCCCTGGGAAACGGTGCAGGCAGGTGAAGAGTGGCAGGGTGAGCTTCGCTTTCGGCGGCAAGATGGTCAGTTTCGCTGGTGTCGGGGATTTGTCAGGTCGCTGAGCGATGGTGATCAGCGCTACTTTCTTGCCCTTCTTGAGGACACCACCCAGCTTCGGGCGGTTCAGGAGCGACTGGATTTTCACACTCGATTTGACCCCTTGACGGAGCTGCCTAATCAGATACTGGCCTACGAGTATCTCGCCGGAGAGTTGAATGCCTTGGATGGGACGCAGCGCCTGGCGTTGTTGTTTCTGGACCTGGACAACTTCAAATACGTCAATGACAGCCTGGGCCACGGTGTTGGGGATGAGTTGCTCAATACCATTGCCGGGCGGCTGCGCAGGTATTCAGACGACGACTGGATACCGGCTCGATTCGGCAGTGATGAATTCCTGGTTATCGTTCCCAGTGTCGGCGAGGAAGGCGAGCTGGTGGCGCGTCTGGAAGCACTCATGAATGCTTTGCGGGAGCCGATGATTCTTTCCGGTGAGAACTTCTTTCCATCGGTCACGGGCGGTGCGGCAATCTATCCGGATGCGGGGGATAATGCCCGTGCCCTGCTCCAGGCTGCTGATACCGCCTTGTATGCAGCCAAGGCGGAGCGCAAGAACTCCCTCCGTTTCTATGACCCCCAGTTGGGTGTGGAGACCCAGCATCGCCTGACACTGGAAAGTGACCTTCGTCAGGCCCTGGCCGAAGGCCAGTTTGAGTTGCACTATCAGCCGGTGATCGACTTGAACAGTGGCCAGCCGGAGAGTCTCGAGGCGCTGATCCGGTGGCGTCACCCAAGCCGTGGTCTGATTCCGCCGGATGAGTTCATACCCCTGACCGAAGAGAATGGCCTGATCCTGCCCATCGGCGAATGGGTCCTCAGGACCGCCCTTGGGGACCTGGCTCAACTGCGCCGAACCCTGGGGCTGGAGGGGCTGACCATGGCAGTCAATCTCTCACCCCGCCAACTTGTGGAGGGCGACCTGTCCGAGACAATCAGTGATGCACTTCAGCAAGTCGGACTTCCCGGTGATGCCCTGCAATTGGAGTTGACAGAGCGCTTGTTTCTGGAAGAGTACTTCGCCACTCGACAGAAACTGAAGCAGTTGGAGGGGATGGGGATAGCCCTGGTGGTTGATGACTTCGGAACGGGCTATTCCGCCTTGGCCTATCTTCGCCGTTTTCACGTCAACACCCTCAAGGTCGACCGGGAGTTTGTTCGTGATATCAGTGAAGATGAAGATGATGCGCTTTTGACTCAGGCAATCATATCCCTTGCGCACGACCTCAAGATTCAGGTTGTGGCGGAAGGGGTGGAGACGGCGGTGCAACTGAATTACCTGCGTCAATGCGGTTGCGAGAAAGGTCAGGGGTATTATTTTGCGCGGCCAATGCCCTTCGTTGAAACCGAGGCTTACCTTCTTCAGGTGATCGCCGATGCCTGACTCATTCCCAAGCCAATTCGTATTGCGTGGCGCGCTCCTTCTTCTTGGGTTTACCTTGTTGTTGGCCCCGATCTCGTTAACGGCAGAGGAGACCGTGATTCGTCACATCAAGCCGGATGTGGAAGAGGAGGCCAGGGACGCCTATTTTGTTGAATTGCTGAGTCTTGCCATGGAGCAGACGCAAGAGAGTCATGGCCCCTTCCGTCTCGAGAGGGCGCCGATCCGCATGACCCAGAGTCGGGCCATGCGTGAGATGCGCCATGGACGCCATGTGGACGTGGTCTGGACCATGACTTCCCGTGACAATGAATCAGGCTGGTTGCCTGTCCGCGTCCCTCTCTTGCGAGGTCTGTTGGGTGTCAGGGTGCCTGTGGTGGCGGCGGAGCATGTGAACCGCATGGAAGCCGTGACCGATCTCAGCGAGTTGCGGCGCTTCGTGGCCGCTCAGGGTCATGACTGGCCGGATACGGGTATTCTGAGGGCCAATGATGTCAGGGTGGAAACCAGCTCCGATTATGAAGCCCTTTTCCGGATGGTGGCCGGGGGGCGAGTGGATTTCCTGCCCAGGGGTGTTATTGAGGTTTGGGCTGAGGAGCAAATCTACCGGCGGTATGACCTGGCGCCGGGCAACGGTCCCCTGATTGCCTACCCAGCGCCCATTTATTTCTTCGTCGCCCCGGAAAATCATGCCTTGGCAGAGCGCCTCGAAGCAGGATTGCTGAAGGCCTTGGATGACGGCAGCTTTCTGAGCTTATTTGAATCTCATCCCGCGAACCGCCTGGCCATCAGCCGTTTCCTGGAGACCGATCGCGCGGTCATCTGGCTGGATAATCCCAATCTAACTGAGGAAACTCCCACCGATGAGGCGGATTTCTGGGTAGAAAGGGTGTTCGAACAGCTGAGTAATGCGCCTTAAGCGCCTATACTCTGGATCATGATCAAGGAACCCGGCACCACCAGTGAGAAATTGCCTGGCGACGACAGGCTCTACCGGCGGCTGTTCGAGGCCTCCACCTACGCGGTGTTGGTTTATACCTCCAGCCAGATAGTGGCCGCCACTCCGGCGGCTGTCAGACTGTACGGTTATTCCGATGTGTCCCAGATCATCGGGCGGCACCCGGCTGACCTCTCACCCCCAAAGCAAGCGGATGGTCTGGACTCCCGAGCAGGGGCGGCAAGTCACATTCGCGAGGCCTATGCATCCGGCATCAGCCACTTCGAGTGGCTCCATCAACGCGCGGATGGCACCACCTTCCCTGCTGAAGTCTCCATGACCCGTCTTGATTTTCAGGAAGGTCCGGTGCTGCGTGCCACTATCCGAGATTTGTCGGAACAGAAGGAGATGGAAGCCCGATTGCGACAACGCGCGGATAGCCTCGAACACCGCCTGCATGAGCGCAACCAGGAATTGCTGGAGAGCAACCAGGCGCTGGAGCGGGAAGTGGCTGCCCTGCAGAATACCGAACGGGCGCTGTCGGATCAAAAGGCCTTTTTCAAGCAGCTCTTTGATGCCTCACCCGAAGGCATTGTGCTCCTGGACCGGGAGGACCGGATTCTGAAAGTGAACCAGGCCTTGCTCGATATATTTGGTTACCAGGTGGAAGAGGTTGCAGGGCGCACCATCAATGAATTGATTGTTCCCGATATGCTCGAGCAGGAGGGGAGTGCTCTCTCGGAGACGGTTCTGGATCGTCGACCGGTCCAGGCTGAGACCAAACGCCAGAGGAAGGACGGGGTACTGGTGGATGTCTCCATCCTGGGGGCACCGGTACTGATTGGCGATGACCAGATCGCGGTCTATGGCATTTATCGGGATATTAGCGGCCAGCGGCGCATGGAGGAGGAGAGCCGTCTGGCCGCTGCTGCACTGGAGAATACGGCTGAAGGGGTCATGATCCTGGACCGTGATCGTCGCGTGGTGAAAGTCAATAAGGCGTTTGCCCGGATTACTGGCTATGGGAAACAGGAAGTGATTGGTCGGCCCATGCCGTTTCGTTCCCTGCAGCGGGAACGGGGTGAAGATGATCGTGATATCTGGCGTGCCCTGGATCAGGACGGGCATTGGGAAGGGGAGGTGTGGAATCGAAGGAAGGGTGGTGAGACTTATCCGGAACTGCTAAGCCTGAGCACGCTCAAGGATGGGCAAGGGCAAGTCAGTCATTACGTTTGCGTCTTTAATGACATCAGTGAGCATAAGGAATATCAGCGCCAACTGGAGTTTCTCGCGCATCACGATACATTGACAGGCCTGCCCAATCGTACTCTCTTTCAGCAGGAATGCCAGCAGGCGATTGGCCGAGCCAAGCGCAGCGGCAAGGTGGTGGGTATCCTGTTTCTGGATATGGATCATTTCAAGACCATCAATGACTCTCTTGGACATCCGGTAGGGGATCGCTTCCTCAAGGATGTGGCGAGCAGACTCAAGGAAGTGATACGGGAAAGCGATCTGGTTTCCCGCTTCGGTGGCGATGAATTCGCCATCCTGGTGGATAATATAGACGACCCGGAGGACGTGGCCACGGTTGCCAACAAGGTCCGCGAGGTCCTGTCGGAGCCGGTGCGGGTGGATGAGTACGAACTGGCAGCTTCTTGCAGTATAGGCATCAGTCTTTTTCCCGCCGATGGTGAGGATGCCTCCTCCCTGTTACGGAATGCAGATACCGCCATGTATCGGGCCAAGGAAAAAGGCAGAAATTGCATTCAGTTCTTCTCCGCGGATATGAATGCTCGGGCCTATGAAGAGCTATTGATGTCCAAGGCCTTGCGAGATGCTCTGGATCAGGAGCAATTCGTTCTCCACTATCAGCCTTCCGTCTGCCTGGATACATTCAAGATCGTTGGTGTGGAAGCTCTGGTCCGCTGGGAGCACCCGGAGCAGGGTCTGGTGCCACCCTCTACCTTCATTCCGCTGGCCGAAAGGAATGGCCTGATTGGCGAGCTTGGCCGCTGGGTGTTCCGGGAGGCCTGCCGTCAGGCGGTGGCCTGGCGGGATCAGGGGCTACCGTCCTTGCGAATGGCCGTCAATGTTTCAGCTCGCCAGTTTGGGCAGCGGCATTTGATTACCGAGTTGTCACGGGAAATCGACAGCAGTGGAATGCTGGCCTCGGATCTCCACATCGAAATCACCGAAAGCATGATGATGGAAAACCCGGATCGGGCCCGGCGGACGTTGGAAGCAGTGGCCCGCATGGGTGTGGATATTGCGGTGGATGACTTCGGGACGGGGCACAGTTCCCTGAGCTATCTGAAAGACTTTCCCATCCATTATTTGAAAGTGGATCGCAGTTTCGTCATGGGGCTGCCGGAGGATCAGGATGCCCTGGCTATTGTCCGCGCCATTGTGGCCATGGCCAAGAATCTCAAGCTGAAGGTAATTGCCGAGGGTGTGGAGACCGCCCGTCAGCGAGACCTGCTGGCGGAGATGGGTTGCGACGAGGCACAGGGGTACTTCTTCAGCCGACCGCGCCGAGCGGCGGACATAGCGCAACTGCTCAAGGAAAACCGGCCACTGCCCTGAGCGACCATGGGGTCGCCAGGGCAGTGGCGGCCAGGATTAGCGGTCCACTGCTTCCAGCGTGATGCTGGGAATATCGCCCTTGCGGGAAAACTGATGCTCCCGACCCATGTCCTCCATAGCCCGGTTACGCTCCTCCGCTGAGCGGTACCAGCGGAAGCTTTCCCAGTCACTGCCCAGAAGATGGGGAAGTGCCAGGGGGTCTCCCTGTGGCAGCGTGATGCGAATCCCGTATCGTTTCTGTTCACTCATGTTCCTATCCCTCAGATCCGGTCGCCGTGATCCAGATCGGCCGGTGGCAATTCTTCTTCGCCATCGCGGATAAAGTGATCCATCCAGCGCATCAGTCGCATGACGTACTCGCGTTGGCTGGTGGCATTGCGGTTACCGTGACCCTCGCCGGGGAAGGTCACCATGCGCACCGGGACATTGTCCTGCACCTTGAGGGTCCGATAGAGCTCCATGGACTGCCCCACATGCACCCGGGTATCCGCCTCACCATGCATGATCAGGATGGGCGTGCGGGATTGCTCGGCATGATAGATGGGGCTTCGCTTGAGGGAAAACTCCCAATCATCCCAGGGCCACTTGCGGGCATGCACCAGCATCAGTTCCTGGGGAATGTCCGAGGTGCCGAACTTGGAGATATTGTTGCTGATGCCTACGAACATCACGCTGGCTGCAAAGTGCTCGGTCTGAGCGGTTGCACCCCAGGCGGAAGCATAGCCGCCGTAGGAACCGCCGGTGATCCCCACCTTGTCACCATCAACCAGCCCGGTTTCCACCAGGTGCTCCTTGGCGTCGACGATATCGTCAAATTCAGCCCCAGCGGCGTCGGCCTGCCCGAGCATGGAGAATTCCACTCCTCGAGCCGTGCTGCCACGATAGTTCGGATAGAACACGGCATAACCCCGGGCGGCTGCCACCTGGCCCGGGTTGGAATAGTTGGTATTCCAGCCATTGGAGATATGGGCTTCGGGACCACCGTGGATGACCATGATCATGGGGTGGTTGCCGCGACGACGCTCCCGTAGCGGGCGGATGAGGACACCCTCGAGTTCCAGGCCGTCGCGAGCCTCATGGGTCACCACTTCCTGGGGAGCCAGATCGCGGTCGGCCAACCAGGGATTGGAGTCGGTCCAACGTTCCAGGCTGTCATCCTGATGGACGTGAAGCTCCCGGGGGTGCTCTGGGCTGTCCGCGGCGAAGGCCAGCACACCGCCCCCATTGGACAGACTCAGGGAACGCAGGATGGGCTGCTCCGGCCCAATCAGGATCTCCTCGTTGTCGCCACTGCGGTGGATTCGACCCAGTTCGCTCTGGGTACCGCGGTGGCCGAGCCAGATAATGTGCTCGTCATCTTCCCAGGCCATGGTCTGGATGTGGCCGAGGTACTCATCCGCCTTGATGTTCTTGAACTCACCGCTGTCTACATCGCCCACGACCAGGCGGCCCTCGCGAGGATCATGGATATCCATGCTGCCGACCCAGGCCAGATGTTCTCCATCAGGGGACCAGGCCATGGATCCCAGTTTACCTTCCGTCTCAAAGCGGGTGACCACGTCACCACCATCGGCTTCCACCACCAGGGGGTGGCGGAACATCAGATCGTCATCCACCAGTGGGGTGGGCGCGATCATCATGGCCAGATGTTCGCCATCCGGACTCCAGTGCAGCTGGGACGCGCTGCCTTCGATGTCCAGCTTTTCGGGCTCCCCATCGCCATCAATGTCGGCCGTCCACACTTCCACATCCTGCAGTCGCTCCTCGATGACACGGGCATTGAAGCCCTTGTCCAGCAGTTTCCGACGTTCTTCGGAGGTCGGTTCCGTGGCCAGAAAGGCAACCCGTTCTCCCGAGGGATGCCAGCTGTAGCTGCGGATTCCGGTGGGATGGGTCAGCACGCGTCGTGCCTCGCCGCCCTTGGCTGGAATTACATAGAGAGAGCGCTGGTCGTCACCTTCACGGCGAGCCAGAAAGGAAATGCCGGAACCGTCAGGCAGCCAGTCAATGGCACCGATATTCACCTTGCCAGTGATAAAGGGGCGGCTCTTGCCTTCACCGGTGGCTATATGCAGCTCGCTCCAGGCCGGCCCATCCTCATCCTGGTAGGGATTGCGGGGCACGCTGCGCAGGTAGGCCACCTGTTCACCATCGGGGGAGACCGCCACCTGGGTGACCTGCTGGATGCGATAGAGATCATCCTTGTCCATGCCGTTGGCCAGCACCACGCCGGCCTGCAGGCAGAAGATGCCGAGAACGGCGGTTAGCAGAAAGCGTCTTGCCTTCATTGTCGGAACTCCTGATTGGGTGAAATGGGTTGCCTCGCCCGTAACGGGGCGATCCACCATGTGACAGGCGGAACAGGATAGGCAACCTGACCGTCATTGACCAGTTTTCCGATCTGGTCCGTGCGATTTGACGCGATTTTCCCAATCCACTCGGGTGCCGACGCCAGACTCTTCCGGGCGGTCCCCCTGGGCCGCCAGTATTGCTATGCTGTGGGTACGCAGGGATGTGTTCTCCATGGGGCGGGATGCCGAGAGGTCTTTGGGTTGGCTGTAAGTAGGCCGGCTCGCGGCGCGGGGGCCGACGGTGATTGAACAGGGAGACTTGGTAACGGCTGCGTTGGCGGCCCAGGCTGTCCTGTCCGCGGTTCTGGCGGTTTTCTTCCTGTACTTCCTGCATGACCGCCGCCGACCCTTCCTCAGATTGTGGGGCCTCAGTTTTCTGGCCCTTGCCATTCACGTGGTGCTGTCTCTGCTCACGTATCGTCTGTTGATGGCCGGCCTAGGCCCTGGTCTGCGCCTGCCAGTCTCTGTAGCTGCCCTTGCCGCCGTCTACGCCCAGGTAGCGTTACTGGTGGCGGGCGTCGTCGGCCTGGCTTATCGGCGCTTTTTGACCCCACGCCATCTGGCTGTGGTGGTGATTGTGGTTGCCCTCCTTGGCGGGGCGACTGCTCTGATCGGTGCCTTTGGCCCGGATGCGGCCTCGCTCCGGGTTTTCGTCCGCCTGGGGGTCAAGAACTTCCTGCTGGCCGCGGCGTTCATGGGCGCAGCATGGGTCATTCTCCGCCAGCGCAGCTCGCCGGTTCAGGCAGGCGCACTGTTGGCCGCGGGTGCCATGATTGCCTACGGGCTTCATTTGCTGCACACCCTGGCCATTCAGGTCCTTGGTCCTGCCGGGGTCTGGACGGCCCCCTATGCGCCCTTCCTGCCCATCGGCGATCTTGTCCTTTACGCCCTGATTGGCCTGGGTCTGGTGACCTGGCTGTTTGAGCACGAGCGGGCCGAGGCCCGGGTTGCCCGCAGTGAGGTTTCCCGTCTGTCCTTCTTTGATCCACTCACCGGCCTGCCCAATCGTCGCAACGTCCGGGTGCAACTGGCCAACCGGATCCGTGTATTGAGTGGTACAGGCCTGAAGGTGGCCTTCGCCTTTCTCGACCTGGAGCGTTTCCGGCGGGTCAACGATTCCCTTGGCCATGCCAATGGCGACAAGCTGCTGCGCAGTCTGGCGGAGCGGCTTGATGCGCGGCGCCCGGCACAGGCCACGGTGGCAAGAATATCCAGTGACGAATTTGCCGTCATTCTGACGGATTTGCCGGACGAGGCAGAAGCTCGCACCCATCTGGATTATCTGATGGATGCGGTGCGCGAACCGGTGCATGTGGGTGGGCATGATATTCATCTCGAGTGCGCCTGCGGTTATGCCCTTTACCCCGATGATGCCGAGGATGAGCGGGCGCTTATGCGCGCCGCCGACCTGGCCCATTCCTCGGCGCGGCGTCGTGGTGGCGGGCCGGTGCGTTATCGACGGATCATGGAAGTGGCGGCCGATGAACGCCTGGTGCTTGAATCGGAATTGCGGCGTGCCATCCCGGATGGCCAGCTGCGCCTGCTGTACCAACCCATCGTGGATGCCGAAGGGACTGTCAGGATGGTTGAAGCCCTGGTCCGCTGGCAGCATCCCGAGCGAGGGCTGCTGCTGCCGACTGAGTTCTTGTCCATGGCAACGACCGCTGGGCTGGCCAGCAGCCTTGACTATTGGGTGATGGAATCGGCCTGCCGGCAGATCGTGTCCTGGCGGGATCAGGGGGTGGACCTTCGGGTAGCAGTTAATCTGTCGGCCAACCTCTTCGAGGCGCCCGCGCTACCGTCCACAGTCGAGCGTATTCTGCGTCGAAGCAGCTTGCGGCCAAGTGATCTGCAACTGGAGATTACCGAGCAGGTGGCCATGGAAGATATCGAGGCCGGTAATGCCACCATCGAGCGGCTCAACGAGGTGGGTGTGGCTCTTGCGCTGGACGATTTTGGTACCGGCTACAGCTCCCTGAGCTGGCTCCAGCAGTTGCCGGTCAGCCGGGTGAAAATCGATCGCTCCTTCATTCAGGAGATTGAGCAGGCCCAGGGTCTGGCCATCGTGCGTTCAATAACCGACCTGGCCCATGCCCTGGGTTTGCGGGTTACCGCCGAAGGGGTGGAAAGTGCTCAGCAATGGGCACTGTTGCGCCAGCTGGGCTGCGATCTCTTCCAGGGGTTCCATTTCAGCCAGCCATTGGCCGCCTCGGAGGTGAGGGCGTTCGCTCAGCGACGGCGACTGGCTCAGCTCTGAGGGTCCTCAGCCAGCGCGGTGCTGAACCATCGCGCTGCCGGCCAGAGGACCCGGGCGGAACAGTTTCCGCTCGGGACTTTCGAAAAACGACCGGCACCCGGTCTCGGTGACGACCACCGTCTCGGAGATGCCAAGCAGCTTGTCTCCCTCCACGCCCCACAGCCAGGGGATCAGATGCATGGTCATCCCCGGCTCCAGCGGCCGCCGGTCCCCCGGTTTCAGGCTGAGCATATAGCCTTCATCCCAGCTGGGTGGAAAGGCGATCCCGATGCTGTAGCCGGCACGGGTGATGAGCTCGGCACCCAGACGATTGGCACTGATGATGTGGCGGGCGGCATGATCCACCTCGGCCGAGGTGACCCCCGGTCGGATGCAGTGCATCATTTCCGCCAAGGCTTCCTGGCCGATGGCCTCCGCCTCCCGCATGACTCTGGGGGGCTTGCCGGTCCAGATCGTTCGCATCATCGCGGTGTGGTAGCGACGCACGCAGCCGCCCACTTCCAGAAAGACAGTCTCATTCTCCTGGATGGTCCGGCCCTCCCAGGTGGCATGCCCGATCATGCAGCGAGGGCCGGACACGATATAGGGCGCTACCGCCGGATACTCGCCTCCCGCCCGAAACATGGCTTCATGAACGGCCGCGGCGACATCGTTCTCCGTGGCACCGGGCACGGCGGCTGCTATGCCTGCCGCCATGCCGGCTTCCGTGGCCCGGGCGGCCTTTTCCATCATCGCAAGTTCTTCTTCCGACTTGGTGATCCGCCCGGCCTCCACGATGCCGTAGCAGTCCACGAAATTGCTGCTGTCGAAGCTGGCCAGCATGCGCTCCTGCTGGTAGGCGGGGAAGAAGTAGCTATTGCGCTCGTAGCCGATCCACTGGTCATCCAGACCGAATTCCACCAGGGCATGGTGCAGGGTCTCAATGGCGTCACCGGTATCGGAATAGGGGCGGGTGATTTCCACCCAGGTCCGTGGCCAGACATTGGTTTCTTCCAAACGACGGGTCACCATGAAGGGCTCGTCTTCCAGGGGCACCACCAGGGCCTGGAAGTAGGAATAGCCGGTGGTCTGGTAGCCAGTGAGATAGAGCAGATTGCCCGGGTCGGTAATGATGGCCACATCGATACGGCGTCGCGCCATGCGTTCCCGCAGTTCCCTGAGTCGACGCTCGTATTCGCCGATGGAGAAACTCAGACCGTTGTGATCCCGCATCTTGGCGACTCCCAATCTGTTGACAGGTTCAGCTTTACGCAAGCTGGACCACCCCCGTCAAGTCCCGGAAATGACGGTTGTCAAGCCATTGGGTGGGGCGTCCGCGCTAGAATGGGGACACAATATTGCAGGTTAGGAATGGAGAACTCCTGAATAATCAGGGGTTGCTTGACTCAGGGGCTGCTCATGAATGAGCCGATCTATCTTGATTATGCCGCGACCACGCCGGTGGATCCTCTGGTTGCCGAGGCCATGGCCGGCTGCCTGACGCGTGATGGCTGTTTCGCCAACCCGGCCTCGGCCCATCGCCCCGGGCGAGAGGCTCGCCGGCGGGTGGAGGCGGCGCGGGTCGCGGTCGCTGAACTGCTGGGGGCCGAGCCGCGCGAGATGGTTTTTACCTCGGGGGCGACGGAATCCAACAACCTGGCCATTGCCGGCGCCGCCCGCTTTCACCGCCGACGCGGTGGCCATCTGATTACCTCCCGTACCGAGCACAAGGCGGTCATCGATGTCTTCCGGCGGCTGGAAGCCGACGGCTTCGAGGTCAGCTGGCTGACGCCCGCGGAGAGCGGCATTGTCGATCCAGCCCAGGTCGCCGAGGCCATCCGCGACGACACGGTGCTGATCAGTCTCATGCACGTCAATAACGAAACCGGCGTCATCCAGGATATTGCCGCCATCGCCGAGATCACCCGGGCCCAGGGTGTCCTGTTGCATGTGGATGCCGCTCAGTCGGTGGGCAAATTGCCCATTCGCCTGCAGGAGTGGCCGGTGGACCTCCTGTCCCTCTCGGCCCACAAGTTCTACGGCCCCAAGGGTGTCGGTGCCCTTTTCCTCCGTCGCCGCCCGCGGGCCCGGGTGGAAGCCATGATGTTGGGCGGCGGGCATGAGCGCGGTCTTCGCTCGGGGACCCTGGCCACCCACCAGATCGTGGGCATGGGGGAAGCGGCCCGTCTCGCGATTCGGGATATGGGCGCGGACCGTGAGCGCATTCTCGCCCTGCGGGGCAAGCTGGAAGCGAGGCTGTTGGCCATGCCCGGCGTACGCCTCAACGGGGATCCGGAGCGGCGGGTCGCCGGGACGGTGAACCTGGGGTTCGACGGGGTCCATGGCGAAGCCCTGGTGGCGGCACTGGATCCTTATCTGGCGGTTTCTTCGGGATCTGCCTGCACTTCGGCGTCGGCCGAACCTTCCTATGTGCTTCGTGCCCTTGGCCGCTCCGATGCCCAGGCCGAATCCTCTCTGCGCCTGAGTCTTGGCCGCTTCACCACCGAGGCGGAAGTGGATCGGGCGGCCGACTGCATTGAACAGGCCGTCTCGCGCCTGCGGGCCCTGTCGCCACGCTCCCTGGGCGATTCGGAACCGACCCCGCTTTCGGGTTAAAATGCCCCAGTGGCCGGTGTCCACCGGCGTGAACGGACGTCAGATCGCATGGTCGAAAGCCACAGCGAGGAAACAGCGGCACACGAGGTTTATGGCGAGGTCTGCTGGCAACGCTTTCTGCGGCCCCGCCATGCGGGGCCACCGCCCGCTGGGCTTGAATCGGTTTGCGGGCAGGCCCGGGGACGGGCCGATGACAGCGAAGTCTGGCTGTGGCTGTCCCGCCAACCACGAAAGGCCTGGTTCCAGGCTCACGGCAGCCCCTGGATCATTGCCGCCGCGGATCTGGCGGCTGAAGCCTGGCAGGCTGGGGAGAAGCGGCTGTCGGCGGCAACGCTGGCCTCGCGGCTGGATGCACCGCCGGACGTCATGGACGCGTTTCTGACTGTCGAGGACGCCTGGCATTCGGCGTTGAAAATTCTGGATTAGCAACAGAGGATCGGGAAAGGCCATGGCTATCACCCTGACCGAATCGGCGGCCGAGCGGGTCGCCAGTCACCTGGAAAAGCGCGGACATGGTATTGGCCTGCGTCTGGGTATCAAGCGGACCGGCTGTTCGGGCTGGGCCTATGTGATTGATTATGCGGACGAAAGTGGCGACGATGACGTGATCTTCGAGGATCACGGCGTCAAAGTCGTGGTTGACCGTGAGCATCTTTCCTATCTGGACGGGACCGAGCTCGACTATGTTCGCGAGGGCATCAATGAGGCCTTCAAGTTCCGCAATCCCAACGTCAAGGACGAGTGCGGCTGCGGCGAGAGCTTCACCGTCTGAGCGAGTCTTTCCAGTTGCCCGCCCGGAAAACCGCCTTCCGTGGCGGGTTTTCATTGCCGCGCCCCGGCGTGCACGGGTACCATAAGCGGCTTGGCCCGCTCTTTGTGCCCCTGGGGCGTTGGAGGGCTGGGGCCCGACTGTCGCAATCAAACCAAATTGAGCAGGAGAAAACGGAATGGCCGTGGAACGCACCCTGTCCATCATCAAGCCCGACGGCGTGGAAAAGAACATCATCGGCGAAGTCTACAGCCGCTTTGAAAAGGCGGGCCTGAAAGTCGTCGCCGCCCGCATGCTGCATCTCAGCCAGGAACAGGCCGAGGGTTTTTATGCGGTGCACAGCGAACGGCCCTTTTTCAATGACCTGGTCAAGTTCATGACCTCCGGCCCGGTGATGGTCCAGGTGCTGGAAGGTGACAATGCCATTGCCCGCAATCGCGAGCTGATGGGGGCCACCAACCCTGCCGAAGCCGAGCCCGGAACCATCCGTGCTGATTTTGCCCAGACAATCGACGCCAATGTGGTGCATGGTTCCGATGGTGCCGACACCGCCCGCACGGAGATTGATTTCTTCTTCAAGCCGGAAGAAATCCACTCGCGTTGAGTCGGGATGAAGGCCTCCGCGTGACGGGGGTGGAGAAGTGAACGGTGGCGGAGTACCTGAAGAATAATCTGCTGGGAATGGACCGGGCCGGCCTTGAGGCCTATTTCGAGCGCCTTGGGGAAAAACCGTTTCGCGCCCGGCAGATCATGAAATGGATCTATCAACAGGGGGAAACGGATTTCTCCCGCATGACCGACCTGAGTGTTCGCTTACGGGAGCTTCTGCAGGAAACCGCCGAAGTTCGCGCCCCGGAAGTCCTGTCCGATCATCTGTCCCGGGATGGGACCCGAAAGTGGCTGATGCGGATGGGGTCGGGGAACGCCATCGAAACCGTCTTCATTCCCGAGGAAGGCCGCGGCACGCTTTGCATATCCTCCCAGGTGGGTTGTGCCCTGGATTGCCAGTTCTGCGCCACGGCGGAACAGGGCTTCAACCGCAATCTCACCACCGCCGAGATCATTGGCCAGGTCTGGCATGTGAATCGCCTGCTGGGCCGTGACGAGAAAAACGCCAAGCGCCTCACCAATGTGGTGCTCATGGGCATGGGCGAGCCCCTGGCCAACTTCCGCAATGTCTTGCCGGCGGTCAATCTGATGCTGGACGACATGGCCTTCGGCCTGTCCAAGCGTCGAGTGACCCTCAGCACCTCCGGCGTGGTGTCCAATCTCTATCGTTTTGCCGAGCAATCCGAGGCGGCATTGGCCGTATCCCTGCATGCGCCTTTCGATGAGCTGCGTGACGAGATCGTCCCCATCAATCGAAAGTGGCCACTGGCGGAATTGATGACGGCCTGCCGCTACTACATCGAAAAGCATCCCGGGCGTCATATCACCTGGGAGTACGTCATGCTGGACGGCGTCAATGACGGTGACCAGCACGCCCGGGCAATGGCCCGCCTGCTTGCCGGCATCCCGTCCAAGATCAATTTGATCCCCTTCAATCCCTATCCCGGGGCACGATACCGGCGGTCCAGTGATGCCCGTATTCAGCGCTTCCGTGAGATATTGCAGGCGAAGGGATACAACGTCATTACCCGCAAGACGCGGGGGGATGATATTGATGCGGCCTGTGGCCAGTTGGCCGGACAGGTCAAGGACCGAAGCCGTCGCCAGGAGCGGCGGGCGGCTGCGAGAGAGGGGATAGCCTCATGATTGCTGGATCGAAGACCGTTGGTACGCTTTCACCGGTAGTACTTGTCTTGGCGGCAATGTTCCTCGCGGCCTGCGCCGGGGGGCAATCCCGTGCCGACACGGATGATCAGGAGGCGGCCCTGAGTCACCTTCAACTGGGCATCCACTACATGCGCCAGGGGCGGCTTAACATGGCCAAGGAGAAAATGGAGGAGTCCCTCCGTTTTGATAACCGCAACGCCATGGCCCATGCCACCATCGCCTTGCTTTATGAGCAGATAGAAGATCAGCGCATGGCCCAGCGCCATTATCGTCGGGCCTTGCGCCTGGATGGTGACGACCCGGCGATTCGCAATACCTACGGTACCTATCTTTGCCGCCAGGGCGAGTACCGGGAAGCCGAAGAAGAGCTGGTCAAGGCAGCCCGTAATCGTCTCTATGACACGCCGGAGGTAGCCTGGACCAATGCCGGTGCCTGTGTTCGCCGTATTCCCGATCTGGAGGCCGCGGAGGAGTATTTCCGCAATGCCATTCGGGCCAGGCCGGATTTCACCGATGCCCTCTGGCATCTGGCTGACATGCAGTACGAGCGTGGCGAGTACCTGAGCGCCCGGGCATTCTTCCAGCGCATGGCCGAGCATGGCGATATGGAGCCCGGCGCCATTCTGCTGGGGGTGAAGATCGAGGATGCCCTGGGGGACCGTGACGAGGCCGAGCGTTATGCTGCCCTGCTGAAGCGCCAGCATCCGGACTCGGAACACGCCGATCGATTGGCGGAGCTTGGATATGACTGATGAGCCATCCCGGGGGGGATCGAGCGACAATCAGGAGCGGCCGCCGGATGGTTCGCCGGGGCCGGGTAGCCGCCTGCGGGATCAGCGGGAATCCCTGGGGCTGACCCTTGAGCAGGTGGGGCAGGAACTACGCATACTGCCGAGCATTCTGCGGGCCCTGGAGGAGGACCGTTTCGAGGTGCTCGAAGCGCCAATTTTCGTGCGCGGTCATCTGAGAAACTATGCCCGTCTGTTGGATCTCCCAGCGGAAGAAATCGTTGACGCCTACAACGCCACACTGCCGTCGGATTCCCAGCCGGCGTTGGAGCTGCGGGGTAATGCCGGGCCGGCCATGGATTCGGGAACTCCCGCCTGGGTATTTACCGTGGCCTGGATCGTGGTCCTGGCCATGCTGGTGATGGGGGGGCTGTGGTGGTACGCCGGGCCTCACCGTGAGCCGGTCAGCGCACTTGATGAAGCCGAGGAGCGGGTTGAGCCGGTGGCCGAGCGAGACGAGGCTGTCGAGACGGTAGAAGATTCCCCGCTTACCGAAGAGATTGACGAGGATCGGGCGGAGCCGGAGGAGATCGAAGCGGAGCCGTCAGCAGTTGCCGAGATGGAAGAGGAAAGCCCGGCGGCTGACCCGGAGCAGGAGCCGGTGGCGGAAGCGGATGAAACCCTGCCCGCCGCAGCCGAGCTGCTTGAGCCGGAAGTGGTGGCGCCTGATGAGCCTGTGGCGGATGTCATTGACGAGGAAGGCAGTCGCAGTCTGACGGTGATCCTCGATGATGACTCCTGGATCGAGATCTACGATGATCGCGATCAGCGACTCTATTACGGCCTGGCCCGGGAAGGTGAGCGAGTCGAGGTGGCGGGCCTCGCGCCGATCAGTATCTTCATGGGCAATGCCCCGGCGGTCAGCCTGGAGGTGGATGGGGAAGTCTGGGAGTTTGGCGACCGCATCCGTCGTGACAACACCGCTCGGATTACCGTAACGCCCTGATTGTTCTGTGTAATTGCTGCTCCCTGTGCGACAGCCTGGCCTGATTCGCACGGGTAACTGGATTTTGAGGAGAGAACGTGTCCAAGGGAATTCAGCCCGTACGGGGAATGAATGACATTCTGCCGGAGGACAGTCCTTACTGGCAGGCCGTGGAAGACACGGCCCGGGCCGTGTTCGAGGAGTACGGCTATCAGGAAATCCGCATGCCCATCGTGGAGCGGACGGAACTGTTCGTGCGCTCCATCGGTGAAGTCACCGATGTGGTGGAAAAGGAAATGTACACCTTCGAGGATCGCAGCGGCGACAGTCTGACACTGCGGCCCGAAGGGACGGCCAGTTGTGTCCGGGCGGGCATGAGCCACGGTCTGTTTCATAACCAGATTCAGCGACTGTGGTACCAGGGACCCATGTTTCGGCATGAAAGCCCCCAGAAAGGTCGTTATCGGCAGTTCCACCAGCTGGGGGTGGAGGCCTATGGCCTGGAAGGGCCGGATATCGATGCCGAGATGCTCATGCTCACCGCCCGCCTTTGGCGGCGCCTGGGTCTCGACAGTGTCAGGCTCAAGCTCAATTCCTTGGGCAATCCCGAGGCCCGCCGGGCCTATCGGGAAAAATTGGTGAGTTATTTCAGTGAGTTCAGGGATCGTCTGGACGAAGACAGCCGGCGGCGGCTGGAGAGTAATCCCCTGCGGATTCTGGACTCCAAGAATCCGGATCTGGCCGAGATCATCGCCGATGCGCCCAGTATCCTGGATCACCTGGATGAGGAATCACGGCTGCATTTCGACAAGCTGCGGCGCTTGCTCGATGCACAGGGTATCGAGTACGAGGTGGATCCCCGACTGGTCCGCGGTCTGGATTATTATTCGCGGACCGTGTTCGAGTGGACAACCGACCGCCTGGGGGCTCAGGATGCAGTCTGCAGCGGGGGGCGCTATGATTTCCTGGTTTCACAACTGGGCGGTCGCCATGTGCCGGCCGTGGGTTGGGCACTGGGGATGGAGCGACTGATTGCACTGCTCGCCCTCGGTGATGAGGCGCCCCGGCGGGATAGCCGGCCCCACGCTTATCTGGCCATGATGGGCGAGGAAGCCGAACAGCTCGGCTGGCGGCTTGCGGAGTCTCTGCGGGATGAGCTGCCGGGTCTGCGATTGACGGTTCATTGTGGCGGGGGCAGCTTCAAATCCCAGTTGAAAAAGGCCGATCGCAGCGGGGCGGAGCTGGCCCTGATCCTTGGCGAAACCGAGATTCGGCAGGGTCGCGTGGGCATCAAGCCCCTGCGCTCGGGTGAAGAGCAATTCGAGGTGGATCAGGCCAAGCTGGCGGATCTGCTGCGCGAAAGACTTGATTGAAGAGAGAGGAAACTCGTGTTTAGTTCAGACGAAGAAGCAATTGACGCAGTAAAACGCTGGTGGCGGGAAAACGGTGCCTTCGTGATTGCCGGTCTGGTGATCGGTGTTGCCCTGATTGCCGGTTGGCGTTTCTGGCAGGCCTCCATGGAGACCCAGGCCGCGGAAGCCGGCAACAGGGTGGAGCAGGTCAATATGGCCGCCGAGATGGGGGACTTTGATCAGGCGGCCACCCTGGCGGATGAATTGCTGGCCGATTATCGACGCACCTCCCAGGCTGCCCATGGCGCACTTCGGGTGGCAGCGCTGGCTGTGGACACCGGTCGCCTGGAAGAGGCCGCTGATTACCTGCGCTGGGCGGTGGATAATGGCCGCGACCAGGAACTTGCGAAACTGGCCAGGGTCCGTTTGGCGAGGGTGTACGTCGCCCTGGACGACCCCCAGTCGGCCCTGGATGTGCTGGATGGTGTTGATCCCGGGCGCTACGTGGCTCTGTTCGAGGAAGCCCGTGGCGATGCCCTGTTGGCGGCCGGGGAGCCGGCGGCGGCCCGCGAGGCCTACGGCCGGGCCCTGGATGCTGACAATGACGAGTTCGGTGCCAGTGCGGCACTGGAAATGAAGTATCACGACCTGGCCGGGTACCAAGACTGATGCCAAGCCTTTTCAGTAGAACGACTAAGCGAATTGCCCTGCTGCTCATTGCCACCGCTGCTCTGGCTGCCTGTGCCCAGCAGAGTGCCATTGAAGAGCCCCGGGACCTGGAGCGTTTTGAGGCCCGCTACGATGTAGAGCGGCTTTGGAGTGCGCGGGCGGGTGGTTCCGAAGAGCGTCTGTTTCTCGGGCTTCGCCCCGCCTCTGATGGTGAACGGGTTTATATTGCCGGGCACAATGGTCGCGTCCAGGCGGTAAACGCCGAGACCGGTCGGCGTATCTGGCAGGTGGACCTGGATGCGCCCCTCGCCGGTGGGCCCAGTCTGGCCGAGGGTCGCCTGATCGTCGGCAGCCTGGACGGGCGGGTCTTCAGCCTTCGCACCGAGGATGGTGATGTGCGTTGGCGTGAGCGCGTGAATGGCGAAATCGTGACACCGCCGGCCGTCGCGCGCGGCTATGTGGTGGTCAAGTCCGGAAATGGTTACGTCCACGGTCTTTCCCTGTCCGATGGCGGTGAGTTGTGGTCCCGCTCGGAAGAGGTGCCACCGCTCAAGATGCGGGGCAACACCAGCCCGATCATTCGGGGCAGTCGCGTCCTAGTCGGTTTCGACAATGGTCAGGTTCGCGCTTACGGTGTTCGCGACGGGCAGAACCAGTGGTCACAGATGGTAGGCATCTCCGCCGGGCGGAATGAGCTTGAGCAGATTGCCGATATTGCCCCTTTCATGGCCGCCTCCGATGACACCGTCTACGCGGTTTCCGCCTCCGATCGCATGGCGGCAGTGAGCCTCAGTGGCTCCCAGCGCTGGGAGCGGGATATTGGCAGCCTTGCCGGGCTCGATATTGATGATGACCTGGTCTATGTCACCGACCGCCACTCCGAAGTCCACGGTCTCAATCGCCGGGACGGCACCAGTGTCTGGCTTCAGGATGCCATGCGTGCTCGACAGATGACCGCGCCAGTGGTCTATCAGGACACGGTCGCCGTGGCGGATCTGGAAGGCTATGTCCATTTCCTGTCCGCTGACGGTGGTGAGCTGGTTGCCCGGGAGCGGATGAGCCGCAACCGGATCAACATGGCGCCTCTGGCCGTGGGCGACAAACTGATTGTCCAGGATGGCGAGGGGCGTGTACGCGCCTATCGACTCAAGGCCAGGGACTGAGGCCACCGCCCCATGCTGCCCGTCGTCGCACTGCTTGGCCGCCCCAATGTGGGCAAGTCCACCCTGTTCAATCAGTTGACGGGCACCCGTGATGCCCTGGTGGCGGATACGCCGGGGCTCACCCGGGACCGCCATTACGGCATCGGCCGGTCTGGAGACCGTCCCTTCATCGTGATCGACACCGGCGGCATGGGTGAAGCCGAAGCCCCGGTGGAAAGCCTGATGGAGCAACAAAGCCTGCGGGCCCTGGAAGAGGCCGATGTGGCCATTTTCGTGGTGGACGGCCGCCAGGGACTGACGCCTGCCGACGAAGAACTGGCTCGTGCCTTCCGACGCCAGAACAAGCCCGTGGTGGTGGCGGTAAACAAGGCCGAAGGCCAGGCCCGGGATGCTGCGGTAGCCGAATTCCATGCCCTGGCAATGGGCCAGCCGCGCGCCATTTCGGCCTCTCTTGGTCGCGGCATTGTCCCCCTGATGGAAGAAGTGCTATCCCATGTGCCCAGTCGGGAAGGGGAGGATGACTGGCACGAGGATGGTATCCGCGTGGCGGTTATCGGTCGCCCCAATGTGGGCAAGTCCACCCTGATAAATCGATGGCTGGGCGAGGAGCGCATGGTCGCGGCGGATGAGCCGGGTACCACCCGGGACGCGGTGCGCGTTCCCTTTCGCCGTGACGGCCGGGACTATGTGCTTGTGGATACTGCCGGGGTACGTCGTCGTGCCCGGGTGGAGGAGTACATCGAAAAGCTCAGCGTGGTGAAGACCCTCCAGGCCATTGAAGACGCCCATGTAGTGGTCGCGCTCGTGGATGGCTCCGAAGGGGTGACTGACCAGGATGCCTCCCTGATGGGGCTGGCCCTGGAGGCCGGCCGGGCCGTGGTGGTGGCCATCAACAAATGGGACGGTCTCAGTCCGGACAGGCGCGAACGCACCCGGACCGAGATGGACCTCAAGCTGCCCTTCATGACCTTTGCACCCCATCACCATATTTCCGCGAAGCATGGCACCGGTGTGGGTGAGCTGCTGGCTTCCGTGGATACGGTGTGGGAGGCGGCCAACCGTGACATGCCCACCTCCGAGCTCACCCGAGCCCTGGAAGACGCGGTATCCCGTCATGCGCCACCGGTGGCACGAGGGCATCGGATCAAACTCCGTTATGCCCACCAGGGGGGCAAGAATCCCCCGGTGATTGTTGTTCACGGTAACCAGACCGAGCGCACCCCCAAGGCCTATCGTCGGTACCTGGAAAACTATTTTCGGCAGACTTTCTCTCTTCAGGGCACACCGATCAGGATCGAGTTCAAGAGCAGCGACAATCCCTTCAAGGACAAGAAGAACAAACTCACCGACCGCCAGATTCAGAAACGCAAACGCCTGAAGAGGCATGTGAAGAAATAAGTACCGTATTGGGGCAGGGTGCCTATGGCAGCAAGCGATGACGTGATCATTATCGGTGCCGGCCACAACGGCCTCACCTGCGCCTGCTATCTGGCCCGGGCCGGTTTGTCGGTCCGCGTGCTGGAGCGCCGCCACGTGGTGGGGGGTGCGGCAGTGACCGAGGAATTCTATCCCGGTTTCCGTAATTCCACCGCCAGCTATACAGTCAGTCTTCTCAACCCCAAGGTCATTCGGGACCTGGGCCTGCACGAGCATGGCCTCAGGATTGTCGAGCGGCCGCTGTCCAACTTCCTGCCCCTGGAAAACGGAGATGCCCTGTCCCTGGGGGCCACCGAGAAAGACACCCTGGCCGATGTGGCCCGTTTTTCCAGCCAGGATGCCAGGCGCCTGCCTGAGTTCGAGCGCATGTTGTCTGCCGCTGCCGCTGCCCTGCGGGAGATGATTCTGCAGACCCCGCCCAATGTGGGAGGCGGGTTGACGGATCTGATCCATGCCCTTCGGGATGGCCGTCAGTTCGCCCGCATGAGTGCCGAGGCGAGACGGGATCTGCTCGCCCTGTTTACCCGCAGTGCCACGGACATTCTGGACCAATGGTTCGAGTCCGAGCCCATCAAGGCCATTCTTGGTTTTGACAGTATTGTCGGCAACTATGCCAGCCCGGACACCCCGGGGTCGGCCTATGTCCTGTTGCACCACGTCTTTGGCGAGGTGAACGGCAAGCCGGGCGCATGGGGCCATGCCATCGGTGGCATGGGCGCCATCACCCAGGCCATGGCCCGCGAAGCCGAGCGGCTGGGGGTCGTGATCGAGACCGAGGCGGCGGTTGACCGGGTCAGGACAAACCAGGGCAGGGTCAGCGGGGTGGAACTGGAGGATGGTCGATTCCTGCCTGCACGCCGGGTCGCGGCCAATATCGGGCCCAAGCTGCTCTACCTGAAATTGATGGACGAGTCGGACCTGCCTGCCGGGTTTCAGCAAAGAATGCAGGCCTATCGCTGTGCTTCCGGCACTTTCCGGATGAATGTGGCCCTGTCGGAGCTGCCGCGTTTCACGGCCATGCCCGAAGCCGGTCCCCATCTGTCATCGGGCATCGTCATGGCGCCCAGCCTGGAGTATATGGACCGTGCCTGGCGGGATGCACGAGACAGCGGCATTGCCCGGCGACCGGTGGTGGAAATGCTCATCCCCAGTACCCTGGATGACAGTCTGGCACCGGCCGGCAAGCACGTGGCCAGTCTCTTTTGTCAGCATTTCGCGCCGGAGGGCCCTGCCGGCGGGTGGACAGACGAGGCCCGAGAACAGGCAGCCGAGGCAGTGATCCGAACGGTCACCGAGTTCGCACCCAACTTCCGGGACAGTCTGTTGGGCTACATGGCCCTCAGCCCGGCTGACCTGGAGGCCCGTTTCGGTCTGGTGGGTGGCGATATCTTCCACGGCGCCCTGCAACTGGATCAGCTCTATTCCGCCCGCCCCATGCTGGGTTATGGTGATTATCGCGGGCCGGTGAAAGGGCTTTATCACTGCGGCTCCGGTGCCCACCCTGGTGGCGGCGTCACCGGTGCACCCGGCCATAATGCGGCCCGCGAGATTCTGCGTGACCGGCGCTGGTTCGGGCGCCATTGAAAAGAGGGCGGCCATGTTGAGACGAATCGTGGATCGAACAGGGGAGCAATGGGATATCGCCCGCGGCCATGAGTCCTACGGGGCCATGGTAATCCTCTTCTGCCGCTGTTCCGACAATCTCGTCATGAAGTCCTATATGTTCGCTGACAATGCAATGGCGGCCGACGCGGAAATCGACGGGCTGAGTGACGAGGACCTGCTGTCCCGACTGGACGAGGCCGAAGCGGGCCCCTGATCTGGAATTCAAGGCATGAGGAGATTTTGATGCAGCCCAGTAGATCCGGCACGGTGGAAGGACGTCCCATCGCGGTATTCGATGATCTTCTGCCCCTGGAGCAGATTCGTCAGTTGTTCTCGGTCCTGACTCGCAGCGGTTTCACCAAGGATGAAGCCGCGCGTTCCGATACCAGCCAGTTCACCCATTGGGCTGCCAATGTGGATCAGCCCGAAGTGCTGCCCATTTTCAAGCCCACCATTGAAGCCGCTCGATGGTTTGGTCAGACCTCGGGGCGGGCCTATCGGGTCTACCGCAGTTACTGCAATTACGCCGGCTTTGGGGATGTACTGTTCACCCACACGGACTGTCTGCCGGACCAGCATGAATTGACCGGTCTCTGGTTCATTGCCCCGGAATGGGATGTGGAGTGGGGCGGGGAAACCCTGTTCTTCAATGAGGACAAGGATGCGGAATTTGTCGTCAGCCCCCGCCCCGGTCGTCTGGTGCTCTTTGACGGCGCGATCCTGCACGCCGGCCGGCCCCCGTCCCGCATCTGTCACATGCCCCGATATACCTTCGCCTTCAAGCTTGAGCCCTATCAGCCCAGCCGCTAGGGGTGGAGGCAGGGTTGATCCGTTCTGCCAACAAAAAAGCCCGGCCGATGGCCGGGCTTTTTTCGTCTTGCGCGGCGATGAGCCCCTGAATCAGGCTTCTTCGTCGGCGCCATCGGGCTGACCGCTTTCCAGCTCCGTTTCGGAGGCATCACGCACTCCGGCAATCTTGACGTCGAAATGCAGGGTCTGGCCGGCGAGGGGGTGGTTGGCGTCGATCAGGACCTTGTCATCCCGCAGCTCCACCACGGTGATGATCTGGGCGCCTTGCTCACCCACGGCCTGGAAACGCATGCCGGGCTCGATCTCGGCGTCAGCCTGGAAGATGTCGCGCGGCACTTCCTGCTGGAGCTCGTCGGTCCGCTCACCGTAGCCGTCTTCCGGCTGCACGGTCACTTCACCGCTGTCGCCCTCTTTCCAGCCCTCGATGCCCTTTTCCAGGCCGGGGATGATGGATTGGGTGCCGTGAACAAAGGCCAGGGGCTCTCGGCCTTCGGAGCTGTCCAGGACATTGCCCTCGGTGTCTTTGAGGGTGTATTCGATTGAGACCACGCGCTTGTTGGCGACTTCCATTGAAACCTCTTGAATATTCATTCTGAAAAAAAGGACCGCTCAGCGTGACATCCCGCCAGGGCCGCGTAAAGCCCGGGCTTCACCGTTCGTCCAGAAAGCGCTGTAACGGCCCCCATGGACTCCATTCAGGTAGCTGGGAGCCCGGCCTGAGGGCCCGGAAAAGGCGGGGACTGGCAATCCCGACCCCCATCCCCGACAATGTCGCGTTTTGATACTGGCAGGAAAAGAGTGACCGTGACTGAATTGCCGGCAACAAAAAGCATTGTCTTGCCCCACCCCCTGCGGACCTGGTGCGGCGATACCCTGGAGGGGGTTCAGCAGGTCTATGAAACCTGGGGGCAGCCTCGTGGCAATGGTGACAACACTCTGGTGATATTCACGGGCCTGTCGCCCAGTGCCCATGCCGCTTCCTCGGCCGCCGATCCCGAGGAGGGATGGTGGGAGGCCATGATTGGCCCGGGTCGCCCCATTGATACCGATCACTGGCACGTGATCTGCTTCAACTCTCTTGGCAGTTGTTTCGGCTCTACCGGACCCGGCAGTGTCAATCCGGCGACGGGCCAGCCCTGGCGGCTGGATTTTCCCGAACTGCGGGTCGAGGATATTGCCGCTGCCGCGCATGCGGCCCTGATGGAAATGGGGCTTGAGCGGGTGCATGGGGTGATTGGCCCTTCCATGGGGGGGATGACAGCGCTGGCCTTTCTGCTGCGCTACCCTGGTGTTGCCCGTCATTTTCTGAGCATCTCCTCCGCATTGCGGGCACTGCCCTTCGCCATCGCCATTCGTTCCCTGCAGCGCGAGGCCATCCGCAGTGATCCGGCCTGGCAGGGGGGCAATTACCATCCCGAGCAACCGCCGGTTACCGGCATGCGGCTGGCCCGCAAGCTGGGCATGATTTCCTATCGCTCCGCCGGGGAGTGGGTCGAGCGTTTCGGTCGTCGGATGATGGCCGAGCCGGACCCGGGGTTCGGACCGCGCTTCGAGATAGAGTCCTATCTGGAGGCCCAGGCCGATCGCTTCGTGGGTGGCTTCGACCCCAACTGCTACATCTATCTGTCCCGGGCCATGGATCTTTTTGATGTGGATGAGCATGCGGGGGAAGGGCAGGATGCACTCGGTGTGCTCGACTATCTCGGTTCCGCGGCGGTGGTGGGTGTGGACAGTGACATTCTGTTCCCGGCACAGCAGCAAAGGGCCCTGGCCGAAGGGCTTGAGCGTGTCGGCATTCCGGTGAGTTATAGTGAACTGGCCTCCATCCAGGGACATGATGCCTTTCTGGTCGACCATGACCGCTTCGGACCGGTGATCGCTGATTATCTTGAAAAGATTCGAGGAGCCTGACCATGACCACTGACTATGCCGTCGACAAGGCCCAAAGCGAGCCAGGATTCGACTTTCCCGGCGCTGCCGAATTGATCGACACGGTGGCTGACGCGGTTCGGGAAAAGGAGCCGGATCGGATTGCCGATCAGGTCAAAAAGGGGCTCTGCCGTCTGATATCCAGCGCAGAATTTCAACTGCCCCGGGCCTTCATGGAGGCTGCCGAGGATCATTATGCCCGCCGCCTGGTTTATCGTGACCCTGAAGGCCGATTCAGCATTGTCGCCATGACCTGGGGGGTAGGGCAGGGCACCCCATTGCATGATCACTGTGGACTCTGGTGCGTGGAAGGGGTCTGCCATGGCCGAATCCGCATTGAACAGTATCAGCACCGGGAGTCCCGGGACGGGCTTGAGCGATTCCGTCTGGAGGAAATCATTTCCTCGGAGACCGGCGGCGCCGGCTGCCTGATCCCGCCTCATGAGCACCACCGCATCCTCAATGACCGGGAAGATGATGTGGCGGTCACCTTGCACATCTACGGAGGCGATATGGAAAGCTGCAATATCTTCCTGCCCGAATCCGGTGACTGGTACCGCAAGGAAAGTCGTAGTCTCCAGTTTGATGCCTGACAGCCGTCCATGGGCTTTCGTCATCCGGTCCAGGTCCTCCATGGGGTCAGCGCCTATTGCTTGATGCTGGTCCTGAGTCTGGGCCTGCTGTGGCTGGCCCAGTGGTTCGGGGGACTACCCGCCGCCTTTGCCCGCGTGGGCGCCATGCAAGTGGCCTGTCTGCTGACCATTGCCCTGGTCGTTGGCACGGGTCGTCTTGCCATTGCTCCCACACTGGGCCTCGCGAGATGTTCCTGGTCGTCTCTGGTCGCCGCCCTGTTGCTGGGAGGGGGCTTGATGGTCCTGGTGGCGGCCACCCTGGCCCGTCTCTACTACCTGGGAGAGGCCGAGGACCATGCTCGCGCAGTGGATGAAGTACTGGGCGAGGCACGGGTGCAATTGGGCGGCCTGACCCTGGCGCTGATGGTGGTTGCCTTCGCTCCCCTGAGTGAAGAGCTGCTGTTCCGCGGGCTGATTCTGCGCGGCATGCTTGATCGATTCCCGCCCTGGGCCGCCGTGCTGGTCACCACGGTGCTGTTTGCCATGCTTCACGCCCATCCGGTTCATTCCCTGGTGACCGGGGTTCTGGGCCTGGCCTGCGCCATTGTCGTCATCCGCCAGGGCAGTATCTGGCCCGCGGTCATCATGCATGCCGCCTGGAACGGTTCGGCCATGTTGATGGACGAAACCGGGGTGCCGGGTGTGCTGCCGTTGTGGACGATTGCGCCCGCATTGGTCATGATAGGTGGCGGAATTCTACTCATGGGCCGTCGCTGAACGGCAAAGGAAGCGGAACATGGCTTACTGGTCAATGGATGAGTTCAGTGGACGTTTCCACACCGAACCCGAGGACACGGTGGTGGTGGACGATGCTGCCATCGACGAAGTGGGCCTGGCCACCGGCGATCCCATTGCCATTCCCGCGCCGGGCCGTCAGGTCATGGAAAAGGCGCATCGGGAATTGCGCCGTAGCTGGGTGACGGGTGGTGTGGTATTCCAGGCCTGGGACCTGGACGACAGCGAGGCTCCGGACGACGATGAGGACCCGGGGCCGGAAACCGTCATCAGCCTGCTGTGGAGCCTGGCCGACAACCAGGATTTGCCGGCGGACATCGCCGGCTGTTCCATCGCCTGGCTGGCCGATGCAAGGATCTGGTCCGAAAGCACCCAGCAGTTCGGTGATGCCCTTTATCGTGCTCTGCGCGATGGTGGGGTTCTTGGCGACGGGCTGGAAGCCGACCATGCCCGCCAATTGACCGAGGACTATCTGCAGGCCCTGTTTGACGACAGCGAAGAGGATGACCTCTTCCTGTTCGGTCTCGATCCCGGCTTCTCCTGCTGGTTCTGCGACGGCGAATACGATATTGCCTACGCCATGATCAATCTGGACGCGGGCTGGTTTGCCCTGTTCCTGGCGACGGACAGTGAAGATTGAGGGTGGATTGACGGTTAGGGGTGAGGAGTAAGGGGTTAGGGGGTAGGAGGGAAACCGGCCTTTGGCCGGTTTTTTCTTTCCCCTGACTTCTAACCCCTCACCCCTCACTCCACATCAAGCGGCGACTCATCCTCAAGAAAATACCGTGGATTCACCATGGTATTCCCCAGCGACACCGACCAGTGCAGATGAGGTCCGGTAACTCGCCCGGTCATGCCCACCTTGCCGACCAGATCATCGGTCTCCAGGGTGTCGCCGGTTTCGACACTGATCTCGTCCATATGGGCAAACATGGAAATGAGGCCCTGGCCGTGGTCCAGAAAGACCGTCTTGCCGTTGAAATAGAAATGCCCGGTCTCGATCACCTTGCCGGGGGCGGGCGCGTGGATGGGCGTGCCGGTGGCGCCGGCAATGTCCACGCCGCTGTGTGGATTCCGGCGCTGGTCATTGATATAGCGCTGCAGGCCGAAGGCGCTGGTCTGGCGATTCTTCACCGGTAGCTGGAATCGGATGGGGACGTCATCCTGGTCGCTGTGGGTGGCCAGGGCGCGCCGAATGCGCGGTCGTTCCCGTCCAATGCGCTCCAGCGCTTCTTCATCGGGCGTCACCATGCGCTCATCGGCGATGGTGATCCGCGACTCGGCATATTCCTTGGGTTCCACTTGAAAATGTCGGGTTTCCCATCCACCCCCATCGCGGCGCAGGCGATAGGACTGTTCACCGGGGCTCGTGGACAGGGGAATGCCCAGCAGGGCGCGGTAGCCTCCCTCTCGAGGAATGACCAGAACATCCCGGTCCCGATAGCGAAGCTCGGGCCGGCCATTACCCTCGTCTGGAAGGTCGATGACCTTCACACCCCCCGGTACCGGCATATTGCGCGGCAGGTCCGCCAGACTGGTGCCGGACAGACTCAGAAAAGCCATTGCCAGGCAGAACAGCAAAGCTCGCTTCATTGCGATTCATCCTCTCTTTGCACTTCGATCACGTGAGCGCTTACCCGTCCCCGAGCCAGGCGGGCCCGGATCTCATCCCCGGCCATCAACTGGTCGGCATTCCGAATAATACCCCCATCCGGGGATTCCACAATGGCGTAACCGCGTTCCAGGGTCGCCAGGGGGCTGACGGTATGCAGGGTGCGGGCCAGGGCACCGAGCTTTTGCCGTTGCTGTCCGCAGCGGCGTTCCATGGCGCGAATCATCCGTTGCCGCAGTTCCTGCAGGCGTTGCTTGCTGCGGTCGAGCCCCACCGCGGGGCTGGCCAGTTGCAGGCGTTCCCGCAGGTGGTTCAGGCGGCGATATTCATCGTTCAGGCGACGGCGGATGATTCGCCCGGCGCGTCGCTCCAGTTCGTCCAGCCGTTGAGCCTGCTGTTGCAGGTATTGTCCGGGATGGCGCAGGGACAGGCGACGTTGCAGTGTTGTCACCCGCTCACGGGATTGTTGCAGGCGTGCGTTTATCGCCCGCTCAAGACGTTGTTCTCGCTGACGCAGCCACTGCACCCATTCAGTGCTGTCGGGGCTGACTGCCTCCGCTGCGCCGGTGGGGGTGGGGGCGCGGTAGTCGGCGGCAAGATCGGCGATGGTGAAGTCCACTTCATGGCCGACGCCGGCCACCACGGGAATGGGGCAGGCACGGATGGCACGGGCCACCACTTCCTCGTTGAAGGACCAGAGGTCTTCCAGGGAGCCACCGCCCCGGGCCAGCAGGATGACATCACATTCTTCTCGGCGGCCCGCCGTTGACAGCATGGCGGCAATCTTCTCGGCCGCGCCGTCCCCCTGAACCGGGACCGGATAGACGATGACCTCGCCCATGGGATAGCGCCGGCCAAGGGTTGTGATGATGTCGCGAATGGCTGCCCCGGTGGGGGAGGTGACCACCCCGATGCGGCGGGGCATGGCCGGCAGGGGGCGCTTGATGGCCTCATCGAACAGGCCCTCGGCGGCCAGTTTCTGCTTGAGCGCCTCAAAGGCCCTTTGCAGGGCACCCACCCCGGCCGGCTCCATGGCCTCGACCTTGAGCTGAAATTCCCCTCGAGCCTCGTACAGCCCCACCCGGGCGCGGACCAGGACCTTCTCCCCGTTCTCGGGACGAAAGCCCAGATTGCGCTGCTGGGGACGGAACATGGCGCAGCGGACCTGGGCGGACTCGTCCTTGAGGGAGAAATAGAGATGGCCGGAGGCCGGCCGCGCCAGATTGGATATCTCGCCCTCAATCCAGAGGGCCGGAAAGCCCTGTTCCAGGGCAAATCGCGCTTCCCGATTG
Source organism: Natronospira sp. (assembly GCA_003558125.1). Classification (GTDB taxonomy): domain Bacteria; phylum Pseudomonadota; class Gammaproteobacteria; order Natronospirales; family Natronospiraceae; genus Natronospira; species Natronospira elongata. Next base: position 1,761 of record PWMQ01000076.1, on the reverse strand, counting down.
AGTCGGGAAACGGTCCAGATCTGGGCGGGTTCCGGTGGTTGCAGCAGTGATCGGCTCATGCCGCCCAGTTTACCATTGCTCGCCCCTTCGCCATTGAGGGCCCGGCCCGCCGCTCTTTCCGGTAGCTCGCTTTACCCGGCCCCATCGGGGCGCGTATAATTCGTCGATTAACTTTCCCGCCGGTAGCCTGTCTATCGGCCATGTCGACACACGGTCCGGGACGAATAACCCATGTCGATTCGCATCGCCCAGGAAGCCCTCACTTACGACGACGTCCTCCTTCTGCCCGCGCATTCCGAAGTGCTGCCCCACCAGGTGGACCTCTCCACCCGCTTCACCCGGGACATCAGCCTGAACATCCCGCTGGTTTCGGCGGCCATGGACACAGTGACGGAAGGCCGCCTGGCCATTGCCCTGGCCCAGGAAGGAGGCATCGGTGTCATCCACAAGAGCATGCCGCCCGAGGCCCAGGCCGCCGAGGTACGTTTCGTCAAGAAGTATGAAAGCGGTGTCATCAAGGACCCGATCACCGTCACCCCTGATCGCAGTATCCGTGAAGTGATGGAATTGACCCGGCGCCACGGTATTTCCGGTGTGCCGGTGGTGGATGACGAGGAGCTGGTGGGGATTGTCACCAGTCGTGATCTGCGCTTCGAAACCCATTACGACGAGCCTGTTTCCAGCATCATGACCGGCAAGAACAAGCTGGTGACGGTCAAGGAAGGGGCGGGCCGGGAAGCCATCCTGGAGAAGCTGCACGCCTTCCGGATCGAAAAAGTGCTGGTGGTCAACGATGACTTCAAGCTGCGCGGCATGATCACGGTCAAGGATATCCAGAAGGCCACCGACTTCCCCCATGCCTGCAAGGACGACCAGGGTCGCCTCCGTTGTGCGGCTGCCGTGGGCACTGGCGGGGACACGGGCGAGCGCGTTGAACGGCTGGTCGAGGCCGGCGTGGACGTGATCGTGGTGGATACCTCCCATGGCCATAGCAAGGGCGTGCTGGATCGGGTTGCCCAGATCAAGAAACAGCACCCCAAGATGCAGGTGATTGGTGGCAATATCGTGACCGGTGATGCAGCCCGTGCCCTGGTGGATGCCGGCGCCGACGGGGTGAAGGTCGGTATTGGCCCCGGTTCCATCTGTACCACCCGGGTGGTGGCCGGCGTGGGCGTGCCTCAGGTGACCGCGGTGGGCAATGTGGCCAAGGCCCTGGAAGGCACTGGCGTGCCTCTGATTGCCGATGGCGGCGTGCGTTTTTCCGGTGACCTGGCCAAGGCCCTGGTGGCCGGCGCTCACAGCATCATGGTCGGGGGGCTGTTTGCCGGCACCGAGGAGAGCCCCGGCGAAGTGGAGCTCTACCACGGCCGCTCCTACAAGGCCTATCGCGGCATGGGCTCCATGGGGGCAATGGCCAGCCGCCACGGCTCTTCTGATCGTTACTTCCAGGACAAGACCGAGGAAGTGGAAAAACTGGTCCCGGAAGGGATCGAAGGCCGTGTTCCCTACAAGGGCCCCCTGTCTGCCATCGTTCACCAGATGATGGGCGGCGTGCGCGCCTCCATGGGCTATACCGGCTGTGCTTCCATTGAAGAGATGCGGACCAAGCCGGAGTTCGTGAAAATCACTGGCGCGGGGGTGAAGGAATCTCACGTCCACGACGTGACCATCACCAAGGAAGCCCCGAATTACAGAACAGAGTAAGCCGCGAGCTGCGAGCGACGAGCTGCGAGCCGGCACCCGCTCGCGGCTCGTCGCTCG
>PWMQ01000107.1 GCA_003558125.1 Natronospira sp. | reverse complement strand
GGATCGGAAGAGCGTGACGATTGCTGGGGGCTCTAGTCCCACGTCTCTGCTATAGATCGAAGGGGAACAGGCCCTGCCGAGGCGACTTGGCAGGGCTTGTTCGTTTTCAGTGGGAGTAAGGCAGTAAAGCCCCTGATATCTTTTTGATGGAATTGAGTTGCTGCGCCGAGTGGGGCAATGTGGTCACGGTGGATTGCTTGATGGCAGGAGAGGCGCATGAGCAGTTTCTTTCAGCAAGGTCCGGTCCTTGACGGCGACTTGCTGGCGGACAGGGCCCTGGCAGATTATCTCCAGCTTCGTTTGCCCGTGGACTGTAAGAGTCGCTGGGAACCGGGCCTGCGACAGTTATGGCGTCGGGCTCGCGATGAGATGCCCACACTGGCGGCGGAGGCCGAACGCGATCCCCCCGAGCATGTCCCTTATGACCCCTGGGGGCGGCGCATCGACCGGATTCGCGTCAGCGAGGCCTGGCGGCAATTGGAAGCGATTGCCGCCGAGGAGGGGGGGGTGGCAACCGCCTTTGAGCGGGCTGACGGTGCCTGGTCCCGGGTTCATCAATTCCTGCGGCTTTATCTTTACCACCCCAGCTCCGCCATCGCCTCCTGCCCCATGGCCATGACCGATGGGGCCGCGCGGGTGATCGAGCTCTATGGTGATGGGGATCTGCGTGAGCGGGTCCTGCCCCGTCTGTTGAGTTGCGAGCCTGAGTCCTTCTGGACGGCAGGGCAGTGGATGACCGAGCGCAGTGGGGGCTCGGATGTCTCACGCTCGGAAACCGTGGCCCTGCCGGAGGAGCAGGGCTACCGCCTTCACGGGGTAAAGTGGTTCACTTCCGCCACCACCTCCCAGGTGGCCATGACGCTCGCCCGGGTCAAAGAGCGGGGGGGGGAAGACGAAAAGCTGAGCCTGTTTTTTGTCGAGCTGCGAGACGCCGACGGGGCGCTGCGCAACATCCAGGTCAATCGGCTCAAGGACAAGCTCGGTACCCGGGCCCTGCCCACTGCCGAGCTGACCCTGGCGGGTACCCCGGCCCGCATGGTGGGTGAGCGGGGCCGGGGCGTGGCCACGATCAGCAGTATTCTCAATATCACCCGTCTCTACAATGCCTGCTGCGCGGCCGGCTATATTGGCCGAGGACTGATGCTGGCCACCGACTATGCCCGCAAGCGCCAGGCCTTCGGCCGTGCCCTGATCGACCAGCCTCTGCACCGGGAAACCCTGGCGGATTTGACCGTTGAACATCAGGCCGCCTTTCAACTGGTGTTCGAGGCGGCCCGGCTGCTGGGCCGTGATGAATGCGGAGCAATCAGCGAGGACGAGGCCGCGGTGTTACGCCTGCTGACGCCGGTGGTGAAGCTCTATACCGGCAAGCAGGCGGTGGCCGCCTGCAGCGAGGTGCTGGAGGCTTTCGGCGGGGCCGGCTATGTGGAAGACACCGGCCTGCCTTCCCTGCTGCGTGACGCCCAGGTTCTGTCCATCTGGGAGGGCACCACCAATGTGCTCAGCCTGGATCTGCTTCGGGCCATGGGGGACGGTGAGGCCTGGCAGACTTTCACGGGCTTCTGGCAGGCGCGCCTGAGTGCCCTGGGGGCCGGAGACGAATCCCTGAATGCCCTGGCCGATGAGCTGGAAGCACTTGCCCGCTGGCCACAGGCCTTACTGGCCGAAGGCGAAGCCCGGCTGCAGGCCAATGCCCGCCAGCTTGCCTACCGGATCGCCAGGCTGGTGGCCGGCATCCTGCTTGCCGAGCAGGCTCGGGCGGGAGACGAGGGGCCTGCCCGATCACGCCGAGAGGCCATTGCCGGGCGTTGGATACGGCAACATGTAATGCGGGGCCCGGCCGGCTACCCAGCCGACGAGGCCGAGCGGATTCTTTCACTTTGAGAGGTTGACTATGTGGCCAGTGCTGGTGGCCCTGGGTGGATTTCTGTGCTTTTTTCTCGGCTGGCGGTTCTATTCCCGTTTCATTGCCGAGCGCCTGTTCCGGCTGGAAGCCGATTTCCGGACACCCGCCCATGAATACAATGACGGCCTGGATTTCGTGCCCACCAACCGCTTCGTCCTCTGGGGGCATCATTTCACCTCGGTGGCGGGGGCCGCCCCCATCATCGGCCCGGCCATCGCCGTGATCTGGGGCTGGGGCCCAGCCCTGGCCTGGATCGTGCTCGGCACGGTACTGATTGCCGGCATGCATGACTTCGGCACCCTCTGGGCCTCGGTGCGCCACCGGGCCCGTTCCATCGGCAGTATCGCCGCCGAAGTCCTGGGGCCACGAGCCCGCAGCCTCTTTCTCTTGATCATCTTTTTCCTGCTGTTGATGGTGAACGCGGTCTTCGCCGTTTCCATCGGCACGCTCTTCGTCAATTTCCCGGAAGCGGTTCTGCCCTACTGGTTCCAGCTGCCCATTGCCATGGTCATCGGCTTTCTGGCCTACCGTAGCCGCATGCCGCTGCTCCTGCCCTGTCTCATCGGCCTGGCGCTGATGATCGGTCTGGTCTTCGTGGGCGCGCAAGTGCCCCTGAGTCTACCGGAGGAGCCGGGTGGGGTGCCGGACATCGCCTGGTGGGTACTGATCATGCTGGGCTACGGGGCACTGGCCTCGCGTCTGCCGGTCTGGTTGCTGTTGCAGCCGCGGGATTTCATCAATGCCCACCTGCTGTTCCTGGGGCTGTTCGTCATCTATCTAAGCCTGTTCGTGGGCCGGCCCGAGTTCGCCGCGCCCTTCATCAACCAGGATCTGCCGGCCGATACCCCGTCCATCATTCCCCTGCTGTTTGTCACCATCGCCTGCGGCGCCATTTCCGGTTTCCACGGCCTGGTCAGCTCCGGCACCAGTGCCCGGCAGCTGAACAAGGAGACCGATGCCCGCTTCGTCGGCTACCTTGGGGCCACCGGCGAGGGCCTGCTGGCACTGGCCGCCCTGCTGGCGGTCTCCGCCGGCTTTGCCGGTCTGGCCGAGTGGCAGGGCCATTACGATTCCTGGGCGGCGGCCAGCGCCGGGGGCATTGCCGCCTTCGTCACCGGCGGAGGCAATCTGCTTGGCAATCTGGGCATCCCGGCGGTGATCGGCACCACCATGATCGCCATCATGGTGGTGGCCTTCGCCGCCACCACCCTGGACACCAGCATGCGCCTGCAGCGCTTCATCCTGGCCGAGATCGGTCGCCAGTATCGACTGCCGGCTTTGAGCAACGTCAACCTGGCCACCCTGATCACCTTCCTGGCCTGCGCCGGGCTCGCCTTCGGCGCCGACCCGGATAATCCCGGTGCTGGCGGGATGGTGCTCTGGCCCCTGTTCGGGACCACCAATCAGCTCACCGCCGGCCTGTCCCTCCTTGTCCTGAGCCTGATCCTGGCACGCCTGGGCCGAGCGGTGATCTTTACCGCCATACCCTTTCTGTTCGTCGCCAGCATGACCACCTGGGCGATGTTGGTGAATCTGTCCCGCTATCTGTCCGACGGCAATTGGTTGCTGTTGGTGATTGGCGGGCTGATTTTCGCCCTCAACATCTGGCTGATCCTGGAAGGGGCCCTGGCGGCCCGGCGACTGCAAAAGACCAGATCCGATGTCCCTGAGTGATCGCCTGCGCCAACTGGCCCGGGCCTACCGGGACTTCTACGAACTCCCCATGCGTCGGGCCGTGGCCCTGGAACAACGCCGACGCGAGGACTTTCTGCGTCTGCTGCTCATGTCCGAAAGCCTGGGCCTGCCCAACCCGGCCGCCTGGTATTGCCTGGAACTCATGCCCTTCGTGATCGAGGACTACCACGCCTGGCACCGGCGCATGGGCATGGAGCACGCACCGCCGGGGGGGATTGGGTGTTGTTGAGCAGCGAGCTACGAGCTACGAGCAGCGAGCTGGCCGTGCAAGATCGATGGCCAACTGTTTTCTGCAGAACCCGAGCTTTCCGCGGGCCCTTGGCCGGTACAACCTTTCCGGAGGGGCAGGGCGATATCGTTGGCACGCCCAGCTCGCCGCTCGCCGCTCGTAGCTCGCTGCTTTCTCCTAAGGAGCACTCCCATTGATCTTCCGACCCGATACACCGCAAGCCATCTCCCTGCCTCCCATCGTCCTCCTCGGCGGCAAAGGTGGCGTGGGCAAGACAACCTTGTCGGCGGCTTTGGGCCTGGCGCTGGCCGAGCGGGGAAAGCGGGTGTTGCTGGTGTCGACGGATCCGGCCCATTCCCTGGCGGATTTGCTGGAGCAGCCGCTGGGGGATGCGCCCCGGCGGGTACAGGGTGGTTTGTTTGCCCGTGAGATTGATCCGGAAGCGGCCCGGGCGGCTTATCTCGATACCGTTCGGGACAATATCCGACGCTTCGCCCAGCCCGAGTTTCTGCAGGAAGCCGAGCGCCAGGTCATGTTCGCCGGCCAGCACCCCGGGGTGATGGAGTCGGCCCTGTTCGAGGCCCTCTGCCGCTGTCTTGATGAGATCGGGCAATGGGATCACATCATCGTCGATACCGCGCCCACCGGTCATACCCTGCACCTGCTCACCCTGCCCCAGGCCATGGGTGCCTGGACCGAGGCCCTGCTGGCGCGTCAGGGTGAAGGGCAGGGTGGGCCCGAGGAGGAGCGCTGGCAGAAGGCACGCGAGGTATTGCAGGCCCGCCGGGCCCTGTTCGAACGCACCCGTGACAGGCTCCAGAAACCGGCCACCACCGCCTTCCTGCTGGTTGCCAACGACGATCGCCTCAGTTTGCTGGAGGCCGAACGTGCCCGTCAGACCCTGGAGCAGGCCGCCGTCAGCATTCCCTATCTGCTCATCAACCGCAGCCAGGATGACGCCGACAGCCTGCGCCAACGCCTCCAGCACCACTTCCCCGGGCAAACCATCCACCCCCTCCCGAACGCCACCCCGCCCCCCCTCGGCCTGACTAGCCTGGGTGACTTTGCCAGGCAGTTGGCAGACGTTATGGACTGGTTATGAGAAACAGGACAAGGTCTGCCCAATTCCCCTCGCCCCTCGCCCTTAACTTCTTGCCCCTTGCCACCTCACCTAAAATCAATGACGACCGGATCATGATCGGAACTCCGCCAGGGGCCGGGTTGTTGGAACTGCAGGAAACGGGGTTCATCGGCGTTGATGTGCCAGAAGCGGACGGCTTCGATGTCTTCTGCCAACGCCGGAGAGGTAATGGCGGTATCCAGATAGCCGGACTCGCCGTGAAAGACATAGCTGTAGCGCTGTTCGGGCTCGAGTCGTTTGGCAACCATGTCCCTATAACCGGCCTCGACCAATGCCATGACCGGATCCTCGCCACCGTAGCTGTTGATATCGCCCATGATCAGTACCCGCTCGGTGCCGGTCTGTTCCTGCTTCTTCGCGAGAAACTCGGCCAGTGCCTCGGCCTGGCGGGTGCGCCGCTGGTTCCAGCAGCCCTGGCCTCGGTCGATATCCCCTTCCTCAGGGCAGCCCGTCTTGGCCTTGAAGTGGACGACTGCCACCAGTTTCCCGGGCCCGTCCTCACCAAATCGGAAATGGCCGGCAATGATCGGGCGATGATGAACCCGGCGCTTGTCAATGAAGGGGCCAGCCTTCAGTGTGACGGTATCCTCCCGCCACAGTAGGGCCGTGCGAATGGCATCGGTGCCGACCGGTTGATCAATATTGAAATGGGTATAGGCCGGCCCGGCACCGGCCAGGCGTATCGCCAGGTCGTCCACTACCTTGGGCTGATTCTCCAGCTCGATCAGACCCAGGAGGTCGGCATCCAGGCCCTCGGCGACCGCGGTTAGGGCTGATTGTTGGGCGTCCAGCGCCGAGGAGGTGTCGGCACCGCGCTCGCCGAGGGTGAGAAAGTAGTTCTCCACATTGAAGGCAGCGATCCTTGGACCTGCCCCACGCGAGGGCAGGCTTGGTCGCGGGTTGCTGGCCTCGAATGCCAGCTCGACCGGGTCCAGGGGATGGATTCGCCAGTTGCCGAAGGCGTGTGTGAGGACGCCGGTCAGACCCGGCAGTCGGTCGCCCACTCGCCGGGTACCGTTTTCATCCAGGTAGGGGATGGGTTGGGGGTCACGGCGATAGTGGGCATCATCAAGAATGATGCGCCGAGCCGCATTGCGGTCTGCCTCGTGTTGCTCGGCTTCCTCGCCAGTGAAATTACTGGGTCGGAACAGGCGTCCGTCGACGGCCAGGCCCAGGCTGCCATAACGGGCCAGATCATGATTGTCGATCACCGTGAGTGGCTGCTCGATTTCAACCAGCCGGCCTTCCAGTGCTTGCCAGCGCTCACGCTCGGTTTCGGGCAGATTGAGAGTGTAGGGCTCGGGCAGGCCGGGATGACCGCACTGCATCAACTGGCTCACCCGGCTGATCTGGCGCTGGCCACGAAACTCTCCGGCACGGCCGGCCACAACCACTTCCCGGCCCGACTCTATAATGCTCTCGTCGGCATCCAGGCCCGGGGCGTAAACAAAGATGCCCGCAGCGGGTGCCTCGCTGTTCGTCAAGCTCTGCAGGTAGAAGCCGTTGAGCCGGTCTTCACCCAGGTAATTCGCGGTGACCACGCCCCGGGCGAGCACCCGCTGGCCCTCCAGGCGGCCGTCGGTCTTGAGTTGATGAATGTCGGTGAGGCCGTCACTGGGGCAGTCGGCCAGGACCATGCCGGGCGGTGCCAGGAAGACAAGTACTACGATGCCGGTGAGAAGATGGTGCTTCATCTGGTAGTTCCCCAATTCATTTTCCGCTTCAATCATCCGGTTTCAGTGCGACAGGTTCTGTCGGACAATACTGATATCATTTGTGGGAAATTGGCAGAGGGAATCAAGTTAATGCCGCAACGACTGGATAACCGACTCGTGATCGGCATCTCCTCCAGGACCCTGTTTGACCTGGAGGACAGCCATAGACGCTTCGAGGAAGAGGGCGTGGAGGCCTATTCGGCCTTCCAGATTCGGCATGAGAATGATGTGCTCAAGCCGGGGGTCGCCTTTCCCCTGGTGCGCAAGCTGTTGCGCCTGAATCAGGGGCGGGACGAGCCCCTGGTGGAAGTGATTCTGCTGTCGAGAAACAGCGCTGATACGGGGCTGCGGGTATTCAACTCCATCGAGCACCACGAGCTGGGGATCACTCGGGCAGCCTTCACCAACGGTGAATCCCCCTGGCGCTATATCGGCCCTTTTGGCGCCGATCTCTTTCTCTCGGCCCACGGCGAGGATGTGGGCGCCGCCCTGCAGGCCGGCTGTGCCGCCGCTACCCTGGTACCGGCAGCGGCCGAGGCCAATGACAGTGATCAGATCCGAATCGCTTTTGATGGTGATGCGGTGCTGTTCTCCGACGAGGCCGAGCGGATTTTTCGTGAAAAGGGTCTGGACGCTTTCCGGGAATCGGAAAAAAGCGCCGCCCGCCGGGCCCTGTCCGGCGGTCCCTTCCGCAATTTCCTCTCCGCTCTGCATCGCATCCAGCAGGCCTTCCCGGCTGAATCCAGCCCCATCCGCACGGCCCTGGTCACCGCCCGGGATGCGCCCGCCCATGAACGGGTGATTCGTACCCTGCGGGAATGGGAAATCCGCATTGACGAGGCCCTGTTCCTCGGCGGCATGGACAAGACCGCCTTTTTGCAGGCCTTTGGTGCCGATATCTTTTTTGATGACCAGCGTGCCCATGTGGAACGGGCCAACGGCAAGGTGGCCACCGGCCATGTCCCCCACGGCATTGCCAATGAAGGAGGTGGGGCCAGCGGGCAGGGCAGCGCCTAGCTTCTAGCCCCTGACCCCTAGCCCCTGGGCTGCAACAGGCAGCGCCTGAGTAGGGCCAGACGCTGTTTCGGCACGCCCAGATAGTGCCCCAAGAGGACCAGGCGGTGGGCGAGAAAGACCCGCCAGAAGCCCGCCTGTTCCCAGTTTCGGGGCGAGCTGGTGGCGGCCAGCGGGAGCATGGCGAGCCGGCCCAGGCGGCGCAGGCGGCCGACGAAGACAAAATCCTCCATGACCGGCTCGTCCGGAAACCCGCCCAGGCGCAGAAAGCTTTCGTTGCGACAGAACAGGCCCTGATCTCCGTAGGGGCGGCGCAAAAGACGGCAGCGAAGGGCCACCAGGGCCTCGGTCAAGCGGTAACGCCAGCGCGGGCTGTCCAGACGAAAGCGAAAGGCGCCGCCGACGACCCGGGGTTCGGCCAAAGCGTTCATGAGGGCATCGTGCCAGCCGGGCCCCAGTTGGGTGTCCGCGTGAAGGAAGAGCAGGGCGGGAAAACGGGCGGCGCGGGCGCCACGGTTCATCTGGCGGGCCCGGCCCGGCTGACTTTCCAGCACGCGGGCACCGGCCTCTGCCGCGAGCGCCCGACTGGCGTCCCGGCTGCCGCCATCGACGACGATGACTTCCTCCGCACCTTCATCCAGCAGTGCCCGTACGCGCCGGCCGATTCGGTCGGCCTCGTTGAGTACGGGCATAACCACCGAGACCCCATCCCGGGGCCGCAGGCGCGGCCAGCGGCGGGCTCGTTGATACCAGTGGCGGAGCTCATGGGGCTCGTCGACATCATCCAGGGCGGGTAGCCGATGCACGGAAAGTCCCGCCGCACTGGCCCGCGCGAGGGTCTGATCAAGAACTGCCGACCCGCCCCAGGGCATATTGCGGAACAGGCTCGCGGGTGGCGGCACCGACAGACCAATGAGGTAATAGCCGCCGTCATGGGCCGGGCCGAGGACCAGCGCCTTGTCCCGAAGCGCCTCCAGCGCCTGCTGTATGAGCGCGGCATCGAGACCGGGGGCGTCGGTGCCGATGATCAGATGGCGCTGAATGCCATCCTGGTGCCCGGCCCGAAAACAGGCCAGCATCCGCTCGCCCAGGTCGCCCTCGGGCTGGGCCTTGGCGGGTAGCAGTTGGCCGAACCAGTCCTGGGCCTCGTCGACCGCCTTGGTCACCGCCAGGCGGGTTTCCAGGCCGGGACGACGGCACCCGGCCAGGGCGGCCTCGGTGATGGCCCGCAAGGCCATCTGGTGATGCAGGGCGGCAGCCCGCTCGGCGCCCACGCCGGGAATCAGCCGGGTCTTGCTGACCCCGGCCTGGGGCAGACGGCAGAATACCGTCAGCCGCTCGCTGGCGGGCGTCTCAGCCGGCACCCGGCAGCTCGCCGGATTCAAGCAGTTGGCGCACCTCGTCTTCCAGCCCGGTCATGCCGTGCTTGCGGCCAATGTCCAGGGCAACCTCGACTGGCTGGTCCTGCAGAATCCCGGCGCGCAGGGCAAACATGGCCCCCACCCGGTTGCCGCTGGCACAGTGGAATAGGGCCGGTTCGTCATTGGTCGCCTTCACGGCTCGATCGAAGGCTTCAACGGCGGGGCGGGTGAGCCCGTTTGCGCCATCGACGGGGATATGGATGTAGAGCATGCCCAGATCGGTGACTACCTCGCTTTGGGCCCAGTCATCGAATTCACCCACGCCCCGGAGGTTGACCACCGTGCGAATGCCGGCCTCCTTTGCCTGATAAAGGTCTCTCTGGTCAGGCTGGCCGCCAATCAGGGTTTTTTCGTCAGGCTGTGTCTTGTCGGGGATGTCGGGCATCATTGATTCGTTCTCCGGGCTGGCAGCCACCTGGCCGCCAGCAGCGAGGAATAGCAAGGTTGCAGTAATGGCAAGGATTCGCATGCTTGTTACTCCCGCCGCACTCGCGGCTGTCTGTAGTATTCGGACTTACTGTATATCAGTATAATCTAATACTCAATCCCCTGTCCCGAGAATGCTCTGTTATCCTCCCAAATGATGACCCACGGATAACAGAAGGAGCCCGGCTTGCCCAGCATACAATTCCATGGTGCCGCCGGTGGCGTGACTGGAGCCTGTTTTCTGGTCGAAGCGGCCGGTCGCCGCGTCTTGCTGGACTGCGGCATGGTTCAGGGCAACGCGGAGGAAGAAGGCCGTAACCGCCAGCCCTTTCCCTTCGATCCGGCCGAACTGGACGCCGTGGTCCTGAGTCATGCCCATCTTGACCATTCCGGACGCCTGCCCCAGTTGATTCGTTACGGTTTTCGGGGCTGGATTCATGTCCATAGTGCCGGCCGGGACATCACCGAGATTCTCCTGGAGGATGCGGCGTGGCTGGCCGAGAAGGAGGCCGAGCAGGCATCCCGTGACAGCAATAATAGGGATGAGCCGCCGGTGGAGCCCCTGTTTACGCGGGAGGACGTGGCCCAGTGCCTGGCGCAGATGAGCCCGCTCGACTACGGCAAGCTTTACGAAATCCTGCCGGATATTCACCTCAAGCTCCACGATGCTGGCCATATTCTGGGGTCGGCGGTAGTTGAATTGCGCAGCCAGGAGGGTGGTGCGGAGAAGCGATTGGTCTTCACCGGGGATCTGGGTCAGCGCGGGGGCGCATTGCTGCCGGACTGGAAGCCCCTGGAGCAGGCCGATCTGGTGTTGATGGAAAGCACTTATGGCGACCGCCTTCATCGTAGTCGGAAAGACACCGAACAGGAGATCAAGGAGATCTTGCAGTCTGCCGCCAAGGGGCGTGGCAATGTCCTCATTCCGGCTTTCGCGGTGGGGCGTACCCAGGAGCTGTTATATCTTCTGGGCAACCATTATCAGGATTGGGGCCTGGAGAAATGGCATGTATTTCTCGACAGCCCACTGGGCATTCGCGCCACTGAAGTGCATGCGCGACACCATCGTTATCTGCGCTCGAAGGCATCTGACTGGGTCCGCCAGACCCGCTTTCGTTTTCCCAATCTGCGCATTACCGAAACCGCCGAGCAGTCCATGGCAATCAATCGTATCCAGAGCGGGGCGATCATCATCGCCGGCAGCGGCATGTGCACGGGCGGCCGCATTCGTCACCACCTCAAACACCAGCTGAGCCGTTCGGTGACACAGATCATGATCACCGGTTTCCAGGCTCAGGGCACACCGGGTCGTCAGCTGGTGGACGGTGCTGATTCCATCAACATCTGGGGTGAGGACATCCGTGTCGGTGCCCAGATTCATACTGTCGGCGGCATTTCCGCCCATGCCGATCGTGACGAGCTCTGTGCCTGGCTGGAGGGTTTTCGCCTGCCGCCGGCCGTGGCTCTGGTGCATGGCGAGGACGAGCCCCGTCAGGCCCTGGCAGCTACCCTCAAGGAGCGTTTTGCCATTGATGCAGCCATACCGGCATTGGGTGATCGGCTCGAGTATTAGCGAACTTCGGACTGGATGTCCTGAGATTGATCCGAATCAAGAAAGTCTTTGAGTTATCTTCTAAGCTATCGTAAGTATTTCAGGGAAGGGGATTCGGGAACATGCTGGCAATCGTATTGCTGTTGTCCGGTGCCTACGCCGCCGAGGATTTTCCAGCAGAGGCCGGTTATGCCCCAGGGGGGGAGCGGGCCTGTGTCATGTGCCACATGCCGGATGATGAGCATCCCCTGGCTGCCATTCGGCATACACCCCATGGCATGTCGGGGGATCCGCGCAGTCCGGCGGCGGGCTTGCAATGTCAATCCTGCCACGGTCCCAGTGCCGCCCACCTCGAAGTGAAGGACGGGGTAAGGCCGCAGACCGCCGTTCCCTTCGACCAGGATACCCCCGCCAAGACAGCCAACCGCGCCTGCCTCGACTGCCATGACGATTACAGTCAGCGTCACTGGCACGGCAGTGGCCACGAATTCGCCGAGGTCACCTGTGCGGACTGTCACCAGTCTCACACGGCCGTGGATCCCATGATGCGCCCCGGGCCTGCTCGCGAGGCGGTTTGTCTTGAATGCCACAGCAATGTCCGCAGCGAGATTCACCGGCCCTCCACCCATCCCATGCGGGCGGGGCAAATGAGCTGCATGGACTGCCATGCAGCTCACGGCAGTCCCAGCGAAGGGGAGCTGGTGGCGGCCTCTCTGAACGAAACCTGCTACGGCTGCCATGCCGAGTTCCGTGGCCCGGTCCTTTGGGAGCATCCGCCGGTTCGAGAGAGTTGCAGTAACTGCCATGAACCCCATGGTTCGGTACATGACAATCTGCTCAAGACGCGGGCGCCTCAACTCTGTCAGCAGTGCCACTCGGCCGCTTTCCATCCCAGCACGGCGCCGGATGGCAGTGGCGTTCCGCCCCAGGGCGCATCGGCTTCCATGCTGCAGCGCAATTGCATGAACTGTCATACCGATGTTCATGGCTCCAACCATCCCTCGGGTGCGGGGCAGACCCGATGAGTCGGCGACGGTTTGCCGCCAAGGGCCTGGTTCCCTTCTGCCTGTTGGCGGCAGGGGTCGCGGTGGCCGAGACCGGTGAGCAGACGGAAGAGGCCGAAACCGGTCAGTGGCATGAACTCCATCTGGACCTGGGCCTCGGTGTTCAGACAGGGCAGGTCGATGGCATGGGGCGCAGTGACAATCTGAGCGGTGAGGGTCTGCGTGGTATTGGTGGTTTTCGCATGGACTGGCGTACCCTGACGGATGCCAAAGAGCCTGCGTCCCTGTTCCTGGCGGCGGAACAGCCCGGGCCGGGTATCACCCGACTGGACCTGGATTACAACCGCCAGGGTGAACATCGCACGCGTTTCAATTTCCGCGAACTGCCGCGCCGGCTGGGGGACGGTCGGACCCCCTTTCTGGGCGCGGGCGGCTATCAACTGGGATTGCCCGAGGACTGGGTCGGTGCGCCGGGAACCGGCGGCATGGAGCGATTGACCGAGTCCCTACGTCCGACAGCCTATGAACAGCTACGGCGCAGCATGCAGCTGGCTCATGAACGTCGCCTGTCCCGGCACTGGCAGCTGCACGGTGATGTCCGTGAGCATCGCCGTACCGGCACCCGGCCGGTGGCGGCGGTGATTGGCAGTACCGGTGGCAACTCCCGCGCGGCACTGGTGCCCGCCCCGGTTGACTACACCACCCGGGAGGCCGAGCTGGGGCTTCGTTATCAGCGTGATGCCTTTCACCTGGAGGCCAGCTACTTTCTGTCCCTGTTCGACGGCGGCAATAACATGCTGCGTTTCGACAACCCCTTCGCCGGCGTCGGCGGCTGGGCGCCGGGGGTCTCCTATCCGGATGGGCAGGGACACCTGGGCCTGATGCCGGACAATGAGAGTCACCAGTGGCGCGTCGGCCTGGGCTATGTCTTCTCGCCCACCCTGCGACTGTCCAGCGACCTGCAGATCGGGCGCAGTGAGCAGGACGAGGACTTCCTCGGCTACACCATCAACCCCAACCTCGACGTGGATGAGGCCCTGCCGAGAGACAGCCTGGAAGGGCGGATTGACCTGCTTCGTGTCGCCACGCGCCTGAATTGGCGGCCCATGAATCGACTGCGGGTGGATATCCGTCATCGCTACGAAGATCGTGACAATCGCACACCGGTGGATGTGTTCAATTACATCGGCGGTGACGCGGTCAATCAGAACAGTGGTGAGGCCCATTCCCGGGCTCGTCTGAATCTGCCGGTGAGTTTTACCGAGCAGCATCTGGAAACACGCATGGCCTGGCGTCTTGATGGCGGTGGACAGGTGCACGGGGCCTGGCGGCGTGAGCGTATTGACCGTGATTTTTCCGAGGTGGGTCGAACCGAGGAAGATCGCTTCACCCTGGGTCTGCGCCAGCGCCTGGGTGACAACCATGCCTTGTCCATGGAGGCCCAGCGGGCACGGCGCAGCGTGGATGACTACGATGCCACCGCCGTCTACTTTCTCACCCGGACCGAGGTCTATACCGACGGTGTGGCTGAGGCGGTTCGTTTCGACAACCACCCCCTGCTCCGTCGCTACAATCTCGCCGACCGCAATCAGACCCGAGCAAGAATGCGCTGGGACTGGACCCTGAGTGACAGTGTTCACTTTGGCAGTGACGCGGCCTGGTCACGGGACAATTACCGCAACTCCCCACTGGGCCTGGAAAAGGGCAGCAGTCTGGGGCTGGCCTCGGATCTGGTCTGGCAGTTCAGCTCGGCCTGGAGTACCGACACCTTCCTGTCCCTTGACCGCATTCGCGCCCGTCAACGCAGTCGCAGCTTCCGTGGCTTTGCCAAGGAGGTGGAGTCCCAGGATCCGGATCGTGATTGGTGGATGGACAATGAAGATCGCATTGCCACTCTCGGGGGCGGCCTGGAGTGGGAGCCGGACGAGGGTGATTTCAAGTTGCGCTTTGAGTGGGCGGAAAGTGCCAGCCGCAGCGAGTTCGCCATCGCCTCGGGCCCAGCCCTGGATCTTGAGCCAATCCCCTCGGTTCGCAGCCGGGGCCGTACCCTGTCACTCAACGGTCAGCATCGTCTCGGAGACGGCCTCAGCCTGCAGTGGAACTGGTACCACGACCGCTTCCGCAGCAATGACTGGGCCTGGGATGACGTGGAAGTGGATACGATCAACTCCGTCATCGGTTCCGCCCAGGACTTCGGCAATGAAAGCGTTAACTGGTATAGCCTGAGTCTGCGCTGGGACCTGCGGCCGGGCTGAGTGGTAGGACTCTCTATTCAGAGGGTCCTTAGGGGTGAGGAGTCAGGGGCTCCCTGGTCCCCACCCAAACATTTCCTCCGCGTCTATGCGTCTCCGCGCGAGGCCCCGCTTTTCCTCACCCCTGACTCCTTACCCCTCACTCCTCACTGTCTTCCAGCCGTCCCACCAGCATATCCTCAAGCATCGCTTCGGCGGCCTTGGTATGGGGGCGGCCATAGCCCTTGGTGTCCCAGCCCTCTGTGCTTTCCTTGCCACACCACTCATACATGACTGAGGGCGGGGTGGGGTGGTCGGGGATGTAGTCGGTGACGTCATAGACCTTGCCGTGGATGGCCTTCCAGCAGCTATCCGGGTTGTCGTGCTTGGCCAGTTCTTCCTTGCTGATCACGGGCAGCTCATCGTCGTTTCCTTCGGCACCGGCATCAGGTGCCATCAGCCCGACGACCAGAAGCGTGCCGATGACGCTCCAGAAAGCAACGAATGCGGTGTAGGCAAGTTTGTTCATAGGAAATCAAACTCCTCTGAATGAAATGAAGTTTTGGGAACACCCAGTTCACGAGCAATATCGCGAGCTATGCGGACCAGCGGAGTCGGCCCGCAGACGAACCACTCACGCTCTGCCGCATCCGGACAATGTTCGACAACAAAGGCACGATTCAGTGCACCGTGTGTCTCGAAGAAATGATCCAGGCAACGAAGATTGCTGGAAGCCTCCGCGGCAGCCTGAAGCTGGTCGTGATAATAGGCCCGCGAGGGGTCATTGGTGCAGTTGATCAGGAAGCTGTCACCCCAGTGGCCGCCCATGCGGATATGTTCGGCGGCGCTGACGAATGGGGTGATACCAATGCCGCCGCCGATCCAGAGTTGAGGGCGTTCGCGGCTGGCGGGTGGGAAAAACAGGCCGTAAGGCCCTTCCACGTCCGCCTCGGTGTCGGTCTGCAGGGACTGCAGGGCGCGGCTGGCGTCGCCCAGGTCCTTGACCGCGATTCTCAGCACTTCCTCCTCTGGCGCCGAGCTGATCGTGAAGGGGTGTTCCTCGCCGCGACCGTTGGCCAGCGTTGAATCATGGGGCGTGAAGTAAATGAACTGGCCGGGTTCAAAAGCCAGGCGGCGACCACGCAGCGGGAGCAGGCTGATTTCCACCACGCGATCAGCCAGGGTTTCCACTCGGCTGACCCGGTAGGGCCGGCGCTGGACTCGTCGGGCAATGGTAGCCCGCCAGGCAAAGACCAGCACCGCCAGGCCGCCCAGTCCGCCCCAAACCGTGAGACTGAGATGGGTCGGCAGGCTGCGGGTCAGTGGCAGGGTGTGGACCAGGCCTGCTACTAGTGCCAGACCGGCGAGAAAGTGGAGCGCCTTCCAGCGCTGGTAGTTGGGCCGGCCAAAGAACTGAAAACTGGGCGCGAGGAAGATCATCATGGCCATCAGGCCCAGCCAGCCGGCCCACATGGCCCAGTCGGCCGCCGGTGGCAGTAGCACTTCCAGCATGGCCGGCTTGCCATAGGGCAGCCGTGACAGGGCCATCAGCGGTGGATGCAGCAGGAGCAGCAGAAAGGCGCCCAGGCCGAGATAATGATGCTGCTGCCACAAGCGGGTCAGGCCACCGAAGGGGCGGTCGAAGCCGGGAATACGCACACTGAGAATGGCGGCGGCCAGCAGGCAGGCGAGGCCGGCCACCCCCGCCAGGCGCCCGAGATAGGCCAGCCATTGGCCGGCATCGGCCGCCCCCGGCCAGGCAAGCAGTCCGGCCAGCAGGGTGGGGATGAGAACAAGCGCCAGGCTCAACCAGTCTCCGGGATAGCGCACTGCCTTGCTCCTTGGGTTTCCTCAAACTCCCAGTCTAGTCACTCCACAGGGCTGGGGATTGATCTTGATCAAGCCGCCTTGCACTCTGCTGCCTGAGACAGACGCCAGCGCATGATTATCTTTTCGGCCTCGACGATGAACAGAATGGGTAGACTGACCGCCAGGATCAGCGCCCAGCTCTGCCAGGGCAGGGCCTGGGTTCCAAACAGCACCTGCATGGGCGGCAGAAAGGTGAAGGCCGCCTGCAACAGAATCACTAGGCCGATGGCCGCTGGCACCCAGGGGTTGCCCAGCAGCCCGCCCTTGCGAAAGATGGATTCATGTAGCTGGCGGCAGTTGTAGAGGTAGAAGATCTCGCAGGCCACCACCGTGTTGACTGCCGCCGTGCGCGCGGCCTCCAGGCCCAGCCCCGTGCTCATGTGCCAGTTGAACACCCACAGGGTGGCGGCCAGGATGAGCCCGGAGACGAAGACTACCCGCCAGACGATCATGGGGGTGAGCACCGGCTCGCCGGGTGGTCGCGGCGGTCGTTCCATGATCCGCGCCTCCGCCGGTTCGAATGCCAGCGCCAGTGCCAGGGTGACCGCAGTGACCATGTTCACCCACAAGACCTGCACCGGCGTCACCGGCAGCACCATGCCCAGCATGACCGCGGCCAGAATCAGCAGGGACTGGCCGCCATTGGTGGGGAGGATAAACAGCAGGGATTTTCGTATGTTGTCGAATATGGCACGGCCGGTGCGAACTGCCGTGGCAATGGTGGCGAAATTGTCGTCTGCCAGCACGATCTCCGATGCCTCGCGGGCGGCGGCCGTGCCCTTCTGTCCCATGGCTACACCCACGTCCGCGCTGCGCAGGGCCGGCGCGTCATTGACCCCATCCCCGGTCATGGCAGTGACCTGCTCCCGGGACCGCAGGCCCCGGACCAGGCGCAGCTTGTCGTCGGGGCTGAAGCGGGCGAAGACATCCGTGTTCATGGCGGCCTCGGCGACCGCGTCGTCATCCAGGGACTGGAAGTCCTTGCCGTTCATGCCGCTTTGGCCATCGCCGATGCCGAGCTGGCGACCGATGGCCAGGGCGGTACCCAGGTGGTCGCCGGTGATCATCTTGACCCGGATCCCGGCCCGGTGACAGTCGGCTACCGCCTGGATGGCCTCGTCCCGGGGTGGGTCCTCCAGGGCGATCAGACCGAGCAGAATCAGCTCTTCATCAATATCCGATTCGTCCAGGGTGGTCATGTCCGAAGCAACCGATTTCATCGCCAGTGCCAGGGTGCGTTGACCCCGCTCGGCAAAGGCGTCCTGTCGAGCTTGCCAGTCCCGGACGTCGAGGGCCTGCCGGCTGCCATCGGCGGCCAGGGCCTGGCCGCAGCGTTCAAGCAAGAGTTCCGGGGCCCCCTTGACCAGGATCAGGCCCTTGCCGTGGTGATCGTGGTTGAGCGTGGCCATGTAGCGGCGCTCGGACTCGAAGGGGATGGCATCGGTACGGGGCCACTCGCGCTTGCAGTGACTGCGATCCAGTTGCGCCTTTTCCGCCAGCACCAGCAGGGCCGCTTCCATGGGGTCGCCGCTGATCCGCGTCCCTTCTTCGGTGCGCTCCAGGCCGGCTTCATTGCACAGACATCCCCCCAGCAGGAGCTTGTCCAGGGCCTGGTCATCCTCCCCGGGGCGCTCCAGCCGACCCTCGGCGGTATAGCCGGAGCCGCTGACCGGATATTCGCCCCCCAGCGTGGCCAGGGCCCGCACGGTCATTTCATTGCGGGTCAGGGTACCGGTCTTGTCGGAGCAGATGACGGTGACCGAGCCCAGGGTTTCCACCGCCGGCAGCCGCCGCACAATGGCCTGGCGGCGGGCCATGATCTGGACTCCCATGGCCAGGGTGATGGTGATGATGGCGGGCAGGCCTTCCGGGATGGCGGCCACCGCCAGGCTGACGGCGGCGAGAAACATTTCGGCGGCGGCCATGTCCCGCCAGAATACACCCAGGATGAAGACCAGCGCCGCGAGTGTCAGGATTACTACCGTCAGTTGATGCCCGAACTGGTCGATTTTTTTCAGCAGCGGTGTGCTGATCGATTCCACATCCTCGGTGGCCTGACGAATCCGGCCCAGTTCGGTGTTTTCACCGGTGGCCACCACCACGGCGCGGACCTGACCGGAGGCTACCAGGGTGCCGGACCAGAGCATGCTGCTGCGATCCGCCAATACCGCGTCGCCTTCCACCGAGTCGCTTCCCTTGTCCACGGGGACTGACTCACCGGTGAGGCTGGATTCATCTGCCCGCAGTCCCCGGGCCTTGAGGATGCGCAGGTCGGCGGGGATTCGGTCACCGCTTTCCAGCAGCACCACATCTCCCGGCACCAGTTCGGCGGCGTCGATCTCACGGCTCTCGCCCTGGCGTATCACCCGTACGCGGGTCACCAGCAGCTTGCGGATACTGTCCATGGCGCGTTCGGCGCGCCCTTCCTGTATGAAGCCGATCAGGGCGTTGATTACCACCACGCTGAAGATGACGGCTGCATCCAGCCAATGGCCCAGCAGCACGGTGATGACACCGGCTGCCAGCAGGACGTATATGAGGACGTTGTTGAACTGGCGCAGGAAACGGCGCAGGGGGCTCGGCCGCTGAGATTCCCGAAGGCGGTTTTCGCCATATTGATCGAGCCGTCGAGCGGCCTCGTCGGGACTCAGGCCTTCGTTGCCTGAGGCCAAGGCCTCGAGTACCTGCTCCTTGGTCTCGGCGTGGGGACGGGCAATGGACTGTTCCTGCATGAACGGCCTTGTCCTTCGTTGGGTTTTATCAGCTTGTGATTATGTCCGATGGAGAAGGCAAGAGAAAGGTGGCCCGGGAATCAATCGATGGTTCCCAGGGAATGATCTACAGTGGCTCAGGCCTGTGCAGTGCAAAGCCCTGGGCACGATGGATGCCGATTTCCCGCAAGGGCGCCAGCAGTTCAGGGCGTTCCACGAACTCGGCCACCGTCTGCATGCCCATGGTCTGGCCGATACGCTGCATGGCTTCCACCATCGCCCGGTCCTCGGGGTTCTTGTCCAGCTTGCGAATGAAGCTGCCATCGATCTTGAGGCAATCGAATTGCATGTTCCGCAGATAGCCGAATGAGGACAGACCACTGCCAAAGTCATCCAGGTGAATTTCGCAACCAAGCTGGCGGAGCTCCCGGAACAGGGCATTGGCTCTTGCATAATGGGTCATGGCGGCGGTTTCGGTGATTTCGAAGGCGAGCCGCTCGCCCTTGATACCGTAGTGACGACAAGACTGGCGAATGAAGCTGAACAGCTCGGAATCATCCAGGGTAAGACCTGACAGGTTGATGGAGAGCATTTCACCTGTGCAGAGACCATCGGCCAGGTGCCGGAGAACCCGGTCGATTACCCATCGATCCAGATCTGGCATGATTTCGTAACGTTCCGCGGTGAGGATGAAGTCCTGCGGCAGGATCAGTTCACCCTCCTCATTACGCATTCTGAGCAACACTTCTCGACGGGCTTGACCTTCTTGGTTCAGGGGGATGATTCGTTGCCCGAAGAGCAGGAAGCGGCCTTCCTTCAGTGCATGGCGCAGACGTTCGAACCAGCCGATCTCCTGATGCCGCACTCGCAGCAGCTGATCGTCTGCATCATAAACCCTGACCTGGTTCCGTCCGCTTTCCTTGGCGGCATAGCAGGCCAGGTCCGCCTGCCGCAGCAGCTCCGCGCTGGACTCTTCGCCACCGGAAAAATGGACCAGGCCAATGCTGGCCCCGACATCGAAGTGGCGGTCCTCTACCCGGAATTGAAAATGGCGCAGCGCCTCCAGAATCTTTTTTGACAGGTGCAATGCCTTGTCTCGACTACAGTTCTGCAACAAGACGCCGAACTCGTCTCCCCCAAGCCGGGCCAGATAATCGCTGCCACGGACGCATTGGCTCATGACACCCGCCACCTGCCGCAGCATGTCGTCCCCGGCCACATGGCCGCAGCTGTCGTTCACAATCTTGAAACGGTCCAGGTCAATGTAGAGCAGGGCATGTTCCGTGCCGGCCTGCTCGGCTCGGGTCAGCGCCCGCAGGCGTCGGTCGAATGCGCGCCGGTTGAGCAGGTTGGTCAGGTGATCATGGCTGGCTTCATAACTGAGCGCTTCCTGCGCCCGAATTCGTTCCAGTTCGGTCTCCACCCTGGCAGCAAAAATGCTCAGGATGTTGCGAATCTCACCGGATTGTTCTTCCGCCATGGGGCGGTCATCAATCACCACCAGGAAACCGAGCACATTGTCGTCAGGATCGCATAGCGGCAGCGCGGTATAGCTTTCTGCGGACAGTGTTTGCAGCAGCGCATCTTCGGGGTAATGCCGTGCCACTTCTCGGCCAATATGAACGGTCTCCCTGCCGGTATTCATTGCCAGGGGGGAGTGACTCAGTTCGTAGGTGATGGTGGACCTGAATTCCCGACCGTCCCAGAAGGCCAGAGACTTGAGCTGGGGGCGGGTGCCCTCGAAGAGCTCGCCGACCAGGGCGTAGCGGGCCCCCAGGGCGGTTGCCAGCTGACGGGCGATCAGGCGAAAGAATTCCTCGCCACTGCCGGAGGCTGTTCCGGTGGCAATGGCCTGGAGTGCGTCCTGGGCCCGTTTTTTCTCAGTGATGTCCCGTAGTACAAGGCTTGTGCGCTCACGGCCCGACGAATCCAGATAACGAGTACAGACCACATCACCGGGGAAGGACTCGCCGTTGCGGCGTCTCAGCGGCAGCTCTCCGCGCCAGAATCCACGCTCTCGACGAGCGTCCAGGGCTTTCAGAAAATTCTCGTCATCCTCGATGAATACGAGGCTCCGGCCGCCAGCGCAGAGCTCCGCTTCGCTGTAACCGAAGAGCGTTTCCGCCGCGGGATTGGCATGGAGGATGCTGCCGCCCGGCTCGGTAATCAGGGCCGCGTCCATGCTGTTTTCGAAGAAGGCCCGGAATCGGGCCTCGCTTTCCTGCACAGCCCGTTCGGCGGCTCGTAGCGGTGCCAGATCCTGAATCGTGGTGACCAGGCAGGGGCCGCTGCCAGCCAGCTCGACGCGAGCATATGTCACCCAGACCGGAAGGAGCCTGCCCTGGGTTGTCCGTACGACCTGCTCGGAGGGGAGGTGCTTGCGATTGATCGCGCCATCGAGATAGGCACGCAACTGGCGTTGGACCGGGCCGGGTGTCTCCTGGGGAAGTAGAAGCTCGATGCCCTGGCCGCTCAGCTCATCGACAGAGTAACCGGTCATTTCCGCCAGTTTGCGATTGCTCCGAAGTATCCGGCCCGAGTAGTCCAGTACCAGCAGGCCGGTCTCGGCCGAGTTCAGGACCGCCTCCAGCAGCGACTCCTTGTTGAGCGACAGGCCCAGTCGGGTGCTGAGCTCGAGTTCGCGGTCGAGCAGCCTTGTCAGGCCCCGGATCAGGGTTTCCGCTTCCGGGCTCCATTCCTCCGGGGTGCTGCTGTGTAGCAGTCGCAGGCGTCCAAGGCCCTGGGCCAGTTGAAAACGGCGCTCAAAGCAATTGCCGCTTGCCTGTTCGGAATCAGTGCCCTGGCAGGCCGTGCCGGGTGGGCGGCCTTCTTCGATCCGCAGGGGCGCGGCACCCGGGCGCTGAAGGCGCAGGCTGAGCCATTGGCAACCCGATTGCTGGCGAATAATCGTGCACAGCAGTTCCACCGCCGCCGTTTCAGCAGCGTCATAGGCTTTGCCGTGCAGATCCACGACCTTGTTCACCGTCCCTGATTCAATGGCGAGTCCTCCTGCTGCCGACCTTGGGGCCGGGCCAGGGATGCCTGGAATCCTTGCTCCTAGAGTGATTCAAATACGGATACCATGGGGGATCAAGGAGGAAAGGAATGAAAGGCGCTTTTTGGGAGGGGTTGCCGTAATTTAGTGGGTAATTGGTTTAGAATCGCCTTTCTCTGATCCTCACTGTCGATAAAATCCGACAGGCGGAGGGCCGCCAGGCCGTCCGCTTTGCGGTAGGATGCAGCCCCATTCCATCAAGCAGGGCAGATCAGGCAGCGGTATGAGCGAATCCCCCCACGAGGTATTGCGGTCGGTATTCGGTTATCAGGCCTTCCGTGGCCATCAGCAATCGGTGATTGAGCAGGTCCTCTCCGGCGGTAACGCCCTGGTGCTCATGCCCACCGGCGGTGGCAAATCCCTCTGCTACCAGATTCCGGCCCTGATTCGACCCGGCACCGCCGTGGTGGTCTCGCCCCTGATCGCACTGATGCGCGATCAGGTGGAAGCCCTCCGTCATAGCGGCGTGAAGGCGGCCTGCCTCAATTCCTCCTTGCCCCCCGACGAGCGCCGGGCGACCGAACAGGCCCTGCAGGCCGGGGAACTGGACCTGCTCTATGTTGCCCCGGAGCGTCTGCTGCAGGGCGCCTTTCTGGCCCGTCTCAGCCAGTTGCGGATCGCTCTTTTTGCCATCGATGAGGCCCATTGTGTATCTCAGTGGGGACACGATTTCCGTCCTGAGTACATGCAACTGGATTGCCTCAAGGAGCGCTTCCCGGGGGTGCCCCGGATTGCCCTGACTGCCACCGCCGATGCCCGAACCCGGCGCGAAATCGAGGCACAGCTCTTTCCCGACGGGGTGGAAACCTGGATCAGCAGCTTTGACCGGCCCAATATTCGCTACGGTGTTGGGTCCAAGCAGAATGCCCGTGACCAACTGCTGGGGTTCATCCGTGAGCGTCACGCCGGCCAGTCCGGCATCGTTTATTGTCTGAGTCGGAAGAAAACCGAAAGTCTGGCCGCCTGGCTGGCCGATCAGGGTGTCAATGCCCTGCCGTATCATGCCGGCATGTTGGCCGAAGAGCGCCAGTACCACCAGCGTCGTTTCATCCAGGAAGAGGACCTGGTGATTGTCGCCACCGTTGCCTTCGGCATGGGCATCGACAAACCGGATGTACGGTTCGTGGCCCATATGGACCTGCCCCGGAGCATCGAGAGCTACTATCAGGAGACCGGCCGGGCCGGTCGGGATGGTCTGCCGGCCGATGCCTGGATGGTCTATGGGCTTCAGGACGTGGTCCAGATTCGCCAGATGCTGGCCCAGTCAACTGCCCCCGAGGCTCAGAAACAGGCTGAACGTCGGCGCCTGGAGGCTTTGCTGGGCTTTTGCGAGTCCACCGACTGTCGCCGCCAGACGCTGTTGGCCTATTTCGGTGAGGACCATGCCGGTCAGTGCGGGAACTGTGACAATTGTCTGCAACCGCCTGATACCCGTGATGTCACCGAGCAGGCTCGCATGCTGCTGTCCTGTGTCTATCGCACCGGGCAGCGCTTCGGCGCCCACTACGTCATTGATGTCTTGCGCGGCAAGGATGATGAGCGGATTCGGCGCAATGGTCATCACCGCCTCAGCACGTTCGGGATCGGCGAAAAACTGTCCCGCCGTCAGTGGTTCACCGTCACCCGCCAGCTATTGGCTCGTGGTTATCTGGAAGCGGACGCGGAGGGGCACGGCAGTCTCTTTCTAAGTGAAGCCTGCCGGCCTTTGTTGCGGGGTGAAGAAAGCCTTCGGGTAAGGGAGGATAAGGCCAGTCAGCGTCGCAGCAGAAGTCGGGCGACGGGGGAGGCCGCACCGGCTGGCTGGGAGGCCCTGCGCCGCTGCCGCCGGGAGCAGGCAGAGGCCGAGGGCGTGCCGCCCTATGTGATCTTTCACGATGCGACGCTCATGGAGATGCTGCGCATGCGTCCCCGTAGCCTGTCGGACATGGCCCGTGTCCCCGGTGTCGGCCAGGCCAAGCTGGAGCGTTACGGGCAGCAGTTTCTCGATGTCATTCGCGGCCTGATGGAGGCCGAGGCGGGCGGTACGGCGAGCCACCATCAGACCTTGACCCTGTTCCGTGAAGGCCACAGTGTGGATGCCATCGCTGCCCGCCGCGAACTTGCCGTGGTCACCATCCAGGATCATCTGGCCCGCTGCGTGGAAGAGGGCAGCCTGGAGTTGCAGGATGTGATTACACTCGAAGCAGCGGAACTGGAGACCATTCGTGATGCCCTCATGCAGGAGGGCGAACCCGCGTCCAGACTAAGGCCCGTGCACGAAGCCTTGGACGAAGTCTATGACTTCAAGACGCTTAAGTTGGTGCGCGCCGCCCTGATCAGGGAAACCTCGGAGCAGGCTGCTGTGGAGACCGTTTCAATCGGGTAGAATGCTGCTTTCGGAAGGGGGGAATCCTATGCAAGCTTGGCATCTTTGGGCTGTCGTGGCTCTGCTCTTGGCGCTGGCCGAACTCATGGGCGGGCAGTTTATTCTGCTGGGCCTGGGCCTGGCCGCCGCTCTGGTCGCTTTGGTCTTGGCCTTTCTGCCTGGCATGGGACTGGCGGGGCAGCTTCTGATCTTCGGTGTTGCCGCCGCGGTGATCGTGCCCGTGATCGTCATGATCTTCCGTCACTATTTTCCCGAAGGTGGCGTGTCGGTCATGAACGAGCCGGGCGGCAAGGCGGGACAACCACGCACCGTGGTGGAACGCGACGGGCGTGTGGGCGTGGAGATCTATGGTGATTTTTATCCGGCGGAGTTTCCCAGTGGTCTGAAGCCGGAGCCCGGCATGGAAGTGGTGGTAACCCGTTTCCGAGGAATTGTCGCCATGGTTCGTGCAGTCAGCGCTGATTGAGTTGTTTTGTCGTTACTGAATCCTTAAAGGGGTAAGCAATGGAAGCAAGTATTATTGTCATTGGCCTTTTGGCCGTTGTCATCGCCATCTTTCTGGCCCAGGGTCTGCGGATCGTCCAGCAGTCCGAGTGCATGGTCATTGAGCGGCTCGGCAGTTTTCATCGGGTCCTGAATCCCGGCATCAATCTGATCATTCCCTTTATTGATCAGCCGCGCCAGGTGACGGTCCAGGCCTATACCCGCAGCGGCCAGCGGATCATGAGCAACACCAACCGTATCGATCAGCGTGAGACGGTGCTGGACTTTCCGGGGCAGCCCATGATCACCAAGGACAACGTGGCCGTGCGGGTTAACGGCGCCATCTATTACCAGGTGGTGGATCCCAAGTCCGTGGTTTATACCGTGGAGAACTTCGTCCTCGCCGTGGAAACCCTGACCCGCACCACCCTGCGTTCCGTGGTGGGTAACCGGGAACTGGATGACCTTCTGGAAAACCGGGACGAGGTCAACCAGCGTCTGCTGGAGATCCTGGACGAGGCTGGTGAGAAGTGGGGGGTCAAGGTGACCCGTGTGGAGATCCAGGATATCGATCTGCCGGTTGAGATCGAAGAGGCCATGCGGGCCCAGATGACCGCCGAGCGTAAGCGCCGCGCCACCGTCACCGAGGCCAATGGTCATCGTGAAGCGGAAATCAAACAGGCCGAGGGTGACAAGGAGGCTGCCGTGCTGCGGGCCGAGGGTGATCGGGAAGCGGCCATCCGCCGGGCGGAAGGTGAGCGCAAGGCGATTGAAACCATTCTCGCCGCCGGCGGCGATCGTGGTCTGGATGCAGAACGGGTGACCGGTTACCTGCTGGGCCTGGAGTATCTGCGTACCCTGCCGGACATCGCCAAAGAGGGCGACCGGGTCTTCCTGCCCACGGAGTTCAGCCAACTCGGCAGCACCATCGGTGCCTTCAGCGATCTGGCCGGCAAGTTGCGTCAGCAGGGCTGAACCGCTCTTCTCTGAGAGTCATAAAACGGCGCCCCAAAAGGGGCGCCGTTTTTTTTGGAACCTCTGGTCGGAGGTTCCTTAGTCGAATTCCGGGAAATTGCCCGGGCTGTTCAGGTTCCAGTCGTAGTCGATGTAGCGGATACGATTGGTCCCATCAAGCTTGTCCGCCACTCGCTCATCGCCGTGCTTGCGAATCCAGTCACGGACCGACCCTTCTTCCCGCTCATAGTCTTGCTCATACCAATCGAAAAGACTGGAAAGCATCAGGGTGTTACCGTCCACATGCAGTTGGCGGTCAGTGTTAAGGGCACGGCGGGTATTTTCCGCATACAGGTCATCGACATTATCCGTCGTGTACACCTGGGCACGGAGCGGGGGACAGCCCACAGAGGCGCAGTTGACCGCGAAGTGGACACGGGCATCCGCCCAGCCTTTGTCCCAGGCTTCTTCACCGAGCAGGATGCCCTTCTCCATCTGGTCCAGACTGTATTTCTTGCCGCCGATATCGAACAGTTCACGCTCAAAGACATTTTTCCGGAAGGGGTTTACCCGGCCGCCATAATCCCAGACCGACTCCACCACTTCGCCGTCCGGGCGCTCTTCCAGAATGTGGGCGATCATGAAGAAGTTGTAGGCGTTCAACCAGAAGGCATTGAAGCTCTCCCGGTCGTCTATCCGTGAAGGGTCAAAGTCTGCAAGCGCCGCCCTTTGCTGCTGGACAAGCGCCATGGTCTCGTCCTTGGCCAGTGCCTGATGATAATCGAAAGCCGTCACCAGGCCGTCATGGTCCAGGTCTTTCTCCGTCAAGTGTCGATCCAGGATCTGCTGGAAGTCATTGAACACCTTTTCCAGGGAGGTCGCACTGGCGGGCGCAGCCACAATGGCCAGTGCCAAAACAATCACGCCGGCCCAGGGGGTGGTTCTTGCTGATTTCATCGTATGCTCCATTTCCAGTCGGCCAGGATTTGCTTAGACGGGGCAGACGCGGGGCTTGTTACAGAGAGCGCTGACGAAGTTTCCATTTCACCAGTCCGGCGATGAGCAACAGAACAGCAAGGATGAACAACGGCAGCAGTTCTCGGCCACCCAGCGCCTCATCGCCCCGGGCTGCGGTGGCAAGGCCATGGATGGCGCTGGCATACACCCACCATTTGACCCCCAGCCCCACCAGGGCTGCGGCGATGAAGCCGGGCAGGGGCAGACGGAGGATGCCGCCGGCATAGTTGACGATGGAATGGGGAAAGCCGGGCAGAGCCCGAAGGGCTGTCTGGGTCAGGAAGTCTCCGCGTTGTTCCAGCAGCCCGATCACCCGTCGGGAGGCAGGGCCGACACGCCAATCCCGGCTGAGCCGGCCGGAGAGAAAATAGGCCCCGACGGCCCCAGCGGTCGCACCGGATACCAGAACGGGGACGGCGATCCAGGGGGGCAGAAAGGGCGCGATTGCCCAGATGACGGTGCTCCCCGGCAGGGCAAAGGTGAACAAGAGGATCTGCACCACAACCAGTAGGGCCAGAGTCAGGGGGTTGCCCGCCAGCCTCTCTCCCCAGGCAAAGACCGTGTCCACCTCCACCGGTTGCCATACAGCGAAGATCAGGCCAACGGCAACAATCAGAATCAGCAGCAGTGGGCCGGCAGTGGTGCGTCGATCCATTGTCAGGTATCCGGGTTGGCCCGGATGACGGCGCCATCGGCCGAGTCGGTCAGGATATAAATCGCGCCTTCCGGGCCGGTTTGCACGGCCCGGATACGGGCGCCGATGTCTTCAAAATGACGGTGGGTCGCAACCACCTCCTCACCCTCCAGTTCCACCCGAATCACCGCCCGGGCCACCAGACCGGCAATCAACAGATTGCCTTGCCAGCGGTGAAAGGCTTCGCCGCGATACTGGCTCATGCCGGCCGGGGCAATGGCCGGTGTCCAGACGTGAATCGGATCCTCCATTTCCGGAAGGGATTTGTGGGGCGTGATGCGGGCGCCTGAATAATCCACCCCGTGGGTCGCCGCGGGCCAGCCGTAGTTCGCCCCGGGCCGGATGATATTGAGCTCGTCACCGCCCCGGGGACCATGCTCGTGTGACCAGATGAGGCCGGTCTCCGGGTCGTGGATGATGCCCTGAATATTGCGATGGCCGTAGCTGTAGATCGCAGGAAGACTATCCTGATCGTCCACGAAGGGATTGTCGGAGGGGATGCTGCCGTCGGCATTGAGGCGGATCAGGCTACCCAGGTGACTGCCCCTGTCCTGGGCGGCTTCGCGGTAGTCGAATCCATCGCCCAGGCCCAGCAGCAGGGTTTCGTCGGGGAGGAAGGTCATCCGTCCACCGTAATGGACGGGGGTATCCTTGCTTGGCTCACTGTCGAAAAGTACGTCCAGATCCGTCAGTGCGTGGTCTTCCAGACGGGCACGCACAACCCGGGTGGTGTTGGCCTTGGGGGTGCCATGGGCCAGGCTCAGATAGATCCAGCCGTTATGCTCATAATCAGGATGGAGCATGACCTCGAACAGCCCACCCTGGCTGGCCACATAGGCTTCGGGTACCTCGGCGATGGGCTCCGGGTGCAGGATCCCGTCCTCGATCAGACGCAGGCGGCCGGCACGCTCGGTCACCAGAATGCGGCCATCAGGCAGAAAGGCGATGGACCAGGGGTGCTCAAGGCCCTCGGCCACCGTTTCCAGATCATAGTCATGGGCCGTGGCCGTGGACAGGGGAAGCAGGCAGATGAAGAGAATTGCTGGCAGAATGCCTTTCATGGTCGCATCATCCGGTTAAGCCAGATTTGGGAACCGCTGTACGGAGGTTCCGTTAACTTATCAGAAAGGAAGGATTGGATGAATCGGCAACGCCTGCTTGTTCCCATTGCCTGGCTGGCCCGCTGGCTGGCGGCCACCGCGGTGACCGCAGCGCTGGGTTCGCTGGTCCAGACCCAGTTCAACATGAATGCCATCGCCGCCCTGGGCGCACCTGTGGACATGTGGACACGGGTGGTGGTCAGCGTCCAGGATCTGACCGGGTTTGCCCCGTTGTGGGGGGTGCTGGTGGGGATCAGCCTGTTGCTGGCCTTTGCCGTGGCCGCTGGCATCAGCCGTCTGAAGCCGGACGTGGCAGGATGGCTGTATCCCATCGGCGGTCTGGCGGCGCTGCTGACCCTGCTGGGCCTTTTGCACGGCCTGCTGCCCATGACTCCCATCGCGGCGACCCGCAGCCTGAGCGGCACCCTGCTGATGGCTCTGCCGGGTTTGGTGGGCGGATGGCTTTTTCTTTATTTGAAACAGCCGTCGGCCGAGCAAGTCCAATCCACAAGCAGCTGACAGGAGAGTGCGTGATGGCCGATGAGAAACAGCCCCTGTTCGCCCGGGAGGTCAAGGAGGCGGCGGAAGAGGATGAACTGGTCTCGGAATTCAAGGCCGGCAACCGCTACCTCGCCGTGCCGCCAGAGATGGCCGGCTGCAGCTTCGGCCCGGACATGAACGCGATCCAGGCTGAAAAGCCGGAGGTGAATGGAGACGATTTCCCCCTCACCCCCGGCAGTTCAGAGGGCACCGGCCTGGAATAGCCCGCTGGCCTAAAAGTTCGGCGGTCGTGCCTGATGATGCTCGGTGGCGACCTGCCAGGCGCTGACCACTTCCAGCAGGCGATCGTCTTCAAACAGGCCGCCGGTGAAGGTGATGCTGGTCGGGCGCTCCCCTTCGTCAAAGCCGTTGGGGACGGTCACGGCCGGGTGGCCGCTGAGATTGGTGGCCAGCAGGTTGAGATTGCCATGTGAGGGCGCGACATAGACGTCCACCTCGGCCACCATCTCATGCATTTCCTCGATCAGCCGCTGGCGTAGACGATTGGCCTGCAGGTATTCCACCGCGGGAATGAAGCGCGCTGCCCGGAACACATTGGGCCAGGCGAATTCCTCCTGGCGGACCAGCTCGTCTGCCTGACTGTCTCGAGTGAAGGCATCAAAAGCGGTGGCCGCTTCCACATCGAGGATGAGTTGCATGGCCCCCAGGGGTAGATTGGGCAGGGCAACGGGGCGCAGTTCCGCGCCGAGCGCCTCCAGATCGTCCAGAACCGCTTTATCCTGTTCGCTGGCGCCTTCGAAGGTGTTTTCCAGATAGCCGATGACCACCCCCTCCAGGCCTTCCCGGGGCTGATAGTCGAAAGCCACCGGGTGCAGGCTGACATCCTTCCCATCCGGTCCGTCGATGACGGCAAAGACCCGGGCGGCATCATCCACACTGCGGGTCATGGGCCCGACCTTGTCCATGCTCCAGCTCAGGGCCATGGCCCCATGCCGGCTGACCCGGCCGAAGCTGGGACGTAGTGCAGTGGTGCCGGTCCGGGTGGCGGGGGAGACCAGCGAGCCCAGGGTTTCGGTGCCCAGTGCAAAGGGCACCAGCCCTGCCGCGGTTGCAGCACCCGAGCCTGCAGAGGATCCGCTGGCACCCTGTTCCAGCTCCGGGTCCCAGGGATTGCGGGTGGTGCCGCCATACCAGACATCCCCCCAAGCCAGCGCCCCGAGAGTCAGCTTGGCGATCAGCACGGCGCCGGATTCATCCAGCTTGCGGATCACCGTGGCGGTTTCATCAATCACCTGCTCTTCGAAGGGTGCCGCGCCCCAGGTGGTGCGGGTCCCCTCCACGGCAAAGAGGTCCTTGGCGCCATAGGGGATGCCATGCAAGGGGCCCCGGTCGATGCCGGCCGCCAGTTCCCGGTCGGCGGTCTCGGCCTGAGCCAGGGCACGGTCCTCGGTGAGGCTGATGACCGCTTCCAGGCGGTCGCCGTGCTCGCGCAGGCGGCCGAGAAAGAATTCGGTCAGTTCCACCGAGCTGATTTCGCCGTTGCGCAGCAGCGCGCCAAGCTCCGACAGCGACAGCCAAGCCAGCTCGGCATCGTCCGCCGGGCGGCTGAAGTCTTCCGGATAGGACCATTCCGGTTCCACCGGGTCTGAGCGATAGTCATAGCCGATGGGCCGCGGATCGAAGACCAGCGCCGGTGCCTGCGGGTTGGGAATGAGCGTCTCGCGCATCTGCTGGTAGCGGCTGCGGTGGCTTTCCAGGGTGTTCTGCATCAGCTCACGGTCCTCGGGCCGGAAGGCCAGGTCCATCAACTGTTCCGCGGCAGCGGCATTGGCTTTGGAGACGCCTTCATCCGGGGCGGGGTCGGGGGCAAGCCAGTAAGCACCCAGCCCGCCAAGGGCCAGGCCAAGGAAAAACAGCAGGGGCGCCAGTAGTCGCATCGCTCACTCACCTTGTTAGCATCAACAGGAGCCTGAGTGTGCCACAGACGGGGCGAAGGAATCCCAGGGCAAAGGGAGAAAAGACGCCCCGGGGCCGAAGCCGCCGGGGCGCTTGTGTTACCGGGCCAGCTTTATTGCCTAGCGGGCCGGTTCCGCATACTCACCAATCCAGTCACGCACTTCCTTGTACCAGCGAATGGAGTTGTTGGGCTTGAGAATCCAGTGGTTCTCATCCGGGTAGTAAAGCATGCGGCTGTCGATGCCCTGATGACGCAGGGTTCGGAAGATCTCGAAACCCTGCCCCACCGGCACCCGGTAGTCTTTCTGGCCGTGGATGACCAGTGCCGGTGTGTGGAAGTCGCCGGCCAGGTAATGGGGCGAGATCTGCTCATAAATATCATGCTCCCAGAAGTCGCCGAAGCGCTCACTGTGGACGGCAAAGTCCGCCGACATTTGCGAGTACAGGTTGTACACCGGGGCATGAATCACCAGGGCATTGAAGGGGTGCTCCTTGGCCAGCAGCACGCTGGACAGATAGCCACCGTAACTGCCGCCACCGGCCACCATGCGATCGGCGTCAATCCAGGGCTGCTCGGCAAACCACTCCGCTGCCTTGACCGTATCGGTGTAGGGTTTGGTCATCCAGTCCGGGTTGATGGCATCGGTAAACTCCTGGCCAAAGCCGGAGGATCCATGGAAGTTGTGCCAGGCGGTAACATAGCCCCAGGAGGCGAAGGTCTGGGCATTCCAGCGGAAATGGAAGCCGTCGGTGATGCCGTTGTGGGGACCACCGTGGATGAGCAGGAAGAGCGGGTACTCCTTGCTCTCATCGAAACCCGGCGGGTAGTGGACCCACATCTGGATTTCCTGGCCGCCGTAGCCCTCATAGGTCACCGACTCATAGCTGCCCAGATCCACGTCGGCCAGAACCTCATCATTGAAGTCGTCCAGTCGGCTGGCTTCGCCTCTGTCGCCGTCCACCCGAACGGTACGAGGCGGGTAAAGGAAGCTCTGGTTGCTGGCCACCAGAACGCCGTCGTCGGAGATGGACAGGCCGCTGAAGTTGGTATCACCGGTCACCGCGCGCGGCTCACCGCTCTCGCCGTCAATGAAGTAGATGCGGTTGGTCCCGGCATCGTCGATGGCGCCGTACAGGCCGCTGCCGTCCGGGGCCCAGATCAGACCGGACACCGAACGGTCCCAGTCCTCGGTCATCATCCGCTGCTCGCCACTGTCCACATCGTGGAACATGAGCTGTGCCTGGTCGGCATAAAAACCGCGAATATGCTGGCGGGTGAAGGCCAGGGTGCGGCTGTCCGGGCTGAACAGCGGGTTGCTATCGGGCGCTTCATTGTCGGCGGTGATATTGCGGGCCTCATCATCGCCCGGGGTCACCAAGAAGAGATCGTATTCCGGGCTGACTCCGTCCCGGGCACTGTCGGCCTGAAAGGCTAGCAGTGATTCATCGGGGGCAACGTCATAGCTGCCGGCACCGGCTCCGGAGCGGGACAGTTGCAAGCCGGTGGGCTGGGTAATGGCCTCGATGTCGCCGCCATCCGCCGGAATCCGGAAGATATGGTTCTCCCTTGCCTCATCCAACCAGTGGTCCCAAAAGCTGTAGGGTAGGTCGTCCCAGGCGTGAGCGGAGACGGGGTCCTCCTGCTCTTCCTGGATTTTCTCGGCCATCTCGTCCCAGTCCTTATCGGGCCAGATGCTGCTGACGAAGTAGATGTGCTCGCCGGCCCATTTGATGCCGCCGGCCCCGGTGGGCACCTCGGTGATCTGCTCGGCTTCACCGGGGGCATCCATGGGCAGGCGGTAGACCTGTGGCCGCTCATCGTCGCCCCGCACGCTGGTAAAGGCCAGCCAGGAGCCGTCGGGGCTGAACACCGGATTGCTGCCCCCCGCCTCGTGGCGGGTGAGCTGTCGCTGGCGCTCACCGTCCTCATTCAGCAGCCAGAGATGCGTTGTGGCTTCGTCACTGTCCACATCATAGGACGTCACCGGCACCACCACATGGCCACCCGCCGGCGAAATCACCGGGCTGCCCAGGCGGTCCATTTCCCACAGAACCTCCTTGGACAGGGGATTGAAATCTTCATTATTACCATTGGCCTCGGCACAGCCCGTCGCCAGGAACAGGGCCAGCCCGACCATCAAGAAACGTTTCATGTTTCCCTCCATTGTCTGCGCAGTCTCGGGATAGGGGAGGCCGCATTGTTACACAATAACGATGCTGGGCGGCAAGTCTTGGCAGGAATGGTTGGCCATGGATGGCCTGCCCCGGGTTTTCAGCGCAGAGCTGCCATCGTCCGATTTGTCGAAAATGAGGGGGAAAATCGACACGATGGCTTGATGTGTCGAGCCCATCGACATAGGCTGGTCCTGAGAGGCCATTGTGTCGAAAAATGATGAGAAAATGAACATGAGCTGGCGTCCGGATCAGGCATATAACGAGCTGCCCCCGCTGCCGCCGCCGATAGAGGCGGTGGAGACCCGGGCAGTGCTCAAGGCCTGTATTCCGGCCCGGGCCGCGCTGGCCGAACTGCGCCAGGCGGGTGAGCTGCTGCCGGACCAGGGCCTGCTGGTGAATCTCCTGCCCATGCTGGAGGCCCGCGACAGCTCAGAGATCGAGAATATCTTTACCACCACGGAGAAGCTATTCCGCCACGCCCGCCATGAGCGGGGTGCCGATCCGGCGACCCGAGAAGCGCTTCGCTACCGAAAGGCGCTGGAGGAGGGCTGTCGACTGCTCGATTCACGGCCGGTCTGTACGGCCATGGCCGTGGAGCTTTGTAGCCTGATCCAGGACCGGCCCATGGAAATCCGCCGTTTGCCTGGCACGGTGATTGATGATGCGGCCCGGGACGAGGTGATCTATACCCCGCCCGAGGGCGAAGACCGTATTCGCGAGCTTCTGGCCAACTGGGAGACCTTCGTGCATGGCGAGGATGACCTGGACCCATTGATCAGAATGGCGGTCAGCCATTACCAATTTGAGG
Source organism: Natronospira sp. (assembly GCA_003558125.1). Classification (GTDB taxonomy): domain Bacteria; phylum Pseudomonadota; class Gammaproteobacteria; order Natronospirales; family Natronospiraceae; genus Natronospira; species Natronospira elongata. The sequence goes on along the minus strand of PWMQ01000107.1, from coordinate 2,754 downwards.
CCACTCACCCATTCATGGACGGCAATGGCCGGACGGGGCGGCTCCTGAATGTGCTGATGCTGATGGAACGGGGGCTGCTGACATTACCTATCCTCTACCTCAGCCGCTACATTGTGAAGAACAAGGCGGATTATTACCGCCTGTTGCTCGGCGTGACTCGGGACGGGGCGTGGGAAGAATGGATTCTCTTCATGCTGAACGGGGTCGAACAGGTATCGACCTGGACTTGCGACAAGGTCGCCGCCATTCGTGCGCTGATGGATGACACATCCGCTTATGTCCGCCAGCAATTGCCGCGGATATACAGCCACGAGCTGATGCAGGTGATTTTCGAGCAGCCCTATTGCCGGATCAGCTCGCTGGTGGAGCGTGACATCGCCAAGCGTCAGACGGCGTCGGTGTACCTGAAGGACCTCGCCTCTATCGGGGTTCTGAAGGAGGAGAAAGCGGGCAAGGAAAAGCTATTCGTGAATCCGAAACTGATGCGGCTAATGTCGCAGGAAAGCCACGAATTCGAGGCCTGGAAGACGTCATAGGCGCGTCAGGGGGCTGCGAACAACCGAGCTTGGGACTGGGGCTGGCCAGAGGCTCGTGTCAATCAGAGCTTTTAAGCAAACCCCTCCGCTGTCAGGCACAAAAAAGCCCACTGCCTGAAACAGTGTGCCCCGCAATTCGTCCATGGGATACGCTAGCCTTCCTCAAAGGCGCCCTCGGCCTGCAACTGCGCCAGCAGCTCATCCCAGGTGTCCAGGAACAAATCCGTGGTGATTCGCTGTGCGTGGTAGCAGACGGCTATCAGCGGCTGGGGATCCCGGTCTCTGGATAGTGCCCGCAAGGCCGCGATATAGCGATGGCGGTCGGCGGTGGTCACAATCAGCCGGGCCTGCTCGGCCGCGCTTAACTCCGCATTGGCAGTGAGCCGGGCCACGCGCCCGTTCCCGTCGAGGAAGGGATGAACTTCGTTCACCAGGAAAAGGGTGAAGACCGCCCGAGCAAAGGGATTGTCCAGTGACGCCAGGTAGTCGTAGCCCAGTGCCAGGGAGCCCTCGACCAGAGCCTCGTCCATGAAGGTGTGAGCACCGGCGCCCACTGGGCCAGTCCGGAACTCACCGGGGCGCCATTCCGGCCGTTGTGCCATCAGTGATTCGTGTCTCTCCCGGATGAGTAGCTGCAAGTCCTGGCTGCTTTCGGGCGTGGTGTCGGCAAGCTGACGGCGGGCGAGGGCGAAGGTGCTGGTGATGTCATGGCTGTCGGCAACGGGGCGACCCGGTGCCGGGCCGCCCTGGAAGACCAGCGCTTGAGCTTCCTCGATTAGAAAGCGGGTACCTTCAATGTAATTAGAGAAATAGGCTTCGATGAAGGCCCGCCGGTCGGCCTGATCCGGGGTCTCGTTTGTCGGCCGGGGCGGTGTGGTCGAATGCCGCAGGGCCTGTGCCAGGCGATCAAAGCGGTCCTCGGCGGTGGTGCAAACGGGGCGGCCCGCAGCGCGGGACAGGACGGCTGATGGGCCCAGAATCCGCCGTGATCGCCGTTTCCCGGTAATGGCCCCGATCATTTCCTCGAGCAATCGGGCCTCGCGGTTCATCCTCAGATCTTGCCCGAGGCGGCTTGCCTGGTGTCCCAGGTCCTCAAGGGCGCCAAATCCTTCCCGTAGCGCGTAGCGTTCGCAGTGTTCCTGAACCGCCTTGCTGCCCAGGGAGCGGGGCAGCCCCTTTTGAGCCCGGCTCACCGTCAGGTTTTCCAGAAGCGCTCTGGGGGTGGATGCCCAGTAGAGCTCGCCGACGAACGGTCTGTCGCCGGCAATCGGCCCGGGCCCGGGCGCCAAGCGCACGGTAATACCTGGCAGCGTTACCGACTGGCGATGACGGGCGCCGACCAGAAAGATTTCGCTGGCGCCGATGGGGGCGGCTTCGAGGGCGGAGCGGTAGCCGACCACATAACCGGGGTATTTGTGGGCGAGAACCCGCCAGAGCCTCGGGGAGCGCAGGATCTCGGCCGGCGTCTGGTCTAGGATGGTCGTATAGATGCCGGGCGCGATGCGCTGCAGTTCACCGGCCTGGGCAGCCCGACGAAGACGCTTGTCATGGGCTTGTTCGCCGCTTGCGAAGACCAGATCACTCGTCGATGTGTCCGCCCTCGTCATATTTGCGCCCCAGACGGTCAAGAATCTGTCCAGGATTCTCTCATTTGGGCGGTAAAATGTCCATATTATTCGTATTGAGACAATTGCTGACTTGCAGTGGTTATTGCGTGCGCCAGCTTTGCTCCTGATTCAATCCATCAGAAGTGCTAAATGCACCGGATTTTTGAGCATGCACGAATGGGCTGGATCAGGCGTTTACCGTAGGTTCAAATCCTCCCCTCTAGTGGCACCAGACACAAAAAAGCCCACCGTCGGGAACGGTGGGCCGCAGATTAGTGGTCGGGGTGAGAGGATTTGAACCTCCGGCCCCTGCCTCCCGAAGACAGTCCGGCGGACACACCCTCAGGATACCTAAATACGCGAAAAGCCTCTCATAGCGGGCATTTCAGCAAGTATCCGCTGACTGACGCCATGGTCAATTGGTGACTCGATTGTACTCACTGGGCACAGGTCGGGGCACAGAAAAGCCGGAACTCAGATCGGTCAAAATTGCCGCTCACGGCGCCGAAAGTGCTATTGCGGTCCGGGGATGGCCGCCTGGCTGAGAGGCCGCTCGAGAGTGATGCGATCCTGGTAAGCTGGTTCTCTGCCTACCCTAGGTTGCTGGTTAG
>PWMQ01000023.1 GCA_003558125.1 Natronospira sp. | reverse complement strand
AGGTGGAAGCCGCCTGTCAAGCGCCCCCCTGCTCTCCGGCCTCTCCTTCGCCACTCTCGGCCTGCTCGCTGCCGCCCATGGCCTCGGCCAGCTCCGCCACCATGGCGTCCTCGGCCTCGTGGCGCTGACGGCGCCGGTCCTTGTGGTACGCCAGACCCGAACCCGCCGGGATCAGGCGACCCACGATGACGTTCTCCTTGAGTCCGCGGAGATCGTCGCGAGCACCGCGCACGGCGGCCTCGGTCAGAACCCGGGTGGTCTCCTGGAAGGAGGCCGCGGAAATGAAGGATTCCGTGGCCAGGGAGGCCTTGGTAATCCCCAGCAGGACCGGCTCGAACTTGGCCGGGACCTTGCCTTCCTTCTCGAGCTCCTCGTTGACCTCCAGAACGCGTGCCTCTTCGGCCTGCTCGCCCTTGAGGTAGCGACTGTCGCCGGACTCGGTGATCTCGACCTTGCGCAGCATCTGGCGAACGATCACCTCGATGTGCTTGTCGTTGATCTTCACACCCTGGAGGCGATAGACGTCCTGGATTTCCTGAACCAGATAATTGGTCAGCTCCTTGGTACCCAGCAGGCGCAGGATGTCGTGGGGGTTGGACTCACCGTCCGAGACCACCTCGCCCCGAACCACGTGCTCACCCTCGAAGACATTGATCTGGCGCCATTTCGGAATCAGCACCTCATGGCTTTCCCCGTCCTCATCGGTAATCACCAGACGGTTCTTGCCCTTGGTTTCCTTACCGAAGGACACCGTGCCGGTGTATTCGGCGAGGATGGCGGCTTCCTTGGGCCGGCGGGCCTCAAAGAGGTCGGCCACACGGGGCAGACCACCGGTAATGTCACGGGTCTTGCCGGACTCCTGCGGAATACGGGCGAGAATGTCACCCACATCTACCTCGGCACCGTCCTCCACGCTGACAATGGCCCCACCGGGCAGGGCATAAGCCGTGGGAATCTCGGTACCGGGGATATGAATATCCTTGCCCTTCTCGTCCACCAGGCGAATCATCGGACGCAGATCCTTGGCCTGCTGACTGCGCTGCTTGGGATCCATCACCACCGTGCTGGTCAGGCCGGTGATTTCATCGGTCTCCCGATTCACGGTCATGCCCTCGATGAAGTCCTTGAAGACCAGCTTACCCTTCACCTCGGTGACGATGGGATGGGTATGGGGATCCCATTCGGCGACGATCTGGCCGGATTTGACCTCGGCACCGTCTTCAACCTTCAGGGCGGCGCCGTAAGGCAGCTTATAGCGCTCCCGCTCACGGCCGTAATCATCCTGCACCGCGATCTCACCGGACCGGGAAATGGCCACCAGGTGACCATCCCGGTGCTTGACCGTCTTCATGTTCTCCAGGCGAACCTTGCCGTCGCCCTTGACCTCCACATTACTCACGGCCACCGCACGGGAGGCGGCGCCACCGATGTGGAAGGTCCGCATGGTGAGCTGGGTGCCCGGCTCACCAATGGACTGGGCAGCGATCACGCCCACGGCCTCGCCCTCATTGACCTCGTGGCCACGGGCCAGGTCACGGCCATAGCACTTGGCACAGACACCGTAGCGGGTCTCGCAGGAAATGGGCGAGCGCACCAGCACCGTATCGACACCCAGGCTCTCCAGGAGCTCGACTTTCTTCTCGTCGAGCATCTCGTTCCGGTCGAAGAGCACCTCGTCCGTACCGGGCTTGTAGACCGGCTCGGCCAGATTACGGCCCAGGACCCGCTCCTTGAGGGATTCCACCACATCGCCACCTTCGACGATGGGGCGCATCTCCAGACCGTCCTCGGTGCCGCAGTCGGTATCAATCACCACCAGATCCTGGGAGACATCCACCAGGCGACGGGTGAGGTAACCCGAGTTGGCGGTCTTCAGCGCCGTATCGGCCAGGCCCTTACGGGCACCGTGCGTGGAGATGAAGTACTGCAGCACGTTCAGACCTTCACGGAAGTTCGCCGTGATGGGGGTCTCGATGATGCTGCCGTCCGGCTTGGCCATCAGGCCACGCATGCCGGCCAGCTGACGGATCTGGGCAGCGGAACCACGGGCGCCGGAGTCGGCCATCATGTAGATGGAGTTAAAGGACTCCTGCTTGACGGTGTTGCCCTCGGCATCAGTGACGTCGTCCTTGCCGAGCTGGTCCATCATCACCTTGGCGACCTGCTCGTTGGTGCGGGACCAGATATCCACGACCTTGTTGTAGCGCTCACCCTGGGTGACCAGACCGGAGGCATACTGGTCCTCGATCTCCTTCACCTCGGCCTCGGCCCGGGCCAGAATCTCTTCCTTCTCGGGCGGCACCACCATGTCGTCGGCACCAATGGAGACGCCGGCGCGGGTGGCGTAGCTGAAACCGATGTACATCACCTGGTCAGCGAAGACCACGGTTTCCTTGAGGCCAACCTCGCGATAACAGGCGTTGATGACCGCACCGATGGACTTCTTGTCCAGCGGCTTGTTGAGCAGCTCAAAGGGCAGGCCTTCGGGCAGGATCTCGGACAGGAGCGCCCGACCCACGGTGGTCTCCAACAGACGCAGACGCTTGGACAGACTGCCGTCCTCGGCACGCTCATAGTCGGGCACACGGACCTTGACCTTGGCCTGCAGATCCACCTGACCGCTGTGATAGGCGCGGTGCACCTCGGCCACATCGGTGAAGACCATGCCTTCGCCGCGGGCGTTAACGCGCTCCCGGGTCATGTAATACAAACCCAGCACCACGTCCTGGGACGGGTTGATGATGGGCTCGCCGGAGGCCGGTGACAGAATGTTGTTGGAGGCCATCATCAGGGCACGGGCTTCGAGCTGGGCTTCCAGGGACAGCGGCACGTGCACGGCCATCTGGTCACCATCGAAGTCAGCGTTGTAGGCCGTACAGACCAGCGGGTGGAGCTGGATGGCCTTGCCTTCAATCAGCACCGGCTCGAAAGCCTGGATACCCAGGCGGTGAAGGGTGGGCGCCCGGTTCAGCATGACCGGATGCTCACGGATCACTTCTTCCAGGATATCCCAGACCTCGGGGCCTTCCTTTTCCACCATCTTCTTGGCCGCCTTGATAGTGGTGGCCATGCCCCGAAGCTGGAGCTTGGAGAAGATGAAGGGCTTGAACAGCTCCAAGGCCATTTTCTTCGGAATACCGCACTGGTGCAGCTTCAGGGTCGGGCCCACCACGATCACGGAACGACCGGAGTAGTCCACCCGCTTACCCAGCAGGTTCTGGCGGAAGCGGCCCTGCTTGCCCTTGATCATGTCGGCCAGGGATTTCAGCGGGCGCTTGTTGGAGCCGGTGATGGCCCGGCCACGACGGCCGTTATCCAACAGGGCGTCCACGGACTCCTGCAGCATACGCTTCTCGTTGCGCACGATGATGTCAGGGGCGTTGAGCTCCAGCAGGCGCTTGAGGCGGTTGTTTCGGTTGATGACCCGGCGATAGAGATCGTTCAGATCCGAGGTGGCGAACCGACCACCGTCCAGGGGCACCAGAGGACGCAGGTCCGGCGGCAGCACCGGCAGCACTTCCATCACCATCCACTCCGGCTTGTTACCGGATTCGTGGAAGGATTCCATGATCTTCAGACGCTTGGAGAGGCGCTTGATCTTGGACTCGGAGTTGGTGCTCTCAATGTCCTCGCGCAAGGAGCGGATTTCCGCTTCCAGGTCGATGGACTTGAGCATCTCGGCCACGGCCTCGGCACCCATGCGGGCGTCAAAGTCATCACCATGCTCTTCAATGGCTTCCAGATAGGCCTCGTCGGACAGCAGCTGACCCCGCTCCAGCGGCGTCATGCCGGGGTCAATGACCACAAAGGCCTCAAAGTAGAGAACCCGCTCGATCTCACGCAGCGTCATGTCCAGCATCAGGCCGATGCGGGAGGGCAGCGACTTGAGGAACCAGATGTGCGCCACCGGGCTGGCCAGCTCGATATGGCCCATGCGCTCACGGCGGACCTTGGACTGGGTCACTTCCACGCCGCATTTTTCACAGACCACACCACGATGCTTGAGGCGCTTGTATTTGCCGCAGAGGCATTCGTAGTCTTTCACCGGCCCGAAGATCTTGGCGCAGAACAGGCCATCCCGCTCCGGCTTGAAGGTCCGATAGTTGATGGTTTCCGGCTTCTTGACTTCGCCGAAGGACCAGGACCGGATCATATCGGGGGACGCCAAGGCGATACGAATGGCGTCGAAATCCTCGACCTGTCCCTGTTGCTTAAGCAGTCTCAGTAGATCTTTCATGCTGTCTCCCGCCTCTTTGCAGGCTTGAGCCCAATATCGTCAAGGGGTTTGCAGGGCAAACCCCTCAGTCCTGTTCCAGTTCGATGTTGATGCCCAGCGACCGGATTTCCTTGACCAACACGTTGAAGGACTCGGGCATCCCGGCCTCCATGCGGTGATCGCCGTCCACGATGTTCTTGTACATCTTGGTCCGACCGTTAACGTCATCCGATTTGACGGTGAGCATCTCCTGGAGGGTGTAAGCGGCACCATAGGCCTCGAGCGCCCAGACCTCCATCTCACCGAATCGCTGACCACCAAACTGCGCCTTGCCGCCCAGGGGTTGCTGGGTCACCAGGCTGTAAGGCCCGGTGGAGCGGGCATGCATCTTGTCGTCGGCCAGGTGATTCAGCTTGAGCATGTACATATAGCCCACGGTGATCGGTCGATCGAAAGCCTGACCCGTCCGGCCATCATAAAGCGTGGCCTGACCACTCTCCGGCAGACCGGCGAGCTTGAGCAGACTCTTGATCTCCTTCTCATCGGCGCCGTCAAAGACCGGCGTACCCATGGGCACCCCTTCACGGAGATTCTGGCAAAGCTCAATCACTTCCTGATCGCTGAGGCTGGCGACATCCACCTGCTGGCCGCCCGACTTGTTGTAGATCTTGTCAAGAAAATCCCTCAACTCCTTGACCTTGGCCTGGCGCTCCAGCATTTCACCGATGCGCTCGCCCAGGCCCTTGGCTGCCCAGCCCAGGTGAGTCTCAAGGATCTGCCCAATGTTCATACGGGAGGGCACACCCAGCGGCGAGAGGACCACATCAATGGGTTCGCCGTTCTCGTCGTAGGGCATATCCTCGACGGGCACGATCATGGAGACCACACCCTTGTTACCGTGTCGACCGGCCAGCTTGTCACCCGGCTGGAAGCGGCGTTTCACGGCCAGGTAAATCTTGGCCATCTTGAGCACGCCCGGAGCCAGATCATCGCCCGCGGTGATCTTCCGCTTCTTGTCTTCGAAGTAGCGGTCGAATTCTTCGTTCTGCTCTTCCAGGCGCTTGGCCATGCGCTCCAATTGGGCATTGGCGTCGTCATTGCGCAGTCGAATCTCGAACCACTTCTCCCGGGGAAGATCCTCGAGGTAACCGGCCGTGATCTTGGCGCCGGCCTTGAGGCCCTTGGGCCCACCCTCAGCCACTTTCCCGGCGAGCAGCTTCTCCACGCGGGAGAAGATGTCATTCTCCAGGATACGGCGACGGTCACGGATGTCCTTGCGGACCGCTTCCAGCTCGGCTTGCTCGATGGACAGGGCTCGGTCGTCTTTTTCGACGCCGTCACGGGTAAACACCCGGACGTCAATGACCGTGCCATCCATGCCCTGGGGCACACGGAGGGACGTGTCCTTCACATCCGAGGCCTTCTCGCCAAAGATGGCCCGCAGGAGCTTTTCCTCCGGCGTCAACTGGGTCTCGCCCTTGGGCGTGACCTTGCCCACCAGGATGTCACCGGCACGAACCTCGGCACCGATATAGGCAATCCCGGACTCGTCCAGCTTGGACAGGGCGGATTCGCTCACATTGGGGATATCACTTGTGATCTCTTCCGAGCCCAGCTTGGTATCCCGGGCCACACAGGTCAGCTCCTCAATGTGCACGGTGGTGAAACGATCTTCCTGCACCACGCGCTCGGAGATGAGGATGGAATCCTCGAAGTTGTAGCCATGCCAGGGCATGAAGGCGACCCGGAAATTCTGACCCAGGGCCAGCTCACCCATGTCGGTGGAAGCACCGTCAGCCAGAATATCGCCACGGGCGATCTGATCACCCTGCTTCACCAGAGGGCGCTGGTTGTAACAGGTGTTCTGGTTGGAGCGGGTGTATTTGATCAGGTTGTAGATATCCACACCGGCTTCATCGTCACCGGCTTCATCGTCATTAACCCGAACCACGACACGACTGGCATCCACATAATCCACGGAACCGCCACGACGGGCAACGACGCAGACACCGGAGTCCCGCGCAACCAGTCGCTCCATGCCGGTACCCACCAGAGGCTTCTGGGTCTTGAGATTGGGCACGGCCTGGCGCTGCATGTTGGAACCCATGAGCGCACGGTTGGCATCGTCATGCTCCAGGAAGGGCAGCAGGGCCGCGGCCACCGAGACGGTCTGCTTGGGTGAGACGTCCATGTATTCCACCCGGTCAGGGGTGGACATGCTGAACTCACCCTGGTGACGACAGGAAATCAGGTCATCAACGAACTTGTTGCCCTTGTCCAGACGAGCGTTGGCCTGGGCAATCACATAGCGACCTTCCTCAATCGCTGACAGGTACTCCACCTTGTCGGTCACCTTGCCGTTCTCGACCTTGCGGTAAGGCGTTTCCAGGAAGCCATACTCATTGGTACGCGCGTACACCGACAGGGAGTTGATCAGACCGATGTTCGGGCCTTCCGGCGTCTCAATGGGACAGACACGACCGTAATGGGTCGGATGAACGTCACGAACCTCGAAGCCGGCCCGCTCACGGGTCAGGCCACCCGGGCCGAGTGCGGAGACACGGCTCTTATGGGTCACCTCGGACAGCGGATTGTTCTGGTCCATGAACTGGGACAGCTGGGAAGAACCGAAGAACTCCTTCACCGCAGCCGCCACCGGCTTCGCGTTGATCAGCTCCTGCGGCATCAGGCCTTCGGAGTCGGCCAGGGCCAGACGCTCACGCACGGCCCGCTCGACCCGCACCAGGCCGATGCGGAAGGCGTTCTCAGCCATTTCACCGACGCTACGCACCCGGCGGTTACCCAGATGATCGATGTCATCGGTTGAGCCGTTACCGTTGCGGATATCGATCAGGACCTTGAGAACATCCAGAATGTCCGACTGCTCACCTTGCTCCTCGACGAGCTTGGCGGCCTCATCCGACTTCAGACTCTCGAAGTAGCGCTTGTCATAAAGCACGCCCGGGCCCTTGACATCGTCCCGCATGATCCGGCGATTGAACTTCATCCGTCCCACCGGAGAAAGATCATAGCGGTCATCGGTGAAGAAGAGGTTATGGAACAGGTTTTCCGCCGCGTCCTTGGTGGGCGGTTCGCCCGGACGCATCATGCGATAGATTTCGACCAACGCCTCGAGCTGGGTGCGGGCAGGATCGATACGCAGGGTATTGGACACATAGGGACCGTGGTCCAGATCATTGACATACAGGGTCTGCAATTCTTCGACCCCGGCGTCAGTGATCTTTTCGACCAATTCCTCCGTGAGCTCGTCATTGGCCTTGGCGATCAATTCACCGGTATTGGGATCGGCGATATCCGTAGCCAGGATCTTGCCTTCCAGATAGGAAGTCGGAACGACCAGGGACTTGACGCCGGCTTTTTCCAGCTCGCGGATGTGGCGCGCGGTAACCCGACGCCCCTGCTCCACCACGACCTTGCCTTTGGCCTTGATATCGAATGCCGCCGTCTCGCCACGGAGACGATCGGGGACCAGGTCCAGCTTCACCTCACTCTTGGTGAAGCGGAACACATTCTTCTCGAAGAAGGTATCCAGGATTTCCTGATCGGTGTACCCCAGGGCGCGCAGAAGGATAGTCGCCGGCAGCTTGCGGCGGCGATCGATGCGCACGAAGATCGAATCCTTGGGATCGAATTCAAAGTCCAGCCAGGAACCACGATAGGGAATTACCCGGGCGGAGTAGAGCACCTTGCCCGAGGAGTGGGTCTTGCCCTTGTCGTGATCAAAGAACACACCGGGGGAACGGTGGAGCTGGTTGACGATCACCCGCTCGGTACCGTTGATGACGAAGGTGCCGGTCTCGGTCATGAGCGGCATCTCGCCCATGTAGACTTCCTGCTCCCGCACGTCCTTGACCCGCGGCTTGCTGGCAGGAGCGTCCTTGTCGTAGATCACCAGCCGCACGAGCACGCGCAGCGGTGCCGCATAGGTCATACCGCGCAGCTTGCACTCGTTGACATCGAAGACGGGATCACCCAGCCGGTAGCTTACATACTCCAGCGCAGCATTCCCGGAGTAGCTGGTAATGGGGAATACCGAGTTGAACGCGCCCTGGAGACCATACTCCTCGCGCTTGTCACTCTTTTTTTCCAGCTGGAGAAATTGATGAAAGGAATCCAGCTGCGTCTGGAGCAGAAACGGCGGCTCCAGAACGGCGGGACTCTTTGCGAAATCCTTGCGGATGCGCTTTTTCTCGGTGAAAGAATAGGCCATCGGGGGTATCCTCAGCGCGTTCGGACTTCCATTGATTCAGTGCGTGACCTGGTCACGCCGGAGACCGCCAAGCCATAAGGCAGCCTCCTGAATTCGTTATCAGATTCTTTTTGTCAGTCCAGCTGCCGCAACGGCAGGGACGACAAAAGCAGGGACAGGCCGGCGGCTCCCGGCCACCAGCCCGTACCCTGCATTACGCAGCTTGCTGCGTTGGTCGGCAACTTACTTGAGCTCGACCTCGGCGCCAGCTTCTTCCAGATCCTTCTTGATCTTCTCGGCTTCTTCCTTCTCCACACCTTCCTTCAGCGGGGTGGGAGCGCCTTCCACGGCTTCCTTGGCTTCCTTCAGACCCAGACCGGTCACGCCACGAACAGCCTTAATGACGGCGACCTTGTTGGAGCCGAAGCTCTTCAGGACAACGTCAAACTCGGTCTGCTCTTCAGCGGCACCGGCGTCGGCACCACCAGCGGCAGCCGGAGCAGCGGCCACGGCAGCGGCAGCGGAAACACCGAACTTCTCTTCCATCTCGGAGATCAGGTCAACGACCTCCATGACGGTCATGTTGGAAATGGTCTCGAGAATATCTTCCTTCGAAACAGCCATTGTCACACTCCAATTCGTTCTGTTGAGTTACCCGAGTGATTGCTCACCCGCAATTGATTCATCCACCGATTTCTTAGGCAGCTTCGGCCTGCTTCTTGTCGCGATACGCGGCGAAGGTACGGACCAGCTTGGCGTGCGGCTCGTTGAGCGTGCGCACGAACTTCTCGACGGGCGCCTTCATGACGCTCATCAGCTGGGCCAGTGCCTCGTCGCGAGTCGGCAGCGAAGCAAGACGATCCAGTTCCGAACCCGGCAGGGCCTGTCCGCCGATAGCCACGATCTTGGCCTGGAGCGCATCATGCTCCTTGGCAAAATCCTTGACTACACGGCCAGCCGCACCAGGATCTTCCTGGGAGAACGCCAGCAGCAGAGGACCCACCAGGGAGTCGCTCATGCACTCGAAATCGGTACCCTCAAGGGCTCGACGCGCGAGATTATTCTTGACCACTCGCAGATAGACGCCATTTTCACGCGCCTTTGTGCGCAAGGCATTCATCTGCTCAACGGTCAGACCGCGGTATTCCGCTGCAACGGCCGAATGGGCCTCGGCGGCAACCACGCTAACCTCGGCGACCATAGCCTTTTTTGCTTCAAAACTAAGGGCCACGGTTTCACCTCCTGGCTGTGTGTTCAGGCTCCTTGGAACCTTCCCACGTTACCGTTCACAAATCGGACGATGGTCCCTCACCATCCGCCGTTACAACGGTGTCCGTCACCAGGCTGTCCTGACTCGGGTAACACCGTCTGCGTGAGCCGGCTTTCGCCATTAAGCCTACCCAACAGAGCAGGCACTCACGGTCTTTGACGCATCGCACCACCGAGATGGAGCGAGTACCTCAAAAGGGTCGCAGATCAGAGACTGCCCTGATCCACTGCAAGGCCCGGCCCCATGGTGCTGGAGACGGTGACCTTCTTCATGTAAACACCCTTGGCGGCGGAAGGCTTGGCCTTCTGCAGATCCGCCAGCAGGGCATTGAGATTATCCTTGAGCGCGTTGGCGTCAAAATCCACCTTGCCGATGGTGCAGTGGATGATGCCGGACTTGTCGGTCCGATAGCGGACCTGACCTGCCTTGGCATTCTTGACCGCCGTAGCCACATCCGGGGTCACGGTACCCACCTTGGGGTTGGGCATGAGGCCGCGGGGACCCAGGATCTGGCCAAGCTGACCCACCACGCGCATGGCGTCGGGGCTGGCGATGACCACATCAAAATCCATATTGCCCTTCTTCACTTCTTCGGCCAGATCGTCCATGCCGACGATATCGGCACCAGCTTCCTTGGCAGCATCGGCATTGGGACCCTGGGTGAAGATGGCGACGCGCACATCCTGACCGGTACCGTGAGGCAACACGGTGGAGCCGCGCACGACCTGATCGGACTTACGGGGGTCCACGCCCAGATTGACGGCCACGTCCACTGACTCGGCAAACTTGACCGCACTCAGTTCTTTGATAAGGCCAAAGGCGTCGTCAACCGGATAGAGCTTACCGGGTTCGACCTTTTCCTGAATCTGTTTCATTCGCTTGGTGAGCTTGGCCATGTCAGAGACCCTCCACTTCAAGGCCCATGCTGCGGGCACTGCCGGCGATGATCTTCACTGCCTGGTCCATATCAAAGGCATTCAGATCAGGCATCTTGGTCTTGGCGATCTCTTCCACCTGCTCACGGGTGACCTTACCCACCTTGTCGGTGTTGGGGCGTGCGCTACCAGACTTGATGCCCGCGGCCTTCTTCAAAAGAATGGCGGCAGGAGGGGTCTTGGTAATGAAAGTAAAACTACGATCGGAATAGACCGTAATCACTACCGGCGTGGGCAAGCCCGACTCGATGTTCTGGGTGGCGGCATTGAACGCCTTGCAGAACTCCATGATGTTGACACCATGCTGACCCAGGGCAGGGCCCACGGGCGGACTGGGATTGGCCTGACCGGCCGGAATCTGAAGCTTGATATAGCCTTCAACTTTCTTGGCCATGATAGTCTCCTGGTTGGGTACCGCCGAACTTTTCCTCGTTCGGACTAGCGCCTCTCGGCTCCCCGGTTTGATTAAATGCCGCCTGGCAGGCGGCGCGCACGGGCTTCCTGCCCGCCATGATCATTCAGGTTTTCTCGACCTGGCCGAACTCCAGCTCCACCGGCGTGGAACGACCAAAGATCAACACCGCCACACGCAGGCGACTCTTCTCGTAATTGACCTCTTCCACCACACCGTTGAAATCGGTAAAAGGACCGTCAATTACGCGGATCATTTCACCGGGCTCGAAGAGGACCTTCGGCTTGGGCTTCTCGGCCCCCTCTTCGACCCGATTCAGAATCTGTTCGGCCTCCCGATCGGAAATGGGCGATGGCCGATCGCTGGAACCACCGATAAAGCCCATGATCTTGGGCACACTCTTGACCAGGTGCCAGGTGTCGTCGTCGAGCTCCATCTGCACCAGAACGTAGCCCGGAAAGAACTTGCGCTCGCTACGGCGCTTCTGGCCGCCACGCATCTCCACCACTTCCTCGGTGGGCACAAGGATTTCGCCGAACTTGTCGGCCATGCCACTGTGTCGGACACGGTCTTCCAGGGAGCGCTTCACCTGGTGCTCGAACCCCGAGTAGGCCTGCAATACATACCAGCGCTTGGCCATGGATCAGCCCCCCGGGTTGGTGACGTAACCGGCGCCCCAGGCGAGGAGCATATCGATCAACCACAGGAAGATGGCCAGCAGAATCACCATCACCAGCACGGCAATCGTGGTCTGGGTAGTTTCCTGACGGTTGGGCCAGACCACCTTGCGCACCTCCACCCAGGAAGTGCGGGCAAAATTCCAGAGGGCATGCCCCTGAGTGGACTGCACCGCAATCAAGGCACCCACGACGAAGGCCGCGATCAGCCCCAGCCAACGGACTACAGCTGGCTGGTCGGTGAAATAATAAAACGCCACGATGCCGGACACCCCGACGGCCGCCCCGAGGAGCAGCTTCATGGTGTCGACACTACTTGTCTGAACTTCTGGTTTCCCGCTCATTCGAGAACAGATCCTTAGAAAAACACGAGCCGACTGACGATCATCGCCAGCCGGACCCGGGTAAAAATCTGGCAGGCCAGGAGGGACTCGAACCCCCAACCTGCGGTTTTGGAGACCGCTGCTCTGCCAATTGAGCTACTGGCCTAATACTCAGACCGGGCGGCACAGCCACCCGACCCTTCCTGCTTACTCGATAATCTTGGACACCACGCCGGCGCCCACGGTGCGACCGCCTTCGCGAATGGCGAAGCGCAGGCCGTCTTCCATGGCGATCGGCGCAATCAGCGACACCGTCATCTTCACGTT
>PWMQ01000012.1 GCA_003558125.1 Natronospira sp. | reverse complement strand
GGATCAGAAGGCCTATGGCTACCCCATCACGGTCTTCGTCCGCATTGCCCTGGCCCGGCACGATACAGACACGGTGAAGGAGTTCGAGCAGCGGGTGAAGGAGATCGACGAGATCATCGACTGCTTTCTGATGACCGGCCAGCGGGATTATCTGATGCGAGTGGTGACCCACAGCCTGGACGACTACGAGCGCTTCGTGCGCGACACCATCCACACCATTCCGGGAATCGGCTCAATCGACACCAGCTTCGCCTATGGGGTGGTCAAGCGCTCTCCGGCTCTGCCGGAAGGCTAAGTCGGCCCGCCTGCCGGCCACTCGACCGACAGGCGTGACCTGGACGTTTAGCAACTGATGGTGACGGTACCCGGCTGTTCCTCGCCGCGCCCGAACAGGGAGTCATCGGAGTCATAGGCCTGGTTGTGGAAGACCGCCTCGGCACGCACGCTGCCGGCCTCACGATCAATCTCCAGGGCATTGAACTCACCCAGGGCATTGTCGCCATCACGTACCACCCAGTGATAGTAGTGACGGGGATCGTCACTGTCTGACATGGCCATGACCACGATCTGGTTTCGCTCAGCCGTAAAATCTCCCGACAGGGAAAGGCTGCTCATACCCTCAGGCAGGTCATATTCCTCGCCATCGGCGTCCGCTGGCGAGATGGCCATTTGCCGATCACTCACAAAACAGCGGATAGGCAGGCGATGAGAGTGCCCGGCAATATCAAATACGGCCATGGGCTCCTCGGGCTGCGCCTCGGATACGGCTGCCCCTTCCTCTTCATCCGACCCACAGGCCATCAGGCCCAGCATCAAACCCGCACTGGCGGCAATGGCAATGATTCTTGTTCTTGATGATTCCATGCTGTCTCCCTTTGCAGAAAAAAGAAACACCCCGCACCGGTGGCGATGGGGGTGCCTCGATTATATCCACTCTTCGAATCCGGACCATCCTCAATAGCACCTACAAGGACTCGATGTGCCGAACCATGCGTGCACGCATCTCTTCATCCGGCAGCTTGCCCAGGGCGGCACCCATGTTGTCGGCCATATGGCGGGCCCGGCTGGTGGCCGGCGTGGCTGCGGTAACCACCGGGTTGGCAACGACCCACTTGAGGAAGAACTGGCCCCAGGTATGGGCGTCAAATTCCGCCGCCCAATCGGGGACTTCCTTGCCGTCCACCTTCTCCCACAAACGGGTGCGGCCAAAGGGCGCATAGACCAGCACGCCGATACCCTTGTCCTTCGCCATGGGAAAGATGCGCTCCTCCATGGTGTGGTTGTCGATGGCGTAATCCACCCCGATAAAGTCCAGCTCGTAGTTTTTCATGACCGATTCGAGCTGCTCGTATTGGCGTGGGAAGGTCGTGGTCACACCAATGTATCGGATGCGACCTTCTTCCTTGTATTCCTTGAGGATGGGAATCTGGGTCTCGACGTCACCCAGATTATGCACTTGAATCAGGTCGATAGGATCCTTGCGCACAAAGTCGAAAGAGCGCTCCAGCTGTTCTCGGGCGGCCTCGGGGTCGGCACTGCCACCGCCGCGGGGCGCCACATTGAGTTTGGTGGCCCAGAACACTTTGTCGCGTATGCCCAGCTCATTGACCAGGCGCCCGGCCACTTCCTCGGAGCCACCATAGCCGGGCGCGGTATCGAAGACACTATTTTCATGCCCCGCCAGTTTCTCGAACACGGCCTTGATGCGATCGTATTCACCGGCTTCGGCAACGCTGCGGAAGGTAGCCGAACTACCCAGGCCCACAACCGGGACGGCTTCATCAGTGCCGGGAATGGTGCGGGTGATCATTGGCAGATCACGATCTCCGGCCCAGATGATGCCGGGTTTGATTGCCAGGGCTACACCGGCTGCCATGGACAGCTTCAGATACTCGCGTCGTGTGATCATCATGATCTCCTCACCTTGTCGAAGGATCTGTTTACCGCCGCGCAGCAGCGGCCATTTTACCGGGTCCATCCTGCTGGGGAACGGGCAGACGCCCAACCAGTCCTTGCTGTGCCCGCCCAAGCCACAGGGCCAGACCGGCCCAGACCAAAGCCAGGGGCACGGCAACACTGGCGATCCCGGCCAGGCCCATGCCCAAACGCCCGAGCAGGCCTTCTACCTGAGCCCCCACCACATCACCACCACGATAGACGAAGGTGTCGATAAATGCCTTGGATTTGTACTTGTCTTCACGGCTGACCACGGTATACAGCGTCTCCCGGGCCGGACGCTGTATGGCACGCTGCACGGCGCGAAAACAGGCCTCGAAGATGATCAAGGCGGCCAGGGAAGCAACCAGGGCCAGGCCGATGAAACCCAGCGCGGCTGTCAGGGGCAGCAGCATCAGGGTGATGTGAACACCCAGCCGGCGCATGAGATGGCCGGCAATGAAGGCCTGGAGAATCAGCGTGGCTACCTGGGTAATGACATCAATCCGGGCAAAGATGGTGGTGCGATAGTCCATGTCATCGCCCAGGGCGGCGACCATCTGCAAGCGCGTGAAGTAAAGAAAGGTGGCCATGATGGCGAGAATCACGGCATAGGCGGCAATACCCATGAGATAGCGGGATTGAAAAACCGCCTTGAAACCGGCCCAGGCACTGCCACCGATCACCGCATGTTCATCCACCGCTGGCGGTGCATCCGGATCCAGCTCCGCACCGGGCTGCGGCTTCTCCGGTTGCTGCATGGCCAGCGCCCATGCCATGGCCACGGCAAGCCCGAGAAATGCCGTGGAGACCAACAGCAGTACCGGGGTGCCAAAAGGCTCGGCCAACAAGGAGGCCAGCCAGGGGCCAAAGATGGCACCGCAGGTGCCACCCACCGCGATCATGCCGAACAGTCGCTTGCCCTGCTCCAGGGAGAAGCGATCCGCCATCAACGCCCAGAAGACCATGGTGACAAAAAGGTTGAACACACTGAACCAGACATAGAAGACCTGACCGGTGGTCACGCCTATGACATCCGGGGTGGCAACCATCAGAAAATAGAAACCGATCAGGCTGAGGCCAAAAAAGGCATAGGTGGCGGTGATGAAATACAGTCTTGGCAGGCGACTGACCAAAACGCCAAACAGCGGGTTCACCAGCAGGGTAATGAAGGCGGTGCCCACGAATAACCAGCGCACCGCTTCGATGCCACCTTGCAGCCCCAGCGCCTCGCGAGCGGGACGCAAGAGCATCAAGGCAGTCAGCACACAGAAGAAGAACAGCCCGGCGAGAATCACGGAGAGCAACTCGTCACGGCGGACGTTGAAATACTGCTTCAGACGATCGGTCATGGAAAGTCCCGGTACTCAAGCCTCGTGAGGGCCCTGGAATTGTTCACTGCCAGGCAGTCCAATTTCGGACAGTATAAGGTCTTATGAAGACCGCGAGGGTGACAAGTTCCCGGCGCAATGGGGCTCAATCCTGGATGGTTGCCATGAGCTCGCGAGTGTGGCGGGCAATGACAGCCTGCTCGTCGGTGGCCAGAACATATACAGGCCGGCTGTCAGCACAATGAATCCGCGCGGCATTGGATGCATTGGCATCCTCATCGAGGCTAAAACCCAGCCAGTCCAGGTGATCCACGATGGCCTTGCGGACCGGCGGGCAGTTCTCACCGATGCCGGCAGTGAAAACCAATCCATCCAGACCTCCCAGAGCGGCAGCCAGCGAGGCGATCTCGCGGGCCGCGCGGTAGCAGAACACAGCCACTGCACGGGCCGCGGCCGGCTCATCGCTGGCCAGCAATTCCCGCATGTCATGACTGACCCCGGACATGCCCAGCAGGCCGGAGCGGTGATAGAGCAGGTCCTGAACCGCCTCCACGCTTAGACCCTGCTGCTGTATCAGATACAGCACAACACCCGGGTCCAGGGCCCCGCAGCGCTGGCCCATGGGCAGACCATCCAGGGCAGTAAAGCCCATGCTGGTCGCCTGACTCAAACCGCCCTTGATCCCGCAGAGGCTGGCTCCATTCCCCAGGTGGGCAACCACCGCCCGACCCTCGGCCAATGCCGGATCAATTCTTTGTAGTTCACCGGCGATGAACTCATAGGATAGACCATGAAAGCCATAGCGCAGCACCCCACGCTCCTGCCATTCCGCCGGCAGGGCGAACTGCTGCGCGACCCAGGGCTGGCTGCGATGAAAAGCGGTGTCAAAACAGGCAATCTGGGGCAGCTCGGGCCGGAGTTTCATCAAGTGGCGGGCGGCGGAGAGATTATGAGGCTGATGCAGGGGCGCCAGCCCCGACAGATCATCCAGCTCGTCCAGCAATTCCGAATCCAGATGAACCGGTTCCGCATGACGGATGCCCCCATGGACCACCCGATGACCCACAGCGCGCAAGGACTGGTGGCCGACCGTCTGGTCCAGCCATTCCAACAGACAGCGCAGGGCCTGTTCGTGACTGCCATCCTGAAGTTTTCGAACCTCAGGGGTGCCGCCGTTGCCATCATGAATCAGCAGCTGTGGCTTGCGCCCCCCGAGGCCCTCCGCCTGGCCATGCCAGGCAGGGGATTCAGCGGCCATGCCATAAACCGCAAACTTGATGCTGGAGGAACCGGCATTGAGAACCAGGAGCCGCGCCTCACTCATAGGCCCTGACGCTCCCGAAGGGCTCGGTCGCGGCCTTCCTGCTCGGCCTTGTGCATCAACTGAGCAATGGCACAGGCGGCCTGGCGGGCGAAGCGGTCATCGGCCCGGCTGGTGAGGACAAGGGGCACTCGGGCGCCGAGAACAATACCGGCAGCATCGGCCCCGGCCAGGTAATGAAGCTGCTTGCCCAGCATATTGGCCGACTCCACATCGGGCGCCAACAGAATATCGGCCCGACCTGCCACCTCGCCGCCAATACCCTTGGCCTCTGCCGCTTCCTCGGAGATGGCGTTATCGAAGGCCAGGGGACCGTCCAGCCGACCGCCCCGGATCTGCCCCCTTTCGGCCATCTTGCACAGGGCCGCGGCATCCACGGTGGATTGCAGGGAGGGATTGACCTCCTCGGTGGCGGAGATGATGGCCACCCGGGGATTCGCGGTGCCCATGGCGGCGGCCAGATCAATGGCATTTTGAACGATATCGGCCTTGGTCATCAGGTCCGGGCGAATATTGATGGCGGAGTCGGTGATCAGCAATGGCCGGGGGTAACTTGGAACATCCATGACCCAGACATGACTCATCCGCCGCCCGGTCCGCAACCCGACCGCTCGCGGGACAATGGCCCCCATAAATTCCCGGGTATGAAGCGAGCCCTTCATCAGCGCTGCCACCTCGCCAGAGGCCGCCATGGCAGCCGCTGTATCCGCGGCCTCGTGGCTATGCTCGGTATCCACCAGTCGAGTCTGGCCCAGGTCCAGGCCGGCCTTGTCCGCGCAGCGCCGAATACGCTGTTCAGGCCCCACAAGTACCGGCTCAATCAGCCCCTGCAGTCCGGCATCCAGGGCACCGCTCAGACTCTCTTCGTCCACAGGGTGAACGACCGCCATAGGCAAAGGCGGCAGACCCCGTGCCAACTTGAGCAGCCGCTCAAGCTGAACCCGCGGCTTGTTTGCTGACGACTCACTGGAACCCATTACAACTCTCCGCTTGACCTCGAATGGCATCCTGAAGGATTTCGGGAGAATTCACAAAGGCCATGTCCGGAGGCGGCGAGGACACACCTCGAACAAATATAGAATAATTGATCTGGGGAAAGCGCCTGAATTTATCCGCCTTGATCTCCGGCCTGTGGGAAGCTATTGGAACCGGCTAATTCCGACAGCGGCCTGGGGCGGCTGATGGCATAGCCCTGCGCCATGTCCACCCCCATCAGGTTGAGCACCTCGAGAATTTCCGCCGATTCCACATGCTCTGCAATGGTCTGCTTGCCGGTGATATGCCCCAGGTCATTGATCTCGGCCACCATGGCCCGATCCCGACTGTCTTCGAGGATGTCGCGAACGAAACTGCCGTCGATCTTGAGGAAGTCCGCCGGCAGATTCTTGAGATAGGCCATGGAGGATTGACCAATACCGAAATCATCCAGCGCAAAACGACAACCCAGTTCCCGTAAACGCTTGATGGCGACACTGGCAGTGGAAAGATTGGCAATCACGGCGGTCTCCGTAATCTCAAAGCAGAGCTTCTCGGTGGGAATGCCTGCCTCCATGACCCGGCGAGAAAGCATATCCAGCAGGGACTTGTCGCCCAGGCTGCGTCCGGAGAGATTGACGGTAAACAGGGAAATGCCCTCCATAGTGCCGGGATTCGCCTTGATCCAGTCCAGCACATGCTGAATCACCCAGCGGTCAACCCGATGGGCCACGGAGTAACGCTCCGCCGCCGGCATGAACAGACCTGCCGAGATTCGCTCACCTTCCGGCGAAACCATTCTGAGCAGGACTTCCAGGCACAAGCACTCAGGGTCTTCCATGCATCGGATAGTCTGATAATGAAGCTCGAAGCGATCCTCTTCCAGAGCCGCCACCACCTGATTGACCCATCGCATCTCACCGTGACGGTCCAGCAAAAGGTCATCATCGGCCTGGTAAACATGGATGCGATTGCGGCCTTCATCCTTGGCGGCATAACAGGCGGCATCGCCCTGCTTGAGAACGTCTCCGGCGCTGACGGCATCCGGCCGGATGGGCACCAGGCCGATACTGACGCTTACTCGAAAAGCGCCCTCTGCGGTGCGAAATTCCGTCCCTTCCACGGCTTTGCGCAATGTATCTGCAACGCGATAAGCCTGCTCCGAACTGGTATCCGGCAGTAGCACCGCAAACTCGTCCCCGCCCAGGCGGGCGATCCGTTCGCTGCTACCGAGCATCATCTGTATACGCAAGGCCAGCTGCCTCAGGAGGTCGTCGCCGGTGGCATGATCCGCGGTCTCATTGACCAACTTGAATTGGTCGATATCCATATGAAACAGGGCATGCTCACGATCTTCCTGGCGGCTGCTTTCAATCAAGCGGCATAACTGGCGCTCAAACTCGGTTCGATTAAGCAAGCCGGTTACCCGGTCGTGTCGGCTGTGAAAGTCCAGCTCTTCAGCCAACTCCCGCACTTCAGTAAGATCCTGAGCGACAAAGATGAAGTGACGGGGCTTGCCCTTCTCATCCCGCACCAGCGTCAATGTAGCGGTAACCCAGACCGGCTGACCGTCCCGGTGACGAAGACGCAGCTCAAGCTGGAAAACGGCATTCTTCTGTGCCAGACAATCCTCCAGCCGATCCTCGAGCTTCTCTACTTCACCGGGATGAGCGATGGCTTCCAGTAACTGACCCTGTATACCCTCCCGGCTCTGTCCCAGCATGGCGCAAAGACGTCCGTTGACGGAAAGCAGTCTGCCATCCCGGTCAAGTCGCGCAATCCCGGCACCAGCGTGCTCGAAGGTAGCCCGGGCATCCGCCTCACTCTCCCGCAGTGCCCGCTCAGTGGCCTGCCTTGCCTTCAGCTCCTGCTGCAACTCTCGGGTCCTCTGATCGACCTTGCGACGCAGTGAGATAATCCAGGCCATGGTCACCAGACCCAGCACCAGCATCAATGCCAGCATCCAGCTCAGATAACGAAGCACATCGGCCCATCCAAGCCCCGGCTCTGGTCCCAGCCACTGGTCGTAAAGCCGATTGAATTCACCACTGGCCCGAAGGGCCGCGAGGTTCTCGTTCAGCACTTCAAGCAATTCGGTATTTCCGCGGGTTACCGCCAGCGCATACTCCACCGGGAGGATGGGCGGCCCAGTGGTGGTCAGATTCTCGAATCCCAGCTCCCGCATGACCTGACGCCCGCCCACCTGACTGACAAGGGCGGCATCGTAGCGACCGCTGGCCAGCAGGCGAATGGCGTCCCGCTCCGTTTCCACCAGGACGGGATGAATCTCCTGTTCCAGGCCCTGGATCACATCGTGAGCATAAGCCGCCCGCTGCACAATCACCTCACGGCCGGCCAGGTCATCAAGCGATTCAATTTCTGCTTGACCACGGGGCACGAAAAGCTCGTGGTAGACCATGACATGGGGCGTGGCAAACTCCACATCCGCCTGGCGCCGCTCGGATACGAACATGGGCAGGATATGAATGTCACCGGATTCAATGCCGCGCCGCCGGACTTCCCACGGCCCCAGGTCCACCTGCAAATCCCAGCCCTCGCGCTCGGCGATGGCCCGGACCAGGGCCACATTGAAACCCACCGCCCTGCCCTCGCCATCCAGAAACTCATAGGGAGGATAGCCGTAGTCCCCGCCCAGGCGGACTACCGGCTCCTCATCGGCCCAAAGCTGGGCGGAAAGGCACAAAAAACAGGCAAACGAGAGACAAGTCAGGTAATTCCGCACCGCGACCCTCCACCAGCACCCCCGGACGGTCCCTTTTTCAAGGACGCAACTCTCAGACTAGTTCACCCACCGCCAGACTTCCACGCGAGCGGGACGAGGGGAGATGCACCAGCGGCAGGCTTCGGTACAATAGCCCGCCATGAACAGCATCGACTTCTCCCTCGACACCGCACGGCGCCTGGATCGGGAAGACCCCCTTGCCGACTGGCGGGCGGCCTTCCATATTCCGCCGGCCCCAAACGGATCGGACTGTCTGTATTTCACCGGCAACTCCTTGGGCCTTCAGCCACGGCGCGTGCGCCATTTACTGGAGGAGGAGCTTGAAGACTGGGCTCGTCTGGGTGTTCAGGGGCACACCGAGGCCCGGCGGCCCTGGATGCCCTACCACGAGAACTTCACCGAGCTGAATGCCCGCCTGGTGGGAGCCAAAGCCCATGAAGTGGTGCAGATGAACAGTCTGACCGTGAATCTGCACCTGATGATGGTCAGCTTCTACCGCCCCACTGCCGAGCGCCCGGCGATTCTGATCGAAAAACCGGCCTTCCCCTCCGACCGTCACGCGGCCGCCTCGCAGATCCGTTTCCACGGTTTTGACCCGGACCAGGATCTCATCGAGATCGGCCCCCGAGAGGGTGAGGCCAATATCCGCCCGGAGGACCTGATGGCCCTGATCGAGGCGGAAGGCCATCGCGTCGCCCTGGTGTTGCTGCCCGGCGTGCAGTATTACAGCGGCCAGGTCTTCGACATGGCCGCCATCACCCAGGCGGCACAGGCCAAAGGCGCCAGGGTCGGCTTTGATCTGGCCCATGCGGCCGGCAATATCCCCCTGCAACTGCATGACTGGGGCGTGGACTTTGCCGCCTGGTGTTCCTACAAGTATCTCAATGGCGGACCGGGCGCCATTGCCGGTTGCTTTGTTCATGAACGGCATGCCGAAAACGAAACCCTGCCCCGCTTCGCCGGGTGGTGGGGTCATGACAAGTCCAGCCGCTTCAGGATGGGCCCCGAATTCCATCCCATTCCCGGGGCGGAAGGCTGGCAACTATCGAATCCACCCATTCTGGCCATGACCCCGGTGCTGGCCTCGCTGGAGATCTTCGACGAAGTGGGCATGAGCGCCCTGCGCGAAAAATCCCTGAAGCTCAGCGAGACCCTGCTGCAGTGGCTGGACGACCGTCTGGCCGACACGGTGGAAGTCATCACGCCTAGGGACGAGAAACAGCGCGGCTGCCAGGTTTCCCTGCGCCTCAAAGAGGGCGATGGACGCCGGATATTCGATGCGCTGGAACGCGACGGGGTGATCTGTGACTGGCGTGAACCGGATGTCATCCGTGTTGCCCCGGTGCCCCTTTATAACCGCTTCGAGGACCTTTATCACTTCGTTGATCGACTGGAGCAGGCGATATTGATGGATAGAACCCTATGAGCAATGAAAAAATCATGATTGCCGGGGCCGGCTTGGCCGGCTCATTGATGGCGGTCTATCTGGCGCGGCGGGGCTTCGATGTGACGGTGTTCGAGAAGCGTCCGGACATGCGGCAGGAGACCATCTCGGCCGGGCGCTCCATCAACCTGGCGCTGGCCAATCGTGGCATCGCGGGCCTGGAAGGGGCCGGCGTGATGGACCGGGTCAATGATTTGCTCATCCCCATGGAAGGGCGAATGCTTCATGACGAGCAGGGCGGCCTGGATTTTCAGGCCTATGGCAAACGCCCGGAGGAAGTGATCTATTCCGTTTCCCGTGGGGAACTCAACAAGCGCCTGATGGACGCCGCCGAGGAAACAGGTCGGGTGCGCTTCCATTTCAACCAGGCCCTGGAATCGGTGGACTTTGAACAACGCCGCATTCACCTGATCGATGAACTAAGGGGCGAAAAGCAGGCCCTGGGCTGTGATCGCCTGATCGCCACCGATGGCGCCGGCTCGCCCACCCGCCAGGCCATGGAAGCCCATCTGGGAATGACGGTCAGCGAGGAATTGCTCGGCCACGGCTACAAGGAATTGAACATTCCGGGCACAGCGAACGGTGATTGGCAGATGGAGCGCGGCGCCCTGCATATCTGGCCCCGGGGCGGCTACATGCTGATTGCCTTACCGAACCTGGATGGCAGCTTCACCGTGACGCTGTTCCTCCCCCATAAGGGTGAACCGTCTTTCAACAGCCTGGGTAATGCCCCTGAAAAAATACGCTCGTTCTTCGAGAGCGAATTTTCCGATGCCACCAAGCTCATGCCCGATCTGCTTGATACCTATCTGGAGAATCCCCTGGGCAAACTCGGCACGGTGCGCAGCCCCCAATGGCGGGTGAATGACTTCGCCCTGTTGCTGGGTGACGCAGCCCATGCCATCGTACCCTTCCACGGCCAGGGCATGAACTGCGCCTTCGAAGATTGTCTGGAACTGGACCGTTGCCTGGACGAGTTTGAAGGCGACTGGACTCAAGCTTTCGCCGCCACCGAAGCGCGCCGCAAGCCCAATGCCAACGCCATTGCCGACATGGCCCTGGAAAACTACGTGGAAATGCGCGATTCCGTGCGCGACCCCAAGTTCAAGCTGCAAAGGGAACTGGGCTGGAAACTGGAAGAGCGACACCCCAATCGCTTCATTCCCCGCTACTCCATGGTGATGTTCCATCACCTGCCCTACGCCGAGGCGCAATCTCGAGGCCGGATTCAACAAACCATCCTGAATGAATTGACCGCCGATACAGACAGTCTGGAAGGGGTCGATATGAAGCATGCAGATGAATTGGTCCGTGAGCGCCTGAGCGAGACCTGACAGGGCAACGGCCGGCGCCCCCTGGTCGACCGAACTGAGTCCACTCCAGCGGGGCGGCGGCCTTGCCTGAGTTACCGGATTGGGCGGATCACCCCGCCTCTTCCAGCATCTGCCATTCAGGGAATGGGTCCGGCAGGGACTGCCATCCCTCGGGCCCCAGGGCCATCTCCTCATCGGTCAACAAACAGGCCTCAAGCCGAGCCCGAAAGGCAGCTTCATCCATGTGAATGCCGATGAACACCAACTCCTGGCGACGGTCGCCGTAGGGGCCATCAAATTGCTCACGAATGGCCGCGCGGTCCTCCGCATCGGCAGGCAGTGCTGAGTCAGGTGTCGCAGCCCACCACAAACCGGCGGCTTGATGCGTCAGGGCACTTCCAGCTTGAGACATCTCACCGACAAAATCCATTCTCGAGGCAAGCCAGAAGTACCCTTTCGAACGAACCACACTGCCCCAGTCAGAATGGAAGAGCTTGAAGAGGCGTTCCGGATGGAAAGGCCTTCGGGATCGGAGCACAAAGCTACTGATGCCGTATTCCTCGGTTTCCGGCACGTGTTCGCCGCGCATCTCCTTTGCCCAGCCAGGCATGTTCACGGCCCATTGGATATCAAACTTCCCTGTATCCATGATCTTTCCCAGGGGTACTCTTCCAAATTCGCTGTAGATGATTTCCGCCTCCGGATTCAGTGACATCACCAATGCCGTGACCAACTCACGATCCGCATCTTTTACCCTGTCTATCTTGTTGATCACCACCACATCGGCAAACTCGATCTGCTCCACCAATAGATCAACCACCGCCCGCTCATCCTCTTCCCCGGCAGATTCCCCCCGGTCCGCCAGAAAGTCAGTGGTGCTGTAATCCTTGATCAGGTTATCTGCATCGACAACGGTAACCATTGTGTCCAGTCGGGCAACGTCTGAAAGGCTGACACCATTCTCGTCGGCGAACTCAAAAGTGGCGGCCACCGGCATGGGTTCCGAGATGCCCGTTGATTCGATCAACAGATAATCGAAGCGACCCGACTCGGCCAACTCACGCACCTCTTTAAGGAGGTCATCCCGGAGGGTGCAACAAATGCATCCATTGCTCATTTCCACCAGTTGCTCATCCGTCCGGCTGAGATTGGCACTACCGTCACGAATCAGCCCTGCATCAATGTTCACTTCGCTCATGTCATTGACTATCACCGCCACCTTTTTCCCCTCACGGTTATGCAACACATGATTGAGCAGGGTGGTCTTTCCGGCACCCAGGAATCCGGACAGGACGGTGACGGGCAGACGGTTGTCGATGGTTTCAGTCATGGCGATACCTCAAATATTTAT
>PWMQ01000049.1 GCA_003558125.1 Natronospira sp. | reverse complement strand
CCTTCCTCTCCATTGATGGGTTTTTTTCCGAGCTTCCATCATGGCGCATCGACGCCGAGTGATGAAGGAGGGAGGAGACCATCTCATCGCCGTAAACCCATCCCTGGGGGCTCTGGGTTCGGCCGGAAGACTGCGCATTCCTGCTCCGCCTCCCGGTCCAGCCCGCACATCCCTGTGCGGGCGTTCGGCAAGCTGCGATGGTCCACCGGACCATCGGTCTTGCCTCACCCTGCCTCACACAGCCCTGAGCAAGGCCACCGGAACCTGGACCTACTCTAGGCGGTGGTCACCTTGGCCGTGCTTGCTGATGGTGCATTCAGATTGATCGGCAGATTGCCTTCGATTCAGCGGGTGAAATCGCGGATAAATCCGCTCCTACGACGGTGCCATTAGCGTATGCCGAAGCCGCCGTAGGAGCGGATTTATCCGCGATCAAGAGCCTCCGGCTGGCACCAAGGCATAAGACTGAACCAGACGCTCCGCGAGCACTGCACAGGTGACACCAACCAAAGGTAGGCCCTGTCGGCTCCAAGGCCGGAACGCCCCCCGTCACCGTCATCGAAGGGTCCTAACCCAAACGAAGCCGACTCGCGCCCCCGACATCAAAGGGTACTAACCTGAACGAAGCTGCCTCACACTGCTATCTTCAGAAACCCAAGGGAATGCCCAAAACAATGAAGCCGACCAACAGCGCCGTCCAGACCAGCAGGAAGGCGATGGAATAGGGCACCATGATCAGCAGCATGTCGCCAAAGGTCATTTCCGGCTTGTACTTGCGCATGAAGGCCAGGATCACCCCCGCATAGGTCATCATCGGCGTGATGATGTTGGTGGAGGAGTCCGCCACGCGATAGGCGGCAGCCACCAGGTCAGGTGTCATGTCGCTGTTCACGAAGTAGAGCATGGGGATGAAGATCGGGCCCAGCAGCATCCACTTCGACGTCAGCCCGACCACGAAAAGGTTGATCAGGGCCGTGGTGAAGATAAAGCCGATGATCAGCAGGATGGGATAGTTCTGAAGGCCCAGCGCCAGCAGGCCTTCCGAACCCAGGTAAGTGATGTACTGGCCCAGACCGCTGTAGGACAGCACACCCAGGAAGTTGTAGCAGAAGAATGTCAGCACCATCACATAACCCAGGGTGTTCATCTGGCCCACCATGGCCTGGACCACATCCCAGGTGCGCTTGAATTTTCCCGCCGCAACGCCAAAGAAGACACCGGTGATGGCGAAGAAAAAGGAAATCAGCAGGATGATGTTGTTGAGATACGGCCGGACCACATTGCCGGCCTCATCGGTATAGGAAGACAGGGGCCCATAGCCCAATCCAAAGACCACCGCCAGGGAAACCAGCACCCCCAGGAAGGAAGCACGCAGCCCCCGACGTTCGGCATCCGTGAGCTGGAACTCATCGAAGTTAACTTCCTCGGGCACCACCCAGCTCTGATTCTCCAGGCGCGGCTTGACCCAGCGCAGGGTCACCCAGGCACCGAGAATGGCGAGAACGAAGGTCGAGGTCAGGATGAACCAGTAGTTCATGGTGGCCGGGTTGAGCGGCTGGCCCAGGGTGTTCTCGAAGGGCACGCCCTGGGCCTCGGCGAAGGCCTGGGCGTTCATGCCGATGATCACATCCACCGAACCGGGCATGAGATTGGCGCTGAAGCCGGCCGAGACACCGGCGAAGGCCGCCGCCATGCCGATCAGGGGATTCTGGCCGATGCCCGCATACAGCAGGCCGGCCAGGGGTATGAGAACCAGATAGCCGGCATCGGTGGCAACCGAGCTCATGATGCCAAGGAAGACCAGCAGCAGCGGCAGCCATTTGCTCGGCAGATTCAGTCCCACCCGCTTGATCAGGGCGCCAAAAAGGCCGGAACTCTCGGCAATGCCGATGGCCAGCATGACCACCAGGATGACACCGAGCACGCCGTTGCCGAAGGCCAGCCAGTTGTCCACCAGGGCATTGTCGAACAGCCAGCGGACGTGTTCGGCCTCGTACATCGCCTTGATGGTGTGGGTGACCGGTTCGCCGCCCACGCCGATGGTTTCGAACTCATGCCCGCCCATGAGCATGGAGACCAGGAGGGCCGCCGGCAGAAAGACCATGAAAATGATGACCGGATCGGGAATCTTCCGCGCCGCCCGTTCTACGAAACTGCCAAAGGCCTGTCCCCGTTCGCTCATTGTCCGCCCCGCGCTTCAATTGCCACAAAAGAGCGGATCATATTGGAAAAATGGGCGAGCTGCGAGTAAGGCAAGGCCATGCCCACACGCCGTAGGAGCGGATTTATCCGCGATATGAGGGCAATCGAAGCGTTGGATCGCGGATAAATCCGCTCCTACGGTCGTTAACCCAGTCGCTCCAGCCGTTCCGCCAGCATCTTGCCGTGGCCGCCGGCAAGTTTGCGGAGCTCGAAGTCCAGGCGTTCATCGCTGGCCAGGCGCTGGCAGTACTCGGCGGCGGCCTGGGCGGCGCTGCGCCAGCGGGCCAGTTCGCCGGTGGCGGGCAGCCCGGGGGTGGGGAAGCGCTCGGGGAGGCTGCCGTCCTCGGCCGGTGCCAGCCGGGAAGGGGGCAGGGCCTGGAGGGGGGCCAGGTGCAGGGCGTCCTCGGTGGGGAAGAACGGTAATGTCTCGCCATCCAGTGGACGGCTGCCGATCAGGCGGAAGAATTCCTCCAGCCAGAGGATCTGTTCGGCCTCTTCCGCTGACAGGCGGGCGCTGCGCTTGAGGGCGGTGGCGGTCGCGGCGGCGTCTTCGGGGTCCACCCCCTTGCCGCTCAGGGCCCGGAGCGGGAGAACGGCGCGGCGTCCCAGGCGCCCGACCCGGTCAATCCGGGCGGTGGCCAGGAAGCGGTAGCCGCCCAGGTCGAGCAGGCGGGCCGGGGCCACCGGCAAGCCCTGGCGCCGCAGCAGTTCCAGGGCCTGGGCCTCGGCGGCGAGCAGCCCGGCCTGGCGTTGCGCGGTGGGCGAATCGGCCAGGGGCGCGAAGCGGACCAGAACCTGATGGCCCTCCATCCAGGCGGTGAAGCGGGGCGAGTCACCCGGGACCGGTTCACCGGGCGGGTCGCCGGCCTCGGCCTGCTGGGCGAGTTTGGGCAGATCATCCAGGGAATGGGGCTCGGGGTCATGGCCGAGGAATCCGGCCATGGCGGCCTCGCCAAGAATCAGGTTGCCCGGCATGGCGATGCCCTGTTCACTCAGCAGTCGCAGTTGCTCTTCCTCGTCGCCGACCTGACCGAAGTGGGCATCCGCCATGTAACCGCGGGGCCAGAGGGCGCTGATCTCCCTTGGCAGGCCGGTGCCGATGCGCAGGCCGTCCTCGGCCTGCCAGGCCCATTCGCTCGGCGCCAGGGCGCGTATCCGGGCATGGTCGTGGGCGCGGCCGTCTTCATCCACGCGATAGACCGGCAGGCTGTCCGGCAGGCCCTCGAGCTGGCGCGGCACCGCGTAGCGAATCTGTCGGGTCTGGCCCAGTCGCAGCACCTGGTCATTCACTTCCCGCATGAGACGGGAGAGGGTGGGGCGGCTGATGCCCAGGGCTTTCTGTACGGCCGCGGAGCTGAGTGGACCCTGTTCTGTGAGCAATTGGATGAGGCGCTGGCTACGAGACATGCTGTGATTCGATTCCTGAAACGAATTGGGGGAATAAAGCAGCGCGAAAATTAAACCGGAGGGGGAAGTCAGCGTCAAGCAAGTTCGGGGAGACAGGCTTCATCCCTGAAGCCCGCCACCCCGATTTCGCACGATAAGGAGGTGGACCCAGTCGTGCGAAAGGGGCACCGGCAATGCCGGTATGCTTTGCGACCCGTATGATTACAGCCCATTCTGCCTGTCCGGGCCATCCCTCATACGGGGGGCGTCCGTCCCCTTGGGGGAAAGGGTGCCTCGGGGATCGGACTGCCGGGTCGTAGACGATGCCGGCTGGCCGATGTTTCAGTCTTTGTGCAGTGCCGGGACACAGGGGATACACTACCCGCCCCGTCGTTCCCGGACGGGCATGGCTCACCCCTGCAGCAGTGATATCAGCATGATCCAGATTAGCGACATTGTCTTGCGCCGCGGCCCGGAGGCCCTGATCGAGGGCGGCAGCGCGACCCTTTTCCCTGGCCACCGGATCGGTCTGGTGGGCGCCAATGGCAGTGGCAAGAGTTCCCTGTTCGCCCTGCTGCGGGGTGAGTTGGCGGTGGATGCCGGTCAGGTGTCGGTACCCTCAGACTGGCTGATCGCCCACATGGCCCAGGAGTTCACTGACCTGGACCGCCCGGCCATTGACTTCGTGCTGGATGGCGACCCGGCATTCCGCGCCGCGGAAGCGGACGTGGCCAAAGCGGAAGCCTCGGGAGACGGAGATGCCATTGCTCGGGCTCATGGCCGCTTCGAGGATGTGCACGGATATTCCGCCCGGGCCCGGGCGGGGGAGCTGATGAATGGGCTCGGCTTTGCCGCCAGCCGGCATGGCGACCCGGTGGGGAGCTTTTCCGGCGGTTGGCGGGTGCGGCTCGGCCTGGCCAAGGCCCTGATGTGCCCCTCCGATCTCCTGCTTCTGGACGAGCCCACCAACCATCTGGATCTGGAGGCGGTGCTTTGGCTGGAAGACTGGCTCAAGGCCTATCAGGGAACCCTGGTGCTGGTCTCCCATGACCGGGAGTTTCTGGATGCGGTGGTGGCTGAAATCCTCCACATCGAACATTGTCGCCTGAATCATTATCGCGGCAACTACAGCGAGTTCGAGCGCCAGCGGGCCGAGCAACTGGCCCGACAGCAGGCCCTGTACGAGAAGCAGCAGCGCGAAATCGCGCATATGCAGAAGTTCGTTGATCGCTTCCGCTACAAGGCCACCAAGGCCAAGGCAGCCCAGAGCCGTATCAAGGCGATGGAACGCATGGAGAAGCTGGCCCCGGCGCATGTGGATTCGCCCTTTCACTTTGAATTTCCCGACGCACCCCGGGCGGGCAATCCCCTGATCAAGCTCGAGGGGGTGAGTCTCGGCTACGGCACGGACCCGGTGCTGAGCGGCGTGGATGCCAGCATTGGACCCGGTGACCGGATCGGCCTGCTGGGGCCCAATGGCGCCGGCAAGTCCACCCTGGTGCGGACCCTGGCCGGTGAGCTGGCGCCCATGGCCGGTGAGTGCCATGTGGGTGCCAATGTGCGGATCGGCTACTTCGCTCAGCATCAGCTTGAGCAACTGGATACCGCTGCCAGCCCCCTGGATCATCTCCAACGCCTGTCACCCGCGGTATCGGAACAGAAGCTGCGGGACTTCATCGGGGGATTCGGCTTTCAGGGGGACATGGCCACCGATCCGGTGGCCCCGTTCTCCGGGGGTGAGAAGGCAAGGCTGGTGCTTGCCCTATTGGTCTGGCAGGCCCCCAACCTCTTGTTGCTGGACGAGCCCACCAACCACCTGGACCTGGAAATGCGTCATGCCCTGACCATGGCACTGCAGGGCTTTGAGGGTGCCGTGGTGACCGTGTCCCATGATCGCCACTTGCTGAGTAACACCGTGGATCGGTATCTGCTGGTGGCTGACGGCAGTGTCCGTGATTTTGACGGCGACCTGGGAGACTATCGTGTCTGGCTGGATCAGCAGCGACTGAACCGCCAGGCCAGTCAAAGCCAGACCAACGGCGGCGGTGGTGGCAATGACCGTGGCAAGGCGGCCCGGCGGGCTGCGGCCGAGCGGCGGCAGGCCCTGAAACCACTCAAGGATCGTGCCGCTCGCCTGATGAAGGACATCGAGAAGAGTGGGGAACGCCTCGCCAGTCTGGAAGAGCAGCTGGCAGACCCGACCCTGTATGAGGAGGAGGCCGGGCTTCGGCTTCAACCCCTGCTCAAGGAGCAGGCAGCACTTCGCAGTGAACTTGAGCGACTGGAGAGTGAATGGATGCAGGCAGAGGAAGAACTGGAAGCGGCCAGAGCGGCGGCGGAGGGAGTGCGGTGAATGCAGAGTCACATTTCGTGGAACTGGACGGTGAACGCTGTATCCATCTGCGTCGCTTTCCCGGTGAAGGTCAGGTGCTGTTCCTGCTTCACGGTGCCATCGAGAATGGCCGTATCTTCTACAGTCGTTCCGGCCGGGGCCTGGCGCCCTGGCTGGCCGAACGTGGTTATGATGTCTGGGTGATGGACCTGGGCGGGCGTGGGGGCAGTCGCCCTCGGATTGCTCGGGGCAGTCGCTACAGTCAGACCGATTCCATCCTCAGGGAAATCCCGGCGGCGCAGGATTATATCGGGCAGCAGCGCCCCGGCGTCAGCCAGCACTGGATCGCCCATTCCTGGGGTGGTGTGTTGATGAATGCGGTCCTCGCCCGCTTTCCGGAACGGGCCCGCTCGGTGGCTTCTCTGGTTTTTTTCGGCAGCAAGCGTCGGGTCCGGGTCTGGAATCTTCGCCGCCTCCTTTATGTGGACTTGATCTGGTGCTGGCTGTCGCCTTTGATTGTTTTGCTGGCCGGTTATCTGCCGGCCCGGCGTTTGCGCTTCGGCTCCGATGATGAGAGCCGTTTGAGCTTCTCTCACGGACGGCGCTGGGTACGTGAGACCCGCTGGGTGGACCCGATCGATGGCTTTGACTATCGGGCGGCCCTGGCCGAGCAGCGACTGCCTCCGACCCTGTATCTGGCGGGGGCCGCCGATGCCGCCCTGGGCCACCCGGAGGACGTCAAGCGTTTGATGGCCGAGTCCGGTAAAGGGAAGCAACGCTTCCTGCTGCTGGCCAAGGCCGAGGGTTACGCCCGCGACTATGGTCATATCGACATGCTCACCGCCCCGGAAGCCGGGGAGGACCATTTCCCGGTGGTATTGGACTGGCTCGCCGAGCACGGCGAAGGGAAGGGCTGATGGGCACCATTGGCAAGTACACCCTGCTGCAGATTCCCGGCCTGATTCTGTTCGGGATCATCGTCTATCTGCTTTATCAATGGGATTGGATTTCCGATCGCCTGGCAATGCTGTTGCTCTTGTTGTGGGTGATCAAGGACGTGCTGCTCTATCCCCTTTATCGGCCGGCTCTTGAAGGCGGTCATGATCCGGGTGCCGTGGGCATGGTCGGGCTCACCGGCGTGGTTCGTACCGATCTTGATCCGGTTGGATTGGTGGAGGTGGCGGGGGAACGCTGGCGGGCTCGCAGCGTGGATGGCCAGACCATCACTGCCGGCGAGAGGATTGAGGTCAAGGATGCCGAGCGGCTGATATTGCTGGTTGCCGCCATCAGGGGGGAGGAATGATCCGGGTCCGGATTGCCAAGCCGGGTGGTTATGAGCGACTGGCGATTGAGTCGGCGCCGGATCCCGCGCCCGGGCCGGGTGAGGTCGTGATCGAGAGCAAGGCCATCGGGGTCAATTTCGCCGACTGTATTGCCCGCATGGGGCTCTATAAATCAGCCCGTGAATTCGTCGGCTGGCCCCTGACGCCGGGCTTTGAAGTGGCCGGGCGCGTGGCGGCCTTGGGCGAGGGCGTCAGTGACTTTGCCGTGGGCCAGCGGGTCTTTGCCCTCAGTCTCTTCGATGCCTATGCCAGCAAGGTTTGCGTGCCCATCGAACAGCTTCGTCCCATCCCCGGCGGCTGGTCCGAGGCCCAGGCCGCGGGTTTTCCCACGGTCTTTCTCACTGCCTGGTACGCCCTGCATGAGCTGGGCGGCATTCGTGCCGGTGATCGGGTGCTGGTGCATTCCGCCGCGGGTGGGGTTGGCCAGGCCCTGGTTCAGTTGGCCCTGGATGCCGGTGCCCGGCCGGTGGCGGTGATTGGCGCAAGCCATAAGCGCGAGGCATTGGCCGGCTACGATATTCCGGTGATCGACAAGTCCCGCGAGCCGCTATGGGCGGCGGCCGAAGATCATGCGCCCGATGGCTATGACCTGATTGCCGATGCCAACGGCTATCCCACACTCGCCGAGAGCTATCGTCATCTGGCGGCGGGTGGGCGTCTGCTGATCTATGGTTTCCACGGCATGTTTCGGCCGGATCGCAAGGGGCGGGGCCGAGTGAACTGGCCTGCCATGATTGCCGGCTGGTTGCGCACGCCCCGTTTCAATCCCCTGCGCCTGACCAGCGACAATCGCAGTGTCATGGGTTTCAACCTCAGCTTCATGGGTGAGCACCGCGATGTCCTTGGTCGTGGCCTGGATCACCTCGTGCAGCGCGCGGAGGCAGGCCGCCTTCAGGCACTGCCGGTGACAAGCTATCCCTTCGAAGCGGTGGCCCGTGCCCATCGGGATCTGGAGTCCGGCCAGACCACCGGCAAGCTGGTCTTGCTGCCTGATCAAAGCGCCGACTGAGCCATTCGCGGAAGCCATTGGCGGGAGCGACAGACAGGCCGCTCCCGTCCATTAAAGCCCCTCACTCATGCCGGATCGGTTCGGCATCCGCGCGACCGAGGACCTTCAGCGCGAAGGCGTAGAGATCAGCCTGTTCCTTGAGAGACTCGAAGCGGGCGGCGGAGCCGGCGTGGCCGGCTTCCATGTTGGTCTTGAGCAGGAAGGGCCCGCCCTTTGCCTCGGCCCGCAGGCGGGCGATCCACTTTGCCGGCTCCCAATAGGTCACTCGAAAATCCGCCAGACCGGCGGTGGCCATGATGGGCGGATAGGGCACGCCATCCCGCAGGTTGTCATAGGGCGAGTAGCTCTTGATCACGGCGTAGTCATCCTCTGACTCGATGGGATTACCCCATTCCGGCCACTCCGGCGGGGTCAGGGGCAGGCTGGGATCGGAGATGGTGTTGAGTACATCGACGAAGGGTACCCCCGCAATGACCCCGGCGAAGAGCTCCGGCTCCAGATTGACGGTAGCCCCCACCAGCAGTCCGCCGGCGGAGCGGCCGTCGATGACGATGCGGCCGGGGGCGGTATAGCCTTCCTTGATCAGGCCCTTGGCCGAGGCCAGGAAGTCGGTGAAGCTGTTTGGCTTCTTGTCCAGCTTGCCATCCAGGTACCACTGCCGGCCCTTGGCGGAACCACCCCGGACCTTGGCCACGGCATGAATCACGCCCCGGTCCACCAGAGAGAGGTTGCCGATGGAGAAGAAGTCCGGCATGTAGGCGCCGTAGCTGCCATAGCCGTAAAGCAATACCGGTGCCGAGCCGTCCAGGGGGGTATCGGCCAGGCGCAGGACTGTGACCGGAATGCTTTCCCCGTCCGGGGCGCGGGCGTCGATGCGTTCCACGACATAGCGGGAGGGATCATGGCCGCTGGGTACTTTCTGGGTCTTTCTCAATTCCCGTTTACCGCTCTCCAGGTGGTAATCAAAGGTCTGCAGCGGCTGGGCCGGGGTGGTGTAGAGAAAGCGCGTGCTGTCAGTGTGGAATTCGTAACCGGGACTCAATGACAGATGATAGGCCTCGTCCGCCATGGGCACCTCGCGGGTCTTGCCCTGATAGTCGGATACCATCAGACGCGGCCGCGCATCCCGTCGTTCCACCCAGACCAGATAGTCTCCATAGGTGACGAAATCGGTGATGTAGCGTCCGGCTTCATGGGGCAGCCAGTCTTCCCAGTGCTCCCGACCCGGGCTCCTTACCGGTGCACGCACGATCTTGAAGTCCACCGCCCTATCGGCGTTGGTCAGGATGTAGAAATAATCACCCCGATGTTCCACCTCATACTGTTCGTCTTCCTTGAGGGGCGCGATCAGCCTGGGTTGGGCTTTGGGCTCGTCGGCAGGGATGTAGAAGCTTCGTGAACTGTTATGGTTGCCGGCGTTGATGAGGATGTATTCACCGCTCTGGGTCTCGGAGACGGAGACGAAGAGACCGTCATCTTCCTCGTCATAGACCACCCGGTCGGATTCGGGATCTGTGCCCAACTCATGATGACGGACGCGCTTGGGACGCTGATTGTCATCGCGCTCGATGTAGAAGAAGCTGGCTGAATCCGCCGCCCAGACCACATCGCCCCCGCTTTGCTCGATGGTTTCCTGGTAATCCTCGCCGCTGTCGATGTCACGAATGCGGATGGTGAAGTACTCCGAGCCCACCGTATCCACGCCGTAGGCAATCAGCTTGTGGTCGGGGCTGTGGCTCACTGCTGCGATATTGAAAAAGTCCTGGCCCTGGGCCTCCTTGTCACCATCGAAAAGGATGGTCTCCTCCGTTTCTCCCACGGGGCGGCGGGCAAAGATCGGGTACTCACCACCCTCGCGGAAGCGGGTGTAGTACTCGAAAGGCCCATCACGGCGAGGAACCGAGGCATCATCCTCCTTGATGCGTGCGCGCATTTCCTGAAACAGGCGCTCGCGCAGATCGCTGACGTCGCTCATCATCTCGTCGTGATAGCGGTTCTCCGCGTTCAGATGTTCACGAATGTCTTCGTCCAGTACGGCGGTATCGCGCAGGAGCTGCTGCCAGTTGTCGTCCCGAAGCCAGTGATAGGGATCAATTCGGGTTTCACCGTGCTGGGTGATTTCCTTCTCCCGGCGCTCGGCAACGGGCGCCTCGACCAAATCTTGTGCCTGAAATGCCTTGTGAGCCATTAATGCCTCGTCATTCTGTTGCTGTGTGGCGTTCTCGCTCTGACCGCAGGCAAGCAGGCCTGCGGCGAGGAACGGGAATACCCATGGAAGTGCCCCTTTCATTCTGCTGCCCTCACACTGGGAAGTGTCGGGAAAGATATCACAATGTGGCTTGGGGACTACGACGGTGGCCGTGGCCCTGCTAGGATTGGCCTCCGGATCTCCCCATGCCAGAAGGAAGCTTCCCATGCGTCGACTTGTTCTCCTGTTGAGTCTCTGCTTCAGCACCCTGGTCACCGGTGTCGCCCTGGCGGCCATTGAGCCCGCGCCGGAACGTGCGGAGGGAGAGGGCCCTTATGATCGCCTGATCCTGCGCGGTGCCACCCTGATCAATAGTACCGGGGCGCCGCCCAAGGGGCCGGTGGATATCGTCATCGAGGGCAACCGCATCGCCGATGTCCATGTGGTTGGCTACCCCGGCGTGGAGATCGATCCGGACGGGCGACCGGAAGCCGGCCCGGATGATCGGGAACTGGATCTGTCCGGCATGTATATCCTGCCGGGTTTTGTGGATATGCATGCCCATATCGGCGGTCGTGCCCAGGGGACGCCGGCGGAGTACGTGTTCAAGTTGTGGCTGTCCCATGGCATCACCACCATTCGTGACCCGGGCAGTTTCAATGGCATCGACTGGGTGCTGGACCATCAGCGTCGCAGCGAGGCCAATGAAATCACCGCGCCCCGCATTCAGGCCTATGCCGGTTTCGGCATGGAACACGACGGGCCGATCACCACCGAACGTCAGGCACGGCGTTGGGTGCGGTCAATGGATCGGCGTGGCGTGGATGGCTTCAAGTTCTTCGGCAGTCACCCCGATGTCCTGCGCGCTGCCATCGAAGAGGCGAGTGACCGTGGCCTGGGTACGGCACAGCACCATGCCCAGTTGGAGGTGGGGCGGGCCAATGTCCTCGACACCGCCGAATGGGGCCTGACCACCATGGAACACTGGTATGGGTTGCCGGAGGCGTTGTTCGAAGACCGCACTCTCCAGCACTATCGTCTGGACTACAACTATCAGGATGAGTATCACCGCTTTGCCGAGGCCGGCAAGCTTTGGCGACAGGCGGCGGAGCCGGGCAGCGAGCACTGGAATCGTGTGCGGGATCAGTTGATTGATCTTGGCCTGACCATTAACCCTACCTTCAACATCTATGAAGCCAACCGGGATTTCATGGCCCAGCGCCGGGCCGAATGGCATGAGCAATATACCCTGCCTTCGCTATGGGATTTCTTTGAGCCGGATCGCCGGGCTCACGGTTCCTACTGGTTTGACTGGACCACCGGGGATGAAATCAACTGGCGTGAGAATTATCGCCTGTGGATGAAGTTCATCAATGACTACAAGAACCACGGTGGCCGGGTCACGGTAGGCTCTGATTCGGGTTATATCTACAAGATTTACGGTTTTGGCTTCATTCAGGAAATGGAACTGCTTCAGGAAGCCGGCTTTCATCCCCTGGAAGTGATTCGTGCAGCCAGTCTGCATGGTGCCAAGACGCTTGGCATGGACGATAAGGTGGGTTCCATTGAGCCGGGCAAGCTGGCCGATCTGGTGGTCGTGGAGGAGAACCCGCTGCAGAATTTGAAGGTGCTTTACGGGACCGGCGCCATTCGCGTTGATGACAATAATGAGCTCAAGCGGGTGGGTGGTGTTCGCTATACCATCAAGGACGGCATCATCTTTGACGCCGAGCAGTTGCGTGCCGATGTGCGGGAGATGGTGCAGGAGGCCAAGGACGAAAGAGACATCGAACGGCTTACGCAGCCGGCGGCTGAGTTCTGATTTGATGGTTGTGGGATTCGATTGGGGGCGTGCTCTTTGATGGCGGCGATGGATTGGCTTCGATCTGGGTAGGACCCTTCGATGTTGGTGACTGGTGGCGTTTCGGCCTAGGTGGTGACAGGCCTTTCCAAGAACGCCGTAAACCCATCCCTGGAGACTCTGGGTTCGCCATCCTGGCTCACACAGTCTTGGAAAGGCCTGTCACCACCTAGGCCTACCTTTGGTGGTGGTCACCTGGGCCCTGCTGGCGGAGGGTTTGGTTAAGTCTTATGGTTCTTAATCGCGGCTAAAGCCGCT
>PWMQ01000038.1 GCA_003558125.1 Natronospira sp. | reverse complement strand
TGGTTTTGCCGGCGGCGTTGGTGGCGATTGCCATCCCACTCAATCTCCTGAGTATCACCATGCACTCCTGGTTTCGTGCATCCGGCCTTATATTCATCTATATCGCTGTCTTCCTGGTGAGTTACCTGTACGTCGCCCCGGAGCGGATCAAAGTGGCCATTGTTTTTACGTTGGCATTTTATTTCGCCTATCGTTTGATCTGGCTGCTGATGTAGGCGCCAGCACCCGATCCCGCCTTTGTCGGGATCGAACCGCCTGAGCAGTGTGCCCGGTGCGCGATCGGACCGGAAGGCGAGCAGTTTTCGATGATGAAGATGAAGCCGAGGCGGTGAAACGTTATATTATTGCGAGATATGAGCCAGCCATCGGTCCACACTGCTGCGGCCAGGATTTCCGTCCTGGCCGCGCTTTTTTTCGTTTCGGGATTTGCCGCCCTGGTCTACCAGGTATTGTGGGTGCGCGAGCTTGGCCTGTTGTTCGGCTCCACCGCCCAGGCGGCGGCCCTGGCCATTGCCATCTTCTTTGCCGGCATCGCCTCGGGCGGATGGTTCTGGGGGCGGCGGGCAAAGCATTTTCGTAGTGGCCTGGCCGCATTCGGCTGGCTGGAGCTTGCGGTCGCCGCGACCGCTTTCGGTCATTTCATCCTGCTTGATGCTTACCAGGCGCTTTACCCGGCAGTTTTTCCGCTGATCAGCGACATCACCGGCGCCGATACCGTTTTCAAGATTCTGGTCGCGACGATCATTCTGCTCCCGGTTTCGTTTCTCATGGGTGGCACGTTGCCGGTGTTGGGCCACTACCTGATTCGCCAGCCCGAGGATCTGGGCCGACTGGGCAGCTTTCTGTATGCCATCAATACTGGCGGGGCCGCGACCGGGGCACTGGCGGCCGGTTTCATGCTGCCGGTCTGGCTGGGATTCGATGGTGCTTATGCGCTTGCCATCGGGCTGGATTTGCTGGTGGGACTCACGGCGATCGGCCTGGCGCGGTCGCGATCCGAGGCCATGGTGGCCCAAGTCGTGCCACGGCAAGTGGCGGCCGACGGTCACTCGAAGCCGGAGCGCTCGAGCCTGATCTGGTTGCTGGCCTTCGTCTCCGGCTTTGCCGCACTGGCCGTGGAGGTTGTCTGGACGCGCCTGTTTTCGCAGGTGTTGCAGAACTCGGTCTACACCTACGCGTTGGTCCTGGTGGTGTTTTTGCTTGCACTCACGTTCGGCGCCTCGCTGGCCAACCGTCTGAGCCGGATTCGCTCCATTCTTGCCGAGCGCATCCTGATGGCGTTGCTGGTCCTGGCTGGCATTCTGGTGGCCGCCTCGCCGTGGATGTTTGAAATCGCCACCGGCGGGCTCGGCTACGTCGGGGTGGGCGAGGACTGGTGGGACTATCTCACCAGCGTGATGACGGTGGCTCTTATCGTCATGCTGGTGCCAGGCATCATGCTCGGCACGGTATTGCCCTATCTGTTGAGGATGCTCGAGAGCCGATCGGCGAGCACGGGGTCAACCATTGGCAACCTGGTGGCGGTCAATACCCTCGGCGCCATCGGCGGCGCGTTGATCGCCGGCTTCGTGTTGCTGCCGATGGTGGGCGCGGCCGGGAGCCTTCTCATTCTCGCAGCCGTGTATTTTTCCGCCGTGGCGCTAGTAATGCTGGTTCGTGGCGAACGACACCAGCGCCTCGGTGCCATGCTGCCGGCGGCGGTGGTGATCGTGCTTGTCGCGCTGCCCACCGACTGGGCCACCACGGTCTACCTGAATCCGGCCTACAACGAACGACTCATTGCCTACGAGGAAGGCAGCCATGCAACCGCGGCCGTGATCGAGCGGGAAGGTCATCTACTGATTCGCGTGAACAATCACTACACCCTTGGTGGCACCGGGGCGCTGGAGTCCGAGCGCAATCAGGCGCTGATTCCCATGATGCTGCATCCCGAACCGCGCGATATTTTCTTTCTCGGCATGGGTACGGGCATCACTGCCGGCGCCGCGCTACTGTTTGAGGTCGAGCGGGTGGTGGTCTGCGAAATCCTGCCGGAAGTAGTGCGACTGGCACGTGCCCATTTCGGGCCTTGGACGGAGGGTTTGTTCGAGGACGAGCGTGTGGAAATCCACGCCGAGGATGGTCGCAACTGCCTCAGTCGCAGCCCCGAAACCTACGACCTGATCATTTCCGACCTGTTCACGCCGTGGAAGGCCGGCACCGGCAACCTGTACACGCTCGAGCATTACCGCACTGCCGCCAGGCGGCTCAACGAGGGCGGGTTGTTCGTGCAGTGGATCCCGACCTACCAGGTCTCGGAAACTGAATTCGGCATCATTGCCCGCACCATGGATGAGGCCTTCGACCAGGTCCTGCTCTGGCGCGGCGACCTGTTTCCGTCGCAGTCCATCGTCGCGCTGATCGGACAGAACCGGACCGAGCCACTGGACCCGCAGGTGCCGATCGCCCATGGCCGAGCCCTGGCCGGCAATCCCGACCTGCCCGACGATCTGCTCGCGGCGGTCAACCTGCGCTTCTATGCCGGCAATATCACCGCCTCGGGGCTGTTCGACGATCACGCCATCAATACCGACAATCGGCCGTTGATCGAATACCAGGCACCGCGCACCCAGCGAGCGGTCCAGGCCGGCCAGGCACGCTGGCTGACCGGCGACCAGCTCGGATTGCTCTACGAACGACTGATTCAGAACCCCGGCGTGGATCGTGATCCTTACCTGGCGCATCTGAGTCGAACCCAGCGCGGCTATGTCATCGCCGGGCGCAGCTACTACCACTATGGCGTCTACCGCATGGCC
Organism: Natronospira sp.; assembly: GCA_003558125.1. Taxonomy (GTDB): domain Bacteria; phylum Pseudomonadota; class Gammaproteobacteria; order Natronospirales; family Natronospiraceae; genus Natronospira; species Natronospira elongata. The sequence continues at coordinate 440 of PWMQ01000038.1, read as the reverse complement.
GGGCGCGACGAGCAGGCTGCGATGCTGCTCGATGATTTTCTGGCCCGCACACCCTTCGAGCGGCCACCGCCGGAGCCTGAACCGCCCCAGACCCTGTCGGGCTGGGAAGAGTCGGGCCGCCGCTGAGGCTGGTTCCTCGCTTAAGCACGTGCGTCACTGGGAAAGGTTATGTTATATTGTTGCATCCAGTCTGATGACGCACCTTGAACGTCATCCTGTCATCCAACCCAGTTTTACGGAGATCCACCCCATGAGAGTAGTATGGATTTTGGCCCTGACTGCCGTGTTTGCAGGCGGCAGCGTCATGGCCGATGAACCCACGCTGGAAGAGCTGATGCGCAAGATCGAAGCGCTCGAGGAGCGTGATCGTGAGCGTCAGGAGCGCATCGAGCGCCTGGAAACCGAACTGCGTGCCGCCGATGCCGTTGAGCGTCAACCTG
>PWMQ01000057.1 GCA_003558125.1 Natronospira sp. | reverse complement strand
TGAATATCCTGGCGCTGGGAAACAGCGGAGATGCGGATCCGCTCACCGTGGACGTGATCGTGAACTCCACCGCGGCCTATCATGCAGGGTCGCCACGACTTGCCACCGCCACGTTCCTAACGGAATCGTTCATGGTCGCTTATTCCGCCGATTCCATTGCCGACGATGAGTTCAGTAAGCGTGACTCTGCCGATCTTGACCATACCCAGATGGAAGAAAGGTCTGATTTCGTCGGCATTCCTGGTGCGAATCCCTATGGATCGGATTATTGGGTCTCCGATTGGTTTGGTGGCTACTACGCCAGTATCGAGTGGGCTGGGTGGCTATACAGCGAAGATCACGGATGGCTTTATCTCTTACACAAGTCCAATCATGGAATCTGGTTTTGGGATCCTGAACTCGGGGGAACCAGTGTTTCCGATGGATATGTCTATGTTGCTGTGAATTCCTATCCATACCTCTACCTTCATGGTGTTGGATGGGTTTACTTTCATACCGGTGCGCGGGGCGAACCCGCCCGTCTGTTCTATGATATGGCCGGAGGCAAATGGATAATCCTCGAAAACAGCTCCATTACCACGCACGAGGAGTAACCATGATGCAGACCGCGGACTCTTATGTGCCGGAATACATTCGTATGCTCGGTCGACCTCACGGGCCGTTTCCATTCGAAGCGATCCGTCGGGCCGTCGAGCGGCGGGAGGAGGCCACCCGGTGGTTTCTCAGAAGCCTCGATCGTGCTTCCATGCCGGGTGGTGTGATGAGTGCGATGGATGATAAATTACCCACGTTTGCCATGTATCTTCTAGCTGAGTTTCGCGAGCGGCGTGGTTTTCCACCTCTGTTGCGATTGGCGCACATGCGATATGTCGACGACCTGCTGGGAGATGCCTTGGTCGAGGGTTTGGGACGGGCGCTCGCTTCCGTCAGCGACGGAGATCCGGCGCCAATGCAACGGGTGGTTGAGGATTCAGCTGCCACTCAATACGCCCGTTCCGCAGTGCTTGATGGAATCGGCGCCATGTACTATAACAAGCAACTCGAACGCGTGCAGATGTCTGCATATCTCCACCGCCTCATGAGTGATCCATCCCGGGTCCTTCCTTCCATCGTTTGGAGTGGTGTCGTATCGATGTCAGCGGATTTTCGATTCCATGAGCATATCGAAAGGATCCGCGCGATCTACCACGAACAACGATTCGATCCGGATTTCGAGCCCCTTGCCTTGATTGAGGCAAGGATTCATCAAAGCAACTATGACTCCATGGAAATGAAGTCCTATGAGTTGATCGATGATACCGAACGTGAACTATCCAGCTGGCCCTGTTTCCAGTGAATGATTGGATGGACATCCAGTAGAGAATTGACGTGGGTACGCCGGGAAGTGCGATCCTTTATGTTGCGGCACATCTTCCGAAAAATCGCGGGCTTGTTGGGTATTATCATGTTGAGAATAATAGTTGACTGAAAACTACGACTTTTTGAACCACAGTGACGGCTAAGGGCTCTACAATCTAATTGCGGGCAATGCGGAAGCCTCCTGCGGAGCTGCGGTAGTCCGGATCACGGACACCACGGGACGAGACAGCTGCGGCGTATGGAGATGCCTGCTCGGAACTTAGCTCATTGGTGAGCCAACTGCCTCCCCGAATGTGACGTGTGAAACCGGCCACACTCTCATCCCAGGTCCACTCCCAAACATTTCCGCTCATGTCGTGCAAACCAAGCTCGTTGGCCAACTTTTGGGCGACCACTGCTGTGCCCCGGTGGTTCATGATCACACATGTTCTTTCAAATGTATTTCCCCAATGCCACCCAATCTCGTCCAGGTCATCGCTTCCGCTGTAGTTATAGCCCTGGCTCTGTGTTCCTCCGCGGGCCGCGAATTCCCATTCCTCATCGGTAGGCAAACGATAGCCATCGGCTGCTGTCTGCCATTCCGCCATGAACGCGCCCGTTCTGTAGGTCGCTCCGTTTATCGTGTATGCCGGTGTCAGGCCATTCATTTCACTTTTTGCGTTGAGCCACTTGATGACGTCGTACCAGTTGACGCTGTGCACAGGATGTTCGTCCGTGCAACCTTCCCCGATGTTGTCAAGATCATAGCCGTTCGATACCGCCCAATCTCTTACTTCCCGCCACTCTTCCCAGGTCACTTCGTAGTTTCGTATGTAGAATGTGGAGACCTCTAGCGGCCCGAGGTCGGACGTGCCAGGTAGACCTCCACCCTCCACACGCACCATGGCCGGGGTTGCAACGATCGCGTCTCCCCTCAGTGCGGATTCGTGCCGCCAAAGATCGGCATTTGCATGATAGAATCGACGTTCCCCGGGCGAACCTCCCCGAACATACAGGCTCCAGGTGGTCACCGGATGGTACCAGTAAATCCATGGATAGATACCCTCCGCACTCCAGCCCCACAGCGCCATCCCGGAGTCATACATGTAGAAGTTGGACGAGCTCTCTCCGACGACATACCACCAGTCGTGTTCGAGGTGGTAAATCCAATTCGAGTAATCCTGAAACCACCCGAACCATGGAGTCCTGAGCCATCCATCCTCATGCACCTCGACGTCATGCCAGAAACCTTGGTCGTGCAGTTCGAGCTCATGGTTCACTGCTTGCGAATCTGAGTGCCCCGGGCTTGCCTGTGCTGTAAGACCGTGCTGCGCGATCCCGGCAACCGTGATCAAGAAGAGTCCTGAAAGAGACCATTTCGGTAAAGTAAGCATGCTTTTCATTGGATTATGGTTTGCGAAAATGAACCGCGACTACGTCTGAAAGGTTTACGAGGCTGGAAGTGTGCTCGAATGCATTGGGGGCGGTGGTATTCAGACAGTACATTACCATGATCAGCATGGTGCGGCGATGGGGACCCCAACCCATATCGATGGGGAAAAGTATCCCAATTCTTGTTGAAAGAATGGTTTCCATCCCCGTGATTTTGAGGTGACGATCTGCGGAGAGGCTTACCGGCACCTGATCTGTCATGTGGTTCTGACGTATTCGAACTGGGAATGGGCACAGCCCTGCCGTTGCGAGAGTCATTCGCGTCGTTGAAGGGCGGGCAGCAGGGGCACTTTGGGAGGCTGGTGGAGTGCCAGAGTGCTGTCAGGTGGACAACTCCTCAACAGCGCCCCATCGGCTTGGCAAAGGGCGCTCCAGGTGGGTGTTCAACGATCGTTTCCTGGGATTGCTGGCCCACTACGGGATGCCTGTCGAAAATGGTCGCCTTCGCCACAAATGGTGGGTGTCCTGGATTGTCGCGCTTGGACCGGTTCCATGGTGAATTTGAGGCGGATCAGGCCGGATGGGAGGCGGTATTGAGGGAGGGTATCCGGGCCGCAGCTTGCGGTGCCGA
>PWMQ01000043.1 GCA_003558125.1 Natronospira sp. | reverse complement strand
GATCCTGAGGCTTCTGATCCTGAGGCTTCTGATCCTGAGGCTTCTGATCCTGAGGCTTCTGATCCTGAGGCTTCTGATCCTGAGGCTTCTGATCCTGAGGCTTCTGATCCTGAGGCTTCTGCTCCTGGGGCTTCTGATCCTGGGGCTTCTGATCCTGGGGCTTCTGATCCTGGGGCTGCTGGCCCTGGGATTGATTGCCACCCTGGTCCTGTCGCTGATCACGACCGCGACCTTGCTGACCGCCCCGACGCCGACGACCACCGCGACGACCACGGCGGGTGCCACGACCGCCGCGGCCGCCACCGTCCTGGCGTCCATCGCTACCTTGGCCGTCCTGTGCCTTGTCCGGGCCCTTGTCTTGCGGCTTGCCCTGTGACCTGTCCTGGGACTTGTCTTGCGACTTGTCCTGGGCTTTGCCCTGACCCTTGCTCTGACTCTTGCCTTGTTGGCCCTGGCCACGGGACGAATCGCCGGACTGAGTTTGCGTCTTGTCCTGACGGTCTTCCTGGGGACGGCCGTTGTTCTGATTCTGACGGGGGCCATCACCGCGACGGCGGCGTCCGCGACGGCCACGGCGGCCACCTTGCCGCTGGCCTCTGCCACGCTCTTCCTCACCCTGGCCACGCCGGGCGCCGCTTCGGCGACCACGCTGACTGCGCTGTTGTGCCCGCTTTTCACGCCGGTCACGTCGGCTTTCCTCGGTGCCGAACAGCAGGCGCCAGAGGCGAACCAGCAAGCCCGGGCCGGCGGGTTCCGAGGGCGTCTCGGGTTTGGCCGGGGTGGGCGCCGGACTCGCGGGGGTAATGCTCTTCACCGCCGGGGTTTCAGCCTTGGCAACCTGGCGGACTTCACCCCGCTGCTGCGGGGGCTTGATCTCTTCCGGCTCCTCGAACTTGAGCTGGTAGCTGGCCGAGCTTTGGGTCAGTTCCTGAACCTCATCGTGGCGCATGCGCACGATGTTGTAGTCCGGGGTCTCCATATTGCGGTCCGGTACCAGCACCAGGTTGACCTTGCAACGCTGTTCCACTTCCGCGATCCGGTCACGCTTTTCATTGAGCAGGAAGGTGCCCACCTCGACCGGAAGCTGTGCCACGACGCGGGCGGTGTTCTCCTTCATGGCCTCTTCTTCGAGGATGCGGAGGATGGACAGGGCAAGGGAGTCAACACTGCGAATTCGACCATCACCCTTGCATCGAGGGCAGATTTCCTGACTGGATTCACCCAGTGAAGGCTGCAGCCGTTGGCGGGACATTTCCAGAAGCCCGAAACGGGAGATGCGGCTGACCTGGACCCGGGCACGATCCATCTTCAGCGCCTCGCGCAGGCGGTTCTCCACTTCCTTCTGGTGCTTCATGGGGCCCATGTCGATGAAATCGATCACCACCAGGCCACCAAGGTCACGGATCCGCAGCTGACGGGCGATCTCGTCGGCGGCTTCCAGGTTGGTGTTGAGGGCCGTTTCCTCGATGTCACCGCCCTTGGTCGCCCGCGCCGAGTTGATGTCGATGGCGGTCAGGGCCTCGGTATGGTCCAGCACCACCGAGCCACCCGAGGGCAGACGGACTTCGCGGGTGAAAGCTGATTCAATCTGGCTTTCAATCTGGTAGCGGGTGAACAGCGGGACTTCGTCGTCGTAGAACTTGAGCTTGCCCAGGTTATGGGGCATGACCTGGGACATGAAGTCGTGGGCCTGCTTATAGATCTCCTGGCTATCCACCAGAATCTCGCCCACATCCGTGCGCAGGTAGTCCCGGATGCAGCGGATGATGACATTGCTTTCCTGGTAGATCAGGAACGGTGCCTTGCGTTCGCCGGCAGCCTGCTCCAGGGCAGTCCAGACCTGGAGGAGGTAATCCAGGTCCCATTGCAGTTCTTCGGTGGTCCGGCCCACGCCGGCAGTGCGCACGATCACGCCCATGCCATTGGGAATGTTGAGATTGCGCATGGCCTCGCGCACCTGGGTCCGGTCTTCGCCCTCGATCCGGCGGGATACGCCACCGGCGCGGGGGTTGTTGGGCATCAGCACCAGGAAGCGCCCGGCCAGGCTGATGAAGGTGGTCAGTGCGGCGCCCTTGTTGCCGCGTTCTTCCTTGTCCACCTGGACCACGACTTCCTGGCCTTCCACCACCGCGTCCTTGATGTTGACGCGGCCAGGGCTGTCCGCCGCACCTTCCTTGAAATAGGAGCGGGAGATTTCCTTTAAGGGGAGGAAGCCGTGACGCTGGGCGCCAAAATCGACGAAGGCGGCTTCAAGGCTGGGTTCGACGCGGGTGATTCGGCCTTTGTAGACGTTGGCCTTTTTCTGTTCCCGGGCCAGTACTTCGATATCGAGGTCGTAGAGTCTCTGGCCGTCCACCATGGCCACGCGCAACTCTTCCGGTTGAGTTGCGTTGATCAGCATTCTCTTCATGAAAAAATCCCACTAGCGCTCAACCAGCCGCTGGCAGGGTCATGAAAGGCCGTTGTCGTGGACAGGTTCTTCTGGTCTGGAATGAAGAGGGCGCCGCCAATCTCTCGTAGCAGTGGTGGCTGCCTGAAATCCTGCCATTCATCACTCGGCGCTTCCTGACCATGCTCGAGGCATGGGAGCGCGTTTTCGAGTCGTCCATCCACGGGCCGTGCCCGGAACGGTCGAGCGATGAAAACGATGGAGCCGCGACCATTCTGGGCCGGCCGACTCCCCCTGATAGCTCTGCATTGAGAGCTGACGATACTGTTCCTTGCCGCACGGCACTCTGAAGCCGTGCTGGGATTCGTCGCCTGGGGTCCGGATAACCGGATCCTGTCTTGCCCTTTAGGCCCTCACGGAGCCGCGTGTTTGTGGGCGAACGAACCGCTCCGGTAATATAACAGTCCACCCCCATATACTCAATCTAAGGAATCGCTGACTCATGTCGGAAGGCCCAAGGCTGCTGGAAGCCGGTGAAGAGGATGCCGGGCAGCGCATCGATAATTATCTGCGCCGCGTCCTCAAGGGCGTCCCCAAGGGCCTGATCTACCGCCTGCTGAGAACCGGACAGGTCCGGGTCAACCGCCGCCGCACCAAACCCCATTACCGCCTGGAGGCGGGCGATTCGGTGCGAATCCCGCCGGTGAGCGGTCGCAGTACGCGGGCCGGCAAGGTGCCGGAGCGGCTGCAGTCGCGTCTGGGCGATCGGATTCTCTACGAGGACGACCGTCTGATCATCATCAACAAGCCTTCCGGGGTGCCGGTCCATGGCGGCAGTGGCCTGCATTTCGGCCTGATTGACGCCCTGCGTCAGGCCCGGCCTGATGCCCGCTATCTGGAACTGGCCCATCGTCTGGATCGGGAGACCAGCGGCTGTCTCATCATTGCCAAGCGCCGCTCCACGCTCCGCCG
>PWMQ01000066.1 GCA_003558125.1 Natronospira sp. | reverse complement strand
TTGATGAAGGCATCGCCGTACATGGAAAAACCACGCACGGTTTCCGCCCCCGGCACCGCCATCAAGGCCGTGGTCAGGGGATAGGTCACCTGGTCTTCCACCACTTCCGGCGCCAGACCGGGTGCCTCGGCACGCACGATCACCTGGGTATCGGACAGATCCGGAATGGCATCCACCGGCGTGTGCTTGACCGCATACAGACCCACCGCCCCGGTCACCAGCGCCAGAATCAGCACCAGCACCCGGTTGGCAATGGACCATCGAATCAGTCTCTCAATCATGTGTTACTCCAAGCCATGATCGGCTCTCGCTTGCTACGCCCGTAGGAGCGGATTCATCCGCGATGGGGCTAAACCAGCCTCTGTACCCGCCGAGGGCTTTATCGCGAATGAATTCGCTCCTACGAAGGTGGCGACATCAATGATGGGAATGATCCTCAACCCGACCATGCCCACCTCGGATGCTGGCTTCGGAATCGATCAGGAAGTGGCCGGATACCACCACCTCATCACCGTCCTCGATGCCATAGAGAATCACCACCCGGTCGCCGCTGACCATGCCGGGGGTGACTTCACGCACCCGGAAATGGCTTTCGTCCTCGCGAATGACCACCCGATTGGCCCGGCCGGTTCGAATCAGGGCCTCCAGGGGAATCACCACCCCTTCTTCCGACGGCGAGGCATGAATGGAGACCGCCGTCCACATACCGGGGCGCAGATTCTTGTCGCCGTTATCCACCGGCAAACGGGCGCGCAGGGAGCGAGTGCGTTCATCCAGAACCGGGTAGATATGGCTGATATCCGAATGGGCCTGCTCACCGGGGCTGAAAGGCAGACCGATCATGGCGTGCTGGCCCACTTCCACCCAGTCCGCCTGGGATTCAAATACATCGGCGATGACCCAGACGCTGGAGAGGTCGGCCAATTCCATGATTTCCAGGCCCGGCGAGACATACATGCCGTGGCGGACACCCAATGCGGTCACATAGCCGTCATGCGGTGCATACCAGGGAATGTACTGCTTCACCTCGCGGCTCTGATCGATGGTATCGATCACCGATGACTGCACATCCAGGGCACGGAGACGGGCGCGGGCCGCATTGATCACCTCGGAATCACCGCGCCGCAGTGCCTGCAGAAACTCCTCCTGGGCATTGACCAGTTCCGGTGAGTACAGGGTGAAAAGACGCTGGCCGGCTTCCACCCGATCACCTTCCGCAGTGACATCCAACGCCTGTATCCAGCCTTCCACCCGTGGGTGGATATGCTGGAGACGGGATTCGTCATAGCTCACCCGCCCCACCGTTTCGATGTGGCGCATCAGGCGACCGGTCTCGGCCGCCTGGGTGCGGATATTCATGGCCTGCTGAATCCCCTCTGGGACCATGACCTGATCGGGATCCATGTCATGATCGTCACGCGGCACCAGATCCATGCCGCAAATGGGGCAGCGACCCGCCTCATCCCGCTCCACCTGGGGATGCATGGGTCAGGTCCAGACACCATCACCATTGGCATGATCGTGATCGTGGTCATGTGCCTGATCATGGCCCTGATCGTGGCCATGGTCGTGGTGGTGATGATCGTGCTCATCGTCCTCGTCAGTGACCAGATCCATGCCGCAGATGGGGCAACGCCCCGGCTCGTCATCGGTCACTTCCGGATGCATGGGGCAGTACCACTCATCCCCATTGTCGTGCTCATGGTGATGATCATGGTCATGCCCGTGGTCATGGTGAGCATGATCGTCATCCTCATCCGATTGCACCAGATCCATGCCGCATTCAGGACAACGGCCCGGCTCATCGCTGGTGACCTCGGGGTGCATGGGGCAATACCACTTTTCATCACCGTCATGATCATGGTTGTGCTCGTGATGGTGGGCGTGGTCGTCGTGACCCTCATGATTGGCATGCTCATCACCACTGCCGCAGGCCACCAACGCGACCAGAATCAGCGTGGCAATGAATGCCTTGAATAGATTTGACAGTTTCATGGTCATTCCCCGGCCAGGTAATTCAGTTCAATTCGGCTGCTGTTCAGGCGCTGCTTCACTTCCAGCAAGCGCAGGCGGTAATCCAGCTCGGCTACCCGCGCACGGATGAGATCACGGAAATCCCCCCGGTCGGCACGGTAGGCGGAAAACTCAAGACTCACGCTTTCCGCCGCTTCATCCAGCAGACGTTCCTCGTACAGGGAGGCCAGCTGTTGCTGGCGCTGGTAGCGGGCGTATTCCCGCTCAAGCTGGCCCTGCATTTCGTGCAGGCGATCCATGCGGCGATAGTGATCGGCGCGAGATTCCGCACGCGCAGCAGAAAGCTCCCGGTCCTGACGATCGCGGGTAAACAGGGGCAGGCTGAACCCCACCATGAGCGAGGCCATGTCACTGGCGCGGCCATCATCCATGTCCCGGGCCCGCCGGTGGCCATAGGAGGCCTCGATCATCCAGGAGGGGCGATAGGATTGACGGGCAATCTCCACGCCCTTGTCGGCCACCTCGATCTGGCGCTGGGCGGCTTGCAGCAGCGGGTGATCGGGCAGGCGCTCAATCAGGGTATCGAGCGCCGCTAGCGCGGGAAGCTCACCCTCACCCGGGGAGATGTCCCGCGGCAGGGATCCCGTCCAGCGGACCAGCTCGGCCCGCGCCGCATCCCGTTCCTCCTCCAGCATCAGGATGCGCTCCTCCACCGCCGCACGCTCGAGACGGGCCCGCGACAGATCCCGCTGACTGCCCAGTCCACTTCGGTAGCGGCTGCGGGTAATGCTGACCAGCTCCTCGAAGTTTTCCTGTTCCTGCCGAGCCAGCTCCAACTGCCTGGTGGCATAGGCCCAGTCATTCCAGGCCAGCCGCAGTTGCCGTTTCACTTCCCGCTCTCTGGCCTGGTATTCGGCATCAACACCACGCCCGGCCAACTCCCCCTGTTCCCGGGAAAGCTGCCGGCTCTGGCCGGCCGGAAAGCGCTGGCGGACACCGACCATGACCATGGCCATCATGTCGTCTTCCAGGTCAAAGCTGTCCACGGGCAGATTGGAGAACCCCAGGCTCATCTCGGGGTCCGGCAGCGCGCCGGCGGACACGGCCCTGTCGCGCACGGCCTCGGCCCGGTGGGCCAGCTCCTCCAGGCCCGCGTCCCGGTCCAGGGCCAGGGCTTCGGCCCGGGACAGATCCAGGCGGTCAGTTGGCACTTCGGGGCTGTCGGCTTTCAGCGGGGACCAGGCCGAGGTCACGGTCAGTACCGCCACCAGTGCCACCGGCACCAGGGCATCAAACAGTCGAACTTTCATGGGGGTTCACCCTCTCGCTACGGCAAATACACAGACACCGGCAAACCGCCGGCGGTATCCGGTTCAGGCGAGGGGTTTATTCCAGGAAACGGCAGCACTCGAGATAGCGCTGCCGGGCAT
>PWMQ01000104.1 GCA_003558125.1 Natronospira sp. | reverse complement strand
TCAGTGGGCATATATGTCCATCATGCCATGGATGATTAGCTCCCGGTTCCCATTCCTCACGAAGGCCGAGCTGGCACCCCCCGCAAGGCCCCGGGTCCGCAAGGCCAAACCCCTCTTCTCGAGGCGGTGGGAGACCATCATGGCCCGGATCTCCGACCCCTCGACGGGCGAGCGCATGGACCAGCTCATCCCGGAGGCCCTGCGGTGCTATGCGTGGCGCCAGGCTCACGAGGCGATCACACGCGAGGTGCTCCGCCACGAGCTCGAGCCGGACCCGGCGTATACCGCCAGGTGCCCCCAGTGCCGCGTGGACCACGACGACGCCGAGCTGACGCTCTGCCCGACGTGCGCCACGAAGCTGGCCCACCCGCCCCCCAAGGAGCGCGCATACCTGGAGGGCCTGCTGGCGGAGGCCAACGGCATGGGCCAGTCCCTGGCCGACCTACTGGCCGAGGCCCAGCGTGACCTCAATATCTGGGACGACATGTACCTCCTACTCGACAAATCCTACGAGCTGGACGCCCAGGGCCGGATCACCGGCGCCCGGGTCGACGAGGTCGTGCGGCTGGATCCCGCGCTGGTCTCCCGGCTCTATTCGCCCCGCGGCGCGCCCCGGAGCCAGTACGGCGTCTGTATCCCATGCCGGGACCAGTCGCTGGGCGCCGGGCAGCCGTATGCCCCGACCACCATCCCGCCCAGGGGTGCGGTGCCGCCATGTCGCGAGTGCGGCGGCATCATCTACCGAGCCCGCCATATCTATCGCGCCGAGGGCGGGGACTTTTACGCTATCGCTGGCGAGGTGATCTCCGGTTCGCATCACACCCCGGGCGCCCGGGGCGGCGTGTACCCGCCGCTCTATACCCTGGGGCGGCACATCATCCTCTTGAATCGGATGGACGAAATGGAGCAGCGCATCTATACCGAGCGCAGGCTCCCGCATGGGTTCGTCGCGTGGCCCGGGGTCACGCCCGCGAGCCTGGCCCAGCAGCAGGCTGAGGTCCTGGCCAAATTGCAGAGCGACCCCAATTACGTACCCTGGGTCTCCTATCAGCCCGTCGCGGGCGGCGAGAAGGTCGGCAAGCCCGAGTTCGTCAGCTCGCTGGGCGCCGCATCGACCATGCAGAGCACCGAGCACCGCCACGAGCACGCTCGCATCATATCATCATATTACGGGGTCAGCCCGGTCCTCATGGGTGACGTCCAAGTCAGCGGCGGCCTGAACAACGAGACCCAGCAGCTCGCGGTCTCCGACCGGGCCGTCCAGTCCCTCCATGGGTTCTGGGAGCGGCGGCTGGACGAGATATGCGCCGAAGCGGGGATCACCGGCTGGCGCCTCAGGTTCCGGCGGGTCGAGCACGAGGACGCGAGGGCCGAGCTCGAGCGGCACGTCCTCATGGCGCAGCTGGCCCAGCACACCCGGGACACACCCGGCGCGTACCTCGCATGGGCCGGGGAGGAGGTCCTCGATTACGCCGGGGTCGTGGAGGGCCAGGCCGCGCCCGAGGCGGTCTACGCCCGCGCGCCCGCCAAGCGCATGTCGCCCGATGAGGCCGAGGACGCCGCACGGGCCGGGGACGACCCCCCCGGGGACGGCCGCGACGAGATCAGGGGTCTCGAGGCCCGGGTCCACGAGCTCGAGCGCCACATGGACCAGCAGTTCCATGCGATGATCGGGGGCTACCAGGCCGACATGCGCGCGGACTGGACCTACCAGCAGGCCGGCAGCGAGTACGAGCGCCGGATGGCGGAGTATCGCCGCGACATCCAGGATTTCGCCCGCGCCCACGTCGCCGCTGTCTATGAGGCCGGCCACGACCAGGCGGTCCGGGACACCGGCATAGACATCCCGATCACACCCGCGGACGAGATGGTCCAGGAGGTCCTCATCGCCGCGGACCAGCCCGGGGGCGTGCTGGAGCAGCTGGCGCACCACACCGACGAGCTCCTGCTCGATCTCCTCGATCCTCTGCGGGAGCTCTACGAGCGCCCCGAGGGGTTCATCCTCGAGGACGCCGTGGCGCTCATCCGGGACCACACCGGAATGGCGGACAGCCGCGCGGAGATGGTGGCCCGCACCATGTGCCAGACCATCGCCACCGAGGCGCGGACACGGGTCTATCGCCAGGACCCGTTCGCGGATAAATACGAGTACATGTTCGTCGGCGCGGACGATCACGACGTATGTGATGTCTGCAGCGCCCTCATGGCCATGGGTCCATGGCCCAGCCTCGAGGACGCGGAGGACGCCATCGCGGCCGAGAGCGCGCTGGGCTCCGCGCACACCGCGCACCCCCGCTGCCGGCACACCATAGCCAGGAGGTTGAAGCGATGAAGATCAAGCGCGACACCCTCACCCCCGCGATCCGCAGGCTGGCGAGCGGCACCGACGAGATGCTGGATTTCGTGCTGTCGGCCCTGCACGCCGAGGGCGACGCGATCCTCCACGGGTCCGAGTCCGACCAGGTGCCGGGGAACTTCACCCGGGGCGGCCCCATGGGCGCCAGGTCCCGGGGTGCGGTGCCTATCGACATGGGTACACTCATGTTCCAGGTCCAGCGCATCCACCCCGCGCCCGGGCACTACATCTGGCGGAGCGTGACTCCGTATAGCGCGGCGGTCCACGACGGCCGCAGCGACTGGCCCGACTACACCCCGCAGCCGTGGTTCAGCGAAATGATCGCGGCCCTGGACGCGCGGGCCGACGACCTCATGGCGCGAGCCATGCAGGCGTATCTCGACCATGTGGTAGAGGAGGCCGGAGCATGAGCGATAGGGTGATTATGACGGTGGCCAAGGCCACGGTAGAGGATGTGGACCGCTGCGTCGAGGCCCTGGTGGCCGAGGGCTACGAGGAGTCCCAGGCGCGCGCGATCTGTCGGGCCAAGGCCCGGGTATGCCTGACCGCCAAGGTCATCAAAGTCCACAAGGGTGAGCGGCGGTTCGAGGCCGTCATCTCCTCCGACCGCCCGGACCTCCAGAATGAGGTCATCCCGGCGGAGGTCATCGCGGCCACCATGCCGGCCTATATGCGCCGCGGCGTGCTCATCGACTCCCATACGAATATCGTCGTCGGTAAGCCGCTGGAGTGGCACCAGGCCTCGCTGGACGACGGCCACACCGCCACCATCGTGCTGTACGAGGTGTACGCCGACTATCCAACGGACGACGAGTTCTGGGATAGGGTCGTAAGGGCCGCCGACTATCCAACGGACGAGTACGGCATCCGCGCGTTCTCCGTGGGCGGGGTCGGCAAGACCGAGGGCCGGGGCGACAGGCGCGACAACACCTACTATGAAGAATACACCGAATTCGGGCTCGTCGAGGTGAGCGGCGTGGACGCCCCGGCCCAGCCCGATGCCCAGCTCATCACGCTAAAGGCCCTGGCCGGCCGGACCAACGCCGGGCGCTACACGCTGCTGGCCAAGGCCGTGGGCGACGC
>PWMQ01000051.1 GCA_003558125.1 Natronospira sp. | reverse complement strand
GTCGGTATTCTCGATAATGTGGTGGGCCGCATGCTGAGTTTTCACCGGGATGATGAGGGTTGGCACAAGAGCCCATTGTCCACGCCCGACATGGGGACCCTGTCGGTGGTGACCACCGACGACAGCAGCGATACCTTCTTCTACAACTACACCGGATTCCTCACCCCCTCGACCCTCTATCAGGCCGATGCGGCCAGTGATGAGCACGAGGTGGCCCGCGCCGAGCCGGCCCGTTTTGATGCCGAAGGCTACCGGGTCGAGCAGCACGAGGCCGAGTCCGCCGACGGTACCCGGATTCCCTACTTTGTGGTCCGCCCCAAGGACCACGAGGACGGTGACCCCATGCCCACGCTGCTGGGCGCCTACGGTGGTTTCGAGATTGCCCGCACACCCTTCTACTCCGGCGTCATTGGAGAGAGCTGGCTGGAGCGGGGCGGCGTCTATGTACTTGCCAACATCCGAGGCGGTGGTGAGTTCGGGCCCCGTTGGCACCAGGCGGCCTTGCAGGAAAACCGCCAACGGGCCTTCGATGATTTCATCGCCGTTGCCGAGGACATCATCGATCGAGGTATCACCAGTGCCGAGAAGCTGGGTATCCAGGGTGGCAGCAATGGCGGACTGCTGGTTGGTGCGGCCTTTACCCAGCGCCCGGACCTGTTCAATGCCGTGGTCTGCCAGGTGCCGCTGCTGGACATGAAGCGCTATCACAAGCTCCTGGCCGGCGCGTCCTGGATGGCCGAGTATGGCGATCCGGATGACCCGGATCAGTGGGAGTACATTCGCGAGTATTCCCCCTACCATAATCTGGATGCAGAGACGGATTACCCCCGTGTCTTTTTCACGACGTCCACGCGGGATGATCGGGTCCACCCGGCCCATGCTCGCAAGATGGTAGCGAAGATGAAGGACATGGGGCACGACGTGCTCTATTACGAGAATATCGAAGGGGGGCATGGCGGCGCCGCCAATCTGGAACAGCGTGCCCATCTCTCCGGCCTGATCTATGCTTATCTGCATGAACGTCTGAACGCTGGCGCAGGCGAACAGGCGGACTGATTCTGTCAGTAGTGCCCCGTGTCTCGTCCAGGCGAGGCACGGGGTGTTCTTACCACGAGGCCATGACCATGTTGCGTTCTCCGCTTGGCTTTCTTGCTCTCGCCTTGCTGTTTCCGCTCTCCCTTCATGCCCATGAAGAGCCCGCAGGCATCGTTGGTCCGGCGGACTGCGTGGACGGGGAAGCGGCGGGCCACCCCTGTAGTCGAATCGATCTATTGGCCTTCATGCCGGCCGATGCCATGGGCGGGCCATCCCTGAACGATGTCTGGGGTTGGACGGATCCGGAAAGCGGCCGTGAATACGCCATCGTCGGCCGTTTTGGCGGCACCAGCTTCATCGATCTCGACGACCCGGCCAATCCGGTCTATCTGGGTGAGTTGCCCACAAGAAGTCTCACGGTACAGGGGCAGGGCGGATCAATTCTTTGCCATGATGACTGCACCGATCCACCGGAAGGCGCGGGCGACGGTTCGCTGTGGCGAGATATCAAGGTCTTTCAGGACCATGCCTTCATCGTCAGTGAGGAGCCTGATCACGGCCTGCAGGTTTTCGACCTGCGACAGCTGCGCACCCTTGAAGATCCGCCGTATGTCTTCGAGGAAACCGCCCATCTGCCTGATTTCGGCAATGCCCATAATATCGAGCTCAATCGGGACAGCGGTCGCGCCTATGTGGTGGGTGCGACCTCGGATGGTCGCAGCGGCGGTCCGATCGTGATTGACGTAAGTGATCCTGCCGCGCCCGAGAGAATCGGCGAGTTTCATGCAGACGGTTACACCCATGATGCCCAGTGCGTGGTCTATGAGGGACCGGATATGGCCTTTCAGGGTCAGGAGGTCTGCTTCAACAGTAACGAAGATCACCTGACCATCGTGGATATGACCGAGGCCTCCAGTGGCCAGATCATTTCCAGCACGGATTATCCGCGGGTGGGGTACACCCATCAGGGCTGGTTGAGTGAAGACCAGCACTGGTTCTACATGAACGATGAGTTGGACAACTGGAGTCGGGATGCGGCCGGGAACATGATTTCCGACAGTCGAACCCGGACTCTGGTCTGGGATGTCTCCGACCTCGCCAATCCCGAGCTGGTGGATGAATATTACGGACCCAGTGCCGCCATCGCCCATAACAATTACGTAAAGGGCGATTATCTCTTTCAGAGCAATTACACCAGCGGTTTGCGTATTCTGGATATTTCCACGCCGTCGCGTCCGGTGGAGTATGCCTGGTTTGATGTGCAGCCCGGGACCGATTCGCCGCGCTTTGAGGGGAGCTGGAGCAACTATCCCTGGTTCGAGAGTGGCATTGTCGTCTTTACCGATATCGGCGACGGTCTGTTCATCGCACAGCCTCGTTTGCCCGAGGCCCAGGCGGGTCATGCCGATATTCTTCTTGAGATCGACGAGGGTACCGCAGTGGCGGGCGACGGCCGGGTCCTGGCGGGACAATTCCGTGTCACGGTCGAGAACCGAGGGCCGGAAGACGTCAGTGAACTGGCCGTGGTCGCCAGTCTGCCGGTGAGTGGGCAGTTATCGCTGGTGGATGATGGGCCTGGAAATTGCGAACTGGCCGATCATGTGCTGCGTTGCCGGGACGGTGAGCTGGCGTCAGGGGCGTCCCTGGTTTTCGATCTGGAAGCCCGTGCCAGTGAGGCGCCCGACCCCGACCTGATCGTCATGGCCAGCAGTGAGTGGCGGCATCCGGATACGACGGCGAGCCGGGTTCACTCATCGCTGCCGGAAGCCACTGACACCATCAGCGGTGAAGGGCAGGGCTCCGGGTCCGGCAGCGGCTGCAGTCTGGCCGGCAATCAACGCCAGGATCCCCTCTTGCCCGGCCTGTTCCTGATTGCCGTCCTGTATTGCCTGAGCCGAAGAAAAAAGCCGGCCCCCATGCGCGGGCCGGCTTTTCCCTGAATCAGGGCCTGTTTCGCCTGTTCAATCCCAGGGCAGGAAGGCCCGACAGTCCCGAGCGTTTCTGAACCAGCCGGGGGCCTGGCCGCCGCCGGCCCATTGCCCCACCTGTTCGATGTTGCCGGAGCTGTCCACCTGCACGCCCAGGAAACTGCGGTTCTCACAGCCACCCAGGCAACTGCCCCAGCCCTGTTTGAAGATATAGAAGTGCTTGTCTTCACGGATAGAAAGGCAGATGTCATTGCCATCCTCCAGCCCCGTGGCAGGTGCGGTGTAGATGGCTCCATCAAGGCTGCTGTACTCCCGGGCCAGACGGCCGGGATTGAAGCGACCGTCAAACTTCAGCACATTGATGTTGATCTCTTCCCGATAATCCACCTCGCCAAGACTGAAGATGTCATTGAGATCATCCCAGTCCTGGTATTGCTCATCGTTGACCTCGGCCTGGGTTTCGGCCTCGAAGCGAATCAGGAGGCGGCTGGGG
>PWMQ01000087.1 GCA_003558125.1 Natronospira sp. | reverse complement strand
CCGCTGGCCTCGCCCGCAACCTTCGTCAGCGCAGCCGTCAGCGTCGTCTTGCCGTGGTCAACGTGACCAATCGTTCCTACGTTCACGTGCGGCTTTGTTCTTTCAAACTTTTCCTTGGACACGATTACACCTCAACTCTGAATGGTTTTTAACAAAAACGGATCAGGAAGCCTTCTTGACCAGCTCGTCGGCGATACTGGAAGGCGCTTCCGCGTAATGGGAGAACTCCATGGTGTAGCTGGCGCGACCCTGGGTCGCAGAACGCAGGTCAGTGGCGTAGCCGAACATTTCAGCCAGGGGACACTCAGCGCGCAGCAACTTGCCCGCGGGCACATCTTCCATGGCCTTGACCGTGCCACGACGGCGGCTCATATCACCCATCACGTCACCCATGTAATCCTCGGGCGTAACGACTTCCACTTTCATCATGGGCTCGAGCAGGACAGGCTCCGCTTTGCGCGCACCTTCCTTGAAACCCATGGAGCCGGCAATCTTGAAGGCCATCTCATTGGAGTCCACATCGTGATAGGACCCGTCATAGAGGGTGACCTTGACATCGACCACCGGGTAACCGGCGATGACCCCATTTTCCATCTGCTCCTGGATACCTTTATCCACGGAGGGGATGTATTCCTTGGGAACCACACCGCCAACGATCTGGTTGACGAATTCGTAACCGGCGCCCGGCTCCTGAGGCTCGATCCGTAGGTGCACGTGACCGTACTGACCACGACCACCGGACTGGCGCACGAACTTGCCTTCCTGCTCGACGGTCTGCTTGATGGTTTCGCGGTAGGCCACCTGGGGGTTACCCACATTGGCCTCGACCTTGAACTCGCGCAGCAGACGGTCGACGATAATGTCGAGGTGCAGCTCACCCATGCCCGAGATGATGGTCTGCCCGGACTCTTCGTCGGTGCGAACCTGGAAGGAAGGATCCTCCTGGGCCAGCTTGCCCAGCGCGGTCCCCATCTTCTCCTGGTCGGCCTTGGACTTGGGCTCCACGGCCACGGCGATCACCGGATCCGGGAACTCCATGCGCTCCAGGGTAATGACATCGTCCTTGGAGCAAAGGGTGTCACCGGTGGTGACCCCCTTGAGGCCCACGGCGGCGGCGATGTCGCCAGCACGCACTTCCTTGATCTCCTCCCGGTTATTGGAGTGCATCTGCAACAGACGGCCGATGCGCTCGCGCTTGCTCTTGACCGGGTTGTAGACCTGGTCACCTGAGCTCAGCACGCCGGAATAGACGCGGAAGAAGGTCAGGTTACCCACGAAGGGATCGGTGGCAATCTTGAACGCCAGCGCGGAGAAGGGCTCATCGTCCTTCGGCAGGCGCTTGGCCGGGGTGTCCTTGCCATCATCGAGGACGCCCTCAACAGGCGGCACGTCAACCGGCGACGGCATGAACTCGATCACCGCATCCAGCAGCGCCTGAACACCCTTATTCTTGAAGGCGGTACCACAGAGCGCAGGAATGATCTCATTATTGATCGTACGCGTACGCAGGCCGGCGCGGATTTCTTCCTCGCTGAGATCGCCCTCTTCCAGATACTTCTCCATCAGCTCTTCGGAAGACTCGGCAGCGGCTTCGACCATCTGCTCCCGATACTCGTCGGCCTGGGCCTTCAGATTATCGGGGATATCCTCCAGCTTGTAGGTGGTGCCCATGTTGTCGGCGTCCCAATAGATCGCCTTCATGCGGATGAGATCGATAACGCCTTCGAACTCGTCTTCCGCACCAATGGGCAGCTGAATCGGCACCGGGAAGGCACCAAGACGGGACTTGATCTGACCCACCACCCGCAGGAAGTCGGCGCCAGCACGGTCCATCTTGTTGACGAAGGCCATGCGGGGCACTTCGTACTTGTTCGCCTGCCGCCACACGGTCTCGGACTGGGGTTCCACACCGCCAACGGCGCAGAACACGGCCACGGCACCATCCAGCACACGCAGGGAGCGCTCCACCTCAATGGTGAAATCCACGTGACCGGGGGTATCAATGATGTTCACCCGGTGCTGATCGTATTGCTGGTCCATCCCCTGCCAGAAGGTGGTGGTAGCAGCAGAGGTGATGGTAATACCACGCTCCTGCTCCTGCTCCATCCAGTCCATCACTGCAGCACCTTCGTGAACTTCCCCGATTTTGTGGGAAATGCCGGTGTAGAACAGGATGCGCTCAGTAGTGGTGGTCTTACCGGCATCGATATGCGCCATGATGCCGATATTCCGATAGCGCTCAATTGGAGTCTTGCGTGGCACGGGTAGAACCTCTGCGTTTCAAATAATGAATTTACCAGCGGAAATGGGAGAAGGCCTTGTTGGCCTCAGCCATGCGGTGCACGTCTTCCCGCTTGCGAACCGCAGACCCGCGGTTCTCGGCGGCTTCCATCAGCTCACCGGCCAGGCGCTCGGCCATGGACTTCTCGCTCCGGGCACGGGATGCATCAATGGTCCAGCGCATGGCCAAGGCCATTTGACGAACCGGACGCACTTCCACCGGCACCTGGTAGGTGGCACCGCCAACACGGCGGGACTTCACCTCAACCATGGGACGGACGTTTTCCAGCGCCGTCTCCAGCATCTCCAGGGGATCTCCGGACTTCTTCTCCTGGACACGGTCCAGGGCGCCATAGACCACCCGTTCGGCGACGGACTTCTTGCCGTCCACCATGACCATGTTGACGAACTTGGCCAGCAGTTCACTGCTGAACTTGGGGTCCGGCAGAACGTGGCGCTTCGGTACTTCTCTTCTTCTCGGCATGACTCGTTACCCGATTCTGAATTTAGGTGCGGGATCAGGACTTCGGCTTCTTGGCGCCGTACTTGGAACGGCCCTGGCGGCGATCATTGACGCCGGCACAGTCCAGCGCGCCGCGAACAGTGTGATAGCGCACACCCGGCAAGTCCTTCACACGACCGCCGCGAATAAGGACCACGGAGTGCTCCTGCAGGTTGTGGCCTTCACCACCAATGTAACTACTGACCTCGTAACCGTTGGTCAGCTTTACACGAGCCACCTTCCGCAGCGCCGAGTTCGGCTTCTTCGGCGTGGTGGTATAAACACGGGTGCACACGCCACGCTTCTGGGGAGAAGCCTGCAGCGCCGGCACGTCGCTCTTCTCGACCGGCCGCTTGCGCGGCTTGCGAACGAGCTGATTGATGGTCGTCATACTTTCTCTCTCTCTGATGAAGCGGAAGCCGCACACAGGCAGCTCCTGGCATCTTTTCCGTTGAACCCCGGGCGCGTGACCCGGGTTTTAACAACCGGACAGGCGAAACGGGCCCGTGTCGACGGGCCCGTCCCCTTGGAGTCAAAGACCCCCGCCATTGTGGCGGGGGTCATGGAATCCCGAGTTAAGAGCGGGGAGTTTAAGGAGGTGGAAGCCGCCTGTCAAGCGTCCCCCTGCTCTCCGGACTCTCCTTCGCCCCTCTCGGCCTGCTCGCTGCCGCCCAT
>PWMQ01000031.1 GCA_003558125.1 Natronospira sp. | reverse complement strand
GGTGTACTGCCCGGGGCCGGTGACGGCGGATTTTCGCGCCCTGAAAGCGGCCTGCGCCGATGTCCGGCTCCATGCCCAGACCCTGCAATGGGAGGAGCGGGCCCGGCGCTCCAATCGCCAGGGTGCCCGCCATCAGCTCGGTGGGCTCAGTGGCGCCTTTGAGTTGGATAATGTTGCCCCCGAACTCCTCCCCTGGCTGCTGCTGGGCCAGGCGGTGCATGTGGGCAAGGCGGTGAGTATGGGCCTGGGCCGCTTTCACCTTGAACCGGCAATCACCTAGCCATCCATCAGCCGCCGCTTCCGGTTTTTCCATCGGCCTCGCCCGGCTTCAGGCTGGAAGTCAAAATCACCAGCACGCCCAAGATCATCAGGGCAATGGATAAAAGCAAGGGCGCAACATCGCGAAACATCAGGCCGATGACGCCGGTTAGCAGAATGATCACGCCAAGATCTCCCAACAGCCAGGACAGGCCTTTGTCCTGCAGGGCCCTCTCCACCATGGACATGGCCATTGCCCCACCCAGCAGGGCGAGGCCGAACAGTACATCCGAGCCATACAGCATGAAGCTGCCCGCAACGCTCAGCAGGATGAAAAACAGCTTCGGACCGGGCATGAACTCGGACGCCATTCTTTTCAGAGCTGTGGCTGTCTTCAAGGGTGGTCTCCTGTTTGTTCATCCATTTCCACCCGGCAGGGCACCAGTCTGGCATCGCAGGCGGCCATGGTCTGTTCATCCAGTTCCACCCCCCGCAGTTCCGGGGGAATGTCCACGGCCAGATGGTGGTATTCGGCACCTATTTTGCAGACTTGGGCGGCCATGTGCACGGGCAGGGTGCCGATGACACGGTCACCGGGGCGAATCTCGTTGAGATCCAGGTGTGCTCTGTGAATCACCGGGCCGTGTCCCTGGCGCTGCAGCCAACGGATGGCCCCGGGGTGACGGCTGACCAGAAAGATACGCTTGTTCTTGTTCTCCATGACGGGTTCCTCAGTAATGTTCGCCGGCACGGGCCTGGGTGGATGCGGGCAGATCATATCCGCTTTCGGTGATCCGGTGCCCGCCAATGCTCAGAAACAGGGTGAACGGCCGGTACTCGTCCGTGCTGATGCGGCTGCGCAGGGCAAAGCGGCTTTCCTGTCCCCAGGACAGGGCCAGATCCAGGAAGGGGTAGGCATAGGTGCTGCTGCCGCTTTCCAGGGAAGCGCCGAACAGGCGATTGCTGTCGTCATTCCACTCCACCATGCCAAGGGCAGTGCCCAGGCTCATGCTGAAGCCGGCATTGCTGCGCCGCATGCCCGTCCACCAGCCAATGCTGGGCGAGACTTCAAAGATACTCAGTTCCGCCTCGTCCCGGTTGCCCTCGGCATCGGTGAACTCGATTGCCTGGCCGATGAAGTCCAGGCCGATGTCGGCCATGAAGCCGGATGCGGCCAGATGGCCGATGCGAACGCCCACACTCAGGGCGGTGTCGAAGCGGGCCTCGTCCAGTTCCCGCCCGGTGCGTTGTGCGAACCACGTGTCGATGTCGGCCACGGCGGTGTCATCCGGGAGCGGGTGGGCGTCACCCGGCAACCCGGTCACGCCCATGCCAAAGGTGGCCAGGCGGCCCCGGGACCAGAAGCGGCGGTCGGGCAGGGGGCGATACTGGCGATGCAGCGCCTCTCCCTCATGCAGGACCAGGCTTTCGCGGATGGTCTGTGCATCGTCTTCACCTTCCAGCTCGATGCGGTAGCGGCCGGCCGGGACCTCCATCGGCTGCGTGCGTCCATTGATGCTGTGTCGAAAACCGTTGGGGCCGGATACCCGGGCGGTGGCACCGCGCGGTGTCTGGAGGTGCAGGGTCGCGGTCCGGTTCTCCTGCAGAACGGCCGAGAAGACATGGATGGGCGCATTTTCCGGGATATGAATATGCTCATCGAGGCCGGCAAGCTCACCCCGGCCCATGATCCGGATATGCGTTTCACGTCCAGCCGGCACCCGCAGTGTCTGGGGGGCGACGATGCCATCCCCGTTGACCGCTACAACGGTACCGGCGGGCTCGACATGGACAAAGAGCCGGGTTGCGCCGTCAGACTTCCAGTCAGCGGCGGACAAGACGGCCAGGCGGCGCTGGCGCTCGGGTACGGTCAGCACTTCCCGTTCCGGGCTTTGCAGGGATACGGTCACCGCCTGCTTGTTGGCTGACCCGGGCAGGGGCGGCAGCCGCCCGTCACGCGCCGTATGAAAGGATTCGCCATTGACGCTCAAATGCAGCCGGCCCTGGGGGCGGAAGCTTTCACGGTCGATGACGGTCAGGTTTGGCTGCCCGTCATCCTTCCGGGTGGGCAGTACATCCAGGCGGGAGAGGGCACCGCGCAGGGCTACTTCGAAATAGCTGCCGTAGGTGAGCAGTTCCCCGTCGGGGTTGAGCATTTCCCGGTCCGCCAGTTCCAGGCGGCGGGCGTGGTCCAGGCCGCTCAGGGCCGCCATGGCACGCTTGCCCGGTTGCGAGCTGGAAAGACTCTCCAGACGATGGACCCTTGCCTGCAAAGGGGCTTCAATCCGCATCTCCCGGCGCAGGGTGTCCAGCCGGTCCCGAGGCAGCCGGACTTCCGCGTACCAGCCATCGCGCAGGGATTCCAGGGTAACGAGTTCGGCACCGTCCAGCCTGACATTGATCATGGTGCGCGTCAGACTTTCCATCAGGCTTTCGGTATTGACCGAACCATTGCGGCTGTCCATCTCGAAGCGTTCACCGTGCTGTTCCTGCACCCAGAGACTGACCTGGGAGGCCAGGTCATTGAGCGCCCTCTGCCGGGCCTCCGCCTCGGAGCCGCCCGTTCCACGTCCCCAGGCATGACGGCTGTCATCGGCATGGGTGGTCATGGCCATTCTGTCCTGGACACTTGGCAGGCTGCTGCAGCCTGCAGCCAGCACGGCAAACAGCACGATGGCACAGAACAGATGGATGGTGGACGGCTTGGACATGATTCTCCCCTTGTAATGTTTGATCAGTCGCCCATGACACGGCTGAAGGTGGACAGGCCACTGGCACGTTGTTCCGCCCGGCGTTCGTTGAGCCGCTCCAGATGGGCTTCAGAACGACGGCGCACGGCCTCCCGTTCCGAGTCCGAACCCGCCTCGAGGACCTCGTAGAGCGGTTCGAAATCCTGATCCAGGTCCAGGGCGACGCGCACGAACCAGCGGCCCTGTGAATCCCAGTGGGCGCGATCAATCTCGGCACCGGTCAGCTCCACATCGACGAAGGTTTCCAGCGTCTGGGCCAGCTGTTCGCTGACTTCCCCGCCGAACTGCTCGACATATTCATCCATCAGCCCGCGCTGGTGGTTCTGCAGTGCTACCGCTACATCATTGAGGGCCCGGTTGCGCGCAGTGCGGCGCATGGCATCGGGATGATCCGGGTTGGCTGGCGAGATCCCGTAGCCATAGATCACCCCTGGCCGGGTTTCGGCTTCGTGCTCCAGATACCAGTCTGGTGCCTCCGCCCGATGGTCATCGGCATCAAAGCCGGGCTTTTTCTCCGGGGCAGTGCCACAAGCGGCGAACAGCAGGGTGGTGATGAAAAGGGCGACGATCTGGATTGAACGATTCATGGCTTTTCCTCTTTGCTTGGAATGACTCAGGCCGCTGGCCGGCCTCGATGGTGCCTACTTTGGCAGAGATCCAGTCGAAGGCTGCGGCTTGCAAGCTTGCAAATGGCCCCGACCGGATAGCTGCCAACTAGTCTTTCATTCCCGGGCGACAAGCTATGTCGTTTTGTGCCCGTTCAATGAACGTGGGCACATCATCGCTCCGCTTTGCCCGGAACTGGTGATGCGCAAGCTTGCATGCTGAGAAATCCTGCTTGGCGGCTGTTTGAATGGCAGGCAGGCAGAGAAGAACAGCAAGGGGGAAGTCGATATGAGCAGTGTCCGCAGCTTCTGGTACGACCACAAGGCACAGCCGCAGGCTGAAGCCACCGGCGTTCCCGGGCGGGATGATGTCGACGCGCCCCATTGGGAAAGCAGTGCCCGTGCGCGGCGTGAAGGGAGTGATGCGGGTGCCTGCCCGGATGCGGGGTCCGTACGTCGGGTTCGCCGCAGTCCCCGCGCCTGGTCCTGGCTTGCCCTGGGGCTTGTCCTGGCGGCCGTTCTGATGCCGTTGGACAGGCAGGATCGTGGCAGCTGCCTTGGTCAGATTGCCGGGGAACAGTACTATCTGCCGGATTTTTCGGCCTGCGGTGATGCCGTCGTTGATGCCTGGATTGAACTGGCGCCGCATATTCATGCGCGAACGGAATCGCTATCCCGCCAGGGTCTGCGTATGGGCCGGGAGGCGGGTGAAGGGTTGCGTCGGATTGTCTCTGCTGACGCCCAGGCCCGCCCGTTGCCCCGGCTCAATCCCGGCAGCGCCGAGGATTGGCTCGGGATGGTGGATGCCATGGCCGATCGCTTTGAACTGGACCCGGGCCTGTTGCTGGCAGTGATGGAAACCGAGAGCGCCTTCGATCCCCACGCCGTCAGTCATGCCGGTGCCCGGGGTCTGATGCAGATTCTCCCTGAGGGGGCCGAAGCCGATGCCCGTGAGCAACTCAGACTCGATGCCCGGGATGATCTTTTTGACCCTGCCATCAATATGCTGATCGGCAGCTGGTATCTCAGCAGCCTGCTTGAGCGTTATCGGGACCGGGTGCCCTCCGAGGTCGCCTACGGGCTTGCCCTGGCCGCCTACAACTGGGGGCCCGGAAGGGTGGATCGGTTGCTGTTGACCGACTACCCGCCCCAGGACCTTGCCACCTTTGCCGAGCGCCTTGACCGGCGTGCGCCGGCTGAAACCCGGCAATATGTGCGCCGGATTGCCGGTCGTATCGACCACTGGCAAAGCTGGTATGAATCGCAATGAGGGGCAGGGCTGCAAGCTTGCATGGCCTGTGGGGCAGGCCGGTTCATGTTTTCATGCCACCTTGCCGTATTGATCAGAGGTTCCATAAGCAATCAATTCAAAAGGGGATTGTGATGTTTTTTGTTCGTTTTGTCGTCGCCATGTTTGCTGTGTTCGCCGTTTCCACCGGTATTGCCGCGCCGGTCTTCGAGGACCTGGGTGCCAGCGGGCAGTATCAGGAACTGGCGGACGACACCGCCGAGCGTCAGGACCTTGCCGCCACGGCCGCGCAGCCGGTGCGTTTGAACAAGGAAATCCTGGCAGCCAGGCCAGGCCAGCGGTTCGAGCTGGGGCTGCCGGCCGGTCCTGCCCTGGCCCTGTCTTTTCGGGAGTTTCGGGATCATGGCAACGGCTACCGGACCTGGATTGCTGAGCCGGTGGATCAAAAGGCACCGTCAACCTTGATTACTATCGGCCCGGAAGGGCAGTTGGCTGGTCATGTACATGCCAATGGGCAGATGTGGGAGCTGCAGGCCTCCGGACGCATGGGTGAGCATGAAGCGCTGCTGGTGGATGTGACCTTGCTGCAGCCTGAGGACGGCTTCTGCGAGGTGGAGCTTGCCGAGGAGCTGGCGGACGTTGCGGTTTCCGATACCATCCGCGACAAGGCCCTTGATGAGGGGCCGACCGTGGCCGGTATTGTCTTCGCCATCGACAATGGCAAGGCAACCCGATGGCATGGGGCCATTACCGCGACGCTGGAGAACACGGTAGCCCGCGCCAACCTGGCCTTTCAGAATGCCGAGATTGATCTGGTGCTGGAGAATCGGGGGTGGCGTTGGATCGGCTTTCCCGCCCAGTTATACCAGTCCGGTGACCGTACCATGCTTTCGCTGTTCGGAACCTCGGGTGTTACCACTGAAGATCTTATTGAACGCCCCTATCTGTCCGGTGTTCAGGATGCCCATGCGCTCAGGGCCGAGACCGAATCCATGTTCGTGACCTTTGTGACCGAAGGTATTGAGGGCGACTGGGCCTGTGGTCGTGGATATGTGAATACCCGGGAGTGGCAGTTCCGCCCTTCATCCCTGGTCAACTGGATTGGCGGTGTTTGCGCCAATAATGGCCAGGTGTTGGCCCATGAAATCGGCCACAACCTGGGCGCTCACCATGATTATGAAGACCGGGGAAGAAGCTGGAATGGAACGGCAGTCGGCTATTCCGGCTCGAATTTCAAGACCATCATGTCCTATGCCAACAAGCCCCGCCAGGATACGTTCTCCAATCCGGATACCGATTGTGACGGTGAACCTTGTGGCTCCGACGTGGAAAACGTGGCTGCTGCTTTTCAGGAGACTCGGCTGATAGCCGAACATGTAGTGGTGCCTGGATTCGGGGCAGACGTGGAGGGGGAGGTTCTGCTGGACGTGGATAACCGCTACCGTGAGCGCATGAACAGGTGGCAGATTAGAAAAGTGGATGGCGTACCGGGGGGCTGGATGGATGTCCGGCTGAAACGGGAAGGCGAGGTGATCTTCCATCACCCGCGTGCACCGGTTACCCAGAATAATCTATTCGATATTCCGGGGAGTCTTGCGCCTGGAATGCAGGGTTCTGACATGCAGGTCGTGATCGAGAACAGTGCCGATATTTTCGAGACTGTGGCGATCGACGTGGAAGCGCCGATGATTGGAAATCCTAGGCTGATGGCGCACCGCTCGCAGGAAGCAGCACGGTTGTCGGCGAGTTCAATTCCTCTGGATGGTTTTTTCACCATCCAGGTTTCCCTGACGGGTCCGGATGATGAGACGCGCATTCTGCATGAATCTCGCCCCGTGGGAGAGGGCAGTGTAGGTGTTGTGGCCGTGCCGGTGGGTGGACTCGAATGCGGCAGCGCTTACTCGACCAAGTGGCGGTTCGAAACGGATTGGGGTGAATCCATCGTTCGGGAAAGGGATTTTAGGACAAGGAGTTGCGGACAGGATGATGATCAGTTTGATGTGAGCCTTGAGGTGCTGGAGGTGGCGCCGCGTACCATTGAAGTGGAAGCAGCTGCTCCCGGCGCTGATTGGGTGACCGTCCATGTGGAGTCCTCACAGGGTATGCATGAGTTTTCTGAACAGACAGACTCCGCCATGATGAGCCTGGAGGATCTGCCCTGTAATGAAACGGCGAAATTGGTGGCCTCCAGCGGATTTAATAGAGACTTTTCTCTTTCAGAGTCGGTAATGGTGGATCTGCCACCCTGCGAGACCCCCCGCATCAGTCTTGGGCAGGAGCAGGTGACGGTCGATATGGAATCGGTCTATGCCGTGGTGGCGGTCGAGCGCGAAGATGCCGGCCACCTGGCGGCGGATATGATCGTGCGGACGGTGGCGGACACTGCTAAACCGGCCGAGCAGTATCTGGACCGGATGATCTACTTTTCCTGGGCACCGGGCGAGACCAATGCTCGAGAGTTTCTGGTACCCCTGCATCCGGCCGGTTTCGGCGAAGAAGCGCGGAGTTTCCGGGTGGAACTGATGGCGCCGGTTTCGCCCTTTGCGGCGGAAATCGGGGAGGTGGGCAGCACCGAAGTCCGAATCGGTGCGATTGAAATGCCCGTGGCCGCTTTCGAGTATGACTGTGACGGTCTGCGTTGCGCCTTCGATGGAGGGGCGAGCCGGGGGGGTGAGCACGAGATCGAGGACTGGGAGTGGGATTTCGGTGACGGGCGCCGGGACTTCTGGTCCGGTGCCGAGGTGACGCGCTCCTACCAGCAACCCGGAGAGTACACGGTGAGTCTGGGGGTGTTGACCGAAGCCGGCCTGTATGACGAAGTTAGCCGGGTGATTTCGGTCGCGGATCGATCGGACGAGGACGAAGATGAGGACAGTGACGACCGGGATCGGCAGACAGACAGTGGCGACAGCTCCAGCAGCAGCGGCTGCACCCTCGGCTCCGGTCGCCCCGATCCGCTGATCCCCTTGCTTTTGCTGGTATCTCTCATTGCCTGGTCTAGGCGTCAGGCAGCGAATTCTCTGTAGTGCTCTGGTGTACCACGGGGCCGGTTTGGGTGACAGGTCTGGTATTTGGCTGGCCGAGTTGGGTCTCCCCAGCTATGCTGAAAGTAAGGGCGGCCCATAAATCAGCGGAAACGATGTTGCCGGATTTGTGGATGGTGATTGGGCGGCCTCGGCTGTGATGGGCGTGTCGACATGGGCATCCATGTCGCCCGGAGACTAATGAAAGCAAGCCCATGGCCGATAAACATTATATGGGAGGTCCAGCAGGGACGCGTCTGAGTGTGATCCGGTCTGAGCGTCAGGCCGGATACCCGAAGAATCCGAACGTTCGGCGCGTGGGGCACCATGTTCAGAGAGAACAAGAATAGTCAGCGTGTGGCCGAGCTGGAACAGGAGCTGGCAACCCTGAAGCGGGCCTTGGCGGAAAAGGAGGCCCGGCACGAGGCTGACAGTGAGACGGCTTCTCTGTCCACGCTTTCTGCGGTGCCGACCCATTGGCGGTACGTGGAGAAGAACGCGGAGACCATCACCGGGGCATTGTTCGAGCCCATGTCATTCGCCTACAACGCTGGCGGCCTCATGGACGGGACCCAGTCGGAGCTGGCGGAGCTGCACAGCCTGCTGGCACAGATCACGGCCTCAATCCGACAGAATCAAGCCCTGGTGGGGGCGCTGGAGGAGCATACCCGTGCCATCCAGCAGTTCGTCGAGAATATCCAGAAAATCGCCTCTCAGTCCCGCATGCTCTCCCTGAATGCTGCCATTGAAGCTGCCAGGGTAGGGCGCCAGGGAAAAAGCTTTGCAGTGGTTGCGGATGAAATTGGGAATCTTTCACAGTCTGCCGGGCGATTTGCCGATGACATCGCCAATCAACTGGGGGAGATTGATGGGGATACCCGGCAGACCAGAGATTTCATCGACGGTCTAGGCTCCCAGATTGAGCGTATTGAGCAGCTTTCAACCTCGGTGACCGAGTCGTCCAGCCAGACGGCTTCTCAGACAAAAGACCTGCAAAAGGCCGCCTACAGCGCAATGGCTGCCGGGCATATCATCGGCGTCATTAGCTGGGCCTGTGACTTCTACGCGCGTCTGGCCCTGGCGGTTGAAGCTCCGGATATCTTCGAGGCCCCGGAGATAGAACGGGACGGCAACTATCTTGGTCAGTGGCTCTTTCACGAGCAGGACAATGAGTTTCAGTTCCGCGAGCAGCCTGGCTTCAAGGACGTGGAAAACGCCTACCTTTCTCTGCTGGCTTGCGCCGAAGATGCCCTTCGGCAATGCAATGCCGGTAAGATCGAGGTGGCCCGCAAGCAGATTAAGGCGGCAAATGAGCAGGTTTCAAGGATTGCTCGGGGCATGACAGCCGTGGAACAGTATCTCAACCGCTGCACACGCCGGGCTCTGGATGGCAGCGCAAAGGAGCTAGACTGAGAGAATAATGGATTGACCGGGGGGATCAGGACGATCTCGCAAACAGAGTGTCCTCGCCGGCAGGGGCATGAGGGCAGCGAGAAAGAAACTTTGGAGGGACCATGTCCTTGAAAGTCCTGATTGTTGATGATTCGGCCATGTCGAGGAAGATCAATCGACGTGCACTGCCCCAGGAATGGGATGTTTCCATTTCGGAGGCGGCAAACGGTCGAGAGGCCTTAGAGGCCTACCGAGCCGGGAAGGCCGAGCTGATGTTTCTTGACCTGACCATGCCGGAGATGGATGGTTTTGAGGTGTTGGCTACCTTGCAGCGTGAGGGTCTGGATTGCTTTGTCATTGTGATTTCGGCCGATGTCCAGCCCCAGGCTCAGGAACGGGCGAAGAAGCTGGGAGCCATGGCATTTATCAAGAAACCGGTGGACCCCAGGGAAGTCGCACGCATCCTGCGAGAGTACGGCATATTTGATGATAGAGATCTGAGCCCATCATCCGACTCGACCCAAGGGGATAGCAGGACGGGCAATAAGTCGTCAAAGCAAAGCAAAGATCCGGCCAGCTTTACCGAGGAGCAGCAGGATGCGCTCCGTGAGATGACAAATGTGGCCATGGGTCAGGCTGGTGCATCACTGGCAGCAATGCTGGATCATTACGTGAATCTTTCCACCCCGACCACAAGGGTGGTTTCCTCCCAGCAGCTTGCCGATGCTGTCCAGGCCATGCTGGCCGAGCCCCAGGAACCGGTAGCGGCTGTCCGTCAGGCCTTTTACAGTCAGGTCCGCGGGGAAGCCATCATCATCTATGACCAGAAAGGCTGTCGAAGTCTGGCAGACCTGTTGGGGCATGAAGGGGAAATCGGGCGGGCCACGGAGCGCGAACTGCTTCTGGATGTCGCCAACCTGCTGGTTGGGGCCGTGATCAATGGGCTTGGTGAGCAGATTGGGGAGTCCTTCAACCTGTCCGCGCCGGCAATGATGGCTCGGTCCATGCCGGTGGAAAAGCTTCTTCATGGTGATCGGATGGAGTGGCATCATGCCTTGTTGGTGGAGGTCCATTTCGGCCTGGAACAGCGAGATTTTCAGTGCCACATGGTCATCCTCATGCCGGAGGAATCCATTTTGGGGATTCGCAAATTCCTTGAGAATCTCCTGGAGGGTATGGCGTGAGCGATCTGTCCGGTAATGCACTTCTCAAGGTCCTGGAGACCATTCTCCAGGAACTCAATGTGGGCATTCTTCTGGTCGACCGCGATCGCAAGGTGCTGCGATGGAACCAGTTCATGGCAGTGCATAGTGGGCGTCCCGAGGCGGAGGTGAAAGGCAAGGACCTTTTTGATGCGTTCCCCGAGCTGCCCCAGGCCTGGTTGGACAAGAAACTACGCAGCGTCCATATCCTGAAAAATCCGGCGTTTACTTCCTGGCAGCAGCGGCCCTATCTATTCCGCTTCCGACATAACCGCCCACTGACCAGCGACATGGATCACATGCGGCAGGACTGCACCTTCATCCCCATCAAGGATGACAATGACGAGGTGGAGTATGTATGTATCGTGGTCAATGATGTCACCGAGAACTGTATTTTCCAGGGCCAATTGCAACAGGCCTTGAAACAGGTTCAGGCCATGAGCGTTACTGATGCGCTCACCGGTCTTTACAACCGCCGGCACCTGGAAACGGTGTTGGGGCAGGAGTTCAAGCGGGCTCGGCGTCACAAGCGACCACTGTCGGTGCTCCTTTTCGATATCGACTTCTTCAAGAAAGTCAATGACACCTACGGGCATCGAGCCGGTGACACTGTCTTGCAGTCTGTTGCCCGGCTTTGCCAGGAGATGTTGCGCGAGCACGATGTCTGTGCCCGCTATGGGGGCGAAGAGTTTTGCCTGGTTTTACCCGACACCGACCTGGAAGGCGCCTGCGTGGTGGCGGAACGCTTGCGAAAGTCCGTAAAGCAGGAACGTATTGAAGTGGACGGCAATGAGATTTCCGTGACCATCACCATCGGGGTATGCGACTACGATGACACCATGCCACACCATGAAGCCATGTTGGACTCGGCGGATGAAGCCCTTTATGAGGGCAAGGAACAGGGTCGCGACCGGGTAATTAGTTGAGCTGCAGAGCACTCCCTTCGGTGATCAATGTTCTTCCTGATCTTTTGGCAGGGACAGGGGTACATCTGAACTGCTCATTTTTCCTGCCAGTGCGATGATTTCGTCCGACAGGGCACGATCCTGGTTGAGGAATGGGATGTCATCACGAAGCCAGTCGGTCCATTTTCGGGTGGCGTGGGCAAAACCGTGCTTGCCGCTCAGGTCCACCGCCTGGGCCAGGACCATCGCTTCAATTGCCAGCACATCGAACAGAAGGTCGGCCAGATGGTCCGTGCGTCGCGCGCCGATAGTACCCATGGGAACCACATCCTGATTGTTGGCGTTGGTGGGCACAGATTGAATGGAGGCCGGGGTGGCCATCTGCCGCATCTCGGCCACCGTTGCACTGGCTGTGACCTGGGCCCCCATGAAACCGCTGTGCAGGCCGGTTTCCCGCCCCTGCAAGAAGGCGGGCAAATCGCCGTTGAGGCCGGGATCGGTGATGCGGGCGATGCGGCGTTCACTGAGTACGGCCATCTTGATCAGTGCCTGGGCCAGGCTGTCTGAAGCGAAGGCAATCGGTTGACCATAGAAGTTGCCACCGTGCACGACCTTGCCTTCATCGGGGAAGAAGATGGGATTGTCCGTGACCGCGTTGAGTTCGTTCTCCACCACGCGGGCATGGTCGCGGACAACCTCGTCTACCGCGCCCAGGATCTGAGGTAGGCAGCGTATGCTGTAGGGGTCCTGCGGCAGGGGCTGGTCCCGATTGACGCCGATTGACTGGTGATCGAGTACGGGCGGCAAGTCGACGGCTGCTTCCAGCCGTTGGCTTCCTCGCGCCAGTTCCAGCAGCCAATGATGGATCCGGGCCTGGCCCCCATGGCCCCTGACCTGGGCCAGGCTGGAATCGAAGGCTTCGAGCTTGCCTTTCAGTACTTCTGCGTAGCTGACCCCGAGTGTTGCGGTCCATTCCAGGGCGCGTTGAGCGCGTATGGCAGTCAGGGCGCCAATCCCTGTCATCGCCGATGTCCCGTTGACCAGGCCAAGCGCATTCTTGCCGTCAGGCTCCAGAGGGGCCCAACCGAGTTCGGCAAGAATCCTGGATGCAGCTTGTTCCGGTCCGTCCCCTAGACGTGCCCGGCCTTCGCCCATCAGGGCGCCGGCCAGATGGGCCAGGGGGGTAAGGTCACCACTGGCGCCCACGGTGCCGCGTTCCGGGATCCGTGGGAGGAAGCCAACGTTCAGGCACTGGGCGAGGCGTTCGCAGACATCGGTGCTGACGGCCGAGTGCCCCTGCAACAGTGCGTTGAGGCGGGCAAGCATGATAGCCCGCACCTGATGGGCGGGTAGTGGCCTGCCGGTACCGCTGCTCAGGTGGCGGACCAGATTCTTCTGGAGCTCGCCCGAGTGTGCCGGGTCGATGTAGCTGGTGGCGAGTGGCCCATAGCCGGTAGTGACGCCGTATATCCTGCGCTTATCTGCTACCAATTGAAGCAGAAAGTCGTGGCAGCGTTCGACCTGTTGAAGACTGTCTGTGCTCAGCTGAAGTGGAGCATCTTCTTCAATGATTCGACGAAACAGGGACAGGGTCAGGCGACCATCAAGAACGATTGGCGTCGATGAGGTGCTGATCGGGACTGTGACGGGTTGCAGTTCGGTATTCAATGCCAATCCTCAAGTTTTCCCATGGAATTACGTGGCAGGGCCGGGCCAGTTCGGATGGACGTGGGCCTTTCCACGGCCGGCAGAGTCTGTCGAATCCACTCCATGAACTGATCTTCATCAATTTGGGCTTGTCCAGAAACGATGAATGCTTTCAGTCGGCCCTGCCCATCCGGGCGAACCACCGCTTCGGTGACAGATGGATGTTGGGCAATCTTGGCGGCGACATGGTCGGGGCTTACATTGATGCCGCCCACCTGGATCGCACCATCCTTGCGACCACGGGGCAGAAAAAGCCATTCGGATATCCCGAACCATTCAAGCC
>PWMQ01000037.1 GCA_003558125.1 Natronospira sp. | reverse complement strand
TTGACGAGAATCGATTGAGAAGGGAAAATACCCGGCTTCCAATCCCCGGTAGCTCAGCTGGTTAGAGCGGGTGACTGTTAATCACTAGGTCGTTGGTTCGAATCCGACCCGGGGAGCCAGATAAATCAAGGGGTTGCGGCAATGTCGCAGCCCCTTTTTTCTGCCTGAAACCCAATTGCGTAACGATTGCGTAACGTGGCCGGCATCGCTCCGGCCCGCTTACGCCCTGCCCTGTTACGCAATTCCGACACCAGCGCGAGCGGTTTTCCTACAGGCAGGCCGTCGATCGCGTGAAATGCCCGAATTGCGCAGCCTTTGCCGCTCCGGTACGCTCTCAATTCTGATTCTTGCTCATGTGAGGGGCTGCGATGAGCCAACTTGTGGTATCAATTCTTGAGGGGCTGGAGCGGCTTTTACGGTTACTCATCGCGCCCATCACTAAACTCTGGCTGTTGGCCCGATTTCGCCGCGTAAAAACCGCGCCGGGTGAAACGGCCTATATTCAGCGCGAACGGTTTCCTGGTGGGGATCGGGAATTCTATGCCTGCCCGCACTGTATGCAGGACCGGCGCACCTCCCACCTCCGAATGCTCAACATCACTACCAGAAGTATCGAAGGGCAATCCCCTGTGGCTATTCTTCAATGCCACAGATGCGAGCTAAAAGTCGAGGTGGAAACTGATCATTCACCATTTCCCGAGTTTCAACGTGCGGCGCGAGAGCGGGAAGCCAGGGAAGAGCGTTGGCGCCAGCGTAATGAAGTTAATCGTCAGCGTAGGCGCGAATATTGGTCGCGGCTACGTGGCGAATAGCGGACTTGATCGGCGGTCAGGTTGCGCGGGCTCAGTCCCTCAAACGACAGACACGCACCACGCGCCCGGCCCGGACGTAGATTTGCAGGGTCTGGCCGCGCTGGTGGAAGTCGTACCGAATGCCGGCGGCGCCTCCCTCCCTGGTCTCAAGTTGCACCACGCGGTCAGGGTTGGACCGGACCACGCGCTGGTCGGAGTCTCCGACCTTGACCAGGCCGGACGGCAGTCTGACCGACGAAAGATTGCACGAAGCCTCAGCGGCCACGCTCAGGGCCATGACGGCGGCAACGATGATAGTTCGCATGGTTGGGCCTCCTTTGCTTTTCAGGCTACCGGGTGGCGCTGACTGGTGACTGAATGAGAACGCCCGGCGCGGGGCTGGTGGTGGATAAAAAAATATCCACTTGCCTCCTGATTGGGATACAATAGTATCCAGTTCAATCAGGGGTCAGACCATGAACCGCTATCACATTCAGTTCGCAGACCATCGCACTACCGTATCAGTGGATAAAATGTTATCCGCTATGCTCGCCATCAAGCTCGGGCATGAACCCGAAACCCCGGAAGGTAACAGGGCCGTGCGTGAATGGCTCCAGGCGCGTTTGCCGGACAAGGTGGGCAATGACAAGGGCATCGGGAAACGGACCAGCCAGCACGCGCAAGCTCTGATCGTGGAAGCCATAGCGGATAAAAAATTATCCAGGGCATATGATGATTGGGTGGTGGGGCAGTAGGTCAGCCCGCGCGCGCGTGGGGGGAATAAACATCGTGGCAAATTTGCCACCAAGTGATTCGGTCAGCCCGCGCGCGCGCGGGGGGAATCGTATCGCTCAAGCGATATGTTTTCGGCAACCTGGTCAGCCCGCGCGCGCGTGGGGGGAATTCTGAAGGTGGCAAATTTGCCACTTTCTGAGACGGTCAGTCCGCGCGCGCGTGGGGGGAATGGTGCTTCCGTATCCGGTCAGCTCACAATCACGTCGGACAGATCGGCCTCGGGCTGGTCTGGAACCACCAGGCGAAGCCGTAGACCGGTCGGGCCGGTCAGGACGTAGGTGGTTTCCCGCTCGGCTCGCACATTCGGCCAGATCATCAGCTCGAACCGAGCATCAGCGCCGGGGTTGAACTCATGGTGGCCGCGCATGACGAAACCAGAATCCGGGTCAACGGCTGTGCGCTCCAGGTCGATGGTCAGGGGCCGGTGTATGGCGTGCCGGTGAAGTCGAACAGGCGGCCGGTCAGTTGGGTGGTCTCTAGCATGTCAATAATCCTCTGAGTAGGGAAGGGGTCAGGCCGGCCACGGCAGGACGGGCGGCAAGGCGACGGCCAGGCGCTGCCACCAGGATCGGCACCAGGCGACTACCGCCGGCCAGGGGATCATTCATCTACCGCCGGCGCGTCGGACCAGTCGATACGGATGTCAGCACAAGCGTTCTGGCACTTCACGATCTCGGCCCTGATCTGCTCAATGTCGCTGGAAGTCAGGCGCGGTTCGAGCCGCTTGATTCTCGAAGGGAGCGTCTCCAGGATCGCGGATATCTGCCCGCCAACATTGGCCAGGGCAAAGCTGATCAGTTCGACCCGTGCCACTTCCCCGCGCGCCTCGCGGTTCTTGAGTTCCTGCCCATCAGCTTGGGCCTTAGTCAGCCGGGCGCGTTCGTGATGATAGTCGATTGCATCATCATGGCCGGCTTCCTGTTGCAGCCTGGCGAGTTCCTGCCGTAGCCACCAGTCGGCAACCGTGCGGGGGTCGAACAATGTCGGCTTGCCGGCACCGCCGGACTGGGCAGGTCGCAGCGGCTCAGACTCTCGGGCCATGTGCCGGGACAGCGTGCGCTCAGTGCAGCCCAATAGCCTGGCCGCCTGTTTGCGCGTGATCAGCTTGTCATGGGGTGTCGTCATCGCTCACGGCCTCCGGGGCCTTGTGGTCTGTGGATTTGTGCCGATCCGGGCGCGTGGTAGGGACGGACATTGCGCTAGAAAACGCTTGTGAATAGTCAGCATTTGGGCTCATCGGCACCCGCAATGGGCAGGGGGCCGCAAGGTACCTACGCCTTTTCATCTGCCCGAACCTTGAGCGGCCGCAGTCCATCCCGAAAGGCTTGCTCCATCATCTCCCGGCCGCCGGCGTCCAGCCATTCACGCGCCAGCCTGTAGCGCACGGCTCGGTCGGTTGCCTCCAGGTACTGACGAAGGATGGTGCCCCGCCGTGCCTCGCTGTCTGTGCTGGTGCTGGTCACTGGTCGCCCTCCAGGGATTCGATCAAGTCGCCTTTCACTCGCCTCAATTCCCCGGCAATCTGCCCAGCGATCTGGCCGTGATCTTCGAGGGTGGCGATGGTGTTTGCCACGCGGCGGGCAATGTTGCGCACCTCCCTGTTGACCAACACGCCAGCCGCTCGGAATCGCTCGGCTGCCTGATCACCTCGCACCAACTCCCCGGCCTCCATGCGGTTGTGTGCAGTCAGGTAGTCCACACGGGCACGCTCGGACCGGGCACGGGGTGATAGCGTTTGCAGCTCCAGTTCATCGGCCCGCCGGTCACTGGCGAGAATATCGGGGTTCGTGGTGACGCCATGCTCTGCCCGTTCGATAGCGAACTCGAAAGCGAGTAGGGCCGGCTGGGCAAAGTCTCGCAAGGTGTCAACGATGATTGCCGGGT
>PWMQ01000007.1 GCA_003558125.1 Natronospira sp. | reverse complement strand
GCCTTCACACGGCAGGGGTCGCTGGTTCAAGTCCAGCATCGCCCACCATTACGCAAAAAGGCCGGATCCGTTAGGGTCCGGCCTTTTTGTTTGTCCGCCAAACGGCTATATGGGAAGCTCTGATTTCCGGAAGGCCCCGGAGGCGATGATGGCGGATCACATGCGGGCGATGGTCTTTCACGGCCCCGGCCAGGCTCTGGTCCCGGAACGGGTACCGATGCCCCTCAGGCAGGCGCCGGATCAGGTGCTGCTGAAGGTGGAGGCCTGCGGCATCTGCCGCACTGACCTGCATATCCTCGACGGAGAGCTGGACCAGCCCCGCCTGCCCCTCATTCCCGGGCATCAAATCGTGGGCACGGTGGTCGAGGCCGGTCCCGATTGCGGAACACTCAAGGTCGGCGACCGGGTGGGGGTGCCCTGGCTGGGCCGGACCGACGGCTGCTGCCGCCATTGCCAGAAAGGCAGGGAGAATTTGTGCGAGGCGGCCGAGTTTACCGGCTACACCCTGGACGGCGGCTTCGCCGAATATACCCTGGCCCATGCCCCCTTCTGCTTTCCCCTGCCCGCCGATGTCGAGCCCGCGGACATCGCCCCCCTGCTCTGCGCCGGTCTGATCGGCTTTCGCGCCTGGCGCCTGGCCGGCGGCCGCGACAATCAACGCCTGGGGATTTACGGCTTTGGCGCCGCCGCCCATATACTCACCCAGCTTGCGGTCTGGCACGGCCAATCGGTCTATGCCTTCACCCGGCCCGGCGACGAGACCGGCCAGGCCTTTGCCCGGCAATTGGGTGCAGTCTGGGCCGGCGGCAGCGATCAGAGTCCACCAGAGATTCTTGATGCCGCCCTCATCTTCGCGCCAGTGGGTGAACTGATGATAACGGCTCTGGATCAGGTGAACCGGGGTGGGACGGTGGTCAGCGGTGGTATTCACATGAATGACATACCCGCCTTTCCCTACCACAAGCTGTGGCAGGAACGCAGCCTGAAGTCCGTGGCCAATCTCACCCGGGCAGACGGTCGTGATTTCCTCGCCCTGGCTCCAAGGATCCCCATCCGCACCGAGGTCACCACCTACCCCCTGGAACAGGCCAATCGCGCCCTGGACGATCTGCGTCACGGACGTTTCAGCGGCGCCGCCGTCGTGCTACCCGGCGCGGACACGGCGCCAGCGCCGTAAACTGAGCGACATCGGTCCGGCCGCTTGGCAGCTTCCTCCTTGACTGGTGTTATACCTGCGTATTACACTAAACCTCCATGCCGTCCACAAGCCCGCATCCGTGGACGATGCAACAAAGCAATGGAGCGATTTGCCATGACATGCAATCGGAGCCGTATCACACATCGAGTCCCTGTGCTCGCCATCGCCGGCCTGCTGGCCCTGCTTCCCTTCTCGCTCTCCGCTGAGACCGGGCGAGACATACAGAGCCATGAAGTACGCCTGTCCACGCCGGACCCAGAGGTCACCCTGGCAGGGACTCTGCGTCTGCCCGACAGTGCCCGAAACGGTATCGTGGTGCTGATGATCACCGGCAGCGGCGATCACAAGCGGGATGCCATCATCTCCGGCACCCCCCTGTTCCGACTCAAGGCCGAGGCCCTCGCTGCGGCCGGGATTGCCTCCCTGCGCTTGGATGATCGTGGCACGGGCGAATCCACCGGGCCCAGTACCCGGGCATCCACAACGGCCGATCGGGTAGTGGACATGCGTGCGGCACTGGACTGGTTGCGGGCCGGTGAGCTGGCCGAGTTCAGCCGCGTGGGCGTGATCGGACACAGCGAGGGTGCCGGCATCGGTGCTCGCCTGGCCGCTCAAACCAATCCCCCTGATTTTCTGATCCTGCTTGGCACGCCGGCTCTGCAAGGCAAGGAGGTTTGGGTGGATCAACAGGTGGCCGGCTTCCGGCAATCAGTGGGGATTGAGGCCCCGGAGATACTGGCCCAGGTGGAGGCACACATGCGTGAAGCCGCACGCCTTTCCATAGCCGGCGCTGCCCCGGAAGCCATGCAGGAAAATACCATTGCCCTTTTTGCACTGGGCGGCATTGATGTCAACGCCGAAGAGAACAACCACATGCTGGAAGGCTTCACCAGCCGGATGGCGGATCGCTGGATGCGTCATTTTCTCGCTGACAA
Organism: Natronospira sp.; assembly: GCA_003558125.1. Classification (GTDB taxonomy): domain Bacteria; phylum Pseudomonadota; class Gammaproteobacteria; order Natronospirales; family Natronospiraceae; genus Natronospira; species Natronospira elongata. The sequence goes on along the minus strand of PWMQ01000007.1, from coordinate 11,379 downwards.
CCCGGCACAAGCCCTGGCCGCCACCCGGGTCCCGGTGCTGGCCATCTACGGCAGCCATGACCGCCTGACCTCGGCCGCTGCCAATGCAGGCCCACTGGTCGAGGCCTTGGTGACCGCCGGCAACCCGGATTTCACGGTGCAGATCATGCCGGACCAGGACCATTTCTTCCTGCGCGCACCCGGCAGGCCGGTCGGTGAACACGCCTTCGGTGAAATGGAATTGCCCACAGAAGTCATGAGCACCGTCATCGCCTGGCTTCGGCGTAATCCAGGCCCTTGAAAGCAGGAGGCAACACCACACTGTCTGAGGGACTCTCAATGCCGCATCCCGGACAGCCGAGGTCCGGCATGGGTCTAACAAGGAATTCAGATCCACCGATGACGGTGGTCAACACCTTCCTCACCTGAAACTCGCAAGCTGTCTTACGTCCTGGAGAAGGACTGATTCAGGCATACCGAGGAGGTACCGATATGAGAATGCTGACCACACCACGCCGCAGCTGGATTCCCAGTCTGGATGCGGATTTCGATCGTTTGTTTGACCGTTTCTCACCCATGACCAGCCGCACTGACGAAGCGCTGGGCATGGCGGAATGGAACCCTGCCGTGGATATTCGCGAGGAAGCGGACCGTTTCCTGGTACTCGTGGACATTCCCGGCGTGGCGCCCGAGGAAGTGGACATTACCCTGGAGGGCGGCCTGCTCACCATCAGCGGGGAGCGCAAGGAAGAAAAGTCCACCGGCGACGAGCACTATCGCCGCTCGGAGCGTTTCCACGGCAGTTTCTTCCGGCGTTTCAGCCTGCCGGATACCGCAGACGCCAGCCAGGTGAGCGCGCGCTCGGACAAGGGCGTGGTGGAGATCACCATCCCCAAGACGAAGAAGGCTCGCGCCAACCGGATTCCGATCAAGAGCTGAAAGCGATCAGTTGGGAGTCACAACAGCAGAGGGCCCCGGTTTACATGCCGGGGCCCTTTGCATGGGAATACCTGAAATCAGCAGTGCCCTACTTGAGAACAAAGGTCACACGCATATCCACGCGATAGCCGCTGATCTTGCCGTTCTCCACGGTGACCTTCTGCTCGGCCACCCAGGCCCCCTTGATGTTATCCACCGACTTCGATGCCTTGTCGATGCCCTGGCGGATGGCATCCTCAAAGCTGTCATTGGACGTGGCGCTGATCTCGATGATTTTTGCAACGCTCATGGCTGGACTCCTTCCAGATGCGGATCAGTTTGGAGTTCCAGTGTGCTGCGCGCGGCCCGGGCAGGTCTTGACCGCAGTCATCGGATCGGCGCATTGACGAGAACCGCCATGTTGATGACGGCCGTCAATGTCAGCCGACGACCGATTTTGCAGAATCGGTGCCCCACTCCCAGCCACGGACAGGATAGCCATGAACCGCAAACACAACCGGGGAAACTCCCACGCCGACGACAGCTTCGTGATGGCCTGTCCGGAGTGTGGACGGCCGCTGATGCTGTCCACCGGCGATCTCGAAGTCGGACATGAGATCGAATGCAGTCACTGCCATCACTCGCTTTACCTCGACACCGCCACCATGCCCGGCCGCGGCGGCCGCTACTGGACCCTGGTGAGTCAGGAGGACAACCGGCATGAGCGTTGATATCGACAAGGAGACGGAACAGGTCAGCCTGGACGTGAATCTCGACAATGTCTGTCGCCTGATTCAGCTCGCGCGGGTGTTCCATGCCCAGGAAGCCGTGGTCATCCCCGAAGAACCCGGCAGCCCCTCCGATGACTGGCCCACCCAGATCCTGGCCGCCCATACGGGTGACCAGAGCCTGAACGAGTTCCGCAGCATCATCGACGATCTGGACAGGAACCAGCAGGTGGAAGTAGTGGCCCTTTTGTGGATGGGCCGAGGTGACTACGAACCGGAAGACTGGTACAGCCTGCTGAGTGATGCCGACGCCGAGTGGACCGACTACACGGCCGACTACCTGATGGCCCATCCCATGCTACCGGATCACCTCACGGACGGCCTGGACATGCTCGGATACCACTGTGACTGAAGCAAGCAGGAACCGCCGTGGGCTACTGATTCCGGTTAACCATTTACGCCACCTGTTGACGGCAGTCATCACCTCAGGCAAAACCAGGCCCTAGTCTGCCCACATAACCTATCACCAGGGCAGCACCATGAAGTCATCACGCCATCAGACACTGAATATCACGGTGGGAGGCGTCACCCTGCCCGCCCTGCTGGAACGGCCCGACCCCGCGCTGGGCCTGGTGCTTTTCGTCCACGGCAGCGGCAGCAGCCGCTTCAGCCCCCGCAACCAGCAGGTGGCCCGGCAGCTCAATGAACAGGCCTTATCCACCCTGCTGTTCGACCTGCTGAGTGAAGCGGAACATGAACAGGACAAGCTGGATGGCCGATTCCGTTTTGATATCGATCTGCTCAGCGCCCGTCTGCTGGCGGTGCTGGACTGGTTGCGGCGGGAGCCGAAGCTGGCCGCGCTGCCGGTGGGACTATTCGGCGCCAGCACCGGCGCGGCCGCAGCCCTGATTGCGGCTGCGGAACGGCCACGACAGGTCCGGGCGGTGGTGTCCCGGGGTGGCCGGGTCGATCTGGCCGGCGACGCCCTGGGCCGGGTCCGGGCACCGGTACTGATAATCATCGGTACCCTCGATAGGGAGGTCTATCGACTCAGCCGCACAGCCTCGCGCCAGATCACCACAGACTACGAGCTGCGCCTGATTGCCGGCGCCGCTCACCTGTTTGAAGAACCGGGCAAGCTGGAGGAAGTGGCCCAGGCCGCCGCGGCATGGTTTCTACGTCACCTTCCCGAGCCCGAGGCCGAGGCACGGCCCCGCCCGGCAGTCACGGGCACTGGACCCAGGGACACGCCGCAATGATGACAAACAGTGTGGAAGCCTTTGAACAGGCATTCTATGCCATGCCAGACGCCCACTGCGGATACGAATTCCCCATTCGCGGCGTCGTCGCTTCCGATCCAGAACAGGGGGGTGGTATCCGCCGGACCATCAGCAGGTGCGGCGCAATACCGGTTTGACCAGAGCCACTCCGCCAGTTGCTGTTCGGCTTCAGCTGCCTTGTTCACCCTCAGACACCCCCGCCCGTCATCTCGGGAACCGCTCTTCACAAGCTTGCACCGCCTCGGGTGACGAACCATTGACCATGGTCACCACCCCCCTGCTCCGCCACTCCTAGCATGGAACTCTCCAGCAGTGGGAGCGGAAGCATGTTCGAACTATTCGAGAATCGAGAACAGGCCGGACGGGCCCTGGCCGCGGCCCTGGCGCATCATCGCAATGACCCGGATCTGCTGGTAATGGGGCTGGCCCGGGGGGGCATGCCGGTGGCTGCCCCCATTGCCCGTGAACTGGGGGCGGAACTGGATGTGCTTATCATCCGAAAGATCCGCGCACCGGGTCACCCGGAGCTGGCCATCGGTGCGGTGGGTCCCGACCGGGTGCGTGTACTCAACGACGACATCATCGCCCACCTGGGCATCTCGGCCACCGCCCTCGTTCACGCTACCCATAAGGCCCGCGAGGAACTTGCCGAACGGGAGCAACGCTATCGTCTTCACCGGCCCGCAAGTCCGGTAAAAGGCCGGACCGTACTTATCGTCGACGATGGCCTGGCCACCGGCGCCAGTCTGGAAGCGGCCATTGCCTGGGCCCGGGAAGCCAAGGCTGGAAAGGTGATTGCCGCAACCCCGGTGGCGGCGGCTGAAGCCCATCAACGTCTGGAAAAGAAAGTGGAGGAATTTGTCACGCTCAAGACCCCCTGGGATTTCCAGGCCGTGAGCCGCTGGTACCGGGTCTTCGATCAGACCAGCGACGACGAAGTTGCCGCCCTGCTTGAACAGCTCGGCCCCCTTGCGACTGACAAGCCGGGTAACGACGTCGGCCATCGCAATTGTCATTGAGAGGAGCCACCATGATGTTACAGAACGGTCCCCTATTGGATTATCCGCTTGCCATCACAAGCCATGGCACCCAATTGAATGCCAGTTTGTCACTTCCTTCGACATCGTCAGGACTCGTGATTTGCCTGCGTTCTGATCAGACCGGCAAGGCACGGGAACGCAGTCTGTGCGAGGGTCTCAATGCCCAGGGTCTCGCCACCCTGGCCCTGAATACCCTGACCGAAAATGAACAGGAACAAGCGCCGTCCCAGGCCTGGCATCGCTTCAATATCCCGCGTCTGGCACGGCGCATTACCGCCGCGCTGGACTGGCGCGGTGATGAGCCTCGTCTGTCGTCCTTGCCAACCTACCTGCTCGCTACCGGCAACAATGCCGCGGCCAGCCTGGTGGTAGCTGCCCGTCATCCCCATCGTATTCAGGCAGTGATCTGCCGTAGTGGACGACCGGACCTTGCAGGCAGCCATCTGGCCCGGGTTCATGCCCCCGTGCTATTTGCCGTCGGTGAGCGTGATTCGGCCGGACGTTCCGCCATGCAACGGGCGGTTTCACAAATGCGCTGCTCCTATCGTACGGCCCTGTTCGCGGAGGTGGGCGCACAGTTCCAGGAGTCCGATGCCTGGCCTACCTTCATCGAGCTTTCCAGCCAGTGGCTGCTGACCCAATCTCGGCTGCCGATGCCGGCCCAACCCTACGCCCGGCATTCACTGATATTCCTGAACCAGATGGAAGAAACGGAGGCTAGTCACTGATGAAAACCGGTCAAGCCTGTATTCGCAGCGTGGTCTGTATCGATCAGGAGGCTTCCATCCGCGAGGCGGCCCGACTGATGCGCGAGCATCATGTCGGCGACCTCGTCATCCTCGGCAGCGGCCGGGGTCGAAGCCCGGCGGCGGGCCTGACAGGACGGAAAGACACAGGTGAAGCATGCAGATGTTGATCGGTGATATCGGGGGCACCCGAGTGCGCCTGCGCCTGCTGGAATCGACGGCCGGGGGCTGGCAGATTCGGCATGAATCCATTCGTCGCAGCCAGGCCTTTGAGAGCCTGGAGCATGCCCTGCGCGGCTTTCTTGAGGAGTTGTCCCGGACTGAACGGGCCAATGTGCGCGAAGCCTGGCTGGCGGTGGCGGGGCCGGTTGCCAATGGTCGGGTGCGGTTTACCAACCTGCCCTGGGAGAGCGAGGCGCATTTGCTGGAAACCGCGCTCAAACTGCCCAGCGTTCACCTGGTCAATGACCTGGAGGCCCTGGCACACGCCCTGCCCCATATTCCCCAAAGGCAATTGATCCCCATTCAGAAAGGTCATGCGGACAGCGGGCCGCGCCTGCTGATCTCCGTCGGTACCGGGTTGGGTGTGGCGAGCTCGTTTACGGAAGCGGATGGGATCCGCGTGCTGCCATCCGAGGGAGGTCACAGTGACTTTGCCAGCCAGACAAGGGAGCAGCATGCCCTGTGGAAATCCCTGTCGGAACAATATGGTCATGTCAGTTACGAGCGGCTTCTGTCGGGTTCTGGGCTGGTAAAGATCTACAAATACCACTGCGACCGCTACGCTTGTCCGCCCTTTGATGGCCATGCCCTCACCGAAGACCCGGCACCACTGCTCTGTCAGCGGGCCGAGAACCGTGAAGACAAGGCCGCCACCGCAGCCATCGCTTGCTTCAGCGAGATTCTTGGCGCGTTCGCCGGCAATGCCGCCCTGTTCAGTCTGGCCACCGGCGGCGTCTACCTGGTGGGCGGCCTGCTTGCCCGCCTGCAGCCCTTCCTCTCCGACCATCGTTTCATTCAGGCCTTCCAGCGCAAAGGCCGCCTGCAGACCTTGATGCAGACCATCCCCATCCATGCCGTCACGACCGCTGAGCCGGGCCTGGAAGGTATCACGCAACTGGCGACAAGACAGAGCCTGGCAAGCACCAACCGGCACACGGGCGTGCAGGGATCACCCCGGGAATCCGAGGTACATGCCGGGGCCTATTATCGCCAACCTTGAGTATACCCGTCACTCACGGGCCTCGGTCGAGACCTTCCCCGCCTTGGCGGAGTCCGGCAGAGAAATCAGTGCACGATGGTGTTCGCTGAGATAGGAATCCAGGGTATTCAGGTAAAGCGATTCATAATCCTGTACCCGCTCACCCCACCCGAATGAGGAAGCCTGAGACATGGCATTGGCAATGATTCGCCCCCAGTCACGGGATGACTTCCAGCACACCAGGGCCCGGTCCACCGCATCCACCAGCTTCTCGCTGCTAACTGCCTCCATGTAAAAACCGGTCCCACGCTTGGGGTCCACGCCGGCATCAATCACGGTATCGAGCAAGCCGCCCACCGGACTGACCACGGGAATGCTGCCGTAACGCATGGCGCACAACTGGGCCAGGCCACAAGGTTCGAAACGGGAGGGCATGAGCAAGATATCCGAGGCGGCATACACCTGATGGGCCAGTGCTTCATCAAAGCCCTGCTTGAAAGCCAGTCGTCCCGGCCAGCGATGGGCTGCCGCCTTGAGAGCACGGCTGAAGGCAGCTTCACCATCCCCGAGCACCACAATATCGATATCCCTCTCCATCAATACCGGCAAGGCCGCCAGCAACAGGTCCATACCCTTCTGCTCGGCCAGCCGACCCACCCAGGCTAGCAGCGGCCGGCGTGGCTTGTCCTTGGTGCTCATACCCAGACGCGGCTTGAGGCGATCCCCTTCCGCCTGTTTAGCCTTGCGGGTCGTGGATATATCACTGCCATCGTAATGATGAGTCAACCAGGGATCCGTGGCCGGGTTCCAGCTGTCGAGATCAATACCATTGACGATTCCCGTCAGTTGTTCCGCACGGGCCCTTAACAGTCCGTCCAGTCCGGCACCAAACAGGGGCGTCTGGATCTCCCGGGCGTAACCCGGGCTGACGGTAGTGAGCCGGTCGGCGAAGACCAGTCCACCCTTGATAAAGGCCACATCACCGTAGCATTCCAGGGCCTCGGGATCGTACAGCGAATCGGGCAAACCCAGCCGGGCCAGTATGTCGGGAGGAAAACGGCCCTGATAGGCGAGGTTGTGGATGGTGAATACGGTGGGCAGATTGCACTCGTTCATCCGCATCCAGACCGGGACCAGCCCGGTGTGCCAGTCGTTGCAATGAACAATATCCGGCTCCCAGTCCAGACCCAGGTGCCCTCCGGCAATATCGGCGGCCATCCGGCTCAGGTGACTGAACTGCACGGGGTTGTCGGCCCAGGGCCTGCCGCTGCGGTTCAAATAGGGGCGCCCCTCCCGTCTCAGAAAGGCCGCCGTCTCCAGCAGCCAGACGGGAAAAGCAGCCTGACCATTCTCGTGCGCCAGCAGGCGTCCCCTGAATCCGTGCGCGCGCGCGATGGGTCTGGCCTGCTTGGCCAAGCGCGAGGAATAGGCCGGAATCAGCACGCGCACATCGTGACCGCGCTCGGCCAGGGCCCGGGGCAGGCTACCCATGACATCGCCCAGTCCACCCACCTTGACCAGGGGCGCCATTTCCGCCGCCACCATCAGAATCTTGAGTCGTTTCATGATCATCCTCCCCATTCCAGATAAAGGGCCCCCAGCGGCGGCAGGCGCAAGCTCAGGGACCAGGGGCGGCCCATCCAGGGTGATCTCGCCGCCAATACCTGTCCGAGGTTGCCCACACCACTGCCGCCGTAAACTTCGGCATCACTGTTGAATATTTCCCGCCACGTGCCACCCTCGGGCAAGCCGATGCGGTAGTCCTCGCGCACTACGGGCGTGAAGTTGCAAATAGCCAGAACATAACGGGCCTCGGCCCCGTCCCGGCCGGGCTCCCGTCGCAGGAAGCTGATCACCGACTGATCCGCATCATGGCAGTCGATCCATTCAAAGCCGGCGGCATCGAAGTCCCCCCGGTGCAGGGCCGGCCTGTCGCGGTAGAGATGGTTCAGGTCGCGAATCAGGCGCTTGACGCCGGCGTGTTCCGCCACTGCCCCGAGCGCCTCGGGAAGCTGGCCGTCATGAGACCACTCAGTGGTCTGGGCCAGCTCATTGCCCATGAACATCAGCTTCTTGCCCGGATAGGCATAGAGGTAGGCATACAGCAGCCTGAGGTTGGCAAAGCGTTGCCAGCGATCCCCCGGCATGCGATCCAGCAGGGATCCCTTGCCGTGCACCACCTCGTCATGGGAGAAGGGCAGAACGAAATTCTCGCTGAAAGCATAGAGCAGGCCGAAGGTGAGGCTGTCGTGATGGAAGCGCCGGTGTACCGGGTCATGACGGAAATAGGCCAGGGTGTCGTGCATCCAGCCCATGTTCCATTTCATGGAAAAGCCCAGCCCCCCCAGATGCACCGGGCGGGTCACACCCGGCCAGGCGGTGGATTCCTCGGCAATGGTCATGCTGCCGGGGCATTCCCGGTGCGTCATGGTGTTCAGAGCCTGCAGGAAGGCCACCGCCTCCAGGTTTTCCCGCCCACCATGGATATTGGGCAGCCACTCGCCCTCCTTGCGGCCATAGTCCAGATAGAGCATGGCCGCCACGGCATCGATACGCAGGCCATCGAGATGGAATTCCTCCAGCCAGTAGAGCGCACTTGAAAGCAGAAAGCTCATCACTTCCTTGCGGCCGAAGTTGAAGGCCAGGGTGTCCCATTCGGCCGTCTCGCCACGCCGAGGATCGGCGTGCTCGTAGAGCGCGCTGCCGTCAAAGCGGGCCAGGCCATGAGGATCGCGAGGGAAATGGGCCGGCACCCAATCCAGGATCACGCCGATACCGGCCTGGTGCAGGCGATCGACGAAGTAACGGAAATCATCGGGGTTGCCGAAACGGCTGGTGGGGGCGAAATAGCCGGTGGTCTGGTAGCCCCATGAGGCATCGAAGGGATGCTCGGTGATCGGCATCAGCTCCACATGGCTAAAGCCGCTGTCCTGCAAGGTCTCCACCAGGGCATCGGCCAACTGGCGATAGCCCAGGAAACTGCCGTCGGCATTACGGCGCCAGGAGCCCGCATGCAGCTCATAGATGCTGATGGGGGCATGGCGCCAATCCGGCCGCTCGCGCATCCAGGCCGCATCGCCCCATTCATGCCCGGGCTCGGTCGGGACCAGACAGCCGGTGCGGGGACGGACCTCCCAGTGCCGGGCATAGGGATCACCCTTGTCCGTCACCTCGCCGCTCTGGTTGTGAATCTCAAATTTGTACAGGGCACCGGCTGCCAGGCCAGGAATGAACAGTTCCCAAACCCCGCTTTCGCCGTGGACCGACATGGGATGGCTCAGGCCATTCCAGTTATTGAAATCACCCACCACACTGACCCGCTCGGCATTGGGCGCCCAGACACTGAAACGGGTGCCGGCGACGGCGTCCCTGTCCATGCAATGCGCACCCATGATCTGCCAGGCACGACAATGATGGCCCTCGCCAAAGGCCACAAGCGCCTTCCAATCCAGATCAGGGGCGAACTGGTAAGGGTCATGAAGCCGAGCGGTCTCTCCGCCCGAATACTCGCAGACCAGAATCCATGGCTCGGTCGCCGGCTTTTCGGGCAAAGGGCATTCAAACAGACCGGCGGGATGAACGACTTTCATGGGCACCCGCCCCGGCTCCAGCCAGACCGCCTTCGCGCCCGGCCGCCAGGCACGGTAGCGCCTGCCCTGGCAACCCAGAACGGCATGGGGCGCATGATGGCGGCCCTGCACAAGGCGCAGGACATCACTTTCCATCACGGATCGGGCGGGCATGGCTGGGCTCATCGTTTCCTACCGCAAGGCGACTGGAATGAACATGGTCGGCCGGACGAGGCGCGCAAGCGTTGACGGCAGTCAACACCGGCGCGAATGGGGGGTGCTCGAATGAAGACTCGGAAACGCGGCAGGAGCGCCGAGCATGATGGCCCAACCCAATCCCGTCAGTGAACGCTTCGTCAGTCTCATCACCCGCGACACTCTCGTCCTGGTGCTGGCTGGCGGCAAGGGGACTCGTCTGGGCTCCCTGACCTCGCACCGGGTCAAGCCGGCCGTACCCTTTGGCGGGCATTTCCGAATCATCGATTTCCCCCTGTCCAACTGCCTCAATTCCGGCATCCGGCGCATTGGCATACTCACTCAGTACAAGGCCCACTCCCTGATCCAGCACCTGCAACAGGGCTGGGGATTTCTGCGTTCGGAACTGGGGGAATTCATCGAACTGCTCCCCGCCCAGCAGCGCACCGGCGAAGGCTGGTACCGCGGCACGGCGGATGCGGTCTACCAGAACCTGGACATCATCCGTCTGCATAACCCCCGTTTTCTGATGATCCTGGGCGGTGATCACATCTACAAAATGGACTATGGCGCCATGCTGGGATTTCATGTCACTCACGATGCCGATGTCACGGTAGGCTGCATGCCCGTGCCGATGTCGCAATCAAATCGTTTCGGCATCATGGATGTGGACAATAACCATCGAATCACCCGCTTCGTGGAAAAGCCCGACCACTGCGAGGGCTCACCGGGACAGGCGGACCAGGCCTTGGCTTCCATGGGCATCTATGTCTTCAATACGGATTATCTCCTCTCCCGCCTGATGGTGGATGCCACCCGCGACGATTCCAGTCATGACTTCGGCAAGGACATCATCCCCGACGCCGTCACCGAAGCCCGCTGCTACGCCTATCCGTACAGAAACATGCATGATGATGGCCCGGCCTATTGGCGGGATGTGGGCGACATCGACTCCTATTGGGAAAGTAACATGGAGCTGATCGGCCTGCGGCCGGAACTCAACATCTATGACCGGGACTGGCCCATCCTGACCTGGCAACGGCAGGCGCCCCCGGCCAAGTTCGTCCTGGACGAGGAAGGCCGGCGCGGCGAAGCCCGCAACTCCATGGTGGCCGGTGGCTGCATCGTCTCCGGTGCCCAGGTGAACCAGTCCCTGCTGTCCTCTTTCGTGACGGTGGATGAAGGTTCGGTGGTCGATCAGTCCGTGATCCTGAGCAATGTGCGTATTGGCCGCAATGTCAGGCTCCGGCGCACCATCATCGAGACCGGCTGCGATATTCCGGATGACATACGCATTGGCTATGACGCGGAAGAGGATGGCCGGCGTTTCGAGCTCAGCGCCGGTGGCATCGTACTGGTGACCCCGGAGATGCTGGGTCAGGCGGTTCACCATGTCCGATGAGGCACTGCGGGTGGTGCTCTGCTGGCATATGCACCAGCCGGAATACCGCGACGCATTCAGCGGCCAGTTCCTGGAATCCTGGACCTATCTCCATGCCATCAAGGATTACGCCGACATGGCCGCCCACCTGGAACAGGTGCCGGGGGCCTGCGCAGTGTTCGATTTCTCGCCCATCCTGCTGGATCAGCTGGAGGATTACAGCCGACGCCTCAAGCGCCACCAGGTGGATGGCAGCCCCATCGGTGACCGCGTGCTGGATGCCCTCGCCCATCCGGTTCTGCCGCTCAATGAGGATGATCGCCGGGGCCTGGTGCGTGCCTG
>PWMQ01000061.1 GCA_003558125.1 Natronospira sp. | reverse complement strand
TGGCCCGGCACCAACGCCTCCTGGTATCCGGCCAATCCCATGCAGGGCATCTATGCGGCAGTGGTTCGAAAAACCCTGGATGGCGAGCCCGAGGGCGGCTGGTACCCCGAGGAGCGCATTGACCTGGAAACCGCGCTCAAGGCCTACACCGCCAACAATGCCTACGCCGAGGGGAATGAGAATCTCAAGGGACGGCTTGAGCCCGGCATGCTCGCGGATATCGTGGTGCTGGAAGAAGACCCTTTCGCCGTGGATGAGATGGCGCTCAAGGACATCGACATTAGACTCACCGTCGTCAATGGTGAAATCGTATTTGAGCGCTAGGAATCAAATGTCGCTGGATCCCGGGTCGCTTTCAAGCGCTCCCGGGACCCAGCGACCAGATCGGATGACAGGACCGGGGCTAGCGCCGCTTGGGCGAGCGTGGAGGAATCCACCACCAGGTCAGGGCCACCAGAAAGGCGAAGCCGGTGTACATCAGCAGAAATACCCATGCGGGCAGGTCGTAGTAGATGAGCTGGCCGAGCCAGAACTCGACAAAGCCCCGGTCATGCGGCGACTGGCCAGCCGCGCGCCGTAATTCATGCTCCCACACGGTGAGAGGACAGAGCTCGCCAAGCCAGGCCTGCACGGCCACATAGACCACCAGCAGCAGGTGGCAGATCCGCACCCAGAATCCCCGTACCCAGCGCCAGCCCAATAGTCCACCGACCATGATCAGCAACTGGCCCAGCACCGCGAACAGGACGATGCCGGCATGGATCAGCAGAACCACATCGGCCCACAGGCCCGGCGCGGGGATGGACTGGTATATGTCAGCGTTCATGGCCCTTCCTCCTCCAGCGAGCGCAATTTGCCGCACCGCTGGTATCATTCAGCCTACCATCCAGACAGCGGAGTCCGGGCTTGAGAAGAAAACTGCTGATCGAAAAGCAATGGCAGGACCTGGAAGGCCTGGACTCACTGCTGCGGGAGCTCCCGGATATCCCCGAGTCCCGGATCACTCACCGGCTCAAGGACAAGGCCATGAGTCTGGTGGCGCGCCTGCGACTGGGCGACCAGGAGATGGTGGCCAAACGCTACCGCTGTGCCACGCCCATGAAGCGCTGGACCCGGGCCGTTCGCCGCTCCAAGGCCTGGCGTTCCTGGTGGGCCTGTGGCCGACTGGCCGAGTTGGGGATTCCCGCCATGGAGCGAGTCATCTGCTTCGAGCACCGGGTCGGCCCGCTGCAATTCGACCCGGTCTTTATCGGCACCTGGGTTTCGGGCCCCAATATGATCGAGCACCTCACCGCCGAGCACATGGACGAGGCCCGGGTACTCGCCGATGCCCGCGAAATCATCGCCCGGGTAGGCCGCATCCATGCCGCGGGGCTGGCCCATGGGGATCTCAACTGGACCAACATTCGTTTTTCCGAGCGGGGTCCGACCTTTGTGGACCTGGATGACACACGCGCCTACCGCCCGGGACCGCGCCGGGACTATCGCATGACGCGGGACTGGCGTGTGCTGATCTACAACTGGCGGGATCGGCCGGAGATGGCCGAACTCTTCCGCGAACTCGTCCGCGAGCACCTGGGCGATGCCGCCTATGAGCGCGTCATGGCACGGCCTTTTCGGAGCTGAGGATCGGTGGGGGAGTGGCTTCGAGTTGGCTAGGACCCTGCGATGTCGGTGACGGGGGGCGTTCCGGCTTCGGTCCTGGTGCTATCCGGAGGCTTTTAATCGCGAATAAATTCGCTCCTACGGTGCCATTAGCGTATGCCGATGCCGCCGTAGGAGCGGATTTATCCGCGATTTCAACGGCCGGAATCGAAGCCAACCATACTTGGCAAAAAATACCCGACTGAACCGCCAACAAAGTCAGCGGCCCAGCCGGAGATCAATCAGGCCTTGCGATACAAGTCGCCGCCGGTCTCCCGGAACTCCTCGGCTTTCTCCTTCATGCCCTCTTCCAGAGCCTGTTCGGCATCATTGAGACCCTTCTCGTCCGCGTACTCACGGACTTCCTGACTGATGCGCATGGAGCAGAACTTCGGCCCGCACATGGAACAGAAATGGGCCACCTTGGCCGAGTCCTTGGGCAGGGTCTCGTCGTGGTATTCCCGGGCCTTTTCCGGATCCAGGCCGAGATTGAACTGATCCTCCCAGCGGAACTCGAAACGCGCCTTGGACAGGGCATTGTCCCGAATCTGGGCGCCGGGATGGCCCTTGGCCAGATCCGCTGCATGGGCCGCGATACGATAGGTAATGATGCCCTCGCGCACGTCCTCTCGATTGGGCAGCCCCAGATGCTCCTTGGGGGTGACGTAGCAGAGCATGGCCGTGCCGTACCAGCCGATCATGGCCGCGCCGATCCCCGAGGTGATGTGGTCGTAACCGGGGGCAATATCGGTGGTCAGCGGGCCCAGGGTGTAGAAAGGCGCTTCGCCGCAGTGCTCCAGCTGCTTGTCCATGTTTTCCTTGATCAACTGCATGGGCACATGGCCGGGGCCCTCGATCATCACCTGGCAATCACGCTCCCAGGCGATCTGGGTCAGCTCACCCAGGGTTTCCAGCTCGGCAAACTGGGCCTCGTCATTGGCATCCTCGATGGAGCCCGGCCGCAGGCCATCGCCCAGGGAGAAGGCCACGTCATAGGCCTTCATGATTTCGCAGATTTCCTCGAAGTGCTCGTAGAGGAAACTTTCCCGGTGATGAGCCAGGCACCACTTCGCCATGATCGAGCCGCCGCGGGAAACAATGCCGGTGCGGCGCTTGGCGGTCATGGGCACATAGGGCAGACGTACGCCCGCGTGGATGGTGAAGTAGTCCACGCCCTGCTCGGCCTGCTCGATCAGGGTGTCACGGAATATCTCCCAGGTCAGGGCCTCGGCCTCGCCGTTGACCTTCTCCAGGGCCTGATAGATGGGCACGGTACCCACCGGCACTGGCGAATTGCGGATGATCCACTCGCGGGTTTCGTGGATGTTCTTGCCGGTGGACAGATCCATGATGGTGTCCCCGCCCCAGCGGGCCGACCAGACCATCTTCTCCACTTCCTCGGCAATCGACGAAGTCACCGCCGAGGTGCCCATGTTGGCGTTGATCTTGACCAGGAAATTGCGGCCGATGGCCATGGGCTCGGATTCGGGGTGATTGATGTTGTTGGGGATGATCGCCCGGCCGCGGGCCACTTCGTCCCGAACGAACTCAGGCGTGATCTCGGCCGGAATGGCGGCGCCGAAGGACTGGCCCGGATGCTGATGGCCCAGATTGGAATCGGCCAGCTCCGCCCGCTTCATGTTCTCGCGAATGGCCACGAACTCCATCTCGGGGGTAATGATGCCCTTCTTGGCGTAATGCATCTGGCTGACATTATGGCCGGGCTTGGCGCGCAACGGTTTGCGCCGGTTGTCGAAGCGCAGTCCGTCCAGGCGCTCGTCCTCCAGCCGCTTTCGCCCGTATTCAGAGGTGGGCCCGGACAGCTCCTCGGTGTCACCGCGCTCGGCAATCCAGGCCGCGCGCAGGGCCGGCAGGCCACGGGTGAGGTCGATCTCGGCCTCCGGGTCGGTGTAGGGCCCAGAGGTGTCATAGATGTAGATGTCGGGATTGGATTCGACACCGAACAGGGCCGGGGTCTCATGCTGGCTCACCGCCCGCATGGGCACCCGAATGTCTTCCCGGCTGCCGGTGACATAGACCTTGCGGGAGCCCGGGAAGGGCCGCGTGGATTCTTCCTTGAGTTCGGCGGTGCGGAGTTTGAGATCTTTCGGTATGGCGCTCATGGTTCGGACCTCCAGTGGTCTTGCCGATGGAGATCCGGGCGAGGCTCAGAAATGGCGGGTAGTCCCCGATCCGCCAATGCGGGCGAATCGCTCCATTCCCTGCGCCGGCATGACCCGGATCAGGTTCGTGGGGTTTCCGCGCATTCCAGCGGTCTCTCAGCCCCTTGTCGGGACACCCCCATGGACGGGCGCCAGAGTGGCATCAGCCGGCCCCGGAATCAAGTCAGACAGGTCACTTGCCGGCGGTCGGGCTGCCATCGCTCCAGACGCTTTTTCGTGAACCAGGTCACAGCATCGCCGGTCCTCCCCGCGTAGGGTTTTCAGCCCCATTGCAATCGCCGGAGTACACCATGCATTTCGATGCGCCACAGAATCTGTTGTCACGAATCCGCCTCTGTCTTGTGATCCTGCTGCTCTCGTTGGCCGTTAGCCTGGCTGCCTGTGGCGGCAGTTCCAGCAGCGATAGCGATGACGGCGGTGACAGCCCCGGCAATGGTGACAATGGCGATGACGGGGATAACGGCGATGACGATGACGACGGCGATGACGATGATGATGCCGTCAGCAGTCACGAGCTCGCCGTCACTGTGGAAGGCTTGGCGCCGGGACAACAGTTGGTGCTCCGCGAAGGCGATCAGGAAATCGTGCTGAGCGAGAACGATACCCCGGTGGCCTTCCCGGAACCCATTGAGGCGGGAACGGCCTTCTCGGTCGAGCGAGTGGAATCCCCGGACGAACAGGCCTGCGACCTGCCGGGGGCCGATGGCGAGATGCCCGAAGAGGACCTGACCCTGGAAGCCCTGTGCCATGATGCGCCGGCGATTTTCAGTGCTCACACCCGTCGGGGCGAGATCCTGCTGGATTGGGCCGACGGCAGCGCCTTTGCCGATGCCGACCAGGTCGATGTCTTCTGGGAGTCTCAGGACGATGCCGGCCTTGGGGATCAGGCAAACAATGTCAGCCCACCCTTTGCCATCGACGGCCTGACCATCGGCCATGACTGGACGGTGGGCGTACGGGCACATTACGGCAACGCCAGCGTGGCAACCCGAGTCGATCGGCGGGTAGCCGAGCTCGGCTTTGCGGGCCCGGTCCACGTCCTCAGAAGCCTTGCCGATGGGGGGTTGCTGATCGGTGGCGAGTTTGCCGGCACGGGGCTGGTCAGCGGTGCCGTAGCAAGAATGGATCAAAGGGATGCGGCCCTGCAGCCCTTCCCCGAAATCACAGGCGAGATCCAGACCCTGGCCGTCGGCCCGGACGGGGACGTTTTCCTCGGCGGCGACATGCGCCTGCCCAGCGGGGAGACGGCCTACCTCATCAGGGTCACGGCCGACGGCAATCTGGATAAGGACTGGGCCCCGGCAGCCGATGCCCCGGTCCGGCACCTGGAGTGGCTGGATGAGGACCTGGTGGTGGCCGGCGAATTTCAAGGCCTTGATGGGGATAACGCCCATGCCTACCTCAGTGTCCTGGACAGCGATGGCAACCCCCTGCCCCAGTGGGCCAATACCAGCCCCGGCGGCCCGGTAAGCACCACCACCGTTTTTGCTGACCACCTGGTGGCCGGCGGTGAATTCCAGGGTGAACCGGCCGGTGATTTCCTGGCCGCCTGGACCCTGGAGGGGGAAGCGGCGGATATTGCCGCCGCCGACGGGCCAGTAGAGACGTTGGCGAGCTGGGGCGAGCGGCTCATGGTTGGCGGCTTTTTCTCCGCCATCGACGGCAGCGACCGGGATTATCTCGCCGCCCTGAATACTTCCCTGGAGCTGGATGACTGGTCGGTGGAGGTGCGCGGCCCGAATAGCGACGATTATGAGGGCCTCCCCCCCCTGCCGGCGGTGCGCAGCCTGGCAGTGCATGACGATGACCTGATTGTCGGCGGCAGCTTCGGTGAGATCGCTGGGGAAACCCGCCGCAATCTGGCCCGAATCAACTCCGAAGGAGAAACGCAGGCCTGGAATCCGGAGCCCGATCACATCGTTGATCACATCCTGGCCCACGAAGGCGACCTGATTGTCGGGGGGAATTTCCGCGACATCGGCCGACTGGACCGGCCACTGCCCACGGATCATTACCGGGTGGCTCACCTCGCCCGGCTGTCGTCAGACGATCTCGACGACGACGGCCGCCCCCTGGTTCGAGAGGATTTCGCCCTCGGGGCCGACGGGGCGGTGCTGGCCGCGGCGGTGGCTGATGACAGCCTGGTTCTTGCCGGCCGCATGAGCAGCATCAGCTACTGGCTGGATGGAGCCAGCGGCATCACCGTGCTGGACGGCCAAGGACGACTGAAGACCGACCTGAATCACTTTCTGGGCGGCGGCGGTGTTCGCGATATCCGGGTTGATGAGGACTGGGCCTGGGTGGTCGGCGATTTCGAACGCTTCAGCCACCCGGCGATTTCCCAGACCCGGCAGTTCGCGGTCCGCCTGGATCACGAGTTTGAACCGGACCCGGACTGGCGTATTCCCCGACCCAGTGAAGGCGGCCTGCTCAGCACTGACCACAGCGACAGCCATCTGATCCTGGGCGGCGATTTTGACGGCTTCGTCCTGCAAGGCTCAGTCGACCGGCTTGCGGCCATGGATGCCAACGGCAACCTCGACGGTGGCTGGCGTATGGGCGATGGCCCCGATGGACGGGTCCGTGATGTGCACGTCCTGGGCAATCGGGTCCATGTGGCCGGTGAGTTCAATGCTGTCCGGGAAAACGATGAAGACGAAGTCCGGCAGGGTCTGGCCGCCTTTGACGCCGGCACCGGCGAGCTCCTCGGCTGGGCACCGGGCAGCGAAGAAGGGGCACGCATGACCCGGATCGGCGACGAACTGGCCCTCGCCTGGCGAGAAAACGGCAGCTGGCGTCTGGGGCTGGACGACGGTGAGGGTGACGGCGATGCCATCAGCAGCGACTTCCGGGCGGACGGTCGCATTACCGGGCTGAGCCATATCGACGACGGCATCGTTGTCTTTGGTCGCTTCGAGAATCTGACCGACGATCAGGATCAGAGCCATACCCGGGACGGTATCGCCCTGTTGCAGGTTGAGAACGGCAGCCTGGTGATTGCGCCTTTCCAGCCACCCCAGCTGCTAAGCGCCAGTGGCCAGAGCGCGGCCCTGGAAGCCGCCGCCGGCGACGCCTCGTTGATATGCCTTGGCGGCTCCTTCCAGCGCCAGGGGGAAAGGCCAGCAGCCAACTTCCACTGCTTTGAAGACGCGGACGGGGGCTGAAGACACTTGCCTTGCGGGGGCCGCCGCCTTATCCTTGGCGGCCCCCGAAGCCGCCTCTAACGCAGACCAAAAGCCATGGAACAGACGCCGTTTAGCCTGCAGACCGACCGTGAAGCCCGCCACCTGATGGTGGAACATCAAGTCCGCGCCTGGGAAGTCCTTGATCCTCGGGTGCTGGAGGTGATGGAAACCGTGCCGCGCGAGGACTTCGTGCCCTCAGCCTATCGCGCACTGGCCTTCTCCGAGGCCAATATCCCGCTGGACCATGGCCAGATCATGATGCAGCCCAAGGTCGGGGGCCGCGTGCTCCAGGCAGTCAATGTGCAGCCGGGCGACCGGGTGCTTGAGGTGGGCACGGGCAGTGGTTATCTGGCCGCCTGCCTTGGCGCCCTCGGCGGACAGGTGCTGAGCGTTGACTGCTTCGAGGATCTGGTCAAACAGGCCGAAGCCAACTGGAAGGCGACCGACACCAAAAAGGTTCGTGGTCAGGTCCAGGAATCCAGCACCCTGGAGTGGACCGATGAACGCTTTGACGTCATCGTGGTTACCGGCTCCATGCCCAGTCTGCACAACAGCTTTCGGGAAAAACTGACCGTGGGCGGACGACTGTTCGTGGTCACCGGCCGCGCACCGGCCATGGAAGCACAGCTGATCACCCGCATGGCCGAGGATGACTGGGCCCGGGAGCATCTCTTTGAAACCAATCTGCCGGCCCTGTTGAACGCCTTCGACCCGCGCGTGTTCGAGCTCTGACGCCGCCCACTGCCACCCGCGGAGAGGGGTGCAGTCCAATGCAAGAATTGCCCGCCCGAGAGGCCCACAAGCTGCTGCAATCCGGCCAGGCCAGCCTGCTGGATGTCCGTGAGCCATCCGAGCTGGCCCTGGCGGCTGTGGACGGGGCCCTGCACATTCCGCTCGCCCAGCTTCCCCAGTGCCTGGATCGTATCCCACGCCAACGGCCACTCATCGTCATGTGCCACCACGGCGTCCGCAGTGCCATGGCGGCCGACTTCCTGGAACGACAGGGCTTTGAAGATGTCTCCAATCTTCTGGGTGGCATCGACGCCTGGTCACAGGAAGTGGATGACGACATTCCCCGCTACTCATGAGGGCTGAAATGCCGGCCCATGATCCACTGACTTGCATTTTTCAGATCAGCTGATATAGTCACCTACAACACCAAATCGCATAAGGAGTCGTGACCATGTCACTTCGGCCATTGATCCTCGCGCTGTGCCTGCTCGGCCTGTCGGCCCCTCTCGCCGAGGCACAAGCCGAGTCTGAAATGATGAACCTGCTGCAGATCTACGAGCTGGCAGTGGAGAATGATCCGGCCATCAGGGAGGCCCGCGCCAACCGTGACGCCGCTCGCGAGGCCTACCCCCAGGCCAGGGCCAACCTCCTGCCCCAACTGTCACTGACGGTCTCCTATCAGGACCGCACCCGGGAAAGACGAGTGAGCCAGGCTGGACAGGTGCCGCTGGATGCGGCGCGCTCCGACGACACCACCACCACTTACTCACTCGATCTCAGTCAGGTCATTTTCGACTGGGGCGCCTTCCAGGGAATGGGCCGGGCCCAGGCTGAAGTGGCGGCCGCGGAGGCCGACTTCGAAGCCGCCATGCAGGATTTGGCCATCCGTACCGCGGAAGGCTATTTCGACCTGCTCGCGGCCCTGGATCAGCTCGCCTCGTCTGAAGCCAACGAGGAAGCCATCCTGCGGCAGCGGGACCGGGCTGAACGCCGTTTCGAAGTCGGTCTGGTGGCGATCACCGATGTCCAGGAGGCTCGCGCCGCCTACGACCAGGCCGTTGCCGACCGAATCAGTGCCGAACGCAATGTGAATGTCTACCGGGAGCGGCTGAGGGAGATCATCGGCATTTACCCTGGGGAGATCGCCGCCCCCATCGATGACATGGACCTCCAGTTGCCCGTCCCGGCGGACCCCGAAGCCTGGGTCATTCAGGCACAGGCCAACAATCTCAATGTGGTGGCGGCACGCTTTGACCTGGAGGCTGCCGAGAAAAGCCTCGCCCAGAGCCGGGCCGGTCACTATCCCACCCTCGAGCTGACCGCCAGTTATTCGGATGTTGAAAGCAGCGGCGAGACACGTATCGACGAACAGGATTTCAGACAGCCGGATTTCTTCGAGCAGGAACTTTACCAGGTCCAGGTACAGCTCAATGTGCCCTTGTTCTCCGGCGGACGGGTCAGCTCCCAGACCACGGAAGCCCGTCAGCGCATGCTGGCCCAGACCAGCCGAGTGGAACGTCTGGCCCGCCAGGCCGAGCGGTAAGCGCGGGATGCCTATCTTGGGGTGCATTCGGAGCGTTCACGGGTGCGCGCCCTCGCCCAGGCGGTGGAGTCGAGTCAAACCGCATTGACTTCCACCCAGGCGGGCTTTGAAGTCGGTACCCGAACCACCGTCGATGTGCTGGACGCCCGTCGGGCCCTGTTCGAGGCCCAGACCAGCTACGCCCGCTCCCGCTACGACTTCCTGCTGAACAAGATGCGCCTGCGGGTCGCCACCGGCGCCCTCAATGCCAACGACATCATGGAAATCAACGCCCTGCTGGGTGCTTCGCCCGGGGCGATGGTCGATGATGAGGAAATCGATCCCGAAGAGCTGGACATGGAAGGGCTTGAGCCCCGCACTTAAAAGCTGGCCGAGACCCGTCGGGCCTTCCCATGGAAGGCCCGGCTAGGTCAGCAGCTCCTCACCCATCAAGCGAGCCAGGCGAGTCACCAGGCGGTCCACAGCCCCCCGATTGGCTTCAATCACTTTCCAGCCTGCCGCCGCCTGGCGGGCCCGGGCTTCACCGTCCGCCAACAGTTCACTGACCCTCGCGGCCAGTTCATCCGCGCCGCCCACCCGGCGAACGGCACCCGCCCCCATCAGCAATTCCGCCACATCCATGGCGTTGTCATGGTAGGGGCCGGTGAGGACGGGCACACCCAGGGCCACGGGCTCCAACAGATTGTGACCGCCCACCGGCACCAGGCTGCCGCCCACGAAGGCCACGTCCGCGGCCGCATAGAAGGTCATCAACTCGCCCAGAGTGTCGACGATATAGACATCGACTCCATCGGCCGATTGCTCGGCACTCCGCTGCGCCGACACCAGGCCACGGGCCTTGACCAGTTGGCGCAGGGCAGCGCCCCGTTCAGGATGACGCGGTGCCAGCACCAGGACGGCATCACCATGATCCTGGCGAACCTGCTCGAAGGCGTCCAGGATCTGCTCGTCTTCACCTTGCCGCGTGCTGCCGGCAATCCAGACCGGCCGGTCCCCAAATAGGCTCCGCCGCAAGCCGGTGCCCCGCTCGGCCACGGAACTGGAGGCATGGAGATCAAACTTCACATTACCCATGGTCTCCACGCACTCAGTGGCGGCACCCAAGGCCCGGAAGCGCTCGGCATCGCCATCACTCTGAGCCGCAATCAGATCAATGCGGGAAACGGTTTCCGCCAGCAGTCCACTGAGACGCTGATAACGACGAAAGGCCCGCTCACTCAATCGGGCACTGCCAAGCATCAGCGGTATGCCACGCGCATGCACGGCATGGAAAAGATTGGGCCAGAGTTCGGTTTCGGTCACCAGGAGAGCGGCGGGGCGGACCCGGTCCAGGAAGCGGTTGACCGGCCCGGGCAGATCATAGGGCAGGGTCAGACAAATCACGCGGTCGCCTGCGGATTCGGCCAACCGCCGGGCACCGGCGGCGGTAAAGGTGGTCACCACCAGGCGCCGGTCCGGCATGGCATTATCCAGGGCACGCAACAGGGGCAAGGCCGCCTGCACCTCGCCGACACTGGCCGCATGAACCCAGATGGGCCCATCACCGGCAGGTCGATCTTCTACCCAACCCAGACGCTGCCGCCAGGCATCGCCCAGCCCCGCCTGGCGTCGGGCCCGCCATTCCAGATAGGGGAAGGCCACCGGCATCAGCGCCGCCAGGGCGGCATTGTAGAGCAGTCGACTCATGTCAGCGCTGTTCAGCTTTGCTCACGCCCGCTTGCCCGGGCAAGGATGGCACTGGTGGAGAGACCATCGATGAAGTCCAGCACCCGAACCTCGCCCCCGTTTCTCACCACGCAATCATGACCGGCAATATCTTCGGGCCGGTAGTCTCCTCCCTTGACCAGTAAATCCGGCAGAAGTTTGCAAATCAGGTGTTCCGGCGTGTCGTCCGAGAACGGCACCACCCAGTCAACCGCTTCCAGGCCGGCCAATACACTCATGCGCTGGGCAAGGGGATTGATGGGGCGCTGTTCGCCTTTCAGGCGGCGGACGGAATCATCGTCATTGACCGCCACCACCAGACGATCACCCAGGGCACGCGCCTTGCGCAGATAACTCACATGCCCGGCATGCAGAATATCGAAACAGCCGTTGGTCATGACCACCCGCTCCCCCCGCTCACGGGCATGGTGGATGGCATGTTCCAGAGTATAGGCATCCATCACCGCCGCCTCCGGCGCACCGGCATCGTGCATGGCCAGACGCAATTCCGAGGGCGTCACGGTCGCCGCCCCCAGCTTGCCCACCACCAGTCCGGCGGCAAGATTGGCCAGACGAGCAGCCGCTGCCAGATCTTCACCGGCGGCAAGCATCCCGGCCAGCATGGCGATCACGGTGTCGCCGGCACCGGTGACATCAAACACTTCACGGGCCCGCGCCGGTAGGTGCAGGGGATCGAAGCCGGGCCGGATGAGCGTCATGCCCCGCTCACTGCGAGTCACCAGCAGTGCCTGCAGATCCAGGGTCTGCACCAGCAGCTCGCCCTTCTCCACCAGGGTCTGCTCATCCGGGCAGGCCCCCACCACGGCCTCAAACTCGCCCAGGTTGGGGGTCAGCAATGTGGCACCACGGTAACGACTGAAGTCTGTGCCCTTGGGATCGACCAGGACCGGCAGGCCACGGTCGCGGGCCAGGCGGATCAGGGTTTCCACGCCGGACAGGGCGCCCTTGGCATAATCCGACAGCACGACCACATCGCCGTCACCCAGGCTGCGCTCGAATGCCTTTTCCAGATCAGCGGGCGCCGCGGCCGGCCGGGCATCCTCGAAATCCAGACGGATCAGCTGCTGGTTACGACTGATTACACGCAGCTTGGTAATGGTGGGGCGATCCCAGTGGCTCAGGCGATGACCAATGCCGGCAGCATCCAGGCGCTCGGCAAGACATTCACCCGGCTCGTCGCGGCCCACGCAGCCCAGCAGTTCGGTTTTCACCGACAGGGCGGCCAGATTCAAAGCCACATTCCCCGCACCCCCCGGACGGGCCTCCTCGGCATCAACCCGCAACACCGGCACCGGTGCCTCGGGCGAAATTCGCCCGGTCGGACCCTGCCAGTAGCGATCCAGCATCACATCACCCAGGACAATCACCCGGGCGTTGGCGAAATCCGGCAGCTCCACGCGAAAACCCCTTTGAATGCGGTCCAATCAGGGCGGGAATGATAGCACGGGGCAAGCGGTTTCCACGGCTGACCATGCACAGCCACCGTGCTCAACAGGCCTGACGCGAAGCGCTATAATCCGGTCATGTCAAAAAAAGAGCCGACCCCGCCCCGCCTGCCCCTATCCCCGCTCTACTGGCCCGCCTGGCTGGGACTGGGCCTGCTTCGACTGCTCTTGCTGCTGCCCTATCCCCTGCTGGTGGCGATGGGCCGGACACTCGGTCGTGGCCTGTATTACCTTGCCTGGCGCTGGCGGCTGTTCACCTATGCCAATCTGCGCCGCTGCTTCCCGGAAAAATCCCGGTCCGAACACCGTCGACTGGCAAAGGCTCATTTTCAATCGGTCGGCGTGGGTATCTTCGAGCTTGGCCTGGGCTGGTGGGCCTCCGACCGCCGTCTGCGGCGACTGGTGGAGGTCCGGGGTCTGGAACATCTGGAGGCCGCCAAGGCCCAGGGCCGGGGTGTGCTGATCATGAGTGCCCACTTCACCAGCTTCGAGATCGGTGGCCGCCTGCTGGGCCTGTTCACCCCCTTTCACCTCATGTACCGGCCCAACAAGAACCCGGTACTGGAATACGTGGTGCATCGCTCAAGACGCCGCCACTTCGATGGCGTCATCCCCAGCGACAGCATCCGGCAACTGATGCGCCGACTGAAGGAAGGCCATTGCGTCTGGTATGCCCCCGACCTGGCCTACACCCGCGGCAACCACGCCATGATTCCCTTCTTCGGCCTGGCGGCGCCCACCAATACCGCCACCGCCCGCATTGCAAAGGCCACCGGCAGCCCGGTGGTGCCCTTCTACCCGGAGCGCCTGCCGGGTGCCCGTGGCTACCGCCTGCACCTGCTGCCGGCCCTGGAAGACTTTCCCGGCGACGACCCGGTGGCCGACACCGAAAGGACCACCGCCATCCTGGAAGAGCAGATCCGGCAGATGCCCGAGCAATACTTCTGGTCCTTCGACCGCTTCAAGACCAAACTCCACAAACGCTGGCGCAAGGCCCGTTATCTGGGTGGACGATGAACATCACCAGGTAGAAAGAAAAATGCATCCTCGCGGAAAGGCGCAGAGAAATTCAAAACCATTTTTACCGCGGAGGCGCGGAGGGTTGGCTTTGAGTGGGGTGACTACTCTGTGGGAG
>PWMQ01000074.1 GCA_003558125.1 Natronospira sp. | reverse complement strand
TCTCGGAACTGCTCTGAGCTTCCTGCAAAGACAGTGTGGACACCAGCAGCCCCTCGTTGGGGATAGTCCTGGCCATACCCTTGAGCTCCGCGAGACTGCGATGTGCTGCCACCAGCGCCCGTAGTACCGTTGGCGTCTCCAGTGCGTCCACCGGAGGAAAGTGCTGCTCGATCTCCAGGGCCATACCCGCCTCCGCATCGCTGCCTGAACAGAAATTGCTCAAAATACCGGTTTTTTGAGCAGGTCCAGATTAGCTTCTCAGATTTTGATGGTTTTGAACAGTAACCAAACGAAATTTGGCCGAACTGACTGTATGCGGGGCATTCCTGCCCCGATGGGCTTGGGGCTGGCCTTTCGCGACCGGGCCTAGCAGACCTGGCGGATACGGCGGGCGTGACGTTTGAGCCAGTCGAGCTGGATCTGGGTTTCGATGGCGCCGCGGCGGGCTTCACGGACCTGGCTGACGGCTTCCTTGGGGTTGAGGCCGGCTTCGATCAACAGCGTGGTGGCGATGGTGCCGGCGCGACCCAGGCCGCCCATGCAGTGGACGAGAATCCGTCCGTCATTGATGAGAATATCGTGCAATTCTGGCCCTATCTCGGGCCATTGCTGCTCGAAACGATGATCCGGCGGATGGCGGTCGACGATGGGCAGGTGGTGCCATTGCATCCCACGAGCACGTACTTCCTCGGGCAGTCGCTCGACGCGCAGGCGCTCGAATTCGTGATCTTCAATCAGGGTCAGGACGTGGCTGGCGCCCCAGCCACGGACACGGTCCAGGTCGAGGCTGAGGTTGCGGCACCAGGCGCCGGACTTGCCGTCTGGCTGGTACTTGCCGGGGCAAAGCGTGAGCCCGATCCTGCCAGTGCTGCTGGGGTATTCGATGCTGTCGATGCGGAGTGGATGGGTGAGACTCGTTCTATAGGTCATGGAGGCTCCTTTTGGGGGTGAGCGTCCATTATCGACCACGCATGCGACATCAAATGTCGCGGAAACTATTTTAGCTTGCTTGCACGGATGGTCTGGACTCTGGGGCGATGCCCCGGTGCCTGGGGCGGGAGGACGCAGCGGTAGCGGGTAGCGCCGGTCCGGCCGTCGTGGACGCGGTAGAGAATGTGGACCTTTTCGCCAGTGCTGGCCAGGGTGGCCTGGGTGCCGATTTCGAATTCGCTGTGCTTGTTCATGGGGTGCTCCCTGCGTTCGACTGGATTGCCATGCAGAAAAGGGGGATGCACCCCACCGCTTCCCTGTCAGTGCCAAAGGCCCAACCGGGTGGAGTGCATCTCAGAATCCAGTTTGGAGGCAGGTAGCGACAAGCGGTGTCGCAACGAAGTCGGGGCAGGAATGCCCCTCCCACACCAGTGCTTGTGGATCGGTCAGGACTGGCGGACGGGGTAGCAGGCTTCGCCCCAGTGTTTGTCGGCGTTGTCCATCATGATTTCGATGATGGCGGGGACCAGGTCGCCGAGGATGCGGTTGGCGTCGCTGAGTTGCTGGCGGTTGACCTGGCTGTTCCAGGTGGCGCCGCCGTGGATGAGCTGGTTTCTCAATGTATAAAGCCGGCTGAAGACGATGCCGAGGACCTTGGCGGTGTTCTGGCTGGCCAGGGATTTCTGGGCGGCGGTGCGGGCTCGCTGGAACTGGTCTTCCCAGTCGGCACCACTTTCCAGGCCATTGAGGTGGTCCCAGTAGGGCTGGAAGACGAACTGGTTGTCCAGAAGGACGCGGATGGCCTGGGGGTATTGCTGCCAGACAATGCCGGATAGGCGCCCTGCCCCGTCGAGCTTGTCCATGCGGGCGAGGAAGTCGTTGAACTGGCGGGCCTCGCCGATGTGCTGGTCGCCGGTCTCATTGGCGTAGGCGGCGTTGAAGGCGATCCAGAGAAAGATGAAGCGCCCGTCCGGGTCATCTTCACACTGCTCGGCGCGGTTGAGCCAGCTGAGGGCGCGGTGGACGCGCAGGCTGAGGTGCTCGGGGTAGTTTTCGCGTTCGGCGCGCTGGCGTTGCTTGAGAGTGGCGAAGTCCTTTGCCATGTTTTTGCCTCCGGGCGATGTTCCTTGCTCTCTCTAGTCTTAAGGAGCCGGGGTGTTACGACTGGGCCTGCTCTTTGCTCGGCGGACCGTTGATCTTGCTCCTTGGGCAAGAGGCTTGGGTAAGCGACACAATCTGTCGCATTGATGCGTAGAATTGCTCTCCATTGGAGGCCCAAGGTTTAATGGGCCATTCCAGCTGCAGGGCTAGCCTTGGTCTGGCCCTGCCGTAAGGATACAGTGAACTGGAGTTTTCCGTGAGCCAGCCGCTCTCCGAGCAATCCGAACAGTCCATTCAGCCGGGTTTTGCCGTCCTACATGGCAATCGCCTGGAAGACCTGACCGAAGCCACGGTCGATTGGCTGCGCCAGACCCCATTGGCGCCGCTGGAGAATGAGGTCTTTCTGGTCCAGTCCAATGGCATGGCCCAGTGGCTGAAGCTGGCCCTGGCGTCGGAGGCGGCCGGGGAGGCGTCGGGGCTGGGTATTTCCGCGGCCCATCGCTTTGAATTGCCCCAGTCCTTTCTGTGGCGGGCCTACCGGGCGGTGTTGGGCGATGAGCGAGTGCCGGAGGCCTCGCCCTTTGAGAAGACCCGCCTGCAATGGCGGCTGTTTCGGCTACTGCCCTCGCTGCTGGAGGCAGAGCCCGAGGTTTATCGACCGCTGGCGAATTTCCTCGCCAAGGGGGATTCGCTGCGCAAGCGCTACCAACTGGCCCGGCACCTGGCGGATATCTATGACCAATACCAGGTCTATCGGGCCGACTGGTTGAGTGACTGGCTGGCAGGCGAGGATCAACTGCGCCGCGCCAATGGCGAACCGTCACCCCTCCCCGAGGGCCAGAGCTGGCAGCCCGCGCTCTGGCGGGCCCTGCATGAAGATATTGGTGCGCCCTTTAACCAGGCGTCGCGCGCCGGTATCCACCGGGATTTCGTCGCGGCCCTGGACAAGGGTGAGGCCCACGGCCTGCCCCGGCGCATCGTGGTGTTCGGGATTACCTCCCTGCCCCAGCAGGTGCTGGAAGCGCTGCATGCCCTCTCCCGCCATTGCCAGATCCTGATGCTGGTGCAAAACCCCTGTCAGCATTTCTGGGCGGATATCGTCGAGGACCGGGAGCTTCTGACGCTGAAACAAAGCCGCCACCGCAAGAAGGCCGGCAGCCCCGGCCATCCCCTGCTGGCGGCCTGGGGCAAGCAGGGCCGTGATTACATCGGCCTGCTCTACGACTATGACCTGCCGGAAAAGTACCGGGAGTGGTTCAACAGCATCGACCTCTTCGTGCCGGTGGTCGAGAAAGATGCCTCCGATTCCCTTCTCCAGCAGATCCAGCAGGATATCTTCGATCTCAATCCGCTGCCTACCGAGAAGCGCACACTGGGCGAGGATAACTCCATCCGTTTCCACCGGGCCCACAGCCCGCAGCGGGAAGTGGAGATTCTGCATGACCGCTTGCTGCATGCCTTTCAGCAGGCAGACAAGGCCGGCAAACCCTTGCGACCCAGGGATGTGATCGTGATGGTCCCGGACATTGAAAGCTACGCGCCTTACATCGAGGCGGTGTTCGGCAGCCTGGATGAGAATGACCCGCGCTACATCCCCTACACCATCGGTGACCGCCGCCAGCGCCATGGCACACCCCTAGCGGTGGCCCTGGAACATTTAATGGACCTGCCCAACTGGCGCTTTACCCTAGGCGATGTGCTGGATCTTTTGGATGTGCCGGCCATTCAACGGCGTTTTGGTCTGCGTGATGAAGACCTGCCGCCCCTGCGCCAGTGGATTCGTGATGCCGGGATCCGCTGGGGCATGGATGCCGAGCAGCGCCAAAGCCTGGACCTGGAAGTGGATTTCGAGGCCAACAGCTGGCGCTTCGGGCTACGGCGCATGCTACTGGGCTATGCCGTTGGCCGGGGCGAGGCCTGGCAGGACATCGAGCCCTACCCGGAGATCGGCGGCCTGGACGCCGAACGCCTGGGGCGGTTGCGGGCCCTGCTGGATCCCCTGGAAGCCCAGTGGCAGACCCTGAGCCAGGACGGCACGCCTGCCGAGTGGGCCGATCGCCTGGCCGGTCTGCTGCAAGACCTGTTTGATTTGCGTGATGCCGAGGAACTGCAACTCGAGGCCCGCCTGCTGGAGGCCATGAGCGAGTGGCGGGCCGCATGCGAGGATGCCGGTTTCGATGACGCCATTCCCCTGGGCATTGCCCGCGAAGCCTGGCTGGCGCCGCTGGAGGATGAGGGCCCCGCGCAGCGCTTCCTGGCCGGGCGGGTGAATATCTGCACCCTGATGCCCATGCGCTCCATTCCCTTCCGGGTGGTGTGTCTGTTGGGCATGAATGATGGTGACTATCCCCGTAGCCGCCCGCCACTGGATTTCGATCTCATGAACCAGCGCGGCGAGTACCGACCGGGGGACCGCTCGCGTCGGGAAGATGATCGTTATCTTTTTCTCGAAGCCCTGCTCTCGGCCCGCGAACACCTGCATGTGAGCTGGGTGGGCCGCAGCATTCGCGACAATGAACCCCGCCCGCCCTCGGTGCTGGTGAGCCAACTGCGTGATCACATCCATCATGGCTGGACACTGGATGAGGCCCTTAAGAACGAAGAAAAGCCAAAGACGGTGGTGGAGTCGCTGACCGTGGATCATCCACTGCAGGGCTTCAGCCCCCGCTACGGTGATGACGAGGCGCTGTTCACTTACAGCCGGGAATGGGCATATTCAGAATCGCTGCCGGCAGAAGCCGATGACCAGCCTCTGTCCCTGCCCGATCTGGAACAGCCGGTGGTGCTGCGCGTCTCCGATCTGATGCGCTTTCTCAAGGATGCCCCGGCGCATTTCTTCCGGGAACGGCTGAAGCTGCGCTTTGATGATGAATCCGAAACCCTGGATGAGCATGAACCGTTCACGGTGGCCGGGCTGGATCAATACACCCTGGCCAATCAGTTGCTCGAACCGGTGCGCCAAACAGCGGGCGGGGACACAGGTGCCTTGATCGAGGCCACTGGGCATCGCCTGTTACGCAGCGGCCAGTTGCCTGTGGGCAGTTTCGGTGAACTGAATCTGGAACAACAGAGCCGCCAGGCCATGGCCGCCGCCGAACGCTGGCAAGACCATACCACCCGATGGCCGCAGGCTGCCTCGGCGTTGGAAATCCAGCTTGAGTTCAAGATTGGCGACCAGTCCCTGCGCCTGGAAGACTGGATCAGTGATCTGCGCTGCGCTGACAAGACAAGCCACCTGGCTCGCCTGACCCTCAAGGGTGGGCCCATCAGCAAGGACGGCACGCCCCGCTACAACCGTCTGTTGGAAGACTGGGTAATCCATCTGGCGGTCTCCGCCCAGGGGCAGGCCCTTGAAACCTGGGCCATAGCCTCGGACACCGAATACCAATTCAAACCCGTATCGGCAGAACAGGCCAGCGCCTGGCTTGAGACCATGATGGCCGGCTGGCTGGAAGGGCTGTGCCAGCCGCTGCCCTTGCCGGTCCGCACGACCTTCCACTGGCTGGACAATCACCCGGACGATGAACCGAGCGCCGAGAAACTGGCCAGCCAGTATGAAAGTGACTTCAACACGGGCGAGGTGGATTACGGCGGCAATGCCGCACTCAAACGAGCCTTCCCGGATGCGGCTTCATTGCTGCTGCCCATGAAGGACGAACAAACGGCCTTTGCCTGGTGGTCGCAGGCACTTTATCAGCCACTGATTGAAGCCCTGCAAGTGGATCAGACCAAGGAAGGGGACAAGGCATGAGCAAGAACACGCTGGATCCATTGACGATCACGCTCACGGGCCGTCACCTGATTGAGGCCAGCGCCGGCACGGGCAAGACCTATACCCTGACGGCCCTGTATGTGCGTCTGATTCTGGGCCACGCTGGCCCGAATGAAGCCGAGCGCACCCCCCTGCTGCCGCCGGAGATCCTGGTGGTGACCTTCACCGAAGCGGCGACCAAGGAGCTGCGTGACCGGATCCGCTCTCGCCTGTCTGAAGCGGCCGATTGTTTTCTTGGCCGTGCCGAGCCGGATGCCAAGGATCAGTTTCTGAACGGACTCCTGGATGCCTATTCAGATAAGAAACAGCGCCAGGAAAACGGCGAACATCTGCAGGCCGCCGCCGAATGGATGGATGAGGCGGCCATCTACACCATTCATGGTTTCTGCAATCGCATGCTGCGCCAGCATGCCTTTGACTCGGGCAGCCCCTTTGACCTGGAACTGACCCAGGAACAGGACCGCCTCACCCGCCTGGCGATTGAAGACTACTGGCGCCAGCATTTCTATGGCATGAACCGGGCCGAGCTGGAAGGCCTCAGCGTGGTGCTGCATGGCGAACCGGTCGAGGGCCAGGCCGTGAAAGCCGCCGATGTGACGTCTTTCGCCGACACCCTGAGCAAGGCCATCGGTCATTCCTCGAAACTGGATCACAGCGTACCCGCGGATCTTTTCGAGCAGATCAAACGCGACAGCACCGCCTGGCAAGACGCCATGGCCGGCTTCCGTTCGGCGGTTGAGAATCACTTGGGAGCATTCAATGAGGCGCTGGAAGCGGCCTGGAAGCAAAAATCTCTCAAGACGGGTTCTCGCCCCACGGCGGGCACCTGGCGTGGAAAGGTGTTGCCGGCATTGAAAGAATGGGTTGCGCAGCCGGCGCTGGCCTCCCCTCCCTGTGACCGAAGCCCCTGGAACGAGCTGACCCGGGAAACCCTGGAAAAGGCCACTCGAAAAGGGGCCGAGACCCCGGCCGAGATTCTGGACAGCCCCATCGTCGCGGCGGCCGAGCGGCTGGTGGAATGCACAGGGCAGTTGCAGGCGGCTCGTAATCCCCTGCTGGCCCATGCCTGTGCCTGGATCGAGACACGGCTGAAGCATTTCAAGCAGCAGCAATCGGTCATCGGCTTTGATGACATGCTGGAGGATCTGCACACGGCCCTGAATGCAGAGAATGGCAGCCAGCTCGCCCACACCATTCGCCAGCAGTTCCCGGTAGCCCTGATCGACGAGTTTCAGGACACCGACCCGGTCCAGTACGAGATCTTCAAGGCGGTGTATGGAAAGGAAAGCGGTACCGATGATGGCAGCTGGTTTCTGATCGGTGATCCCAAGCAGGCCATCTACTCCTTCCGCGGGGCGGATCTGGAGACCTACCTGAAAGCGCGCGAGGAATCGGTGGATGCCATCCATACCCTGGGCCGGAACTTTCGCTCCAGCCAGGCCATGGTGGAATCGGTCAATCAGCTGTTCACCCATGCCGGCGATACAGGGGCAGGGCCTTTCAATCGGGCGGACCTGGCCTACCGGGCCGTGGACTGGAATGGCCTCAAGGAGCGATTCACCCGGCAGGGCTACGATGTCCCGGCGCTGACATTCAGCCTGATTAAAAAGGAAAACGAGGACGGGCTGGCGGTCAGCATTCCGATTCGGGAATACCGGGAACACATGGCCGAGGTTTGTGCCAGTGAAGTGGCCAAACTGCTCTGGCAGAGCCAGCAAGGCATGGCGGGTTTCGACAAGGATGGCGAGAGCCATCCCGTGCGGCCCTCTGACATCGCCATTCTGGTTCGAACGGGCAAGGAAGCGGCCTTGGTGCGGGATGCCCTCCGCGAACGCCAGCTTCGCTCGGTCTATCTCTCGGACCGGGAGAACATTTTCAGTAGTGACGAAGCCCTGGATGTGCTGCGCTGGCTGAAGGCAGCGGCGGAGCCTGACTCGGAGAACCATGTGCGCGCTGCATTGGGTACCGCCGCCCTGGGCCATGGCTGGCAGGAACTGGACCGCCTGATCCAGAACGACGGCCTTTGGGAGTCGGAGCTGGAACGTTTTCGTGGCTATGGCCAGACCTGGCAGGAGCGCGGCGTGCTCCCCATGCTGCGCCGACTGATGCGCGAGCACCAACTGGCCCCGCGCCTGTTGCAACAAGCTGACGGGGAACGCCGTCTGACCAATCTTCTGCACCTGAGCGAGTTGCTGCAGGATGCGGCCAGTCATCTGGATGGGGCCCAGGCATTGATTCGCTGGCTGGACGAGCAGATTCAGACGGCCGATGAGGGACAGGCCGGTGATGAACAACTGATTCGTCTGGAAAGCGATGCCGAGCTCATCAAGGTCATTACCATTCACAAATCCAAGGGCCTGGAGTTTCCCCTGGTGTTTCTTCCCTTTGCCTGTGCCTATCGCAAGGAAGACGGCAAGAACCCGCCGATCTGGTATTACGAGAAAGGCCAGCGCCGACTCAGCTTCGAGCCGGATGAAGAAATCAAGGAAGCGGCCGAACAGCTGCGCTTTCAGGAAGACCTGCGCCTGATGTATGTGGCCCTAACCCGGGCCCGCCATGCCTGCTGGGTGGGCATGGCCGGGGTGCGAGAAAGGGCGGCCGACTCGAGAACGAAAGACCCTGAAAAACTCAAGAAGAGTGACCTGGAGAACGCCGCCATCGGCCACCTGATTCAATGGCAGGCCGGGGACCCGGCCGAGGAACTGGAAGATCGCCTGACGGAAGTAGCCAGCAAGCATCCGGCGATTGAAACCGTTGACGCCCGCATCGAGTCACCCGATGCGTTTCAGCTCGAGCAGGATGAGGCCGGCATTGCCATGGCGCGGGCCCGTGACTATGAAGCTACCCCACCCAATGCCGAGAGATGGTGGATTGCCAGTTACTCGGCGCTGCTGGAAGACGGGCCCCGGGCCTGGGCACCGGGCTCGGCGGATGAAGATGTAATTGTCGAGGAAAGCCTGTCCGAGGCGCTGGACGACGGCGAAGCCGAGCCGGACAGCCTGCACGCCTTCCCGCGCGGGCCGGCGGCGGGGACCTTCCTGCACGGGCTGCTGGAAGCCTTGGCCGAACGCCATTTCCCGGCTATCGAGGACCGGGCCTTTCAGACGCTTCTCTATGAGCGACTCAATACCCGCCGCTGGCGTCACTGGGGTCAGACGGTCGGGGACTGGATGGAGGCAACCGTGAGCGCTCCCCTGCCCCTGGGTGATGACACGCTGCGTCTGAATGAACTGCAACCCGGGCAGTTCATTGCCGAGCTGGAGTTCATGCTCTCGGTGCATGATGCGGGTGCCGAGGCCATCGACCGGGTCATTCAGCAATATGCTCTCAACGGCGTGGGCCGACCCCAGCTTGGGCAAAACCAGCTCAATGGCATGCTCAAGGGTTTCATTGATCTGGTCTTCGAGCACGAGGGGCGTTATTACGTGATCGATTACAAATCCAATTACCTGGGTGCTTCCGATGCCGCCTATTCACAGACTGCCCTGCGTCAGGCGGTGATCAAGAAGCGCTATGACGCCCAGTACAGTCTCTACCTGCTGGCCCTGCATCGACTGCTGCGGTCCCGGTTGGGTAATGACTATGACTATGAACACCATGTGGGCGGTGCCGGCTGTCTCTTTCTGCGTGGTGTGAACCATGCCAGCCGGGGCCTGCATCTGGAACGTCCGCCCAGGGCTCTGGTGGAGGAACTGGATACCCTGTTCAGTCGGGAGGTGGCTCATGTCCAGTGAACAGCCCGCACTGCCGATCAACACTGCCCTGCCCGCCCGGCTGTCGGACTGGGCCCGCGCCGGCTGGCTGCGTGGTGTGGATCATGCCCTGGCCTGCTTTCTGAATGAAGAAGGCGGCGAACAGGATGAGACGGTCCTGCTCATGGCGCCCCTGACCAGCCAGCAAGTCGGCCAGGGCAATATCTGCCTGGACCTGCAACAGGCCCTGAGTGAGCCGACACGACTATGGCCGGAGTTACCGGATACAGGGGTAGCCGAAGCCATCGACCGCCCCACGGACTGGCTCGGCAAGCAGGAGATGGAAACCCTGACCGCCGTTCTGACGCAATCGGCCGTGATTGCCTGCCCGGCGCAGCAGCGTGATCAAGGCAATGAACCGCTGGTGCTACAGGGCAACCGGCTCTACTTGCGTCGTTACTGGCAGCATGAGCAGGATGTAGCCGCCTCCATCGAGGCCCGGCTGGAGACCGAGGAGACGGTGGCCCCGAACCTGAAGTCACAGCTGGATGCACTGTTTGCCGGCGGGGCCTATCAGCCGGACTGGCAGAAGGTCGCCAGTGCACTCGCCGTGCGATCCGCTTTGACCATCATCACCGGCGGGCCCGGCACCGGCAAGACGACCACGGTGGTCAAACTGCTCGGCCTGTTGCAGGCCAGACAGCTGACCGCGGACCCTGAGCGGCCCCTGCGCATTCGGCTGGCGGCACCCACCGGCAAGGCCGCGGCCCGCCTGAGCGAGTCCATTGGCGGGGCCATTGATGCCCTGCCCTTTGACGAATCGGTCAAGCTCGCGGTGCCGCGGGAAGTGCGAACCCTGCATCGTCTGCTGGGCAGTGTCCGCAACAGCCGCTTCTTCCGTAATGACCGTCATAACCCCCTGCATGCCGATGTGGTGGTGATTGATGAAGCCTCCATGATTGATCTGGAAATGACCGCAAAGCTGCTGGACGCCCTGCGCCCGGAAACCCGATTGATCCTGCTGGGTGACAAGGACCAGCTGGCCTCGGTCGAGGCCGGCGCCGTGCTCGGCGACCTTTGCCAGGGGGCGGATGCCGGCGATTATTCGGCTGACACCGTGGACTGGGTCAAGTCTGCCAGTGGCGAAGAGATTGGCGCGTTCCAGGCACGCGATCAGGCCCCGGCCCTGCGCCAGCACACGGTCATGCTACGCCACAGTCATCGCTTCTCTGCCGACAGCGGCATCGGCGGGCTGGCGGCTGCGGTCAATGCCGGTGACAGCGAACGAACCCTGAGCCTGCTTGGAGAGGGGGACGATGATGTCAGCCTGGCCCTGCTGAAGGATGCCGAAGACAGCCGCATAGAAAAGTTAAGCGTTGCGGGCTACCGGCCTTATCTGGAACAACTCAAGGCCAGCCGACCGGACAGTAATCAGGAACCCGATCCCGACAAGGCCACCCGTGACTGGGCCCGTAAAGTGATTCATCACTTTGGACAATTCCAGGTACTGGCCACGGTCCGACAAGGCATGCTCGGAGTGAGCGGGCTCAATGAACGCATCGCCGCCGTGCTCAGAAGAGAAGGCCTGATTGACAAGGATCGGGACTGGTATGAGGGACGCCCGGTGATGGTGACGCGCAATGATTATGAACTGGGGCTGATGAACGGGGATGTGGGGATCTGTCTGCTGACCCGGCTGGCGGATGATGAACGACCGCGCCTGCGGGTCGCCTTTGAGCTGCCCGGTGGTGATATTCGCCTGGTACTGCCCAGCCGCCTGGACAGCATGGAAAGCGTCTTCGCCATGACCGTGCACAAGTCACAGGGCTCGGAGTTTGACCGGGTGCTGATGGTACTGCCCGAAGTGGACAATCCGGTGCTCACCCGGGAGCTGCTCTACACCGGCATCACCCGCGCCCGGCACCAAGCCACGCTAGCCGGCACCAGCGAGCATCTGATCCGCCTGGCAGTGGCGCGCCGAATCAGCCGCCGCTCCGGACTGCGTGAGCGCCTGAACGCATAGGCTGGCGATCCAGCCATGGCCAGGCAAGTTAGGGGGTTACCCCGGAGAGGCTTCCGATTCAGTCAGTATTGGGGCAAACTGCCCAAGCCATGATCGTTCGAGGAGTACCGATGCGACGACTACTGCCACTGCTGATGATGATGGGCCTTGCCGGGCTACTGGTGGGCTGTGCCGGGGAGCCGGACACGGTGACTGTCTCCGGCAAGGCGGAACGGGAGCTGATGCCGGACTATTACGAAATCTCCCTGCTGCTGGTGGAGCGTGGAGAGGATGAAGCGGCGCTGTCCGAGGCGTTGGAGGAGCGGCTTGCCAATGTCATCTCCCTGGCTCGTGAGCATGGGCTGGAAGAGGATGACATTCGCGCCTGGGAGCTGGAACTGCATCAGGAACCCCACTGGGACCGGGACGAGCAGCGACGGGTCACGGGCGAGATGCGGCTGTCGCGACAAGTGCGCCTGCAGGTGGACGTGGAGCAGGAAATGGGGCCCTTGCTCGGGGCGCTGATCACCACGGGCTGGACACAGATCCAGGGCGTCCGCTCCCGTCTGGCGGACCCCGAGGCGCTGCGTAATGACTTGCTGGGCGAGGCGGTGGCCAATGCCCGCTCTCGGGCGTCGGCCCTGGCCGCCGGCGACGGACGCCAGGTGGGGACATTGCTTCAGCTGCAGGAGGGCGATCGCAGTCGTCCGATGATGGCTCGGGCGGAATTGATGCAGGCGCCGGAGGCGGTCAGCTTCATGCCCGAACCGATAACTGTCTCCGCCGAGGTGCAGGCGGTGTTTCGGCTGGACTAAGGCAGCGCTGATTCCATCCGGGGTTGCTAGAAGCGGCGAAACAGCCTGCCGATGCCGCGCCCTGCCGCGCGGCCGACGACGCGACGGCCGATGCGCCGTCCTACCCGGCCCCGGCGCACGGCGTTGACGTCTCCCAGCAGGCGGGCCAGCCAATAGAGCAGGCCTCTGGTTCGGTTGATGGACATGCGGGATCTCCTATCCGGGCCGCCGGCTAGCGGCCGACGATCAAGTCTTGTCTCGATTCGATATCTTCCGGCAGTTCGCCCGGAAGTGCAAAGCGTTGATGAAAACCTCGGATCACTGCGCGCATGGTGTCTGGCAGCCGCGTCCAGCTTTCACGCAGAATCGGCTCCGGTACGCCGCCGAAGCGGGCTTCTGCAATGCTGCCGGCAATGGCGGCGATGGTGTCGCTGTCACCGCCAATGGACACCGCCTTTCTGATGCTGTCCTCGAAATCCTTCCCCTTTAGGGCGCAGGCAATGGCCTGGGGGACCGAGCCCTGGCAGGAGACATCGAACTCGTAGGTCTCGCGCAAGGCGTCGAGATCATGGTCGAGGCGGTAGTCGAAGGCCTCGGCGATATCCTCGGCGATGGCCGAAGCACTCTGTCCCTGGCGGGCCAATAGGATGGCCAGGGCCACCGCCTGGGCGCCCTTGATGCCCTCGGGGTGGTTGTGGGTGACGGCCGCGCTGTCGTGGGCGATGCGCAGGACCTCGTCGGCGTCCTCGCTGACCCAGCCGGTCGGGCTGACGCGCATGGCCGAGCCGTTACCCCAGCTGTTGTAGGGCGCGGAGCCGCCGGAGCGGGCCCAACTGTGGAAGGAGCCGCCGTAGCTGCAGTGAGGATAGCGGGCGTACCAGGCCTGCAGGGCCCGGTTGAAGGCCCGCTCCTCAATGATGGCTTCGGCCACGGCTACGGTCAGGACGGTGTCGTCGGTGAAATCCGCTCCCCGGCCGAACAGTGGAAAGTCGGTACGGCCGGTGTTGTTGAACTCGTAGACCGAGCCAATGATGTCTCCGGTGATGGCGCCCAGCATTTGATGACTCCCCTGTCGTTGCTTGTTGTATAGTTTCCCTCCGAGATGCGACAGGCGCTGTCGCTCTGTCGCGCCACTCTCACACGCATCGACAGTCAAGACCCCAAAAGTTCTGCCGGAAGGAGCCGGTTGCCATGTCTGAGACATCCATTCGATACGTTCGCATGCTCGAACAGGTGGCCCGCTGGCCCCGGCGGGTGAGTTGCCGGGAGCTGCGGGAGAAATTGGCCGCCGAAGGTTTCGACGTCAGCAAGCGTACCGTGGAGCGGGATCTGGACAAGCTGTCGCGGTGGTTTCCCATCGTTAGCGATGGCGCCTCGCCCCAGGGATGGTCCTGGAGTCGGGAGGCGCGGGGATTCGAGCTGCCGGCCATGAGCCCGGCCACGGCCCTGGCCTTTCTGCTGCTGAACGAGTTCTCCCGCCCGCTTTTGCCCAACAACATGCAGAGCTTTCTCGACGAGCATCTGACCCGGGCCCGGGAGATTCTCGAGCAGACGGAGAAGAATCAGCCGGGCATGAGTCACTGGTCCGAGCTTGTCGCGGTGGTCCCCCGCAGCCAGCCCCTGCTGCCGCCGAAGGGTGACGCCGAGGCCATCCGCACGGCCTATGACGCCCTGCTGGAAGGCTGCCTGTTCGAGGCCGAGTACCGGGCCGCCTCGCGGGACCTGGAACCCAAGACCTATCGCATCAACCCCCTCGGCCTGATCCTGCGCGACAACGTGCTCTATCTCGCCTGCACCCTTTTCAATTATGAGGACATCCGTCTGCTGGCCCTGCATCGCCTCGGCAAGGCGAGGCTACTGGATGAGCCGGGCTGGTCACCCAAAGATTTTCAGTTGCGGGAGTATGTGGCCTCCGGTGCGGTGGATGTGCTGGAAGGCCCGGAGATTGAGCTGGTCGCGGATTTCGAGCGCGATGCGGCCCGTCACTTGTCGGAAAGCCCCCTGAGCGAGGATCAGCAGCTCGAGGAACGCGGTGAGGACATCACCCGGGTCACGGCCACCGTACGCAACACTCGCCAACTGCGCTGGTGGTTACACGGCTTTGGCGCGGCGGTTGAAGTAATCGCCCCCACCGAACTCCGCGAGGAGATGGCCGCCAATGCCCGCGCCCTGCTGAAACACTACGGATAAACGGTTTTTGAACACCGGCGTGTCCGGATCATGGCCGTACAAACCACCAGTTTCAGCAATACACTCCGTTTCCATCGCGGTCTCCCGTGAGACTATCGAGCTTCCCCTTAGGCCGGGAGCATTTGCGGTGCGGCCCCATTCAAGGGCAGGATAGACTTTTCGGGAGTGCTTAACGGAAGGCACAGTAGGGATGAGACGACTAAGCAAAGGTCCAATCTACGAGCGTTGCCGGGCCGCG
Organism: Natronospira sp.; assembly: GCA_003558125.1. Classification (GTDB taxonomy): domain Bacteria; phylum Pseudomonadota; class Gammaproteobacteria; order Natronospirales; family Natronospiraceae; genus Natronospira; species Natronospira elongata. Next base: position 26,161 of record PWMQ01000074.1, on the reverse strand, counting down.
CTGAATGAGCATATCCGGCGCTATTTCGTCGAGCGCGATCTCAGAGACACACTGGCCCAATATCACCCGCAGGCCATCGGAGTCGGCACCGGCCGGGGGGAATCGGCCATGGACCCGGCTGGCCTGCGCGAGGTGGTCCGCTCCGACCTGGAAGGCTACCCGGAACCTGTCAATCTGGACATCAAGCATTGCGAGCTCTATCAGGTCACCGAGGACGTGGTGATTTCCCAGATGTTGCTGGACTTCAATATCAACAGCGACACCCACAAGATGACGTTACGGGACTCCCGCCATACGCTTGTCTGGCACCTTCCCGACGATGGCGACGCCCATATCTGCCATGTCCACGTTTCCTTCCCCACGGATCTTCATGGCGAAGAAGAGCCCTACCCGCTCAAGGAACTGGAAGAAGTCTCCCAGATGGTCGATAACCTGATCCACGACCGAACCCAGTCATTGACCGAGTCTTATCGACGGCTGGAACAAATGGTGGTCCGTGACCGGCTCACCGGCATGTTCAACCGGGTACGAATAGACGAGGTATTGGAACAGGAATTCGTGCGGGCCAAGCGCTATCAGCGCCACTTTTCCGTGATATTCATTGACCTGGACCGCTTCAAGAACGTCAATGACAACCATGGCCACATGGCCGGCGACGAAATCCTCAAGACCCTGGCTACGTATATTCAGGACAATATCCGGATCACAGACACTGCCGCACGATGGGGCGGGGAAGAGTTTCTGGTGGTACTGCCGGAAACCAGCATGGAAGAGGCCTATCAGGTGGCGGAGAAGCTAAGACAGGCCTTCGAACGGGAACCCTTTGAACTGGACGATCAGCAAATCCATATTACTCTGAGCCTGGGCGTTGCGGCCTGCCAGCCTGGCGACAGCATTGAGGCCATTCTTGCGCGTGCCGACAAGGCCTTGTACGAGGCCAAGCGCAACGGCCGCAATCAGACGGTGGTTTCCGGTAGTTGCTGAATCTCCCCCTCGTCCAGCGGCCCAAGGAGTCAAGTCTGTCATGTCCCTGCGTATTGTTCTGTTGATTCTAGGTCTGAGCCTGCCGCTTTCGGCCTTCGCCCAGGGCCCGGTGCCGCCAGAAGACCCGGTGGATGAAGATGCCGGGGAAATGGCCATGGACCGGGAGGCGGACCTGGAAGCCTTCGTGGACGGCATCGTCGCGGCACGCATGGACAGTGACCGACTGGCGGGGGCCACGGTAGCCGTGGTGCATCGAGGTGAGGTGCAGTTGCTCAAGGGCTACGGCAAACGGGATGGTGATGGCACCCCGGTGGATGCCGAGAAAACCCTGTTCCGGATCGCCTCCATCTCAAAGCCCTTTGTCTGGGTCGCCCTGATGCAATTGGACGAAAGGGGGCTGATTTCACTGGATGACCCGGCCAATGATCACCTTCCCGACACACTGCAGCTTCCCCCGGGCCTGGACGGCGAGCCCATCCGCATCCATCACCTGATGAGCCACAACGCCGGCTTCGAGGACTCGGCCCTGGGGCATTTGCTGGAACGGGAGGTGGAAAACCTCCGCCCCCTGAATGAATATCTCGACCGGGTGCGTCCCGAACTGGTGCGCCCGCCCGGTGAACTGGCCACCTATTCCAACTGGGCCAGCGCACTGGCCGGCGCCCTGGTGGCCGAGGTCAGCGGCCTGGGTTTCGAGGAATACGTGGAGGAATACATCTTCGCGCCACTGGGCATGGAACGCTCGACCTTCAGGGAGACCTATTCCCCGGACGAAGTGCATGAAGACATGCCGGCACCCGTGGCCGAGGAATTGGCCGAGCATTTCGCCGAGGGTTTTCGGGAACAGGCTGGTGTACTGGAGCCGGCCTATTTCGAATACCTTGCCCACACGGCGCCCTCCGGCGGAATGTCTGCCACGGCCGCCGACATGGCAAATTTCATGCTCGCCCTGCTCAACGAGGGTGAGCTGAACGGCGACCGGATTCTCGCCGACGACACCGCCCGACGCATGAGCCAGACACGGTTCAGTAATGCCGAGGGCATGAATGGCCTGGCCCACGGATTCATTGAATATCGCTTCGACAACGGTCTCCGCGGCTATGGCCACGGCGGCGCGCTGGTGCATTTTTTCTCCGGCATGGTTCTGGTACCCGAACTGGAGCTGGGCATCTTCGTCTCCACCAACACAGCCGGTGGACGCGGCTTCAGCCAGGCCTTGCCGCGCCATGTGGTCGCTCGCTTTCAAGCCGAGCCGGGCGAGCAGCCCGAAGCCGCCGGTAACGATGAGCTTACAGAAAGGCTGGAAGACTATGCGGGCAGCTATCGTCATCCCCGCCGCAGCTACAGCGGAGTGGAGAAAATCACCGCCATCGACAACGTGATGAAGGTTGATGTACACGACGATGGCTATTTAATCACCCACATGGGAGGCCAGACCCGGCGCTGGCTGCCAGTGGACGGGCAGGTGCATCTCTTTGAGCGAGTGGATGGCCCGGACCGCCTTGCCTTTGGTGAGAGCCCCGGTGGCGATATCAACCGGTTCTACCATCCCAGCGGCATCAATGCCGGTGAGCGCATCGGCTTCTTCGGCACCGGCCAGTGGCTGTTTACCATTATGGGCATTACTGGTCTGGCTGCCCTATGGCAGCTGGGCGGATTCTGGATCCGTCGCCGACAGCGGCTGAACGAAACCACGGCGGAACGCACGGCAAGCTGCTTGATGCTGGCCTGGTCGCTGGGCTGGATCTCGGCACTGGTCCTGGCCTGGCAGGCCATGAGCGCCATTCGCGGCGCTGGCGCGGAGAACCTTTTTCTCTGGCCATTGCCCATACTCCAGGGCTGGGTACTGATCAACAATCTTGCTGTCTTGCTGAGCCTGCTGGCAGTAATCAGCATTGTGCCCCTGTGGCGGACACGCACCTGGTCCCTGCGCCAGCGCCTGTATCATATTGTGGCTGTATTCGCGGGCCTGGCCCTGGCCATGACCCTTAACGACTGGAACCTGATTGGGTGGCGATTCTGATGAAAACACCGAGATCCTTGCTCTCACTCCTATTGATCCTGAGCCTGGCCGCCTGTGGTCAGGAACCCGCTGCCGAATCCAATGAAATGCTGGTCTACAAGACGCCGCAATGCGGCTGCTGCAGTGTCTGGGTGGATTACATAGAGGAAGCAGGCTTCGAGGTGGAGGCACGCGACGTGAGCCACCAGGAGCTCAACGAGATCAAGCGCGAAGCCGGCCTGCCCTTCAGCCTGGGCTCCTGTCACACGGCCTTCGTTGACGGCTATGTGGTGGAAGGCCATGTACCGGCGGAGCAGGTTCATCGTCTGCTGGAGGAGCGCCCCGACATCCTCGGCATTGCCGTCGCCGGCATGCCAATCGGTTCACCGGGCATGGAAATGGGCGACCGAAAAGACCCCTATGAGGTCCTGACTTTCAATGACGAAGGGGAAAGCGAAGTCTTCGCCCGTTATCATCAGGAAGAGTGAGGTAACAGACTCACCATCGGGGGTGCCCCTAGGCGCCGCTGCCAGATCCGGCTCGCTGCCAGGGCCAGGAGGGAAACGGGTACCAGCCAGGCGAAAAAGGCAGCGAATGCACCCAGGCCCGGCAGGCCCAGCAGGAGAATCAGACTGGGCGCGCAGCAGGCACCACCGGCCAGCAGGGCGGGCAAGGCACCGGACAGGCTGCCGCTAGCGCTGTAGCGGCAGCTGGGATTGGCCCGCAAATGCAAAACCCCGTGCAGGTTGGCGGCCAGCAATCCGGCCAGTAGCACGGTCATTGCCAGATTCAGTGGGCTGATCAGGATCACCAGATAGCCCGCTTCAATCATGACCACCGGCTCGAACTGGAAAACCGCCCGCGCACTCAGGATGCGCTCAAGGCTCAACTCTCCCACCATCAGCCCCCACAGGGAACTGTCCATCACATCGATATCGCCAATGGCGTAGAGGTAGAAGCCTGCATAGGCCAGAGCTGCTGACAGGGGCAGCCAGAGCGCGTGGCGGACAACCTGGTCTGTCGAATCACTCATCGCCATCCAGTACCACGGTCATGTGGTAGAAGGCGTACCAGGCAAACCACATGGCCTCGAAGCCGTTAACGGCGTCCAGTTCCTGTAGCCCGGGAGCACTGGGACCGGAAGGCCCAAAGCTCACGGCACTGGGGTCTTCGGGAAAATCACTGGCCTGTCCCCGGAATACCCAGGCGGTCTCAAGGCCGTCGTCATAAATCACCAGGAAGTCGTCGGAGACGCCGCTGTAGCTCAGGTAGCCGGCCTCGGCGAGGGCATCCATATCTACCGCCACAGCCTCCTCGGAAGTCCGGAAACCAAAGATCTCCCGCTTGGCATCAAAGCGCTCATTCTCATTCATGACCGGGAAGATGCGGTCACTGCCCTCGGCATAATAGCCGGTACGCGGGTTGTAGCCGCCGTAGGGGTCGCGGCGATAATTGCGCACATGACCGGTTCGCCGTGACAGCACCTCGGTGTCCGGGTGACGGGCAAGCCAGTTATCCCAGCGAGTCCAGAATACCCGTTGCTCAACCAGACCTTCCCCTGCGTGCGGGCCGGCCGCCGCCGCGCCTAGGATCTGCGGCCAATAGCTATCCGAGTGGCGGTCGTACATGAGCAGATTGCTGTTGACCAGGCGACCGGAGACACCCAGTTCGGTCTCGCCCCGCTTGTAGCCAATCCCGGTACCGGTCAGCGGGCAGTAGGTCACCGCAACATTCTCCCCGCCAACGGTGTCATTGACGATTTCGTGCCAGACCAGGACCGACTGCGGATAGGCCCGCGCCTCGCCATTGATGTAGATACCGATGATCTTGTCACCCCCCTCCAACCAGTCATCGGCCAAATCCGCGCTGATAAAACGAGGCGAATCAATGGACGGGATGCCGTCCTTGCCGGGGCCGCCGGACAGGGACTGATCCCAGTAGGCCGAGACCTCACCGTCGACGATGTTGGCCGTGGTCGTCGGAATCGGCTTGTCGGCAAATGCAGGCGTGGCCGCAATGGCCAGGAGACTGAGGCCCAGATAGCTGCGCATGGTCACTACTCCCCGCGGTGGCTGTGTCTCAGGATGGACGGCCATTGGCAGCAGCTTGTTACAGTGTATTTGGGCCGATGGCGGAGCTCATCGAAACCGGTAACGCCGATGGCACCGCTGGTCGGCCCGGCCAGATTGAGCGGTATTCTCAGCTTGACAAACGGCATGGCATTGTTCCGCCTGCATGGCTGTGGAGGAAGTTGACTCAAAGTCCTCGAAAAAGCTTGACAAGTCATTCGGCGACGCGTCCACAACAGCGACCCCCCAGAGTTACCGACCAGCGACCAATCTCCTAGACATCTGTTTTATATCGTTTTTTTTGGCCTGTTTGCTGAATCGAGCACGTGGATGGGGCGTCATTTTTGAGAAAAACACACCAAGTGCATCTTTCCACAATATCTGTGGATAACCATGTGAATAAACCACTGATCCGGCTTCCCTGACGGGGCCGTTGTCAGATTGGGCATTTCTTGGTCACCGTGTCTGTGACGACCCAATTATCGGCGGTCGGGGCAGCCAGGCGGGACCGACTCAAGTAAGATGCTCGGCATCCACGGTTGAGGCCGTCAGCCGGCTCATCCTTTCCGGACCAGAACGAAGGAGCTGCTTCATGTACATGGGAATCAAGCATCTGCACATGGGCCTGGCACTGCTCAGCATCCTGGGCTTCATGCTGCGCGGTGGCTGGCTGCTGCTGACCGGCGACCGCCCCGGCTCCAGGCTGGCCAAGATCGCCCCCCATGTGGTGGATACCCTGTTGCTCCTCAGCGGCATCCTGCTGCTGGGCATGACCGGCTGGGCCTTTCTCTCCCAACCCTGGATGCTGGTGAAACTGGGGCTGGTGGCCCTCTACATCGGCGTCGGTATCGCCGCTTTCCGGGTGTCTGCCGGTGCGGCCCGCTGGGGGCTGTTCTTCCTCGCGGTGCTGGTCTTTCTGCAGACTATGTCGGTGGCTTTTTCCAAGTCCGCTCTGGGGCTTGCCGGTTTCGTGCTGTAAGCGGTGAGAAAAGCGGATTAATCGCTCATTTGGGCCTACACTGAACAGAGAGGCATCAAGACTCCGGGCCGGTTGGGCCAGGGACGGGCCAGCTCGGCCCGTGCACCGGAGAGTCAGGCCCAATGACAAAAGCTTTTCGGCTGCGTCCAGCCCATCGCATAGCCAGAATCAACTACCTGCCCCGCGTACTGGGCTTTCTCTCCACGTTCGTGGCCATTCTCCTCATCACACCCGAACTGGAGCTGGGTACGCCCATCCTGCTGGCCGCGGTGGCGGCATTCCTTGTCTATCCACACCTGGCCTGGCTGCATACCCGCCTGGTCACCCACTCCAAACGCGCTGAACAGATCAATCTGCTCCTGGATTGCATTCTGCTCGGGACCTGGGCCGCGCTGCTGGCATTCAATCTGTGGATCACATTCTCCCTGCTGGTCAGCTCCTTGCTTAACAACTCGGTCAATGGCGGCCTCCCCCGCCTGGCTCTGGCCTTCGTCTGCTTTGTCCTCGGCGGCCTGCTCGGGGTAGGCATTGCAGGACCTGCCTTCGTGCCGACCGCGAGTCTGCCGGTAACCGCTTTTGTGATCATCACCACCCTGCTCTACATTCTCGGCGTGGGTGTCACCTATCACCGCCAGAATGGACAACTGGCTCGGGCCCACAAGGATATTGCCCGCAAGAACGATATCTTCCGCTCGCTGCTGGACATGGGTGTGCAGACCTATGAGGCGAAGGACGTTCCCGACCTGATACAGCGATCGCTCAGGCAGTTCAGGGCGCTATATCCCACACGCAGTTTCGGCATCGTGCTGTTCGATCGAGAACGGGCGGATCTGGTTCGCCATGCCGGATTTCTGGGTGCGGCGGAGAATTGTCGTCAGGCCCTGATGGACAGGCTCCGCACCCATAACCAAAGCTCGGAACGATATCGTCAGGCATGGCTGCAGCAGTCAGATCAGCGATTCCTGCTGATGCCCTTGCATCGCCACCTGCAGCAATCCCCTGGCTACCTGATGGTCGATAGCCAGCCGAACGATGATGCCGAAAGTGCCCTGCCGCTTTTTGTCGACCAGCTTGGGGCCGCCCTGGAAAACCAGTTGCTGACCCAGGAACTGCGCAAGCTCGCCGAAACCGATGGCCTCACCGGTCTGTTCAACCGAGCCTTCTTCGAAGAACAACTGGCCCATGCCATCTGGCTCAAGAAAACCCACAGCGAACCGGATTTCTCGGTGGTGATGATTGATCTGATCGGACTGAAGAGAATTAACGATCACCATGGTCACGAAAGCGGGGATGAACTGATTCGGCAGGTGGCCAGGCAGTTGAAAAAGCAGGCCCGCCGTAGTGATGTGGCAGCCCGCTACGGTGGTGACGAGTTTGTGATTCTATGCCATGACTGTGCTGAGTCCGATGCCCAGCGCGCGGTGGAACGTCTGACGACAGCCTGCCAGGGCCGGGAATGCGAGATAGCCCTGTCGGGAGACCGCCGACTGAATCTCGCCGTGAACATCAGCGTGGGTGTTGCCGGTTCTGACCAGCACCCGCCAGACCGGGTCTTGCGACTTGCCGACCAGCGGATGTACGAGGACAAGGAAGCCTATTACCAGCAGCACAGCCGCTATCGTTAGCCGGCAGCACGCATGCCACCGCCACCACCGCTGGGCGGTGGGGTCCAGACATTGCTGATGGCCTGCCGGGCACCGGCAGGTAGGTCACGAGAGAAGCGCAAATGCTGGCGGCGGCCCTGCCCCATGACATCCACCCGCCCCACCGATACCCGGTGCAAACGAGCGATATCCCGACAGGCAGCGAGAAAGCCCGGGGACAACTGTCCCCGGGCTTCACTGATGCTCCCGTCGCGGAAACGAATTCGACCGCGAACACCCGCCAGGCGGGCCCAGATGGACAGCCTTGCGCTCACTTCACCTCCGGAGGCGTGATCTCCAGCACGTCTTTGTCGCCGACAATCCCTGCCCGGTGGAGTTCACGCATCAACGGCTGGATGCTCTCCAGGGCCCTCAATGCCGCTCGGCTGGCCACCGGTTCGGCGCGGCCGCCGGCCAACAGGTTGAGCCAGCCCTTGGGCTCGGGGTAGGTCTTGAGCTTGAGCGGGGCATCCACTTCCAGCTCAAGCAGTTCCCGCACCGCGGCCATCGCCTCGCCATAACCGCCGACCCCGTCCACCAGGCCACGATCCAGCGCCTGTTGCCCCGTCCAGATCCGCCCCTTGGCGAAGGCTTCAAGCTCGTCATAGCTCATGTTGCGCCCGGCGGCGGCCTTGGCCACAAAGTCCTCATAGACCCGGTCGAGCCAGTCCTGATGCCGCTGCCAGCCATGCTCGGTGTAATCATGGCCGCCGGAGTACATGCTGGCATTGTCCGCGGTGGTAACCGCATCCCAGCTGATGCCGAAGCGCTCCAGCCAGAAATCGGTGGTCAGGAACTTGCCTCCCAGCACCCCGATGGAACCGGTGATAGTGCCCGGCTGGGCGATGATACGGTCAGCCTCCATGGCCACGAAATAACCGCCGGAAGCGGCCACATTGCCCATGCTCACCACCACCGGCTTGCCTGCCTCCCGGGCCTTGCGGGTCATGGCCAGGATGGCGTCGGACGCCACATAGGAGCCACCGGGGCTGTCCACCCGAAACAGAATGGCCTTGATGCTGTCATCCTCGATGGCGTCCCGAAAGGCCCGGACCACGGTATCGGAGCCCATGGAGACGCTGCCGAAGACAGGGTCGTAGCCGCTCTCGCCGCGCATGACCCCGCCGGTACCGTGAATGACCGCCACGCCGGTGCCCCGCTTGTGGGGACGCCCCGCGAGCCGGAAGTAATGGCGCGACTCCATGGTGGTGAAACGGCCCACTTTTGCCTCGAGCAGGCCGTCGAGCTCATGGCGGTACGCCAGACCATCGATCAGGCCGGCATCCACGGCCTCCACGCCCAGGAAGGGTCCACGGTTGATCAGATCCCGGATTTCCAGGTCGCTGAGGCCCCGACTCTGGGCGATGTCACTGACCATTTCCTCGAAAAGGTCATCCAGCACGGCCTGCTCGGCCTCGCGGTGGGCCTCGGTAAACTCGGTTTCCGTGAAGGTATTCTTGGCATTCTTGTATTCATGGCGATGATCCATTCGCGGCTCGAGATCCAGCTTCTCGAGGGTTCCCGCCAGGAACATGCTTTCGCTGATCAGCCCCACCAGGCCGATGTCGCCGGATTCCTGCATGTGGATCTCGTCAAAGGCCGTGGCCAGGTAATAACCCTGGTTGCCCGGGCCCACTTCGCCAATGGTTTCGGCATAGGCAATCGCCGGCTTGCCCGACTCACGGAAGCGCTCGATGGCCTGGCGGATCTCCTGGACCGCGGCCATGCCCTGGCTGGCGCCGCCAACCCGGGCCACCAGGCCTTTCACCCGCCGGTCCTCGGCGGCCCGATCAATGGCTTCCACCAGATCGCGCAGGACCCAGCGATCCCCCATCATGGCGCGTGCCAGGGGGTCATCCGGGATCGATTCGATCACCGGCTGCTCCAGGTTGAGGCTGATGATGACCTCGGAAGGCACCCGCTCGCGGGCAAAGAAACTGCTGACCAGGGCGATCAGAACCCCCGCCAGCACCAGGGCACCGAGAACAGTGCATGTCTTCTTGATCCACTTCATGCTAACCCCCCGTTGTTGGGAACTGTATTGGCAAATTACACCACCCAATCAGCGGCGACAAGATGCGCAACGGCACCATTGCCACACCCCTCGCTGCAACCGCGTATATATAAATAAGTGTCTACATCGTTGGGAATTGCTCCAAATTGCACAGAACTTGCCCGGAATAGGCCAGCTCGGTAAACTTCCGGCCTCGCGTTTTCCGAGCAACGCTTTCTGCCGCGCGGCCCCGGCCGCGTCACCCCGCTGCTGAAGGAGCTGATCGTGCTGAAGTACACCGTCAGCCTGGCCGTGATAATGGCCATCATCTGGCTTCTCTTCTCCGGTATGTGGACGCACCCCATCATCGTGCCGCTGGGTGCGGCATCGGTGCTGCTCACGGTGTACCTGGCCACCCGGATGAAGATCATTGACCGCGAAGGGCATCCCTTGCATCTGCTGGTGCCCTCGCTCAAGTACTGGCCCTGGCTGCTGATGGAAATCAGCAAGTCCAATCTGATCGTCGCCCGCCACGTGCTGGCCGGCAAGAACAGCATCAATCCACGGATGGCAAGGGTCAAGGCCAGCCAGAAGACCGCCCTGGGCCGCACCATCTTCGCCAACTCCATCACCCTGACCCCCGGCACGGTAACCGTGCATGTGCGGGACAATGAGATCTGGTTCTACGCCCTCACCGAGGAGATCGAACAGGGCCTCAAGGATGGAGAAATGGACCGGCGGGCCACCGAATTCGAGGGAGAATCATAATGGAATTCGCCTTTATCGGAGCGGCGCTGGCCATTCTGGTGACCATGGGCCTGGCCCTGGTTCGCGCCTTCGTGGGCCCGACCACCTATGACCGCATCCTGGCGGTGAACGTCTTTGGCACCAAGACCGTGCTGATGATTGCCGTCATCGGTTTCATCGTCGGTCGCCCGGAGTTCATCGACATCGCCATCGTCTATGCCCTGATCAACTTCATCGGCATTGTTGCCGTGCTGAAGTTCTTCGAGTACGGCAGCTTCGCCGGAAAGTCCACGGATGTGGACGAACGGGAGGAACATTGATGGAACTCGTGCTCAACATCATCAGCATGGTGTTGCTGGCAGCCGGTTCCCTGCTGCTGCTGATTGGCGGCCTGGGCCTGTTGCGGTTTCCGGACTTCTACTCCCGGATTCAGGCGGCTGGCATCACCGACACCCTCTGCTCGATTTTTATCCTGGTGGGGCTGATGCTTCAGGCGGATTCCCTGCCCACCGGCGGGAAACTGCTGTTTACCCTGCTGTTTCTCCTGTTTACGGCGCCCACTGCCAGCCATGCTCTGGCCAAGGCGGCCCGTCATAGCAAGCTGGATCCCTGGCGACCCGGGGAAGGGGGTGCGTCATCGAAGCGCTGATCGATATCATCCTGCTGGCCTTTCTGGCCATGGTGGCCATTGCCATCGTCAAGATCCGCAATCTGTTTGCGGTGACCATGCTCACCGGCATCTATAGCCTGCTGGCAGCCTCCCTGTTCGTGGTCATGGATGCGGTGGACGTGGCCCTGACCGAGGCGGCAGTCGGGGCCGGCATCATGATCATCCTGATGCTGGGCACCCTGGCGCTGACCACCAGCAAGGAAAAGAACCACGGCAAGGGACAGAACCTGCTCGCCCTGGTGGTGGTTTTCATCACTGGTGGCGGCCTGATCTATGGCACCCTGGACATGCCCCACTACGGGGATCCTGAAGCGCCGGCGCATACCCACCTTTCTCCCCACTTCACGCAGGAGTCGGTGGACGAGATCGGCATTCCCAACATGGTGACTTCCGTACTCGCCAGCTATCGAGGCATCGATACCCTGGGCGAGGCGGTCGTGATCTATGCCGCCGCCGTGGGCGTGCTTCTGGTGCTGGGCAGTGGCGCGGTGCGCCGTCGCCGCAAGGACGATCCCAAGGCCAATCCCAAGGCCAATGGCGGGGAGGAACGCTCATGAATCAGTATGTGGTGCTTCGGGTCATCACCAAGCTGATGATCCCGGTGATCCTGCTTTACGGCCTTTACATCCAGTTCCACGGAGAATACAGCCCGGGGGGCGGCTTTCAGGCCGGGATCATCTTTGCCGCCGGCTTCGTCATCTACAGCCTGATCTATGGTCTGGACAAGGCACAGGAAGCCATCTCCCCGGAAGCGGCCCATATCCTGGCCGCCCTGGGCGTGCTGCTGTACATCGGCATCGGCATTGCCTCCTTCTTCCTGGGTGGCAACTTCCTGGAATACAAGGTCCTGCTGCCGGATGACCATGCCGGTGAAACCTTCGGCATCATCGGCATCGAGCTGGGTGTCGGCATTACCGTCGCCACGGTTGCCCTGACACTGTTCTATTCATTTGCCGGCCGGGAGCGTGACTGATGGAATGGCTTGGCCTGTATAACTACTGGGTAGTCGTCGTCCTGATGATGGTGGGTTTTTACATCGTCATCGCCCAGGGCAATCTGGTGAAGAAGATCGTGGGCCTGAACATCTTTCAGACCTCGGTGTTCATTTTCTTCATCAGCCTGGCGAAGCTGGATGGCGGCACGGCGCCGGTTTATGTGGAAGGCATCACCGAGTACTCCAATCCCCTGCCCCACGTGCTCATCCTCACCGCCATTGTGGTCGGCGTCGCGCTGACCGCCATGGGCCTGGCCCTGGTGGTCCGGGTTCATGAACTGTATGGCTCCATTGAGGAAGACGAGATTCACGAACAGGACGGGAAACACTAATGGACCTTCTCATCCAACATCTGCCTGCCCTGCAGGTGGTGCTGCCCATGCTGGCCGCGCCCATCGTGATGCTGATGGCGCGCGCCCCGCGACTGGCCTGGGCGGCCACCACGCTGACAACCTGGCTCACCCTTGGCGTTTCCATCCTGCTGGTTCAGCAGGTCCTGCTGCACGGCAGTATTTCCTATCACATGGGCGGCTGGGTGCCGCCGGTGGGTATCGAATACTTCGTTGATCCGGCGAACATTGTCGTTCTCCTGATCATCTCCCTGATGGGTGCGATATCCATGCCCTTCGCCCTGCGAAGCGTGGAACAGGAAGTGGACAAGGCCAAACACGGACTGTTCTATGCCGCCTTCCTGCTGGCCAACTGCGGCCTGCTGGGGATTACCATCACGGGCGATGCCTTCAACATCTTCGTGTTCTTCGAGATTTCCGCCCTGGCATCCTATGCCCTGATTGCCATGGGCAAGGACCGTCGTGCGGTGATGTCGTCCTATCAGTACCTGGTCATGGGCACGGTGGGCACCACCTTCCTGCTCATCGGCATTGGTTTCATGTACATCATGACCGGGACGCTGAACCTGATCGATCTGGCCCAGCGTCTGCCGGAGGTCAATGACACTGGCACCATCCGGGCAGCCTTTGCCTTCCTGGTGGTGGGGATCTCGCTCAAGCTGGCCCTGTTCCCCCTGCACTTGTGGCTGCCCAACGCCTATACCTATGCGCCGTCCATGATCACCGTCTTTCTGTCGGCGACGGCAACCAAAGTGGCCATTTACGTACTCTTGCGGATCATCTTCAGCGTCTTTGGCTATGAGTTCAGCTTCTCGGAGCTGAATCTGGGTTATGTGCTGATGCCGCTGGCCATGCTGGGCATTCTGATTCCGTCCATCGTTGCCATCTTCCAGACCAACATCAAGCGCATGCTGGCCTACTCCAGTGTGGCCCAGGTGGGCTACATGATTCTCGGGGTCAGTTTTGCCAGCACCCTGGGCCTGATGGCCTCGGTGGTGCACCTGTTCAACCACGCCGTGACCAAGGCCGCGCTCTTCATGGCGCTGGCCTGCATCATCTATCGGGTAGGCGGTGTGTCGCTGGATCGCATGGCCGGGATTGCCAAGCAGATGCCCTGGACCATGGCGGCCTTTGTTCTCGCCGGCCTGTCCCTGATCGGCATCCCCCTGACCGTGGGCTTTGTCACTAAGTGGCATCTGTTGCTTGCCGCCCTGGAGGGTGGCCTCTGGCCGGTGGCGGTCTTCCTGCTGGGCACTTCCCTGCTGGCCACCATCTATATCTGGAAAGTGGTGGAAGCGGCCTACCTGAAGGAGCCCGCTGAAGGCGCTCAACCGGTGCGGGAAGCGCCCATGAGCCTGCTGCTGCCCACCTGGGCATTGACCGTGGCCTGCCTTTACTTCGGTATCGACACTTCACTGCCGGTGGACCTGGCCAATCGAGCTGCTGAAACCCTGATGGGAGGTTACCTGTGAATCAGGTCGTATTCCTGGAACCCGCGCTGGCCATTCAGCTGGCCCTGGCCATCCCGGCCCTGGGGACCGTGTTGATCGCCCTGACCGGCCGCTGGCCCAATCTGCGCGACACCCTCATGGTCGCCACCGCAGTTGCCATGTTCACCATGGTCCTGCAGGTCCTGCCGGAAGTGCTGGCTGGCGGCCGCCCCGGCGTCACCTTGTTCGAACTGTTTCCGGGCCTGCGCATTGCTTTCGAGGTGGAGCCGCTGGGGATGCTCTTCGGGCTCATTGCCTCGGGGCTATGGATCATCACCTCCCTGTACGCCATCGGCTACATGCGAGGCGCGGGCGAAGCCAATCACACCCGCTTCCATGCCTGTTTTGCGGTGGCCCTGTTCGCGGCGGTAGGCATTGCCTTCGCCCAGAACATGTTCACCCTGTTCATCTTCTACGAGATTCTCACCATCTCCACCTACCCCCTTGTGGCCCACAAGCAGAATGTGGCGGCGAAGATGGGGGCGCGGACCTATATCGGGCTGCTGCTGGGCACCTCCATCGGCTTCCAGCTGGTGGCCATCATCGCCACCTGGTGGATGACCGGCAGCCTGGACTTTACTGACGGCGGCATCATGGAAGGCCATGTGGGTTATGGCATGGGTGCCCTGCTGCTGGTGCTCTACATGTACGGCATTGGTAAGGCGGCCCTGATGCCTTTCCACCGCTGGCTGCCCTCGGCCATGGTGGCACCCACGCCGGTATCCGCACTGCTCCACGCCGTGGCCGTGGTGAAGGCCGGGGTGTTCACCGTGCTCAAGGTGGCCACCTACCTCTTCGGCCTGGATTATCTGTCCAACCTCTGGACCACGGAAGTGATCATGTACATTGCCGCCTTCTCCCTGTTGGCGGCATCCACCGTGGCCCTGCAAAAGGACAATCTCAAGGCCCGACTGGCCTATTCCACGGTCAGTCAGCTCTCCTATATCACTCTCGGCGCCATGCTGGTCAGTCAATTGGCCACCATTGGGGGCGGCATGCACATTGCCATGCACGCCTTCGGCAAGATCACGCTGTTCTTCTGTGCCGGCGCCATCTATGTGGCCAGCAAGAAGACCAATATCAGTGAAATGGATGGCATCGGCCGGCGCATGCCGTTCACCATGGGTGCCTTCCTGCTGGGTGCATTGTGCGTGATCGGGGCCCCGCCCATGGGCGGGCTGTGGAGTAAATGGCATCTGGTCGTCGGTGCCGCCGATGCCGGTCAGGTGCTGATGATCTTCGTGTTCATGATCAGCACCCTGCTCAACATCGCCTATCTGCTGACGCCGGTGGTCAGGGCCTTCATGCTGCCGCCCACGGACGGCTACAAGGGCGGCATCAAGGAAGCACCTCTGCTCTGCGTGGTTCCCCTGTCCATCACGGCCCTGGGCTGCGTGGCACTGTTCTTTATCGCTGATCCGCTGCGGAACATGCTCGCCGGCATCTTTGCCGGCTGACCTGACCAAACTGCGAGACCTGACATGATCGTAAAGTTTCTGGACATGCTGGTACGACATGGGACGCTGCTGAAGTGGGCCACGCTCGCTTTCATGGCGGTCCTGGTGATCGTCGATCTGATCCTGCCTTCGGCCTACGACCGTTTCGCCTGGGAAAGCTGGGGCGGTTTTGGCGCCTTCTTCGGCATCGTCGCTTCCCTGATTCTCATCGCTCTGGCCAAGGGCCTGGGCTTTGGCCTGGTTTACCGCTCTGAAGACTATTACGACGACGAGCTGGAGGGTCGTGAGATGAGCGGCGACCCCCGAGACGAAGACGAACGCAATGAGATGCTGAACAAGGAGGACGAGAACAATGCATGAGCTGTTCAGCATCAACTGGCCCGGGATGGACTGGCTCCACCCTTCCCTGCTGCTGATTCTCGGTAGCCTGCTGATTCCCGTTTTCCGCGGGGCGGTCCAGCAGGTGTATCGTCTGACCCTGGCGGCCGCATTCATGGTGGCGGTGTTTAGTACCGTGCCGGGCGTCTACGCCAGCTTCCAGTTCCTGGGCATGGACATGATGATGGGACGGGCCGACCAGCTCAGCCTGGTCTTCGCCTACGTCTTTGCCATCATGGCCATGATCGGCACCATCTACGCCCTGCACGTAAAAGACAATGTGCAGCACATGGCCGGCTTCATCTACGCCGGCTCTGCCGTGGGTGTCACCTTTGCCGGTGACCTGCTCACGCTTTACGTGTTCTGGGAGCTGATGCTCCTGTCCTCGGTATGGCTGATCTGGCGCAATCGCAACCCCATTTCCTTCGCCTCGGGTTTCCGTTATCTGCTGGTTCATGCGGTCAGCGGGGTTCTGCTGCTCGCCGGCATCGTGCTCTACTACAGCCAGACCGGCAGCCTGGCCTTTGAGCGCATTGATGTGGAAGGCGCCGCCTTCTGGCTGATCCTGGTTGGCTTCATGGTCAATGCCGCCGTGCCACCCCTGCACGCCTGGCTGACCGACGCCTACCCGGAGGCCACTGTCACCGGCGCGGTATTCCTCAGTGCCTTCACCACCAAGACGGCCGTTTACACCCTGATGCGGGGCTTCCCCGAGACCGAAGTCCTGATCTGGATGGGTGCTGTCATGACCATCTGGGGCGTGACCTACGCTGTGCTTGCCAATAATATCCGCCGTCTGCTGGCTTATCACATCGTCAGTCAGGTGGGTTACATGGTGGCCGGTATCGGCCTGGGCACGGCCATGGCCCTCAACGGTTCGGCGGCACACGCCTTTGCCCATATTCTCTACAAGGCACTACTGTTCATGGGCGCGGGCGCCATCATCTACATGACCGGCCGGGCCAAGCTGACCCAGTTGGGTGGTCTTTACCGCTACATGCCGCTGACCTTCATCTTCTACATGATCGCGGCCTTCTCCATCTCGGCCTTCCCGCTCACCAGTGGCTTTGTCAGCAAGACCATGATTCTGGAAGCCTATGCCGAGAATCAGATGGCGATCATCTGGCTGATGCTGTCGCTGGCCTCGGCGGGTACCTTCCTGAGTGTGGGCCTGAAACTGCCCTGGTTCGCCTTCATGGGCAAGGACTCCGGCCTGCGGACTAAGGAAGCGCCCACCAACATGCTGGTGGCCATGGGCATTGCCGCCTTCTTCTGTATCTATATCGGTATCCGACCCGAGTGGCTGTATCAGTTCCTGCCGTTCCAGCCGGTGGAATACAACGCCTACACCATGGGGCACCTGCTTTGGGAACTGCAGCTACTGCTGTTCGTGGGCCTAATCTTCTTCCTCCTGCTCAAGTATGTGGGCCCCAAGGAGAAGATCACCATCGATACCGACTGGATCTACCGCAAGGCCGCGCCGCGTGCAGTGGGCTTTGTTCATCAACACGGTACTGCCGCCTGGCATGCCTTCCTGGCGGGCCTGCGCTGGCCGCTTGATCGCATCGTTGATGCGGCCAGTCGTCACCATGGCCCCCAGGGAACCCTGGCCCGGACCTGGCCAACCGGAAGCATGGTGCTCTGGGTGGCCGTGTTACTGGCGGCGTCCTTGTTGATTTATTATCTTTGAGCTACAAGCTACGCGCTACGAAAACGGGGCCCTTGGGGCCCCGTTTTCTTTTGGTGGTTCGATGGCTTTGTTACAGCTCGTCAAACTGGTGGGAGATGATTTCCTGTCTTTCGGCGTCCTGGAGGCGGGTGCTGACGCCTGGGGGTAGTGGGACAGTCAACTCCACATTGATGTCGGCCGGGTGATCGACGCGGGGTGAGGCGGCGTCCACCAGGATATCGGCGAGGGCCAGGCGCATGGCCTGGTCGTAGAAGGGATCGCCCGCAGCGCCGTAGGCGGTGGTGAAGACCGAAAGGCTGTCATCGCCGTTGTCCACCAGCTCCACCAGCTTCCACTCCATGGGCCGATCCACACTCCCCGGAGAGACAATCTCATAGTAGCCCTGGTCTGCCTGGTCGGCGCCCCGGTCAGCGCAACTATCGCCCTCATCGGCGGCGATCATTTCGCCGTTAACACAGACCGCCGTGATGCTGTGCCGGTGGGCATGACCGGCCAGATGGAGAATCACATTGGGGTGTTGGGCCAGTTGGGTGCGCAATTGCTCCGGGGCCATGGGCTCCACCGGGTCCGGCATGATGGAGCGCAGGTTGAAGAGCAACTGGAATGCCAGCACCACCTGATCTCCGGCACCCGATTGCAGCAGATTCAAGGTAGCGACTCCGTCATTTACCGTATCCTGATCCAGTTCGGCGAAGGTCGCATCACTGCTGCCTTCCATGATCTGGGCGAACAGATCCAGCGCCTGTCGATTACCGGCATCCTCTGCCCCCCGCACGGGTGCCCCGACATTGCCGGTGCTGAGTTGCCCGTCGGCGGGATCGCAGTCCGCAGGCTCTCCGGTCCGAAACCCAATTGCAGTGGACAGCCCCTCACAGATCAGTGCTTCGAGGAAGAGCCTGAACTCATGCACGGCCGTCATGGAGCCGTTGTAGTGATGGCTGTGGATGATCACGGCCTGATTCTCATCAGCGGCAGCAGCAAGCTCAGCCTCCAGAAAGGCCACCTGATCCCGTGTCGGATCATCAAAGTCATCGCTGAGTGCTTCACCCTGCAGATAAGGCACCTGGAAGAGATCCTGCGCGGTGTCGGGCTTTGTCAGGGCCTCATCACCTTCGGAGAAGGCCTGGGAAAGCGCCTCGCTGATCTCCAGGGCATCAAAATCATAGGGCGCCTGGGGCCGACCGATCACACCCAGGTCACCGCCGTAGATATAGGCGGTATCCAGGGTGACCACCCGAAGCCAGGGGGCATCGTCGGGCTGGTGGCTATGAAAGCCTACGCAGCGTCCATCCGGATCAGGTTCGTTCAAGCCACCGAAACCATGGCCCGAAGGCTGGCCATTGGTATCAAAATGGCCGTCGATGAAGCCACAGCGATCCAGCTGTTCGCGCTGCTGATCGGAGGCGATGGACTGAGGATTGAAGCCACCATCCTGGAAAAAATCGGCGAAGGCCTCTGCCTTGCGCGTCCATGAAAGCAGTTGGTCCAGATCCAGATCTTCATCCGGCGTAATAAGCAGCTCGCTTTCGTCCAACCAGTCCCGGCGTTCTTCCCGAGGCCCAAGGTTGGGCACAGAAAGTCCGGCCTGGCCGAAGATGGACTGAAACAGGGGGAACTGTTCCGGCTGGTTAACGAAAGCCAGGGCCCCGATGGGAAAATTCCCGAGCGCCAATACGTCATGGTTGCCGACCGCTGCCAGCCAGGGCCCATCCAGGCCCTCGGCATCGATCGGCGCCTCCGGATCCAGCCCCTCCGGGGCATCGACGTTGAGGGTATCGGCACTCACCGGCGTGAACTGTCCGCCGTTCAGCAGAGTCAGGAACCAGTCCAGCTCATTGGCCTGGGCACCTTCAATGGCATCACCGGCATGGACGGCGAGGTTGAAGGGCCGGAACTCGGCCTGGATACGATTGGCGGCCCGGATCATGGCATCAGCAGCATGGGGCACATAGGCGTTCTGACTGCGATGCGCCGGTGTCGTGGTGGGGCGCGCGGCAAACTTGCTGGCCGGGATCAGCCCCGGTGATTTTTCGTCCACCACCTGCACATCGGCCGTGTGGAGCATGAAATAGACGCTGGCCCGATCATCTGACGGCTCGCCAAGCCCCAATTCATCCCGCTGGACACGGGCAAGGCCGTCACCCAGTTCCACCGCCCCCAGCTCGGGGAAGGACTCCACCCCCTCCTCCGTCTCCCGGTCCACGAATGCCGGCTCACCGGCCTCGGGGTCGCCATGGCGCAGGGGAGGATCGATCAGTGCCTCCTCGCCCTGGACCGGGGCAAGCCGGGCCTGGGTGGTGAACAGCAGACCGTCCGCTAGCGTCTCCTCTTCGTCGCTGGCATCATCCGAATCGCTGGCCAGGCAGCCAGCAAGGGACAGGAAAAGGGCAAGTATCAAAAGGCGCGCCAGAGTGCGCCCAAAGGCTGGGCTCTCGCGGTCCATGAGTTCTCTCCCGACAGAAAACGACTCTCTGAAGCTAGTTCATGGGAGAAGGCTGCGCAAGACGGGGGCGTGGGAAGCGAGCTTGCCCCGTGGTCCCAAGCAAGCAGGAATCTAGAGCGCTTTGATCAGGACACGATCACAGCGGCGGGTGGCGACACTGTCCGGGGCCGTGGTGTAACCGGCGGACTCATACAGGGCGATGGCTTCCTTGAGCACCGCTGCGGTTTCCAGACGCGCGTACTTGAAGCCCCGCGCCCTGGCGCGATCCTCCAGGAAGTCTAGAAGCCAGCGTCCCAGCCCCTGGCCACGGGCTTCCGGCAATAGATACATCTTGCGGATTTCCGCCACATCGGCCCGTCCATGTAGCGGGTAGAAGGCTGCCGTTCCCACAATGCGCTGGTCAATTTCCACCAGCCAGAACTCTCCTTGCCGGTCCATATAATGCTTTTGGACATGAACCACATCCTCGTCGGCATCCTCTGGCTCAAAGTTCAGGCCATACTCGGCAAGAACCTGGGCCAGCAAGGCCACCACCGCGTCGCGATCTTCGGCTGTCCAGAGCCGGATCCGATAGTCGCCGAACCGATGTGCCTTAGAGTCCTGATTCATGTCTCTCCATCCACCGAGGCACTCTCAGCGCCTTGGCGCAGCCAGACCGCACCGCCGCTCTTTTCATGAATGGCCTGGATCCGGCGCTCGTGGGCTTCCAGCTCAACATCCGTGGCAGAAACCACCCGCAACTGCAGGCCCTCGCGATTGACTCGCCGGATGCGAGACGCGCTGCCACCGGCCTCACCCCCTTCTTCCTCTTCCTCATTGAGAAGCAGCGTCTTCTGCCCGCCGGTCATGGCCAGATAGACATCGGCAAGGATCTCGGCATCCAGTAAGGCGCCGTGAAGGTCTCGATTGGAGTTATCTACTTCATAGCGCTTGCACAAGGCATCCAGGCTATTGCGTTGACCGGGATGCATGCGCCGAGCCATGACCAGGGTATCGAGTACCTCGCATAGCTCCTGAATTCTTTCCGGTCGCTTGAGCAAGTGCAGTTCATTGTCGAGGAAGCCGACATCGAAAGGCGCATTGTGAATAACCAGCTCAGCGCCGCGAACAAAGTCGAGAAAGTCATCCACCACTTCCTCGAAACGCGGCTTGTCTTCCAGGAAATCATTGCTGAGGCCATGCACTTCAACCGCACCGGCATCCACTTCCCGATCCGGATTGAGATACTGGTGAAAATTGCGGCCGGTGAGGCGGCGGTTGACCATCTCCACACAGCCAATTTCGATGATGCGATGGCCGTCACTGGTTTCAATACCGGTGGTTTCCGTATCCAGGACAATCTGTCTTGTCATGTCTTAACCTCGTTCAATGGCCCGCGGCCTGCAATTCATCAATGCCTTCATTGGCCAAGGCATCCGCCCGTTCATTGCCCGGGTGCCCCGAATGCCCCTTGACCCAGTACCAGCGCACATCGTGCTTGTTGCGCAGTTGGTCCAGGGCCTCCCACAGCTCACGATTCTTGACGGGTTTCTTGCTGGCGGTTTTCCAGTTGTTTCGTTTCCAGCCATCCATCCAGGTGGTAATGCCCTTGCGAACGTACTCCGAGTCGGTATGGATATCCACGCGACAACGACGTTTCAGGGCGGTCAAGGCTTCAATGGCCGCCCTGAGCTCCATGCGATTGTTGGTGGTTTCGGCTTCGCCCCCCTTGAGTTCCCGGCGGTGGCCATTCCATTCCAGCACCACACCCCAGCCGCCCGGACCGGGATTTCCCCGGCAGGCGCCATCGGTGTAGGCGGTGACGACATTGGAAGACAAATTCAGCTCCTCTTTCGGTTATGACTCAGTCCGCCGGGGACGGTACCCGGCCGGATGACGGGGCGGCGACCATACCAGTGAGGGCTGATGGGGGTCGCGCCCGGGGGCTGTTTACGGAAAACCGCGGCCCAGGCGGCTGCCGGCCAGGGCCCGGGCAATCGCGAACGCCCCCACTGCTCCAACCAGCGGCTACGACGAATGAGCCAGGGCTGATTGATGGGCAGACGATAAAAATAGCGCTCCATTGCCAGCAGCTCGAAACCCAACAGCTGCATCCAGTCGCCGATGCGATGTTCTGCCAGCAGTCGTGCTCCATTGCCATAGGGCGGGCGGCGAAGCAGTTCCCGAAAGCCCCAGAGGCTGTAGCGACTGAAACCCAGCATGAAAATATGTCCGCCGTGGGCCAGCACCCGATCCGCCTCCCGCAGGCTGGCGTGGGGGTTGGCAGCGAACTCCAGGGTGTGCGGCATGACGACCACGTCGATACTGCCGCTGGCAACGGGCAATGCCGCAAGATCAGCGACAATGTCCGCCGGTGCGGCGGCATCCACTACCAGTCGACGATTGACCCGACAGTGCTCCAGCAGGGCCGACATCTCGCTCCAGTGTCCCAGCTGCAGCAGCCGCCCCCCAAAAAGGCGCTCGGTGAGCCGCCCCGCGAGCAGCCGTTCGCATGCCAGGGTGGCCCGGGCCAGGGGGGTTTCGAACCAGGATTCCGATGTTGATGCCGCCATCCCGCCAGTAACCCCACGCTGCATCCCGGGGCACAGCATAACCGGCCCTCGCCCGGGCGCCAACCGGTCTCGGCGATGCCTCGAAAACATTTCCCCAAGGTGCTATTTTTGTTGACCTTTTCCCCAGTACGGGTAGGATAGGCGCCATGCCAGAAGTGAGCGTCGTTCCGGTCCTGAGAGACAATTTCGTGTGGCTGCTCCACGGTGAACAGCCCGACCGGGTCGCCGTGGTGGACCCTGGCGAGGCAGCCCCGGTTCGAGAAGCGCTGACCACTCGCGGCCTCACCCCTGAGGCAATCCTGGTTACCCACCGACATTGGGACCATGTGAACGGCATCGAAGCGCTGCTCGAGCATTGGCCGGTGCCTGTCTATGGCCCGCGCGATGAACCCGTTCCGGCGCGCAGCCACGCCCTGGCCGACGGTGATCGGGTGGAATTGCCCGGCCTGGGGCTGGAATTCGATGTGCTGGCCATTCCCGGCCACACCCTGGGCCATATTGCCTACCATGGGCATGGCCTGCTTTTGAGCGGTGACACCTTGTTCGCCGGTGGCTGTGGACGCATGTTCGAGGGTACGGCGCCGCAAATGCTGGCATCACTGGACCGGCTGGCCAACCTGCCCGCTGAGACCGAGCTTTACTGCGGGCATGAGTACACCCTCAAGAATCTGGACTTCTGCCACGCGGTGGAGCCGGACAATGAAGCCATTGCACAGGTCCGAGAGCGGGCCGAGGCGCGTCTCGCTGATGGCCTGCCATCGCTGCCAACGAGCCTGGCAATGGAGCGAGACTACAACGTATTCCTGCGCTGCCGGGAAGCCAGCGTGCGCGAGAGCGCCAGCCGGCGGGCCGGCAGGGAACTGAACAGCCCGGAGGACGTGTTTTCAGTCATTCGTGACTGGAAAGACGGCTTCTGAAGAAGCAACCAAACAGAGACCGAATCAATGACAGGCAAAGCCATTGATCAGCACGCCCGGCTGCCGCGCCGGGGACGATTGCAACATGCCCTGATCCCCCTGCTCCCCCTGATCATCGCCGGCTGCGGCACCATGCCGTGGATGGATCAGGAGTACGAAGCGGACCCCACCACCCCGGAAGTGGGCCTGGTCCCTGAGCTGGAAGGGGATGCCTATCGCCAGACCTTGAATACGGACTTTGAACTGGACTGGCGCGATCATGCCACCCACCTGGTGGAGGCGGAATCCGAACAGGACTCGGAACCCGCCGATGTCTGGGAGCGGATGCGGCGGGGCTTTGCCATGGAGGAACGCCAGCATCCGCGGATCGAACCCCAGATCCGCTGGCATGAACGGCATCCGGGCTATCTGGATCGCGTCGCCCGCCGGGCGGAGCCCTTTCTAACACATATTCTCGACGAAATCGAAGAACGGGGCCTACCCATGGAAATGGCCCTGGTGCCGATCGTGGAAAGCGCCTATGACCCCTTTGCCTATTCCCACGGACGGGCTGCGGGCATGTGGCAGTTCATTCCGTCCACCGGGCGCCATTTCGGTCTGAAGCAGAACTGGTGGTATGACGGCCGACGGGATTTCATAGCCGCCACCGATGCCGCCCTGACCTATCTGGAATCCCTGGCCGACCGCTTCGGCGGCGACTGGGAGCTGGCGCTGGCGGCCTACAATGCCGGCGGCGGCAATGTCTCCCGGGCCATGCGCCGCAACCGGCAGCGGGGCGCCGACCAGGACTACTGGAGCCTGCGCCTGCCTCGGGAAACCATGCACTATGTACCCAAGGTCCTGGCATTGCGGGACGTGATTCAACAACCCGAGGCCTACGGCATTAACCTGCCCGACATCGACAACGAGCCGCGCATTGCCGTGGTGGAGCTGGACGGGCAGATCGATCTTGCCCTGGCCGCGGAACTGGCCAACCTGCAGATCGACGACATCTACCGTCTCAATGCCGCCTTCAATCGCTGGGCCACCGATCCGGATGGTCCCCATCGCCTGGTGGTGCCCATCGACCGCAAGACACAGCTCGAGGAGGCGCTCGCGGAACTGGACCCGGATGACCGCCTGGCCTGGCACCGCCACCAGATCCAGCCGGGTGAGAGCTTGATCAGTATTGCCCGGCAGTACAACACCACAGTTGAACTGCTCCAGGACGTCAATGAGCTGCGCGGCAATGTGATTCGTGCCGGTCACCACCTCCTGGTGCCCCGCTCCATGGCCTCGGCGGACAGCTATTCCGGCAGCGTCAGTCAGCGCCTGGCACGGATTCAGAACACCCAGCGTGGCGATCGGGAACAGGTCAGCCATCAGGTCCAGCCGGGGGAATCCTTCTGGTCCATCGCCCAGCGCTATGATGTGGGCGTCCGCCAGCTGGCCCAGTGGAACGGCATGGCCCCAGGCGACACCCTGCGCGCCGGACAATCCCTGGCGGTCTGGGTGGAAGACGCCGATAATGCGCGCATCGCCAGCCCCCTCCGGGCCGGCCCCACCGACCGGGAACGGCGAGTGAACTACCGGGTGCGCAGCGGCGATTCCCTGGCCCGCATCGCCAGTCGTTTCGGTGTAAGCGTCAACGACCTGCTGCGCTGGAACAGCCTGTCCGCGGATGACTACCTTCAGCCGGGCCAGCAGTTGACCATCATCGTGGACGTAACCAATACATCCGGGAGCTGAGCCGACCTCGGTCAGGTCGCTGAACTGGCCCAGAAGGCCGCTGGCCGGTAAGATTCCCTGCATCGACTTGCGAGCCCCGCAGAGCGGGGCTCATTGATTCTGGAACGTATCCCAAGGGGAGATTCGAGATGGCATTTCTCAAAGGCAAGAAAGCGCTGGTGGTGGGACTGGCCAGCAACCGCTCCATCGCCTACGGCATCGCTCAGGCCATGCACCAACAGGGGGCAGAACTGGCCTTCACTTACCAGAACGAGAAGCTCAAGCCGAGGGTGGAGAAGATGGCAGCCGAATTCGGCTCCGAGCTGTGCTTCCCCTGCGACGTCACCAGTGACGAGGAAATCCAGGCGGTCTTTGATGGTCTCGGCAAGGCCTGGGATGGCCTCGACATCCTGGTTCACAGTGTCGCCTTCGCGCCTCGCGAGGCCCTGCAGGGCGGTTATCTGGAGAGCGTGACCCGCGAGAACTTCGCGATCTCCCACGACATCAGCGCCTACAGCTTTGCCGCCCTGGCCAAGGCCGGTCGGCCGATGATGGAAGGCCGCAACGCCGCCCTGCTGACCATGAGCTATCTGGGCGCTGAGCGGGCCATTCCCAACTACAACGTCATGGGCGTGGCCAAGGCCAGCCTGGAAGCCAATGTGCGCTTCATGGCTGCAGACCTTGGCGCCGACGGCGCCCGAGTCAACGGCATCTCCGCCGGCCCCATCAAGACCCTGGCGGCCGCCGGCATCAGCAACTTCCGCAGCATGCTGGACCACGTCAAGCGCATCACCCCGCTCAACCGCAATGTGACCATTGAGGAAGTGGGCAACACCGCCGCACTCCTGTGCTCCGACCTGGCCTCGGGGATCACCGGGGAGATTGTCCATGTGGACAATGGCTACAGCATGATGGGCATGACTTTGAACGACTGAGGGCGGAGCCCTCAGTCGTTCAGCTGCGAGCTACGAGCAAAAAAGCCGGCGCTATGCGCCGGCTTTTTTGCTCGTAGCTCGTAGCTCGTAGCTCGTCGCTCGTAGCTCGTCGCTCAGATATTCGCCTTCTCCATCTTGCCGGAGGGCAACAGATCCTTTTC
>PWMQ01000063.1 GCA_003558125.1 Natronospira sp. | reverse complement strand
GATGGCCATGGGTGCGGTCAGGGCCGCGGCCATGCTGGACAGCAGCGCAATGCGTATGGAGCGCCGCAATGGATCGGTAAGGTTCATGGCAAATTACTCCCTCTCAAGCGATGGTTAATTACCCTGCCGTGGCCGTGCCAGTTTCCGATCCAGTCCATGGATGCGTGAGCCCCGAGCGGCGGGGTAGCTGGCGTGGCCTGACATGTCGGTTGCCGGGGCGGCGATAAGAGATACCGCCCTCATATGTCGTACGAAAGCATCCGTGCGTGTTGCATTGATATCACAGATTGCTTTCGTAGCAAACACTTTTTGGCTATTTTGTTGCGTCTGCCAGAAATTGAGGCGAAAAGGCCTGGAATGGGGGCCAGGAAGGGCGCTCTTGCGTTGCGACGATGCAACACGCTGGCCTTTTCCAAAGCCTGTTGCGCAAGAATCGGCCGTCGTGGGCAAAAAAAACGGGCCCACTGCCTGGCAGTGGGCCCGTCCCGCTTGGAGGGTCTAGCTATCCAAGGCTTACCGCATCAGTAGCTACCCCGGAGGGTGAGCTGATAACGGCGGCCCAGGATTTCATCCATGCCGAAATGACCGGACGCATTTTCGATCCTGTTGGGCTCGCGATCGAAAAGGTTGTTCACGGTGAACTGAATCACAGTGCTTTGCGGTGCCCAGTCGGCCCAGCGGCCGAAGTTGTAGGACACGGAGGCATTGTGGATATGCCGTGAACGGGTCCGGATCACACCGCGGCCGTCCTCATCGTGATAGATGTTGTCGAGACGCGGATCGATGCGCGGGCGACGGGTCCAGTCGGTCCGCCAGAACACGCGCCAGTCGCCGCGGGTCCAGGTGGTATCGACAATGGCCCGGTTCTTGGGCTGGCCAAAGCCACCCACCTGGCGCGGGGCCTCGTCACCGGCCACCGAGGTGGTGCGGTCACGAGTCTGCGAGAAACGGGTGTTGAGCCCCAGAGTACCCATGTCACGTGCGCCCATGCCTTCGGAGAAAAGACCGAAGAAGTCGGACACGTCAAAGCGGTACTGCAGACCCACGTTTAGCTGAGTAAGACGGAACTCCTGGGCGTTGGTCTGACCGGTCAGGAAGTCCGCCACCTGGCCGTCCTCATCACGGGTGAAGGAGTTACAGGCCGGGATGGGGAAGTCAGGTGAGTCGTAACAGGCCTCCATCAGGTCTGTCAGGCTCAGACTGGTGATCGCGTCCTCGATCTCGATGTGGTAGTAGTCCGTGGTCAGGACCAGGTTGTCCACCCAGCGAGGCTCGAAGGTCACGCCCAGGGCATAGGATTCGGCGAACTCATTCTCGAGGTCGGGGTTACCGCCGGAACGGCCCACGCCGGTGGCGTTGACGATCTCGGAGGTGAAGCCATCCGGATCCTCACCCAGGTCCTGCTCACAGTTCTCCCGGCGAGTGTCCGGATCGGGACCGGAGTCCACAAAGCGGAAGTCACAGGGGTCATTGGCGAAGCTGAACACCTGGGTCTGGGGTGCGAACAGCTCCACCAGGGACGGTGCGCGAATGGACTCGGTGTAGTTACCACGGATGGCAACGTCACGGACCGGAGCCCAGACACCGCCCAGGGACCACACGGTGGCATCACCGGCCAGATTGTTTTCGATTTCACGCACAGCGGCGTTGAACTCGAGGCGATGTGCCAGTGGTACCTGGTTACCCGGGCCGAAGACCGGGAAGAACAGCTCACCGTAGAACTCGTCGGTCTTGTAGCTGCCGCCGGTTTCCGCGAAGGGTGCCGAACGCGTCAGCGGTACTTCGGTGCCCAATCCGGGGATGAAGCGAGCGTCTTCGCGGCGGGTTTCATAACCCACGTTGAAGGCGGACATGCCACCGGGCAGTTCGAAGAGATCGCCACCGAAGTTGGCGGTATAGATGGCCTGGCCAATCCGCGTTTGCGTCATGCGATCGCCGGTTACCCAGTCGCGGGCCGCCGGATCTCGCACACCCTCGCCAAAGAGGTTGAGCGGAATACAGCCGTCAACGAAGGGAATGTTCTCGGCCGTGATACCAGAGCCGCTGACACCGGTCACGTTTCCGAGAGCGGCCTGATAAACCGACTCACAGATCATGTCGCCCACGTCCGCGGTATCGGTGCCTGAGATGGCCAGCAGATCGTTGGGATCCACCGCATCCAGATCATCCTGGGTCAGTACGCGGACGTCGAGTGCATTGATGAAGCGACCGTCAATGATGCCCTCGTCTCGTGTCTCGGCCTTGCTTTCACCGGCCACAACCGAGACATCCCAGTCAAAGCGGCGATTGCCGGCAAAGATCTCACCGTCCAGGCCCGCGGTCCAGCGCCACACGTTCTGTTCCCGGGAGCTGGAGGGGTCGATGATGTCGTTATTGAAGCGGTGCAACCAGAAGCCGGGTAGGCCGTTGTCCGCCAGCAGTTGTTGAGCCTGATCGGACAGGAATGGATGGTCGGATTCAAAGAACAGCGGGCCACTGGTTCCGCCAAAGGCCCAGGTCTGGAAACCACCCTGACTGGTGAGCTCGGTAGCGCTGGACTCGGAGAACAGGAAATCCGAGGAGAAGCGCACGTCATCGGTCAGGTCATAGTTCATGGAGCTGGTGATGACCTTACGCTCCAGCGGGGAGCGAAGCTGTTCCACTTCCCGGAAGAAGTCCGCGCCATCACCCCCAATGGCAAAGAAGGCGCTGTTGGGGTGTGGGGTGCCCGGCTGGAAGGGGACCAGGTCCGAGTTTTCGTCGAACTGGTAGAACACGCCGTCATTCGGCATGGCGCCGATGCCAAAGCTGGGAACGGTCTGGAAGCCAGGGCTGACCAGGCCACCGAAGGCGAACAGGTTCATGCGGGAGTCGTTGTAGAGGCGACGAACCCCGTCGGGGTCAACACCCCAGAACCAGTTGTTCTCGGAAGCAAGCAGGTCCGGGCGGGCAGTGCCTTCCAGGCCTTCCTGATTGAACCACTCCACGGAGAAGGTCACATTGCCGCGACCGTCGAACATGTTGGCCCCGGCCACATAGGAGAACATGTCGGTCTGGGCGTCACTTTCGGCGGTGATTCCGCGTTGGAGACTGAAGTCAACGCCTTCGTAGTCATCCTTGAGGATGACGTTGATGGTGCCGGCAATGGCGTCGGAGCCATAGATCGGCGCACCACCGATGCCGATGACTTCAATGCGATCCACCATGGCCACGGGGATGACGTTGAAGTCGACCTGCAGGCCACCGGAGGCGGCGAAGATGCTGGGAGTATTCTGGGACACGAAGCGGCGGCCGTTGACCAGGGTCAGGGTCCGCTGGGAGCCCAGGCCCAGGAAGTCAACGAAGTTCTGGCCCAGGTTGAAGGTGTTCTGGGTGCCATCGGGGGTGATGGGCGGTGCACCGAAGCTGGGCAGTTCATTCAGGGCATCGGCCACATTGGTAAAGCCCCGGTCCTCAAGTTCCTGGCTGGAAATGCTGAGGGCGGGATAGTGGGTGTCGATGCCTTCGCGGGTAATGCGGGTACCGGTCACGCGGACACGGTCCAGTTCCCGAAGTTCTTCTTCCTCGTCGTTATCGTTGTTTTGAGCCATGGCCATGGGGGCGGCGAGCGCCGCGGCCATGCCGGACAACAACGCCAGACGAATCGCGCGGCGTAAAGGGTTGTCGGGTTTCATATCGGATTACTCCCTAGCTGTGAGCATTTTTCAGGCTTGCAACGAACTCTTTGCTGTCTTCCGTGGTCAGGCAGTGAGCGGTGACCGGACGGTTCTTGTCCGGCCGACTGGATCGCTCGTCCGGTGTCGGTCCTCAATATTGCTGAGGTCGAGGCCACCCCTGGTCGAGCGCGGCAGCATCCGTGCTGTTGCTTTAATATCACAGGTGGGTATTTGTGCAAACTGATTTGAGTCAATAAATCGAAAAAAAATCTAATTAACTGATTCGAGCGCTAAAATAGAAGTCGTTCGTACGAAGAGTAGGGGTGGTTTGAGCGGTGATCATTCGGGAATGTTGCGCCAAAAGAACGCCATTTCTACGACCGATTTCGTTTAGTTGCTACTATCCCCATTCCGTTGCACAAGGAGATTCGGGAAATGGTTAAGCATTGGGCAAGTGGCTTGAGTGCTGGTTTGATTCTAGGTGTGAGTACCTGGATGGCCCCGGCCCAGGCGGAAGTCGATCTGGACGTGGTCAACGAGATTCGTCACGAGGGTCTGCATCACTCTCAGGTGATGGATACCCTGGACTATCTCACCGATGTCATCGGGCCGCGCCTGACCGGTTCGCCGGGCATGAACAAGGCCAATGAATGGACGCGGGAGCAGCTCGAGTCCTGGGGACTGGAAAATGCCCGCTTGCATGGTTTTGACTTCGGGCAGGGGTGGTCCTTTGATCACAGCCACGCCTGGTTGGCATCTCCCCGCAAGGCCCCTCTGATCGTCTATCCCCGTGCCTGGACGCCCGGCACCGACGGCCCGGTGCAGGGCCCTGCGAAGCGGGTCAAGCTCGAGGATGAATCTGATCTCGAAAAGTACGCGGGGAAGCTGGAAGGCAAGATCCTGTTGCTGGACGAGCCCCGAGAGATCGAGAAGCAGGAGCGCTCACCTTTCCACCGCCATGATGATGACTCCCTGGAGAACATGGAGCGTTTTCCGATTCCGGGCGAGGCCGGGCCGGACTGGCGTCAGCGGCGGGTGCAGATGCACCACTTCCGTGAAAAGCGCAATGCCTTCCTCGCCGAAGAGGGCGTGTTGGCGACTGTCCATATCAGCTCACGGGATTACGGCATTGTGCGCACGGGCGCCGGTGCGGCCCATGATGCCGATGCCGAGGCGGGTGTCCCCGCCGTGCAGATGGCCAGCGAACACTACAATCTGCTGGCGCGCTTGCTGCAGCGGGACAAGGCAGTGGAAATCGGTCTCGATGTGAAGGCCCGTTTCCATGATGACGATCTTCAGGCCTACAACACCCTGGCCGAGATTCCGGGTCGGGGGCGCAATCCCGAGATTGTCATGGCCGGTGCCCATCTGGATTCCTGGCATCCGGGCACGGGTGCCACCGATAATGCCGCGGGCGTGGCGGTGGTGATGGAGGCCGTGCGCATTCTGCAGGCCATCGGCGTTCAGCCCCGGCGGACCATTCGCGTCGGCCTCTGGTCCGGTGAAGAGCAGGGTCTGCTGGGTTCGCGAGCCTATGTGGATGATTACATCGCCACTCGCCCCGAGCACGAGGACGAAGAGCAACTGGCCCTACCGGCCCGCCTGCGTGATGCGACCTGGCCCATCGAGCCCCTGCGCGGGCATGACCGGCATGTGGCCTATTTCAACTTCGACAATGGCAGTGGCCGAATTCGAGGCATCCACGCTCAGGAGAATGTGGCGGCAATGCCGATCTTCGAGAATTGGCTGGAGCCCTTCCACGATCTGGGGGCGACCACCGTGAGCAGCCGCAATACCGGTTCCACCGACCACGTGGCCTTTGACGCGGTGGGTATTCCCGGTTTTCAGTTCATTCAGGATCGCCTGGATTATTTCGCCCACACCCACCATTCCCACTTGGACACCCGGGACCATGTGGAGCGGGATGACCTGATTCAGTCCGCGGTGGTGCTGGCGTCCTTCCTCTATCATGCCGCCATGCGGGACGAGTCTCTGCCTCGCAAGCCCATGCCGCGGGAGCCGGAAGACTGAGATCTGCCGGCTAGTAGTGTGGCGGCGGCTCATGCCCCTGGGGGGATGAGCCGCCGCTTTGTTCTTGCAGGGTCTGCACCCGGTCAGACAGATGCTGGCAGCGGGCCTTGAGGGCTTCCAGTTCCCGTTGTTGGGCGTAGACCGTGTCACTCAGGGCGGTCAATGCCGCTTCCTGGTGGGCCAGTTTTTCTTCCAGATGGGTCAGACGGGATTCCATGGGCATTGCTCCGCTGCTTGGGACCGGCGGGTATCGTTGGCACGGCTTCGGTATCATGCCCGTTCGAGGCGGGGAATCAAGGCCGGGAGTGGCCGATGAGAGGCGATTGCATGGTTTCGCGGCAGACACAGGACGGGGACAAGGGGACGGGGCTCGAGGTTTGCCGGGATGCTGAGCTGTCAGCCCTGAATACCCTGGCGGTGCCGGTACGTGCCACTCGCCTGCTGCGTGTCAGCGACCCCAGGCTGTTCGAAGCACAGCCACCGCGGGACGGCGATCTGGTCCTGGGGGGAGGCAGTAATGTGCTGTTCAGGGCGGATTTCCCGGGCAGTATCTGGCTGATGGTCAATCGCGGCATCGAGGGGGTATCCCGTGAAGAGAACGGTGACCTGATCCGTGTGGCCGCCGGTGAGAACTGGGATGCCTTTGTGCGCTGGTCCCTGGAGCAGGGCTATCATGGCCTGGAAAACCTGATTCTGATTCCCGGTTCCGTGGGCGCGGCGCCCATCCAGAACATCGGCGCCTACGGGGTGGAAGTGGAACGGTTCATCCGCAGCGTCACGGTCTGGGACCGGCGGGCCCGGCAATTCCGTGAATTTTCCCACCCGGAATGCGCTTTCGATTATCGCGATTCCCGTTTCAAGCGGGAACGGGATGCCTTCGTTGTCACCCACGTGAATTTCCACCTGCCGTGCAGCGGTGAGCCGGCACTGGAATATGCCGGTGTGCGTGAAGAACTGGCTGCCATGGGCATCGACCGTCCCGAGCCGCGAGCGGTGGCCCGGGCGGTGGAGGCCATCCGCCGCCGCAAATTGCCCGACCCCGCCCGGCTGAGCAATGCGGGCAGTTTCTTCAAGAATCCGGTGGTCAGTGCGGCCAGGGCGGCAGCCCTGCAGGCGGACCATGCCGCTCTGCCGGTGTTTCCGCTCCCGGATGGCGGCTGCAAGCTGTCCGCTGCCTGGTTGCTGGAGCAATGCGGCCTGAAGGGCTGGCGGCGGGGCGCCGCGGGCTTTGCCGAACAACATGCCCTGGTTCTGGTCAACCATGGTGGCGCCACTGGTGCCGAGCTGTGGGCGGCCGCCCAGGAAGCCATGGCCCGTGTGGAGGCCGAATTCGGCCTGCGCCTGGAGCCCGAGCCCCGCATTGTCTGACCCCCCCAGATGGGGGGCAGCCAGCGCCGACTGCTACGAATACACTACAATGACCAGGCAAATTCTTACGAGCAGGAGAGAGACATGCGTAATATCTTGATTGCCATTGCCGCGCTGCTGGCGCTGGCCTGTTCCCAGGCCCAGGCAGACACGCCCAATATCGAACCCGGCATGTGGGAACACACCAATGTGACCACTTTCGAGGGGGGGGCCATGGGTGAGCAGGAAGAAACCAGCACCGAACAGGAGTGCATCACCCAGGAAGAGATCGATGATCGGGATTTCTTCGCCGAGCTGGATGGCGTGGAGGAGTGCACCATCACCGACCAGAACGTGTCTTCCTCGGGCATGAGCTATTCCATGTCCTGTGAGCACGAGTCCGGCATGTCCGTGGAAATGGATGCCAACATGAGCTTCCACGGCACCACCATGAGCGGTGAGATGCACGGCAAGCTGGTTACCCCCATGGGCGAGATGAGCATGAAGGTCATCAGCGAGGGCGAGCGTATAGGCGACTGCTGATATTCGCGCTGTCCTCAGCCAAACCCCGTCAGCTCCGGCTGGCGGGGTTTTTGTTTTTCTGACGTTCCGGAAACCGCAGGGACAGCAGGGAGCGGTCGGCTCAGTCCTCCCATCCGGCTTGCCCCGAATTGGCTTGGTGAAGACTGTGTGCGAACGCTTCCAGACCATGGAAAGCAGCCAGGCCGCTTGCAATTGAATGGGCTCAGGCAAAGCGTGTCGCAGAGCCGTGCCTAATGGGCTATCTTTGAGGCTTTGTGTCGCAAGGAAGGGGGGTTCCCATGCTGCGTGCCTTGATCGTGTTGCCGATGTTGTGGGCCGGGTCCGTGATCGCCGCCGAGGCGGTGGTGGATCCCGCCGAGATGGAGTTCCTGCGCGCGGAGCAGGCGCAAGCGCTGGATTGCCCCTTCCGGGATCGAATCGACTTCGATCACGGTGACATCGAATGCGGTCTGGTGGAGGTGCCGGAAAACCGCGAGGTCAGCGGCAGTCGCAGTATTGAGCTTCATTATGTGCGGATTGCGGCCCAGCCGCCGGAAGGCAAGGAAGATGAGGTCCGAGAGGATCCGGCCATCTATCTCACCGGCGGGCCCGGGGTGACGGTGGAAGGTTATGTGGACCGCCTTCGGAACCATGGCATCCTCGAACGCCGGGATCTCTACATCCTGGAGCAACGGGGTATCGGTCATTCCGGGGATTTCTGCCCGTTCTTCACCGACCGCATGCCGGGCGAGCGGGCCCGTGACAGCTTCCGCGGTGCCCAGGAAGCCTTCATGGACAGTGCCCGCCGCTGCTTCGAGAAGGCCAGCGCCCGCGGGGTGGACCTTCGCGGCTACAACACCTTTGAGAATGCCCGTGATGTGCGTGCACTGCGCATGGCCCTGGGTTATGAACAATGGAATGTCTGGGGTATTTCCTACGGTTCGGTGCTGGGTCAGGCCCTGATCAAGGAGGACCCTGACGGCATTGCAGCCATGGTGCTGGATGCCATCGTGCCGCTGGATCTGGATAATATGATGCGCATTTCCCACTGGTATGCCCGTGACCTGGAAATGCTGCATGCGGCCTGTGCCGACCAGCGGCGCTGTGCCCGTGCCCATGCCGATCTGGAAGAGCGTTATCTCGATGCCATCGATGCCATGCGGGAAAACCCCGTCGAGGTATCCGTGCCGGAGAGCGTGCGTCATCCCGAGGGCAAGGCCTGGATGTTTCAGGACCTGATCGCCGGGCTGCCCTTCAGCCTGCTTTATGAACAGGCCTATCACCCGGCCATTCCCGCCATCATGGATCGCCTGGCCCGTGCGGTTGAGGATCGGGACGAGGATTTCTTCCGGGCCTTGGCACTGGCCGACACCAGTGGCGGCATGGGCTCAAGCATGGGCATGGGCCTGGCGGTGCGCTGTCTGGATCACTACATCGACGAACAGGCCCGGCTCTATCCCGGTGACCTGGAACGCTATCCCACCCTGGCCCAGGCCTTCGGTCACCCCGAGGTGGTGGCGATGGGGCCTCAGATCTGTCGCGAGGTCGGGCTGACACCGCGGCCACGGGAGCAATACGAACAGCCGCGCACGGATATCCCCATTGTGGTCGCCAATGGGGCCTGGGACCCCATCACCCCGCCGCCGCTGGCCCGCTACATCATGGATGGTCTGGAGAATGGTCGCTATGTGGAATTCCCCCATGCCGGTCACGGGCCCACCCGCTCGGTGGATTGTGCCGGGGATTTCATGAACGATTTCTTTGATGACCCCTCCGCGCCCCTGGACGAGGAATGCGTGGAGTCCGGTGAGGAGGCCGCCGAGTATCTGGGACGGGTCTTTCAGACCCGGGCACCGATCAAGGGCATCTTGCTGATGGAAACCGAGCCCGAGGCCATGGGGCGGCATGGGCTTTGGGCCGGGCTGTCCCTGCTGCTGGCCGGGGGCGGTTTTCTCGCCCTGACGGTGGGCTTTGTCGGTGGCCGCATCAATCGTGCGCCCATACCCCGGACCAGCGGTGCCCGTCTGCTGATCTTCCTGGCGGCGACGGCCATCATTGCCTGGCTGGTGGGTATGGGGATTGTGGCCTGGCGGACCAGTGAGCTGACCGAGGCCCTGTTCCTGGCCGGCTTTCTGCCCTGGGCCGGCTGGATTGCCTGGTTGGCGCCTCTGTCGCTGGTCCTGGCCGTGGCCGGCCTGGTGCAGATGGTCCGCAACCATCACCGCCACAGCCGTGCCGGCATGACCGGCCTCAGCCTGACTGCCCTGGGGGTCATCGGCCTGGCCAGCTTCGGCCTCGCCTGGGATCTGTGGCCCTGGTAGAGGGACTAGCTACTGGTGGAGACGTCGAGGGCGTCGAGGACGGCCGGGTCGGGGAAGCCATCGGCGACCAGGCCCTGTTCGCTCTGGAAGCTGCGAATGGCACGCCGGGTGGCGGGGCCGAGGATGCCGTCCACGGGGCCGGGGTCATGGCCCTCCTCACGCAGGCGGGCCTGGAGGTCCTGGACCTGGTCCCGGCTCAGGCGCGGGACGTCCTCGGGCGGTGGATTGTGCAGGCCGCTGGCGCCGGCAATCCGGTCGGCGAGTATGCCGACGGAGAGGGCGTAATACTCGGAACGGTTCCAGCGCATGATGACATTGAAATTGTCATAGACCAGAAAGGCGGGACCGCGGTGGCCCGCCGGCAGTAGCAGCGCGGCTTCGATGTCCACCGGGGGCAGGGGTGCGCCATCACCTCGCCGCACCCCAAGACGAGACCATTCAGCCAGGGACTTGCGTCGGTCGCCGCCGGCCAACTGGAAGTCGAAATCCTCCGGCAAGCTTACTTCCCGGCCCCAGCGGTAGCCGGTCTCCCAGCCGATATGGCTGAGGAAATTGGCGGCCGATGCCATGGCGTCGGGAATGCTGCCCCACAGGTCCCGACGGCCGCTGCCATCGTGGTCAACCGCGTAGCGAAGGAAGACCGAGGGCATGAACTGGACATGCCCCATGGCGCCGGCCCAGGAGCCCTCCATGCGCTCGAGGTCGATGGCGCCTTCGTCGAGGATTCGCAGGGCGGCGAGTAGCTCGCCGGTGAAATAATCGCTGCGCCGCAGATCGCAGGCCAGGGTGGCGAGGGAATCAATCACCGGCATGCGGCCGAAGAAGCTGCCGTAGTTGGTCTCCAGCCCCCAGAAGGCCACCAGGTATTGGGCCGGGACGCCATACTGCCGGGCCACGCTCTGCAACAGTTCACCGTGCTCCTCCAGCAATTGCCGGCCCTGACGGATCCGTTGCTCGTTGACACGGCGATTGAGGTAGTCATGAAAGGGCGTCGTGAACTCGGGCTGGCGACGATCCAGCTCGATCACCCGGTCGATATGCCGGGCCGGGCGCAGTTTCTGGTCGACAATGCGGGTGGAGATTCCTTCGGCCTGGGCCTGGTGGGCGATACGATCGATGCAGGCGGCAAAGTCAGCCTGCTCCACCTCGGCCTGGGCGCCCTGGGGGGCGGCCAGATATAGGCCCATCGCAATCAGGCCCGCGTTCAACATCCTGTTCATCACTGCTTGGTCTTACTCCTGCCGGGTGGGTGATGGCACTGTAGACGCCCAAAAGGCAACAACCGTTCAATTCCGAGCATATCTTGATTCGGAGGGGCTTTATACTGGTAGCGATATTGGTTCGCAACTGGTTAGGGGGTTATTCAGCGAATGGGGTTTGTCATTGTATATCGCTGGGAGATACGCCCCGGCAAGGAAAGTCAGTTTCGTCAGAGCTGGGAAGCGCTCAGTCAGCAGTACTGCCAGCTCTATGGCGCCGAGGCGGCGCGTCTGCACCGGGGCGAGGAACAGGTCTGGATGGCCTGGACCGCCTGGCCGAGTCGGGAGCAGTACTTTCTGGCCATGGAGCGGGGCGTGCCGGATCCCGAAATCGTTGAGGCCATGGATGCCGCGGTCAGCCGGCGCCTGGAACCGGAGTTTCTGGTGCTGGAGGCCACCGTGGAATGAACCCCTGGGGCCTGAACCCGTCAGACAGCGGAGTGATATTGGAAGCCAAAGGAACCGGAATGAAGAGACTTGTCACAGCTTTCCTCACCCTTTCCCTGTTGTTGATGCTGGCCGGCCCCCTGGCGGCCAAGCAGCCACTGGATCATTCAGTCTATACCGAATGGCAGCGTATTCAGGAGCAGGCCATCAGCCGCGACGGACGCTGGGTGGTCTGGTCCATGGCTCCGGAGGAATCCGATGCCACGCTGGTGCTGCGCGCCGTGGATGGCGATGCCCGCCATGAAGTGCCGCGGGGGGATTCCCCGCGTTTCTCCCATGACAGCCGTTTTCTGGCACTGAACATTCAGCCCGAGCGCGAGGCAATCCGCGAAGCCCGCCTGGAGGAGGTGCCTGCCGAGCAGCGCCCTCAGCCCGGCCTGGGCCTGCTGGACCTTGAAACGGATGAACTGACGGAGATCGACCGAGTCGCCGAGTTTGGCTTCCCGGCCGAGTCCGGAGATTGGCTGGCCTGGCTTCATGCCCCGCCGGCCCCGGATGAAGACGAGGACAGTGCCGACAACGACAACGACAACGATAACGATAACGACAAGGAACGGGACGATGGCCGTGATCCGGGCACCGAACTGGTGCTGAAGCGCCTTGCCGATGGTGAGCGGCGAACATTTGATCATGTGAGCGAGTTCGCTTTCTCCGCCGATGGCCGTTATCTGGCCATGGCGGTGACCACTCCGGACGGCGAGGATGACGGCCTGAAGCTTTTTGATACCCGCGGCGAGGAATCCCGTAGGCTGCGCTCGGGCGAAGGGGAATACCGCGCCCTGACTTTCAGTGACGATGCCGATCGCCTGGCATTCCTGTTTCGTGATCAGCGCGAGGACGATGAGCGCCCCGATGCCGCCTTTGCCCTCTATCACTGGGCGGCCGGTGAAGACGACGCCTCGCGAATCGTCGATGAGGAATCTCGCTTTCTTGCCGACGACTGGCATGTGAGCAAGCATCGGGCGCCTCATTTCTCCGAATCCGGCGAGCGGCTTTTCTTCGGCACCGCGCCGGCGCCGGTGGAAATGCCGGACGACGATGATGTGCTGGAGGAGGAGAAAGTCACCGTCGATGTCTGGCACTGGCAGGACGATCTGCTCCAGCCCATGCAACTGGAACAACTGGAGGAGGAGCGCAAGCGTACCTATTTGGCGGTGGCCCATCTGAATGATGACGGCCGCCTGGTGCAGCTTGGCCGGGAGCAGATCCCGGAGGTGGAAATGGCCATGGAAGGTGATGCCCCGGTCTTTCTGGGCGTTTCCAACCTGCCCTACCGCAAGGAGATTTCCTGGGACTGGCCCCGTTATTTCGACGGCTGGCTGATTGATGTCGAGACCGGCAAGGCCGAGCTGATTCTCAAGACCGTCCAGGCTCGCCCGGAAATCTCGCCGGCGGCCGGCTATGTCAATTGGTGGGACCGGGAGCAGCAGAGCTGGTTTGCCATGGATCTGGAGAGTCGAGATGTCGTCGACCTTGGGGCGGAAATCGACCATCCCCTGGGCGATCACACCAATGACCGCCCCTTCGCCGATAATCCCCAGGGCCGGGCCGGATGGCTGGCCGATGACGCCGGCTTCATTCTTTATGACCGCCATGATCTGTGGCTGGTGGACCCGGCCAACGGCAATGCCCGCAGTCTGAGTCATGAAAAAGGCCGGGAGCGGGGATGGCGCTATCGTTTCGTGGACCTGGACCCGGATGAGGCGGCCATTGATCCGGACGCCCCGCTGTTGCTGACTGCCTTTGATGAGGCGAGTCGGGACCATGGCTTTCATCATGCCTTCGTGGATGCGGACAAGGCGCCGGTGGAGCGGCTGATGACCGCCCATCGTTATGGCCGCCCGGTGCGGGCGGAGGACGGCGAGGCACTGCTCTTTACCCGCGAGAACTTCCAGGAGTTTCCGGACCTGCGGGTGGCCATGGATGCCAGCTTCGCCGATACCCGTCGCCTCAGCGAGGTCAATCCCCAGCAGGCGGATTATCGCTGGGGCCAGGTGGAGCTGGTCCATTGGGACAGCAAGACCGGCAAGCCCCATGACGGTCTGCTGTTCAAGCCCGAGGATTTCGATCCCGAGCGGGAATACCCCATGATCGTGTATTTCTACGAGCGGGCTTCCGAGGGCTTGCATTCCCATCGCCCGCCCCAGGCCCATCGTTCGGTGATCATACCCACTTTCTATACCAGCAATGACTACATCGTCTTCGTGCCGGATGTCTGGTACCGGGAAGGTTATCCGGGGGATTCGGCCATGGAGTCGATCATGCCCAAGACCCGGGCACTGGCTGAAGAGGACTGGGTGGATGCCGACCGTGTCGGTATCCAGGGACATAGCTGGGCCGGTTACAAGATTTCCTACATGGTGACCCAGACGGATTTCTTCCGGGCCGCTGCCGGGGGCGCACCGGTCTCCAACATGGTCAGTGCCTATGGTGGCATCCGCTGGCGCACCGGCATGAGCCGCATGTTCCAGTATGAGCGAACCCAGAGCCGCCTGGGCAAGACCCTGTGGGAGGACAAGTCCCTTTATCTGCACAACTCGCCCATCTTCATGGCCGACCAGATCAATACCCCCCTGCTGATGATGCACAACGATCAGGACGGGGCGGTGCCCTGGGAGCAGGGGATTGAGTTATTCGTCGCCCTGCGCCGTCTCAGTCGTCCTGCCTGGCTGATCAACTACAACGATGAGCCCCATTGGCCCACCACCTTCGCCAACCGGGAGGACTGGCAGATCCGTCTGCAGCAGTTCTTTGACCATTACCTCAAGGACGAGCCGGCGCCACGCTGGCTGGAGTCGGGCATTCCGGCCCTGGAGAAGGGCGCTACACTGGGTCATGAATCCGACTGACTGCTTGAACTGAAAGAGGTGACGCATGAAGAAACTGCTACTGACAGCACTCACCGCCGGCGGCTTGCTGTTTGCCTCCGCGCTTGTTGCTCATGATCACGACAAGGACAAGGACAAGGGCGAGAAAGCGAAGGCGGAGCGGGCGGTTGCCGAGATGCGGGATAATGACGGCGAGGTGATTGGCAAGGCGGTGATCCGGCAAGGCCCGAAAGGCGTGGTCATCCGGCTGCACCTGAATGGCCTGCCGGAAGGATGGAAAGCCATCCATATCCATGAGAAGGGCACCTGCGAGGATCACCACGACGGCTTCGTGGCCTCTGGCGGGCATCTGGACCCGGATGGTCGGGAACATGGCCTGCTGAACCCGGAAGGGCCTGAGCGGGGCGATCTGCCCAATATCTGGACCCATGGTGATGGCAGCACAAAGGCGGAGATCTATGCGCCGGGTGTTGACCTGCACGGTGAGAAAGCCGGACTGCTTTACGGTGACGGTACGGCCCTGGTGATTCACGAGGGCGCGGACGATCACTACTCCCAGCCCATTGGCGGTGCCGGTGCCCGCATTGCCTGCGGGGTGGTGAACGCTTACTGAGGTGTCGAGACGCTGTCTGGCGGAG
The DNA here is from genome assembly GCA_003558125.1 of Natronospira sp. Taxonomy (GTDB): domain Bacteria; phylum Pseudomonadota; class Gammaproteobacteria; order Natronospirales; family Natronospiraceae; genus Natronospira; species Natronospira elongata. The sequence goes on along the minus strand of PWMQ01000063.1, from coordinate 25,891 downwards.
CGGCCGCGGCCACCTGGTTGCGGCCGTTCTGCTTGGCACGATAGACGGCCTCGTCCGCCCGCCGAAAGACCGACTGGGCACTCTCTCCCGGACTGAAGGCGGCCACGCCGAAAGAGGCGCTCAAGCCGTACTTGACCCCGTCATGCTCGAAACCGTGGTTGCGGATCTTCTCGCGCAGGCGATCCGCCAGCGCCACGGCTGCCTCCAGTTCGGTTTCCGGCAGCAGCAGCACGAACTCCTCGCCACCAAAGCGTGCGACAAAATCGGTTTCCCGCAATGCCTGACGAAGGACCTCGGCCACCTGGGACAGGGCATCATCCCCGCCGGCATGACCAAGCTGGTCATTGACCAGCTTGAAGTCATCAAGATCACAGACCGCCAGTACCAGGGGACGATCGTGGCGGCGGTGCCGTTCGAATTCGTAGCGAAGCCGTGCCTCGTAGCCGCGTCGATTGGGCAACTTGGTCAGCGGATCAATTGTGGACCGCTTCTCCGCGCGCTGCAGTTGTTCCCGCAGACGGTCGGCTTCGCTCTCCATTTCCTTGAGCCGGCTTGCCATGGCCTCCAGCCGTTTCTCCGCCGCCGTCTGTTCTCGCTGGTCGAGTCGACGGCGGCTTGAAAGGTGCCTGTCGAGACTGTTGAGGCGTTGGTTGATGGCCTTGCCGATGCTGCCCAGGTCCCGGCTTTGGCGAACCGTTTCCTGGATGCCCCGAAGATCCCTTGCGACTGCCTCGTCCAGCTTTCGTCCGTCCGTGGCCTGCCTGGCCCGGGACCGGCGTTCCTCACCCACATGTTTCTCCAGTTCCGAAAGACGGCTGAGGACCGTCTGCAGAAACTGGCGCAGGGCATCGCGTTCCCGATCAATCGCGGCCCGGTAGCGCTGGATCAGCTCGGACAGGGCTTCCATCCAGGCGAGGGCGCTTTTTTCCTCTGTCAGTGCCTCGTTGGCGTTTTCCAGCAGCGACCTGGCCTCGGCGACAAATGGCTCGGGCACACTGAGGGCGTGGATCAGTCGGCGGCCACCGTCGCCCAGTCGGAACCCGGACTCGCCCGCCTCCGGGGCATCGTCCGTCGGCTTGGATTTCAATGCCTGGTCTGAATCGCCGGTGCCGGGCTGGGCCTTCTCGACCACCGTCTGCGATTCGTTTTCATCCTTGTCCTCTGATGCCGGCGTCGAAACCGGTTCAGGACGTTCGCCGTCCAGGGCTGCCTCCAGCAGCCCTACCAGGTCCCGACAGACCTCCATCAGGGCCTTGCCACCACCCTGGTCGAGGCGCTGTTGAAGGTTATTCAGGCGTTCGTTATCCAGGCGGTCCCGCAGGCCGGTGAGCAGCAGGGAGAGTGCCGGCGGCCCCGGATCCCGGCTTTTGCCGGGCAGTTGGAACAGCCCGAGGCCTTTTCGCCCACGCCCTTCTTCCTGGTTGAAGCGCCTGGCAAGGTGACGCTCCAACACCCCGGCGCCGCGGGCAAGTTCGTGGCGATCGGCATCCGGCAGGCGCAGTGCCAGGGCGTCCAGTTCTTCGTCCTTGCCGGCTTCTTCGCGCAGGTGGATCAGAATCTGGAGGAGTAATCGGCGCAGGACGGACTCGGGACGGCTGGTGGCTTCCGGCACCCGGAGTTCCTGGCGGCTGCGGCGCCGCAGGTACTCTCCCATCTGATTCACCCGCCCGAACAGTTCGTCCATGGATGCCTGGGCGCGTGCCGCAGTGCGGATTGACTCGAGATGCTGGCTAAGTTCCGCATCGCCGCCCAGGCCCGCGACCGCCAATCGGGCGCTGGCCTGACGCATGCGCCGTTCCAGTGACTGCACTTCCCGGCCCTGGGCTTCAAGGCGTTCCAGGGCGTCGCGGTAGCGTGCTTCCCAGTACTTGTCCTGATCTGCCTGCTCGTTCATGGGCTGCCGATTATTGGATCACGGATTTCTGAAGATAGCACGAGAAGCGAACGGTATCCTTTCAAGGGCATGGCGTCCCGAAGGGTGTGGGGGCTAGGGCTGAATCTGGAATGGCGAAGCCCACACCGGCCGGTGTGGGCTTCGCCACTGTGATCGCTTAGAGGGTGTAGCGGGAAACATCCCCGTTGCCATTGATGGTCATGACCTGGCGGCCATCACGGGAGACGAATATGCGGCCATCGAAGTCGCCGAACAGGCGGTCGGTGAAACGGCGATAGCGCATGATGGGCCCGAACTCTCCGGCATCCAGGTCAAGCAGCACCGCACCACCGGTGCGTCCCTTCTGTTCCAGCACCAGCGAGGAACCGTGGTGATGATGCTCGTGCACGGTCAGGGGATTGCCGGCGAACAGCAGCCGTCCATCCCGCTGACTGAAGCCGGCGGCGCCACCCCGTCCGACGACGACTGCCGTGTCGCCATGGAGGATCAGGTTGTGGATGCCGCCCACATCGGCGTCGTCCAGGTTGCCGGCGAACAGCAAGCGGCCATCCTCAAGCTGGAAGGCATAGAGGTGCTCGGGGCCGGCAATGAAGACCCGTTCGCCCGAGAGCCGTGGTGCAGTCGCGTGCAAGCCGGTGGAGAGCATGCCGCGGCGACCGAACTCCGGTGAGCTCCAGTCCAGGCGGCCGTCGGCGCGAGTGAAGGCGGCGAGACCGCCATTGCCGTCGAACAGGTCACCGAAACCCGAGGCCAGAATGCGGTCCCCGGCAAGCTTGATGTGGGTGAATGTGGTGTCGCTGTTGTCGGTCCGCCAGATCTTGCGTCCGGAATCCAGTTCGTATTTGCTGATCCGGAAGGGGACCCGGGTCTGGATCAGGCGACTGCCCTCACGAATGCTGGTGGTGGCATGGTAGAGATGGCCATCCGCGACGATGGGGGCGGGTCGCTCCACCGGGCTGCGTTCAATCTCCACTTCCCAGAGTTTGCGGCCCGATTCCAGATCGAAGACTTCCAGTGGTGAGGCGTCCACGATCACTCGCTGCTCAGCGACCTGCATGCCGGCAACCCGGCTGCCGCTGTATTCGCTCATCCAGCGTACATCGCCGGATGGGCTCACCCGGGCGATATGGTGATTGCTGGCCACATTGACCGCCATCAGGTTGCTGCCGCCACCCATGATCAGGCGGTCACCATCCGGGAGCTCAATGACATCCCCCAGGCCCGCGCCACTGAACTCAGGGAGGTGCCAGCGCATTTGGCCGCTGCGGGCGTTGATGGCAAAGAGGCCATGGTAAGTTTTGAACAGGAAGTCCTCGCCATTGGGGTCGGCAATCACCAGTCGGCTGAAATACTCATGCTGGCGATGGAGCCGGTCTTCCCGGGTTTCCTCCTGATGGTCGGCACCCAGCAGGCGCCCCAGGGCCTGACCCGCCGCACGACCGGCGGCGCGGATGGCAATTCCGTATTTCTCCAGGCTGAAGGCGAGCTGGTCGTTGCGCCACAGTTCACGGCCACTGTCCAGGTCGATGGCCGTCACGATTTCATCATCGAGTCGATAGTCGAACAGCAGCATCACGCGAGCCTCATCGAGGATGGTCATGCGATAGCTGTCTGCCATGAACTCGCTCAGTGAAACACCGGCAATGCGGGAATGCCGCGCCAGTCGTTGCCAGAAATCGTCACCCAGGGTGGTGATGATCCGGCCGCTGTCACCGTCGATGATGCGAACGTCCCGGTCGTCGCCGATGACCACATAAGAGCCGTCGCTGCTCACTCCGGTGGCTGAGAGTTCGCTGACATCGGCAGCGTGACTCCAGTCGGGATCGATCTCAGATTTCACTGCACAGCCCTGAAGGATTGCCGCCAGAAAAACGCCGCCGGCAAGGCGGTAGAAGGATGGTTTCATGGGTCCCTTTCTCCGAATTGTCTGCCCCTTTGCCGGCACCCGGCCAGCTCCCCCCTGTCACCGGCCCCATCACCCTGTCCCTCAGGAGGGGCTGAGGAGGCGAGCGGCGGCGCAGGTCGCATGAATTTATTCCATTTTCCCGATCGCCGCCCCCCTCCAAACGGGGTACCCACCGCTGGATCATCACCTCCTTGAATGCCAGATGACGAAAAGCAGAGGCTGCCTCCGGCGCCGCTGCCCCCGTGGTTTGAGCCGCTCGTCCGGATACCGTTGATACCGTCACCGGGTGAAGCGGACGCCCGATCCTGAGAGAATACCCCTGCCTTGTTGAGCGCCTAACATCGGGGGAGCCGTGGAGTCATTGCATCAGCGTTTGCAGACCTGTCTTGCCGAGCTCGAAGAGCGGCGGGATAGCTATCTGGGCTATCCGGTGGCCCGGGACTTTTCATTTTCAGAGTTGGCGGATTTTCTGGACGTGCCCCTCAATAATCTGGGCGACCCCTTCAGTGACAGTACCTGGCAGATGGCCACTCGGGAGCTGGAGCGAGAAGTCCTGGAGCTGGCGGCGGGATGGATGCGGGCCCCGACCGGAGAGTGGTGGGGCTATGTCTGCAATGGTGGCAGCGAAGGCAATCTCTATGGCCTGTATCTGGCCCGGGAGCTGTTTCCCGACGCGGTGGCGTATTTCTCCCAGGCGACCCATTACAGCGTCAGCAAGAATCTGCATCTGCTGAACATGCGTCATATCATGATCCGGGCCGATGAGCATGGCGAGATGGATTACGAAGACTTGCGCGAATCCATTCGCATCAACCGCGACAAGCCGGTGATCATCTTCGCCAATATCGGCACCACCATGACCGAGGCGCGGGATGACCTGACGCGCATCCGGGCCATTCTCGACGAGCTGGCCGTCAGCCAGCGCTATATCCATGCCGATGCCGCCTTCATTGGTCTGGCGGCCCCCTTTATCGAGCCCCGGCCGGCCTGTGATTTCGAGGATGGCGCGGACAGTATTTCCATCAGCGGTCACAAGTTCATCGGTTGCCCCATCCCCTGCGGCATTGTTCTGGCCCGCAAGCACTACGTTGATCGCATTGCCCGTTCCATTGCCTATATCGGCAGCCTGGATACCACCATCAGCGGCTCCCGCAATGGGCTTACACCCCTGTTACTCTGGTATCGGCTCAAGACTCTGGGCCGGGAGGGGATGAGGCAGCGGGTTGAGCAGGCCCTTGGGGTGGCCGATTGGACGGAACAGCATCTGCGCGAGGCGGGCATCCCGGTCTGGCGAAACGAGCAGGCCTTTACCCTGGTATTTCCCCGTCCGGCCGATACCATTGTTGAGCGCTTTCAGCTAGCGAGCGAGGGACAATGGAGCCATCTCATCTGTGTGCCCGGGGTGACGCGGGACATGATTCAGGCCCTGGTTTCGTCCATGAGAGAGGACGCCGAACAATGATTCAGCATTTGACCGTGATCGCCGATACCCGCACCGGCCTGATGGCCGATGTCAGCACTGCCCTGGCCGAGGCCGGGATCAATATCGCCAGCGTGGAGGCGGTGGAGGTGGCTGACAAGGCCTGTTTGCGCCTGGAGGTGGACCAGCTGGATGCGGCCCTGGATACCTTGAATCGCAAGGGGATGACGGTGGTGGCCGAGGATGTGGTCCTTTTGCGGGTCGCCGACCGGCCGGGGGCATTGGCAACGATCTCGCAACAATTGGCGGAGGCGGATATCGACATCCGTGCCATCACGATGGTCCATCGGGATGAATCCGAGAATATTGTGGCGCTCGCCTGCGAGAAGCCTGATCAGGCGCGGGAGTTGCTGGGACAGTGGTTGGTTTGACCGGGGCTCTGTGGCTGCTTCCCGGTGGCTCCCGCAGGGGCTGGGGACCCTTTTCCAGGAACGCCGTAGATACATCCCTGTAGGCTTTGGGGGCGACCGAAAGACTGCGCTTTCCTGCTCCGTCTTCCGGTCCAGCCCGCACATCCCTGTGCGGTCGTTCGGCAAGCTGCGATGGTCCACCGGACCATCGGTCTTGCCTCACCCCTGTCGCCCACAATCCTGGAAAAGGGTCCCCAGCCCCTGCTACGCCACCTACCGCCGTGCCGGTTGACGTGGCTCTTTGTGGGCACCATCAGATCTGGGATGGATATGACGAATTGGCTCAGGAACTGCAACTGACGGAGTCACCGGCCTCGAAGCCGCAAAACAGGAAATCGAAGTCGCCCAATCCATTGCATGGGAGAACTACAGCATGAAGCAGCAGTCATTCCAGCCGCCGGAGCGGCTACTCATGGGCCCAGGGCCCTCGGATGTTTCCCGGCGGGTGCGTGAGGCCGCGGCGCGGCCCACCATTGGTCATCTGGACCCGGCCTTCATCGCCTTCATGGATGAGCTAAAGGGCCTGTTGCAGTGGGTCTTTCGTACCGAGAATGCCCTGACCCTGCCGGTTTCGGGACCGGGCACCGCCGGCATGGAGGCCTGCTTCGCCAATCTGCTGGAGCCGGGTGACAAGATCGTCGTCTGTCGCAATGGCGCCTTCGGTCAGCGCATGCTGGAGATGAGTGAGCGCATTGGGGCCGAGGTGGTCACCGTGGACCAGGAATGGGGCCGTGCCGTGGATGTGGCTCAGGTCGAGGCCGCTCTGAAGGCCAACCCGGATGCCCGGGTGCTTGCCTTTGTTCAGGCCGAGACCTCCACCGGTGCCCGCTCCGACGGCCAGGCCCTGGCCGCACTCGCCCGTGAGCATGATTGTCTCAGCATCATGGATTGCGTCACCGCCCTGGGCGGGATTCCCGTGGAAGTGGACGCCTGGGGCGTGGATGCGGCCTATGCCGGGACCCAGAAATGCCTGTCCTGCCCGCCGGGGCTGTCACCGGTCACCTTGAGTGAGCGGGCCGCCGAGCGTATCCGCAACCGGCAGGTGCCGGTGCAGAGCTGGTTCATGGATTTCAGTCTGGTGATGAACTACTGGGGCAGTGGCGGGCAACGGGCCTATCATCACACCGCCCCGGTCAATGCCCTATACAGCCTGCATGAATCGCTTCTGGTGCTGAAAGAAGAGGGCCTGTCCGCGTCCTGGGAGCGTCATCGGCGGATCCATGAGAAACTGGTCGCCGGTCTTGAAGCCCTGGGCCTGTCGCTGCTGGTGCCGGCCGATGAGCGCCTGCCGCAGCTTAATGCCGTGCGCATTCCCGAAGGCGTTGATGATGGCGCCGTGCGCGGAAAGCTCCTTGAGGATCATGGCATCGAAATCGGTGCCGGGCTGGGGCCCCTGGCCGGCAAGGTCTGGCGGATCGGTCTGATGGGCGAGACCTGCCGGGAAGATAAGATCGAGCGTTTGCTGACCGCCCTCGGGGCGATGAAACAGTCGGACTCATGGGAGTGACCCCGCATGTTTGAGGCTCTAAGCCGCCATTATTTCAGACTGGTTCTGGATAGCCCCTGGCTGGTCATCCTGATCGTGCTGGCCGTGTTTGCCGCTGCCGGCACTCAGGTCCACCGCTTCCATCTGGACGCCTCGGCCGAGTCGCTGATGATCGAGGGCGACGAGTCCATGTACTACTACCGGGAGATCCGGGCCCGCTACGGTTCCGATGATTTTCTCATCGTTACCTTCACCCCGGACGCGGAGTTGTTCAGTGATGAATCGCTGGGTCGCATTGCCGCCCTGCGGGATGAACTGGCTGAACTGGAAGCCGTGGACTCGGTGATGAGTCTGCTGGATGTCCCTCTGCTGGACAGCCCGCGGGTCAGCCTGGCCGAGCTCGAAGCCGGGCCGCGAACCCTGGAAGACGGCGGTGTGGACCGGGATCTGGCGCGGGAGGAGTTTCGCTCCAGCCCGATCTATCGTGATCTGATCATGAATCAGGACGCCGATACCACGGCGCTGTTGTTGACCATGACTCAGGACGAGGAATTGCGGAGCCTCCTGCAGCGCCGGGACGAGCTGCGTATCCAGCGTGCCCGTGACGGGCTTGATGGCGATGAGCGCGGGGAGCTTGAGTCTCTCAATGAACGACTCGGGCCGATGAGCACTGCGGCCCAGGCCGAGCTTGAAAAGACCATCGCCCAGGTGCGCGAGATTCTCGACCGCCACCGGGACGGGGCCCGGATTCATCTGGGTGGGGTGCCGATGATCGCGGTGGACATGATTGATTTTGTCCGCAACGACATTGCCACCTTTGGCCTGGGTGTGGCCCTGTTCATTCTGCTGTTGCTGGCCTTTACCTTCCAGCGTCTACGCTGGGTCCTGGTGCCCAGTGTGGTCTGCGGTGGCGTGGTTCTGATCATGGTCGGCTTTCTCGGTTTCATGAGCTGGCCGGTGACTGTGGTCTCCTCCAATTTCATTTCCCTGATTCTGATTCTTACCCTGTCCCTGATGGTGCATCTGATCGTGCGCCATCGGGAACTGCATATGGGCAGACCGGAGGCGGACGGCCGCTGGCTGATGGCGGAAACCATCCGCAGCAAGTTCATGCCGTCACTTTATACCGCCCTGACCACCGTGATCGCTTTTGGTGCCATGAGCTTTGCAGAGATCCGGCCGGTGATCGATTTCGGTCTGATGATGGCCTGTGCGGTGGCCTTTGCCTTCCTGCTGACCTTCACCCTCTTTCCCGCGGCTTTGGCGAAGCTGGCACCGGGCAAGGTGCCGGTCCTGCGCCGGGACGTGACCGCACGAATGAATCGCGGTATCGCCGGCCTGGTGCAAGGCCGGGAATGGCCGGTGATTGCGGTCTTTCTGCTGCTGGTGGTGGTTTCGGTGATCGGCATCAGCCGGATCACGGTTGAGAACCGTTTCATTGATTACTTCAAGACCGATACCGAGATCTATCAGGGCATGGCGCTGATCGATCAGGAACTGGGCGGGACCACCCCCCTGGACGTGGTCCTGGACCCCAGTGCCCGTTTCCTGGAAGACAATGGCGAAGCCCCCGGCGAGGCGGATGTTGAACGCCCCGAAACCGGCGAGGCGGTGAACGATGAGTGGGGCGATGACGATTGGGGCGATGATGAATGGGGAGGTGACTGGGATGATATGGACGCGGACGACGAGCCCGGTCCCATCGGTGGTTACTGGTTCAATGAATACCAGCTGGAAGTCGTGGAAGCCATCCATGACTATCTGGAAGAGCGACCGGAAACCGGTAAGGTCCTGTCGGTGGCCACGACCCTCAAGGTGGTCCGGCACCTGAATCAGGGGCGTCAGCTCAATGCCTTTGAATTGGGCATTTTGTTCGAGCGTCTGCCCGAGGACCTGGCCGAGATTCTATTGCACCCCTTCATGAGTGAGGATGGTCATCAGATCCGCTATGACATCCGAGTGATTGATTCCGATCCCAACCTGGAGCGGGATCGCCTGTTGAAGCAGATTGAGGGAGAACTCCAGGAGAAGTTCGAGCTGGGGCCGGAGCAGGTCAATCTCAGCGGTATGCTGGTGCTTTATAACAATGTCATGCAGAGCCTGCAGCGCTCCCAGTTCATTACCCTGTTGGTGGTCTTTTCCGCCATGATGCTGATGTTCGGCCTGCTGTTCCGGTCTCTGAGAATGGCGGTGATCGGGCCCCTGCCGACGCTGGTGGCCTCGCTCGGTGTCATGGGCCTAATGGGCTGGGTGGGCCTGCCCCTGGATATCATGACCATGACCATTGCCGCCATTACCATTGGCATCGGCATCCACGACACCATCCATTACACCCATCGTTTCCGCGATGAAATCCGGGGTGGTGCCGAGTATTACGGGGCGATGCTGGAAAGTCATGTGCAGGTGGGTCGGGCCATGGTATATACCACGGTAATCATTATCGCGGGCTTCTCCATTCTGGCCCTGTCAAACTTCATGCCTACGATCTATTTCGGCTTGCTGACCGGTGTGGCCATGGCCTTTGCCCTGGTGAGCAACCTGTTCCTGTTGCCGGCCCTGCTGTGCCGGCTCAAACCTTTTTCGGTGAATTCCCATGCGTGAGCAACAGGCAAGAACCATTCGGCTTTCCGAGTACCAGCCCCCGGCCTGGCAGGTAGAGTCAGTGTCCCTGCGATTTGAGCTGGACGCCGATGACACTCGGGTGCACAACCATATGCAACTGCGGCGTGTGGCAGAGGGTCCGCTGCGGCTGGACGGGGAGCAGCTGAAGCTGGAAAGCATTCATCTGGATGGGTGCAAGCTCAGTGCATCGGATTATGAACTGGATGATGAAGGGCTGACGCTGAACATCAACGGGGACCAGGCGGAAGTGACCGTGGTCAATCGTATTGAGCCCGCGAAGAATACCGCCCTTGAAGGGCTGTACCAATCCGCCGATTTTCTGCTCACCCAATGTGAGGCCGAGGGTTTTCGGCGGATCAGCTATTACCCCGACCGTCCCGATGTGATGGCCGAGTTCCGGGTCCGCCTGGAAGCGGACCGGGAGCGTTATCCGGTGCTGCTCTCCAACGGCAATCCCGTGGACAGCGGCGAACTGGAAGGCGGTCGTCATTTTGCGGAATGGCATGACCCCCATCCCAAGCCCAGTTATCTCTTCGCCCTGGCGGCGGGTGACCTTGGGCATATAGAGCGTGATTTCACCACCGCTGAAGGCCGCAAGGTGACGCTCAGGGTCTATGCCGAGCATCGCAATATGGACCAGTGCGATTTCGCCATGGAGTCGCTGGTCAATGCCATGCGCTGGGACGAGGAACGCTTCGGCCTGAGCTATGACCTGGATGTCTACAACATCGTCGCCACCGATGACTTCAATATGGGGGCGATGGAAAACAAGGGCCTGAACATCTTCAATTCCTGCTTCGTGCTGGCCCGGCCCGATACCGCCACCGATCAGGATTATCTGGGTATCGAATCGGTGATCGGTCACGAGTACTTCCATAACTGGACCGGTAATCGGGTGACCTGCCGTGACTGGTTCCAGCTCAGTCTCAAGGAAGGGTTGACCGTGTTTCGGGATCAGGAGTTTTCCGCTGACCGCAATTCGCGGGCGGTGAAGCGAATCGAGGACGTGAAGACCCTGCGGGCGGGACAGTTTCCGGAGGATGCCGGTCCCATGGCCCATCCGGTGAGACCGCCGGAGTATCAGGAAATCAACAATTTCTACACCGCCACGGTCTACATCAAGGGCGCGGAGGTGGTGCGCCTGTATCACAGTCTGCTGGGCGAGGAAGGGTTCCAGAAGGGCATGCGTCTCTACTTCCAGCGCCATGACGGGCAGGCGGTAACCACCGAGGACTTCCTCGCCGCCATGGCCGATGCCAATGGACAGGATCTGTCATTGATGCAGCGCTGGTATGACCAGGCCGGTACCCCGGTGGTCAGCGTGGAGAGCCGGCATGAGCCGGAAAGCGCGCGTTTGCATCTGACCTTGCGCCAGTCCATTCCCGATACCCCGGGGCAAAAGGGCAAGCAGGCAACCCTGATTCCGGTGGCCCTCGGGCTGCTCGATAGCCAGGGCCGGGCGCTGCCACTCAAGCTTGAGGGTGAGGCGCAGGCACGGGGAGAGGAGACGGTGCTGATCCTGGATCAGGCCGAGAAGACCTTCGTCTTTGAATCCATTGCCGAAGCCCCGGTCCTTTCACTGCTTCGTGGCTTTTCCGCGCCGGTCAAACTCGAGCACCAGCAGAGCGATGAGGCGCTGTCGTTGCTCATGGCCCATGACCAGGATGCCTTCAACCGTTGGGAGGCGTCCCAGCGACTGTATTCCGGGGCCTTGATCGAGGCCCAGCAATCCATCGCCGATGGTGAACCAGCCCGGTTCCCGGAGAGTATTCAGGCCGCCGTGGCCGCCCTGCTGGCAGACGATGACGCGGACCCGGGCCTGAGGGTCGAGGCCCTGACCCTGCCGGCGGAAACTTGGCTGGCCGAGCAGGTAGCGGTGGTCAATCCGGTGGCCATTGCCGATGCCCGCCAGGCCCTGCGTCGGCAGTTGGCCGAGGCCTTCTCCAGTCAATGGCATAGCCTTTACGAGTCACTGGCGGACAGCGGGCCCTACCAGGTCCGGCCCGCGGATATCCTTCGTCGCCGACTGCGCAATCTGGCCCTTTCCTATCTGGCAGTGCTGGATGACACGGCCATGCAGGAACTGGCACTGAATCAATATCGTCGCGCGGATAACATGACCGACCAGATGGCGGCCCTTCGGGCCATGGTGCTGGAAGGGCATCCGGCGGCGGAAACGGTACTGGCGGATTTCTACCAGCAGTGGCAGGCCCAGCCCCTGGTGGTGGACAAGTGGTTCTCCCTCCAGGCCCAGCGCAGTGACGGCGATCCCGTGGCGCGTGTCCGTGAATTGGCAGAACATCCGGCCTTCAAGCTGACCAATCCCAACAAGGTTCGGGCCCTTTACGGCGCTTTCGCCAATGGCAATCGGCGTGCCTTTCACGCCGCCGATGGCAGCGGCTATCGACTGATCGCGGATGTGGTTCTGAAGCTGGATCGTATCAACCCGGCCATTGCCGCCCGCCTGGTCAGCGTCTTCAATCCCTGGCGTCGCATGGAAGCGGTGCGCCGCGAGGCCATGCATGGAGAGCTCAGCCGCATCAAGCAGGCTGATCTCAGTCGCGATGTGGCCGAAATCGTTGGCCGAGCCCTGGCGGAGTCAGGTTGAGGGGGCATAAAAAACCCGCCGACAGAGTCGGCGGGTCGGGGTAGTGGAAGGGGTTGCCGCCCGGCTTACCAGACGTAACTGATGCTGATGTAGTCGATGTCCTGATCAACACCGCCATCATCGACCTTGGTGCGGGTCCACTCCAGTTGCCAACTGGTGAAGATGACTGCCGCGCCAAAGGCGAAGTCGGTGCTGGAGGCACTGCCCATGCCGTCGAAGTCGAAGTCGGAACGGACCATGCCCAGCTTGCCCTTGACCTTGATGCCCGGCGTCGGGGTGTTGGCGGTGACGAAGGCGCCCAGCTGGTTACCGCTGTAGTCGAGGCTGCCGCCATTGAAGTCGAAGCTGCCATCGCTGATGGTCTGGGTGAAGGTGCCTTCCACGCCAAAGGGGGTGGCGGGGATGTTCACTCCCACCAGAGCGCTGACCGCTGCGGCGCCATCGGAGTCGTCCTCCATGGTGAGCACACCGGCACCCACGCCGATGTCGATCAGGGGCAGGGCCTTGGCGGCCGGGGCGGCGGCAACGCTGCCGGCCAATACCAGGCCGGCGATGATGTGCTTGTTCATGGTCTTGGTCCTCGTGATGAATTAAGACGGCTCGTTCCCGCGCAGGATAGCCTTACCGGCGGCGGATTTCCACGGGTCGGCGCCGGCATGGTTATACTGTGCCAGAACTTTCCCTGTGGATATCCATCGAGGTGGACATGACGGAGATTGGTACTCCAGGCTCGGCCGGGGCACGGCGGGTCATGCTGCTCGGCAGCGGTGAGCTGGGCAAGGAAGTGGTGATTGCCTTGCAGCGACTGGGTTGTGAGGTGATTGCCGTGGATCGCTATGCGGACGCACCGGCCATGCAGGTGGCGCATCGCCATCATGTCATCGATATGCTGGATGCAGATGCCTTGAGTGGTCTGGTGCAGAAGGAACTGCCCCATCTGGTGGTGCCGGAGGTCGAAGCAATTGCCACCGAGGCCCTGGTGGAGCTGGAGAGCCAGGGTTTCAATGTGGTGCCAACCGCGCGGGCCACCCAATTGACCATGAACCGTGAAGGCATCCGTCGGCTGGCGGCCGAGGAGCTGGGGCTTCCTACCTCCCCCTATCGTTTTGCCGACAGTGAAGACAGTTATCGCGAGGCCGTCATGGCCGTGGGCCTGCCCTGTGTGGTCAAGCCGATCATGTCGTCGTCCGGCAAGGGACAGAGTCTGGTGCGGCGAGAATCGGATATTCAGTCTGCCTGGGAGTATGCCCAGTCGGGTGGCCGAGCCGGTGCCGGAAGAGTGATCGTGGAAGGCTTTGTGGATTTCGATTATGAAATCACTCTGCTGACCGTTCGTCACCGGGATGGCACCCGCTTTTGTGCGCCCATTGGTCATCGCCAGGAGGATGGGGATTATCGCGAGTCCTGGCAGCCCCAGGCCATGTCCGAGGCCGCCCTGGCCCGGTCACAAGAGATTGCCGAAGCGGTGACCGCCGCTATGGGTGGCTACGGCGTATTTGGTGTTGAACTGTTCGTCAAGGGTGATCAGGTCTGGTTCAGTGAAGTCTCTCCACGCCCCCATGACACCGGGTTGGTGACCCTGATCTCCCAGGATCTGTCCGAATTCGAGCTTCATGCCCGAGCCATCCTCGGTCTGCCCATTCCGGCGATTCGTCAGCGCGGGCCATCCGCGTCGGCCGCCCTGGTGGTGCGCGGCGAGTCCAATCGGGTCAGCTTTTCGGGCCTGGACCGGGCCCTGGCGGAGCCGGACACCGATCTCCGCCTGTTCGGCAAACCGGAAGTCCGGGGGGCGCGCCGCATGGGTGTGACCCTGGCCCTGGGGGAAAACGTGGAAGAGGCCGTTGCGCGTGCCGACCGGGCCCGCAAGGCCATTCGGGTGGACCTGGGGGGCTAGGGTCGGTCAGCGTTCCCGCCAGCGGCCGCCGGCCTGCTAAGCTCAAGGGGAATGGCACCGAAGGGTGTCAATGATCATTCAGGGGAGAAAAGGCATGGCGCAGAAACTGCCCAGACAGCATTTTGCCGCCGGGCAGGAGATCTTTGCCCAGGGGGACCGGGGAGACCGGGCCTATTTCATCGATCGGGGGGCAGTGGAGATTTCCACCGACAAGGCCGGGCGCAAGGTGGTCCTCGCCCGGCTTGGCAGCGGCGAATTGTTCGGCGAGCTGGCACTGATCAATCAGCAGACCCGTTCCGCGACGGCCGTGGCGGTGGAAGACACCGAGGTGGTCAGCATCAATGCCGAGCAGCTGGATGCGGCCATCAAGACCGCCAACCCTCTCCTGCGCAAGCTCCTTCAGGTCAATCTGGGCCGCTTTCAGTGGACCCAGCAGTTCATGCTGCAGCACGCCGATACCGTTGATGCCCGCCAGCCGCTGGAACAGAAGGCCCGCCGTGACCTGGCCACGGAGAAGGAAATTCAGCAGGCCATCGAGGAACAGCAGTTCGAGTTGCACTACCAGCCGATCATTTCCATGCGGGGCGGCCAGACCATCGGTTTCGAGGCCTTGTTGCGCTGGCGCCATCCTCGCCGGGGGCTGGTCTATCCGACCGAGTTCATTCCCCTCGCCGAGCGCACCGGGCAGATCGTGGCCATTGGCCGCTGGGTATTGGGTGAAGCCCTCAATGCCCTAAAGGCCTTTCAGATGCTGGTGGGCCGGGGATCCGGGCCGAGACCGCCGTTGACGGCCCTGGCCGAGGCTGCGCCTGAACCCGCGCCTCGCTCCCGGACGCCGCTGTTCATGAGCATCAACATCTCTGCTCGGCAGTTGTTCGAGTTGCAGGAGATCGACGCCATCGGTGATGCGGTGATGGCCTCAGGGGTGGATCCCAAGCAGGTCAAGCTGGAGATCACTGAGAGTCTGCTGGTGGACGACCCGGTCCATGCCCAGGCGGCCATCCAGCTGCTGCGGGAGTACGGCATGCGCATTGCCCTGGATGATTTCGGCACCGGCTATTCCAGCCTCAGCTATCTCCATCAGTTCCCCATGGACACCCTCAAGATCGACCAGCGTTTTGTCTCCACCATGGGCCGTGATCCCAAGAGCTATCGCATCGTTCGTGCCATTGTCGGACTGGCCGAGGAGCTGGGCATGGAGACCATCGCCGAGGGTATTGAGCGCAATAACCAGCTTGCCGCCCTGCGGGAAATCGGCTGTGATGCCGGGCAGGGCTATCTCATGTCCCGCCCCGCTTCCTTCCGCGAGGCCCGCCGCCTGCTCCAACAGAAACAGGTTCGGTGGTGATGGGAACCTCTGATTGCCCCATTCCCGCCCACAGTTGGCCCTGAGAACGCCTGCTTCTGCGTGGCATTGCTTGCCCGTAGCGCTGCTACTGTGCTGCGCAATGCGCCTTGAATCAGACGCTCTCAGGGCCAACTGAGCGCGGGAATGGGGCAATCAGAGGTTCCTGGGGTTCCATGGGATTGCCCGGTGTTGGCTAACTGCCTAGGTGGGTGTCGTAGTGGGGGTCCTGTTTGAGCAGGGCTTCGATGTCGCCGGCGGTCTGGGGTTTGGCGAGAAGGAAGCCCTGGACGTAGTCGCACTCGAAGCGATCCAGGCTCTGCATTTCCTCGTCGTTTTCCACCCCTTCGGCAATGATGTTGAGGTCCAGGTCCCGGGCCAGGCCGGAGATGGCGCGGACGATTCGTTCCCGGCGGGGATCGTGGACCATGTCGGAGACGAAGGAGCGGTCGATCTTGAGAGTGTCCAGCGGGAAGAGGTGAAGATAGCTGAGGCTGGAGTAGCCGGTGCCAAAGTCGTCAATGGCCAGTCGCACCCCTTTCTCGCGCAGTTGTTGCAGGGCCACGGCGGCATGCATGGGGTCATCCACCAGCAGACTCTCGGTGATTTCCAGCTTGATCTGCTCCGGGTCCACGCCGGAACGGGCCAGTACGGCCCCCAGACGGTCGATTTCCTCCAACTCCAGGAGCTGGCGACCGGAAACATTCACGCTCATGAACAGTGGCGGACGGCCAGGGCCATCGACAATGGCCTGGAACCGCTTGAGGGCATCCAGGGCCTCTTCCAGTGCCCAGGCCCCCATGGCGACGATCTGCCCGGTGGCTTCGGCCACGCCGATGAACTCCCCCGGTGAGACTGTTCCCCGGTCCGGGTGACGCCAGCGCATCAGTGCCTCGAAGCCTCCGATTCGGCCGTCTCTTAGATCAATAATGGGTTGGTAGAAGAGTTCGAATTCGCGGCTCTTCATGGCTCGCTGGATGTCCGCCTCCACCGCCATGTCGTGTTCTGCCTGATGCTCCAGTGAGGTCTCGGCGGTTTTCGGGGCCGCGTGCTGGAGCATGAAGCGCTGGGTCCAGATGAATCGGCCCAGATTGCCGCGCAGCAGGGTCTGCAGCAGTGGGTCGGCGGCATCGATGGCGGCCTGCAGCCGTTCGGTGGAGATCACCAGGGTCTCGGTATCGGTGGCCGCGGTGGCGGTGGCGGTCCTTGCCTGGTGGCTTATCAAGGCCAGTTCGCCAAACACCTCGCCGGGGCCCAGATTGGCAATGACCACTTTCTTGCCGCCCTGGTCAGTGGAAATTTCCACCCGTCCGTCCCGGATGAGATAGGCCTTGTCGCCCTGCTCGCCTCGTTCGAAGATGACCGTGCCGGCCTCAAATCGTTGGCCTGGGATACGTTCAGTCATGTCCTGTCCCCCTGTTTTGCGCCTCATCCCTTGGCATTCGCCAGGGTCCAAGCTCCCCCATACGGGGGGACCCTGTCAATGCCCCGCCAAGGGGGTGCCCTTGCCCCTTGCTCCAATACTAGACTGTTTGTCATGAAGCGTTCTCGTGTCTGGAAAAAGGCGGTCTGGTTGTCCGTCATTGCTGTCGGGGCAGCCCTGGTGATCCTGGTGGTGGATGGCCGGGACGGTTTCCAGCGCCTGGAGTGGATGACCGAGGACTTTCGCAGCGCCCAGTTTCGCCATGAGGCGGAGATTCATCCTGATCTCGCCCTGATTCTCATCGACGAGGCTTCCCTGAGCCTGCTCAATCCGGTGTTGGGTCGATTCCCCTGGCCACGCTCGGTCTATGCCGACCTGCTGGAGTTTCTCGCCGAGGGCAATCCCCGGGCCGTGGTCTTTGATGTTCTGTTTACCGAGAACCAGTGGCTGCATGGCCAGGATCGTGATCAGCTCAGCGAGGAGGACGAGGCCCTGCTGATGGCCACCGCCGCGGCCGGCAATGTCCATCATTCCCTGCAATTGATCCATGAGCGCCCGGATGAAGTGGACGAGGATGCCCTGGATCAGCCGCTGCCGGATGAGATTCGCCAGCAGCATGCCCTCAACGGTGTTACCGGTCTGGAAGACGAGGGCCGAAACAGCTACATGCTGCCCTTCGAACCCCTGGGCGCCTTTTCCGCCGGTCTCGGCGCCGTGGGTCTGGATGCCGATGCCGATGGGGTTTTCCGGCGGGTGAGACCGCTGTTTACCTATCAGGACGAGATTTTCCCGGCGCTTTCCACCACCGCCTTGAAGCAGCAAGTCGGTCTCGGCGAAGCCCGTTTCCAGGGCCGCGACCTGCTGCTGCCGGATCGCCATGTCCCCCTGGATGACAGTGGCCGGATGCGGGTAAATTTCTACGGTGACATTCCCGCCTGGTCCTTCGGTGGGATATTTCGCAGTCTGGGCAGCCTGAGGCGTGGCGAGCCCGAAGCCATGCTGGTGCCACCGGATGCATTCGAAGACCGGATCGTCTTTATCGGCGGTTCAGCCGTGGGCCTGCACGATATCAAGCACACACCGCTATCCAGCCGCACGCCGGGGGTGGAGATTCACATGGCGGCGGCCAGCAATCTGCTCATGGGGGACTATCTGCGTCCCTCGCCGGCATGGCTGACTCCGCTATTGGTGGTCCTCTTTGCCGGGGTGACCGCGGCCAGTTTTGCCCAGGGTCGGGTGTGGCGACAATTGACGCCACCCCTGTTGCTGCTGGCTGCTCACCTGGCGCTGGTGATGATCGCCTTCCAATACCACCATTTGGTGGACCTGGTGGCGCCCAGCAGCGCCTTGTTGCTCACCGGCCTGGCTTGCATGGCCTATGTGTCGGCCACCGAAGGGCGGGACCGGCGCCGGGTCCGCCGCATGTTGTCCCAGTATGTATCACCCGCGGTGCTGGCCGAGGTAGTGGACCGCTATGACGAGCATGTCCGGGCCGAAGTGGGCACCGAAGAGCGGATGACCATTCTGTTCTCCGACATTCGCGGTTTTACCACCATTTCGGAAGGCTTTTCGCCGGAGCAGGTGGTGGAAATGCTTAACCGCTATCTGTCGGAGTTGAGCGAGGCCATTTTTTTCCACGAGGGAACCCTGGACAAGTTCATTGGCGACGCCATCATGGCCTTCTGGGGAGCACCCATTCGCGTCCCGGATCATGCCGAGCGGGCGGTGTCGGCGGCCCTGGCCATGCAAGAGCGGCTAGAGATACTGAATCAGGCGTTGCTTTCGGAAGGGCTGCCCGCGCTGCGCACCGGCGTGGGCCTGCACACCGGTTCGGTCATCCTTGGCAATATCGGTTCCGAGCGCAAGCTCGACTACACTGTCATTGGGGACAATGTGAACCTGGCCTCGCGACTGGAAGGGCTTACCAGTCATTACGGCTGCCCGGTACTGATCTCGGAGGACACCGCCGGCGACCTGGGAGAGGGCTTTGTCTGCGCCCTGGTGGACCGGGTGCGGGTGAAAGGACGCCAGCAGGCGATTGGTATCTGGCGCCTGCTGGTCGGCCCCGATGCCGACAATGCCCAGCGGGAGCAGGCCCTGGAAGTGCGCCATTGCAGCCAATTGGCCTGGGAGACCTACCGGGAACGGGACTGGTCGGCGGCGATCGCCGCCTGGGAACGTCTGCCGGAGGGAGACCCGTTGCGCTCGCTGTTCGTCGCCCGCTGTCGGCGTTATCAGGATGAGGGTGTGGCTGCCGACTGGGATGGGGTTTATCGCCTGGACAGCAAATAATCGCGAAGTCGTGAGGGAGGCATTGCAAATGAATATGAAACGATGGGGACTGGGCCTGCTGCTACTGTGGGCCGGCCTGGCCCTGGCCGATGACGAGGGATCTGCGGAGCAAGCCGCTAAGCTGATGTATGTGCAAACGCATAATGCCGCGGTGTTCGAGGAGCCTGGCCTGGGTGGCGATCCGCTCAGCCGGCTGGCGCAAGGTGATCAAGTACAAGTGCTGGAAAGCACCGAACGCTGGTATCGTGTCCAGCAGGAAGACCTTGAGGGCTGGATGCCCAATCTGGTCCTGCGGGATACCCCGCCCAGCCGTCGGCAGAGCCGGGCGGATGAGGCAGCCGAGCTGGAGGCCAGTCCGCGGCGACGGGCGTCTGCCGTGACCACGGCGGGGGCCATCCGCGGGGTGGAGGAGGAAGAGCGTCTGCTGGATGACCCCGACCTGGACATTGAGCAGTTGCGTGCCCTGGAAGAGATGGGTGTCAGCGCGGACGATGCCATCCAGTTTTTGATGGCCGCCGAGGAGGATGTTGAGGAGTGAAGCATTCAGCGATCAAAGCGGAGGATTCCGGAGCCGAACCGGGTCGCAGGACCTGGCGGTGTCTGTCCCCGTTGCTCGCGCTGAGTTTGATCCTCATGCCTCTGGCCCCGGTGCTGGCCGAACATCCGCCCCGGGCGCGGCTGCACCAGATTCAGCCGGTGGAAGCGGCGGAAGCCAATGAGCGGGCGGAGATCCGCGTGGGTCGTGAAGTGGCCGCCCGAATTCTGGCCAGGCACAAGCTGGTGGATGATCCCGCCCTGCAGCGCTATGTCAATCTGGTGGGGCGGGCAGTCGCCCTCCACGGCGATCGGCCCGATCTCGATTTCTACTTCGGTGTTATCGACAGTGAGCAGGTAAATGCCTATGCCGCACCGGGCGGTTACATTTTTGTGACCTCGGCGGCACTGGCCCTAATGGAAGACGAGGCCGAACTGGCCGGGGTGCTGGCCCACGAAGTCGCCCATGTGGACCGGCGGCATATCGTGGAGGCCTTGAATATTCGGGCGCCGGAAGCCTCCCCCATGGCCGGCCTCACCCGTTTCTTTGGTGGCGCCACCGAGGCGACCCAGGTGTTCTTCTCCCAGGCCGTGGACCGAGTGGTGGAATTGCTGTTCGAGGATGGGCTTCAGCGCGAGGACGAGTTCGAGGCCGACCGCTTTGGTGTGCGCACGGCTGCCCGGACGGGCTATGATGCGGAAGGTTTCAGTCGCTTTCTGTCTCGTTTGAGTGAGTTGGAGGGGGCGCGGGCCGCGGATGAGTTGAGCGATACCCATCCCGCCGCCGGTGAACGGCTTGAACGGATTCGGGTTTTACTGCAAGAGGAGGGGCTACGTGGGCCTGAGCAGAATCGATTCCAAGCACGGTTTGAGCAACATCGCCCCTGAGCGGGGGTCTTTCGCCACCGGGGCCATCGCCGGGTTTCTGGGCATGGTGCTGGCCGGTGGGGCAATGGCAGATGAGTTTCACTACCGCGATGTGTTGGTTGGTACCCGAGCGGCCGCCATGGGGGGTGCCTACACGGCCGTGTCCGACGATCCCTCCGGGCTATATTACAATCCCGCCGGCATTATCCACGCCGATCAGTTGAATCTCTCCGGCAGCGTCAATGCCTGGCACAGCACGCACACCACGTACAAGGATGTCTTTGGCGAGGGTCGGGACTGGGTGCGGGAATCCGGCACGCTGATTCCCAACTTTTTCGGTATTACCCAGCCAATGGGCCCCGGGGTGTTTGGCTTCTCCTTCGTGGTGACCGACGCCATCCAGGAAGATCAGGACCAGGTCTTTTCCGATGTGGGGACCAATCTTGATCGCTTCATCATTAACCTTAATGACACCCAGTGGGTCTACAAGCTGGGCCCCAGCTACGCCATCAGACTGAATGATGACTGGTCCATCGGCGCCAGTTTCTATTTCCATTTTCGTGACCAGGAAGAAGTGGTTAACCAGATCGTGGTGCTGGATGAAGGTACGGGGCCTGGTGATCCGGATGCGGACCTGGAATGGCGGTACCGACAGAATCAGAATGACGAGTGGGGCGTCAAACCGGTAATCGGCATCATGTGGGAACCGGAAGGGCGCCTGTCCCTGGGCGCGAGCCTGCGCCATACCCATGTCTTGTCTGCCTCCAATTTCCTGGGTTTTAGCTGTATCGGCAGTTCCCAGTCGGATCTGGATCTTTGTCCGGAGGGCGCCGTGGACTATCGTATCTTTCGCGACAGCGAAACCCGGGACCATCCCTGGGAACTGCGGCTTGGGGCTGCCTGGTTTCACAGCCCTCGCTGGATGATCAGTGCAGACGTCAGTTATCACAGCAGCTTCCGGGATTCAGCCCGAGGAGGGCGGGATGTGGAGGAGGTCTGGAACTTTGCCATTGGCACCGAGTACTACCTGAGCAATACCTGGGCCCTGCGCGGTGGCATATTCTCCAATCGTGCCAATACCCCGGCCAATGTGGTGGAACATGATCACGTCAATCTTTATGGGATCAGCGCCAGTATTGCCCGCTTTACCCGTAACTCTTCCCTGGACCTGGGGCTGGGCTATGCCCATGGCAGTGGTCAGGGCCGGGTTTTGCCGGGCGGAGATCCTCAGGATGTCACAGCGGAGAACCTGACCATATTCATGTCCAGCTCCTATACCTTCTGAGGCAGCAGTGAGTCACCCCAGCGGCCCGCTCGCCGCGCTTGCACTGTCCCTGTTTGGCCTCTCCGGCCCGCTGTTGGCGGCGACGCCGGAGGGGGATTGGCGCAGCCTGGAAACCGACGGCTTTCGCCTGCATTTCGAGGCCGAGGCCGAGCCCTGGGCTAGGCGGGCTGCCGCTCGCCTGGAAGCCGTTGCCGATGAGGTCCATGAGCGAGTGGGCCATGCGCCGGCAGGGCCGGTGGATGTGCTCATTGCTGATCCCCTGAACAGCGCGGCCGGCATGGCCATTCCACTCACCGGCCGTAGCCGCATGGTCCTGTTCACGACCCCGCCCCTGTCGGATGAGTTACTGGGCCACTATTCCGACTGGCCCGAGCTTCTCATCATCCATGAGCATGTTCATCTGGCCCATCTGTCCCGGCCCCTGCGGACCACCGCCGGCGAGAGGATGAACCGCTGGTGGCTGCCTTTCGATACCGCCCATCTTGCCGAAGTACCGCTCTGGGTGATAGAGGGTTATGCCACTTATCTGGAGGGCCAGCTCACCGGGACCGGGCGTCCCAATAGCGACTGGAGCGCAAGCCGGATCCGGGCCTGGGCCCTGGCCGGTGAACTGCCCGGCTACGGGGCCCTGAGCCGCCGTCCCGTGGCGGGCTGGAATGACAGCAATCAGGTCTATCTGGTGGGTGCTGCCTTCTTTCAATGGCTGGAAGACCGTGAGGGTGAGCAGGCCTTTCGTGATCTCTGGGCGCGGATGACATCCAGTAATCGCCGCAGTTTCAGCGAGAACTTTCGTGGCGTCTTCGGTGAATCCCCCGCTCGCCTTTATCATCGCTTTACCGCCGAGGTCACTCGCCGGGCCCTGGAAGTGGAGGAACAACTGCCGGCGGCGGAGGATACGCTCTGGCAGCGCTTCTCGGGTTCCCTCGGGCACCCGGCGGTATCACCGGAGGGTGATTATCTGGCCCTGGTGCGCAGTAAGAGCAATGGCAAACCCGCCCTGCATGTCTATGCCCTGGACGACAATGAATCGGCCTTCGAGGATTGGCAGCGACGGCAGGAAGAACAACTGGAACGGGACCCTGATGATGTCGCCGCGGTAGAGCCGGAATCCCTGCCCCGTGAGAGCAAACATCGCCTGGTCCTGCCCAATAATCTCCGCCCCCGGGATCCCCGCTGGCTGCCTGATGGCGAAGGTTTGCTGTTCACGGCGGCCACACCCGATGGTCAGGGCCGCCTGATTCATGAGCTGTATCGCTGGCATCTGTCTACCGGAGAGGTGGAGCAATTGACCCGGCAGGCTCATCTGCGTCGGCCGGAGCCCGCGCCGAGTGGTGACTGGGCCGTTGCGGTTCGTTTGCGAAATGGCCACTCCCAGTTGGTGCGGTTGGCGTTGGATAGCGGGGACATATCGCCCCTGGGAGAGGCGCGGCTGGACCAGGTCCATGATTTTCCGCGGCTGTCGCCGGATGGCAGCCGTCTGGTCTACCTGCGCCACCAGCAGGGCCGTTGGACGCTGATGGAGCGGATGATGCCCGGGGGAGAGAGTCGGGAACTGCTTCAGGCCGAGGCCGGCGGTTATCTCTCCCGCCCCGCCTTTACGCCAGATGGTGAGTACCTTTATTACGCTCGTGGTTACCGGGGCCTGATTGGCATTGAGCGCCTTGCCATCGACAGCGATGAGCGGCAATGGCGGCGCCTGGGCGCCAAAGTCGCCACCTCACCTTTGCCGGTACCTGGCCGTGAGGCACTGCTCTATCTGGAAGTGGATGCCCATGAGCCCAAGCTGCGCTGGCTGGACAGCGAGGCGCCGCCGCCATTGCCTGAACTGGCTCTGCATGCGCCGGTAACGCTGACACCGCAATCCCTCCAGCGGCGCGCCCCGCCGGCTGTGGAAGCGGTGGAGTCCCGTGACTATGGCCTGGGCCCGCAGTTTGCCAGCGCAATGCTCAATCTGCGCTGGGACCGTAACGACACCGGTTTTGACCTGGGCGTGAAGGGCGGTGATCTGGTGGGGCGGGTCGACTGGCTGGCCGCCCTGTCCGCCTCCACTCGGGGCAGTCGGGAAGGAGCGGTGTTGGCCGCTCATTATGCGGGGTGGCCGGCAACCCTGCGCGGCGCCCTGTTCCATCAGGCCGATGATCCGGCCGCGCTGCGCGAGATTCGCTATCAACAGGCCGAGCTGGTCCAGGCCCAGGAGCAGACCGGTTTTCTGCTCAGCAGCCGATTGGGTCGGAGCGGACAGAGTCTGGCCGGGTCCGCGGAAGCCGGTCTGGCGATGACCCGGGCGAAACAGGATGGCGACCGTTTTGATCGTGACTGGGCCTGGCTTACGGCAGGTGGCCGCTGGTATCCGCGGCGGGAAAACTGGCGTATGGATCTTCGTGTTAACGGCAGCTATTACGAAGGTAGCAGCGACGGGCAGGACTGGGACCTCTCCGGCCAGCATGCCTCTCTGGCAGTAGGCCAGGCCGAAGGCTTGCTGGAGCTGGCATGGCAGCGGCGCAGCCTTTCGGCTGAAGTGGAGTCCCTGCAGCTAGGCGGCCTGGTGAGTACAAGCCATCAACCCCGTAGTTTGCCCCTGCGTATTTTCGAACCGGCCTTGCCCCTGGGCTTGTCGAATGGCCGGGAATATCAGGGCCAGACCCTGCAGTTTCGTGACCGGCGGGATACCCGGCGCCTGTTTCATCGCAGGCACCGTCTTGGTGAAAGTAGCGCCAGTGAAGGAGACTGGCTGGAGATCACTGGTCTGGAATTCTCTTTCGGCATGCCTTCCGGTTTGATGGCACTGCCCGAAATTCGTAATGCACGTCTCGAGTTTGGATTGGCACGCATCCAGGGTGATCCCCTGCGTTTCCGCAACCGGGCCTGGATCAACATGCGTTATGACTGGTGAAAGTGTGTGCTCAGCGGCACAGGCGAGACTGCTCGGGGTAGGCCGGATACTCCCTGGGCAATCCCTGGTGGAGCTGCTCGCGCAGGGTCTGCCACCAACGATAATCAAACAGGCTGGGATGGCTTTCCTGTAGCCATGACAGTTGTTCCGCCGTCAGCCCCATGAAGCTTGGGAACTGTTCCGGAAAGACATCCCCCTCGCTGACCGTGTACCAGGTTTCATCACTCAGTTCTTCCACTTCGTCCCTGGCTCTGGGGATAGGCCGAAAGCGGCACTCACTGATACGCCGGATCTCATCGTAGTCATAAAAGATCACCCGACCATTGCGAGTCACACCAAAGTTTTTCAGTAGCAGGTCGCCGGGGAAGATGTCGGCATGGGCCAGGTCCACCAGGGCCTGGCCGTAATCATGGATGATCCTTTTCTGCTCCTGTTGGTCGGCGCCGGGCAGATACAGGTTCAGCGGCGTGACCCGGCGCTCCACATAGCAGTGGCTGATTATCAGGTCCCCATTATCCTCAGTGACTGATTGCCCGCAGGCGGAAAGCAACTGGTCCAGAAAGTCCGGGTCGAAGCGCTCGCGAGGAAAGCGCAAGTGTCGATAACTCTGGGCATCCACCAGGCGGCCGCCCCGTTCATGACGAAAGACCATGCGGTATCGCTCAATCACTCGAGCCCGTCCAAAGGGTTTGGCGGGGCCGAAGTGATCACGAATGACCTTGAAGACCAGGGGATAGGAAGGGAGGGTGAATACCAGCATGACCATGCCGGCAGTGCCGGCGGCGGTAACCAGTTTTTCCTCGGGTGTTGCCTGCAGGTGACGAAAGAAGTGGCGATATCGTTCTGTCTTGCCCTGCTTGATGCGGCCGAGAACGGTGTAGAGTTCATCCAGCGGCTTGTGGGGCAGAATGGTGCGCAGGAATACCACCGCATCGCCCACGGTAGGCAGATC